>NZ_JAIGNI010000066.1 GCF_026130175.1 Lyngbya sp. CCAP 1446/10 | reverse complement strand
GCCGATTTACCCCCCCGCCAGCGAATTTCCACCCCTTGAGGACGCTAAACCGCCAGCCGAGTCTGACAACAACCAGGCTACCGCCAGCCCCAAAAACCGCACTTTATTTGATACAATTCCTCAAGTTTCAGAAGCTAGAACCTACTTTGAAGAACGCTGGAAGCCACCAGAAGGCATGGAACAAACCTTGGAATACAGCGTGCAAATCGATGAGAACGGCTCAATTCAAACTATTGTACCGATGGGAAAAGCAGCATCCGATAATATCGAACAAGTTAATATGCCCTTAGTCGGCGAGCCCTTTGTTTCTCCCGTTTCCAACGGAAAAATTCCAAAAATCCGAGTGGTTTTGAGACCGAACGGTCGAGTACAAACATTTTTAGAAGAGACTGATTAAACCCTCTAACCAACATTTTCTAGCTTGAAAAATAAGGTTGATTGCCAATATTAAGCAAATACAAAAACAATCGATTTTTAGGTGTAACGGCCACCACCAGCTTGTTGACAGTAGCTTTAGTTTGTGCCGCAAACATTTCTTTGCCAGTGCGGGCAGAATTACCTGTAAAAAATATCTTAGTTCAAAATACAGGAGCCAACGAATATTTTCAGCAAGGCTTAAGTTTGGCTGCACAACAAGATAGAGAAGGTGCAGAAGCCGCCTTTCGCAGAGCAATTCAAATCGACCCCAATTTAGCCGAAGCTTACGCCAACTTAGGCAGCCTTCTAGCCAATCAAAACAAACTAGCAGAAGCAGTTCCCAATTTTCAAACCGCAATTCGCCTCAAACCGAACGTCCCAGAATTTCATTATATGTTTGGGCAAGTCCTCTACGCACAAGATAAAATATCAGATGCAGTAGAGTTATTTAAAAAAGCCAGAGATTTATTGAAAAAGCAAGGCAAAACTCAAGAAGCAAATTCACTCGAACGAGTGATTAAAGCATGACAAAGTAACTCAATTAGGGTGCGTACCGCAAACCACACCCTAATTGACGATTCTCCCTCAAAATCTGGTATGGCAGTTTCTCTCAATTCCCTTTTTTTCTATCCCAAACTTCTCCAACCCAATAAAAAACCGCAATCCCGGCAAAACTAAATAAAAAATCTTCAATACTAGCAGTACGATTCGGTAAAATAGCTTGCAGCGTTTCTTCCGCAGCAGTAAACACAGTAAAAATTGCCGGCCCGAAAGGAATTGGATAATTAAATAAACGCATCATTTTTTTCCCCGTCGCTCGATGGCACAAAAAAGAGGCAATACCGTACAAAATAAAGTGTCCGAGTTTGTCATAAGGCGGATGAGCAAGAGGAAAGTTAACTAATTTTCCCATATCTGCTATCAGCATAATACTGAGAATACTTAAAAAATACAAAACAGAGGCAACAATCCAGAATTTTTTTGAAAATAATTTCATCTAATTTTCCCCCCAATATATTTGTAGGGGCGAAGCATTCCGGCAGTAAACCTCTGGTTCTCACTAAGGAATGAAAATTTAATAACTTATACTTTTGTTTTTGTGGGATGGGCGTCTCGCCCGTCCAGAAAGGGCGGGCTCTCCCGCCCACCCCACAAACTTGTGTAAATTATTTAATTCGCGATCCTAATAAATTGTTTGCCGGAATGCTTCGCCCTTCCACTCTACAAGTTTTTTGGACATTCTGCTTCCCCAGAGACTGAATTCCTGTAAAATACAAATATAAATTTATTTGTGCATCAAACACAACTGTCTCAACTATATGAATACCATATCACCTTACGGCTCTTGGAAATCTCCCATTACCTCAGATTTAATTGTTTCAGGAACTGTCGGACTCGGACAAATTGCCATTGACGGCGATGATATTTACTGGGTAGAAGGAAGACCCTCAGAAGCAGGGAGAAGCGTCATTGTGCGGCGCACTCCCGACGGTAAAATCAGTGACGTAACACCCGCACCTTTTAACGTTCGCACTCGCGTTCACGAATACGGCGGCGCTTCCTTTGCAGTTGCTAGCGGCACTATCTATTTCTCTCATTTTGCAGACCAGCGCATTTACTCTCAAACATTAGATACTCAACCAGAACCTCTGACACCGGCTACTAATTCTCGCTACGCAGATGTCATTATTGACAATCAAAGAAATCGCCTAATTTGCGTGCGCGAAGACCATTCAGGTGAAAGCGAATGTGTCAATACCATTGTCAGCATTAATTTAGATGACGGCGCAGATATTCAAATCTTAACTCAGGGCAATGATTTTTATGCTTCCCCGCGTTTGAGTCCTGACGGTTCTCAACTTTCCTGGATTTGTTGGAACCATCCAAATATGCCGTGGGATGGCACAGAATTGTGGGTAGCAGAAATTAATGCTGATGGTTCTTTAGGCGAAAAAAACTTAGTTGCTGGCGCAGTTGATGAGTCGATTTTTCAGCCGGAATGGTCAACCGATGGAGTTTTGTATTTTGTTTCCGATAAGTCGAATTGGTGGAATTTCTACCGCTGGCAATCTAGAACTTCCCTCAATCCCCAAGAAATCGAACCTCTCTGCGAAATGTCCGCTGAGTTCGGTCTTCCCCAATGGGTTTTTGGAATGTCTACCTATGCTGTTGTCTCGGAGAGCAAAATTATTTGCACCTACACTCAGCAAGGTAAGTGGCATTTGGCAAGTCTCGATTTAGCAACCAAGCAGTTGACAAATATTCAGACACCTTACACTGATATTTCGTCAGTCACAGCGCGGGAAGAAACAGTTATTTTTCTGGCAGGTTCACCGACTGAATCTACTGCTATTGTACAACTCAATTTAGCCACAAGTCAACTAGAAATATTGCGCAAATCTAGCGATTTACGCATCGAGTCTGGTTATCTTTCCGTACCGGAACCGCTGGAATTTCCCACAGAAAACGGTTTGACTGCTTTCGGCTTCTTCTATCCTCCGAAAAATCAAGATTTCGCAGCACCTGCGGGTGAAAAACCGCCGTTAGTTGTGAAAAGCCACGGCGGCCCCACTGCTGCTACTTCTAGTAGCATGAGTTTGAAAATTCAATATTGGACGAGTCGCGGTTTTGCTGTCCTTGATGTCAACTACGGCGGTAGCACTGGTTATGGCAGAGAATATCGCAGAAGACTGCAAGATAGTTGGGGGATTGTTGATGTTGATGACTGCGCTAACGGTGCTAAATATTTAGCCGAAAAGGGTTTGGTTGATGGCGAAAAAATGGCGATTGCTGGAGGCAGTGCAGGGGGATATACGACTCTGTGCGCTCTGACTTTCCGTGATGTTTTTAAGGCTGGTGCGAGCTATTATGGAGTTAGTGATTTGGAAGCTTTGGCAACTGATACTCATAAGTTTGAAGCGCGCTATCTGGATGGATTGATCGGGCCTTATCCTGGACGCAAAGATTTGTATGTCGCTCGTTCTCCCATTCATTCTGCTGAACGTTTATCTTGTCCTGTGATCTTCTTTCAAGGATTGGAGGATAAAGTTGTGCCACCCAATCAAGCGGAGATGATGGTGGAGATATTGAAGGCTAAGGGTTTGCCGGTTGCTTACGTTGCTTATGAAGGGGAACAGCACGGTTTTCGCCGCGCTGAAAATATCAAAAGAACTCTTGATGGCGAATTCTATTTCTATTCCCGGGTGTTTAAGTTTGAGTTGGCTGAACCAGTCGAAGCAGTGCCGATTTACAATCTTTAGCACAAATTAATGCTACCAAGAAAGTATTGGGTTTGTTTACACTGTTGCTTGCTGTAGTGCAGGTGCGTCGCTGTGAGATTGTAGATATGCAAGTCAGGGATTTTTTATGGCGACACACCCTACAGATTTAGGCATGATTCGCAAATATTGAATGTGATTTAGTTCACACATTTGGCTGTTTATTATCACAAGTTTTTGCTGTTGGCTGTCACATCTTTTAATGGAATATACGTAGAAACTATGAAAGTGCGATCGCTCTCTGTTACCGCAGAAACGATCGATCGCGCGATCGTCAAGTTGAGAGTCAATCTCTATGCAAACTCCTGTCAACCTGATTCCATCTGCTTTGGGCGAGCTGTTTGCCGAAGTGAATCATACTGGCTACATTACTTTAGCCGATCGCTACGGTTTGCTGGCAGCTATTTTTGACGAAACTTTGACTGAGGATGACAAACGCTCGATCGATCGCCTCCTGCGCTCTGTGTGCCGGGGTAGGATAAAATTGGTGAACGAACTTTCTATGGTCAGGTAAGTGCCGATAATTTTCCTTAATTCTAATTTTAAACATCTCAATAATCAAAAAAAAGTTCCAATTGTCTCATAATTGGAACTTTGATAGATGAAACTCTTTTTAATTCTTGATCAAGATATGACTAAAGCAAAAAAATAGTCTGACGCGCTACATAAAGTCGTAGGGTGCGCACTGCGCACCCTACATAATAGTAGTTTTGCGTAAGTTCTAACCAGTTTAACGTGCAGGCATAGCTGTAGCGAACTGCAACTTGCTTAAACTTTCTTCCGGCCCCAAATCCATCGGATAGCTGAGTGCCGCAGGAATTCCCAACACGCAACAGGGAAAATTCTTGCCTAGTTGTCTAACCAAGGGGTGATTACCAGAATTGCAGCCCAAAAATAGTAAATTTGCAGATTCTAGTTCTACCACATTTTTCAATTCTGTAGCAACCCGCCCGATGCGTAAATGAGCTTTGAATAAACCGCGCCATTCCTCAGCTAAACAGCGCGCTTGCCACAGCAACTTATCTGCTACTTCGTACTCATTATCTTGACCAAAAATTGCTCGCAAATAAGGCGGATCGATCCAGGTTGTCCGCTGGGATACCGATTGGATTTCGGCTGGAGGTAAAGCGATCGCAGGCGCCGCACATTTCAGGGCAGATATTTCCTCTAAATCCGATTGTTGTGGCTTGGCAGCCCAGAGATTTCCCGAAGCAAAATTGCAAGTATCTTCGCCGTAACTGTTGGGCGCTTCGTCGAGCACGTAGACGACTTGCACCGTGACTTCTTTGGTTGTTACTAAACGGGTTTGATGCGCAATCCAAAGGGTAATATCGAGAGCTGTTTGACTTTTGGGAGAACTGTTGTAACCGACAATAAAATTGATAGCTTTTGCCGATTTTGTAGATTTAGAATTCTTAGAAATTGGCACTTTTGGCTCCGGCAGCAACACCATTTCTTCCGCTAAGTTTTGGTATCCCAATGCACTTTCAAAACGCGCTAAAATGGTTTTGAGATTCACAGGCTTGACCTCTCTTAAGTGAATTATTTTGTCTGTTCGTCGGGTGTTATTCGTCTTGGGTAAAGTGGCGATCGAGAAAATTCAAAGCATAGTTTCGCAGTTCGTAATACTCCTGAGATTCGCGCAACTCCTGGCGATCGCGCGGATGGGCAAACGGTACTGCCAAAATCTCGCCGATTGTCGCCGCCGGGCCGTTTGTCATCAACACAATGCGATCGGACATATAGATAGCTTCATCCACATCGTGAGTAATCATCATTGCAGCTTGTCTGTGCTTTTCCCAGATATCCAGCACCTGTTTCTGCAACTTGCCACGAGTCAGAGCATCCAGCGCTCCAAACGGTTCGTCCATTAATAACATCTTCGGGCGAAGTGCCAGAGCTCGCGCAATCCCCACTCGCTGTTTCATGCCCCCTGAAATTTGATCGGGATATTTATCGGCTGCTGCTGTTAAGTTTACCATTGCTAGATGCTCGTTGACAAGGCTAATAGACCTCTTGCAAAAAAAATCTATGCTATAATAGAAAGTTTTCAATTTAATCCCCCTAGAGCTAACTCATAATTATAAATTGCTGATAACAAATTACAACGCTTTGCATAACGGCGGCGACGATTCCGATAACGACTCGACAAGATTTTAAAAATTTTTAGACTCCGGTTAACGTGTTCAATAACAATTCTTTCTTGTGCTAGAGCTCGATTGTAGTCTTTTTCTAAGAGAGAAAGTTTCCCATTTTTAGGTTTCTTTCTAGGAATATAACTATTGGAATGATCATCTTTTATGCCTTGATACCCACTATCTTGTAGGCTATCTGTTTCGGGATGAAAATGGATTTTACTTTTTTTAAACAAGCTAAAATCGTGGCAATGTCCTTGCCCAAAAGCAGTGCAAATAATTGCTCCTGTCTCTTGATTAATGACCAATTGAGTTTTGAGGGTATGACATTTCTTCTTGCCTGAATAATATTTTTTCTGTTTTTTTTGGGTCGTTCAATAGCTGTTTCTGTGACATCGATCGCCACGACTGCTGGATAATCAGAGTTTTTGAGTAATGCTTTTTTCCCAGGCAGACGGAATTTTCCCGTTTTCATTAAAGTTGATTCGATGTCAATTACAATTCGGCAAATAGTTGATTCAGATACTCCCCAATTTGTCGCAATATGAAAATATGTTCGATATTCTCGCCAATATTCCAATGCGACTAAGACCTGTTCTTCAAGAGTTAGGATAGTCCCACGCCCTCTTCTGTCTTTATGATTTTCTGACCTGAATTCTTCCAAGGCTTTAACCATTACTTTTAAAGTTTCAATTTTGACACCAAATCTACGTTTAAATTGATGAGATGTCAAGTTTAGATAAGATTGATTTTTCATGATTTACTGATTGTGCAACAACCAATATAAGTTTCTAGTATTTTATCCTGTTTCTAGCAAGGCAAGAGTAAAAATAAGTTAAGACTTTGGATTCAATCCAGTAAAGCAAAACTTTCCATTATATCATAAAATTATTTTGCAAGAGGTCTAATGACTAATGACTAATGACTTCTTCAAATCAAAAACCGAATAGTTACATAAACAGCAGCCACCACCAATTGCACCGCCATCACCGGAAGCCCGTAACGCAGAAAAGTTTGAAAAGAAATCCGCCGTCCGTACTGCTCCGAAATTCCCGCAGCCACTACATTAGAAGAAGCTCCTATCAAAGTGCCGTTTCCGCCTAAATTTGCCCCGTACATCATCGCATAAAACAGCGGTAGTACAGCAGGTGGAAACTGGCCTGCAAAATCTGGATTCAGCACTTCTGTCGGTGCGAGGCCGACATTCACCACATACTGTTTTAACAGCGGCACCATCGCCACTACCAACGGAATATTTGGCACTACGCTTGACATCAAACCCACAAAAAATAACAAACCTAAAGAACCCAGAAAAATATTTTCACCTAAAACAACTGCTAAAAATCCTGACATACTGCCAATGACTCCGGTTTTTTCTAAACCGCCAATTAGCACAAAAAATGACATAAAAAATAACAGCGTGCTCCAATCTAAATCCCGCAAAATATTGTTAACAGTATCTATTTTGGAATGGTGAGCTAAAAGCATTGCCAAACCAGCGCCCAACAAAGCAACCGCCGCCGGTGAAATTGGTATTGGCAGAGACTCTCCTACTACAAAAAATACCAGCACGAAAGCTGTGATTAAGCCGCCCACTACTAAAATTCGCGGGTGATTGATTGTTGGCTGTGGCAAATTATTCAAATTGTCTAATTTTTTTCGCCAAATTTCGGGAAACAGCCAAGGTAATATAGCTACTAAAGCTGCTACTGATATCGCCCCGCCCAAACTTAATTGAGTTAGGTAATCTGCAAAACTCATGTTAATCGCATCGCCGACAATGAATGTCGCCGGATCTCCCACGATCGTCAGCAATCCAGAACTGTTAGCTACAAATACCATTAAAATCAGTAATGGTACAAAATCTACCCCGATTTCTTGAGCTATTGGCGGAATTAACGGTGCTAGCAACATGACTGTTGTGGCATTGGGTAAAACTGCACAAATAGGTGTTGTAATTGCGACAATTCCCAGCAAGAGATTTTTGCCTTTGCCTTTAGCCAACAACACCATTTTAGTTGCCAAATAATCGAATACTTTGGTCGGCTCAAAGGCTCTCACCATGACCATCACTCCGAAAAATAAGCCCAGCGTTCCGTGACTGCGATCGATATATTCGATCGCATCCTTTAACGTCATCACGTGGGTAAACACCAGAATCAGCGCTCCCAGGAATGCCGCAATTGTGAGGTGTATCCATTCTGTAATTATTAAGAAAACTACACCGATAAATGTTGCCACAGCGATCGCAGCTTGCACGTTTTCCATTGAGTCCCCTGACAAAATTAAAACTTAAAAATTCCCAACTCTCGGTTTGAGGGATTATACTACTTTATGGCTATTATGTCAATAAGTTTAAGTGCTATTTTTGGCATTGACAAGCTGGGATCAACCGCTCGACAGAGATCCGGCACTCCTGAAAAAATTACCTCAAAACTACTTCTTTTGGCAGGGTTGCGATCGCCCGAAGTTTGGTATGTCGATCGGGCGATCGCTCAACTACAATGAAGCATGGGCAACATCTGCCAAACTCAACCCCCACGCAGACATCATGGACTACAGCCAAGTGCTCGCCGACAAAACCGATACTATCGTCAAAAACTGGATTGCAGCAGTACGTCAGGACAGAAAAATTGAAAGTGCTGACGCCTTAACGCACTCAGCAATAGAGGATCACATACCTCACCTGTTGGCCGCGATGGCCACAGTGCTTTCCCAATATCAAAACAGCGAAATAATAGTAATAATTGAAGCCAGTTTAGATCACGGATTTCTCAGAGCAGAACAAGGCTACGACGCTGCAGAAGTAGCCCGGGAATACCACTTATTGCGTCAAGTAATATTCTCCCAATTAGAAGCAGAATTGCTAGCAGGAACCACCGCCGAAGTATTCAGAGCTTTTCGGCTCATAGATGCCGTAGTAGATGAAGCAATTGCTCAGTGTTTGAATAGCTACGTCGCTCAGAGGCTGCGGGAACTTCAACAAATCCAAACTCAGTTACAACTCACAAATCAAGAACTGAATCGCCTCGTCAGCGTCAATCAAGAAAACGTCTACCATTTAGCTCACGAACTCAAAACTCCCCTCAACTCAATTATCGGTTATTCCGAACTGTTTTTGCGCCAAGAAAAATGGCAATCGGAAATCAAAGATACCCTCCCCGGCATCGAACACATCGAGCGAGTATTGCGCAACGGCAGACAGTTGCTGCGCCTGATTAACGACGCCCTAGAACTTTCTCGCGCCGACGCCGGAAAAATTAAACTTAACCTGCGGCAAACTAATGTACAATCTATAATTAACACCGTAGTAGAAATGATGCAGCCAATGGCTGATGCTAAAGGACTAAAGCTCGCAGTTACCAGCGACTGCGCCCCAAAACAAGTAGTCGCCGACGGACAGCGGCTGCAACAAATTGTCACCAACCTGCTGAGTAATGCCATTCGCTATACAGAATCCGGTAGCATCGAATTACACTGCCGTCAAGCTGGGGCAGAACATTGGGCGATCGCAATTACAGATACTGGTATTGGCATTGCCCCCACAGATCAAAATCGCATCTTTGACGCCTTCTTTCAAGCAGGAGAACCTAGCAGACACAAATTTCCTACCGAGAGCACCGGCCTGGGATTAGCCATAGTATCGCGGCTCGTGACACTGCTACAAGGCAAAATCGAGCTAGAATCAGAAATCGGAGTCGGCTCAACTTTTACCGTGATTCTGCCCCTAGAAGTCAAAATCCTTCAACCAGTAAACTAAACATTAAGTTCAAATTTTTACAGCCCAAAATCCTATGCCCGCAGCCAACCTTAGCCCTTCCACCACAGCCTTTCCCCTCACCGCCGTAGTCGGGCAAGAAGCCATCAAATTAGCCCTACTATTAGCAGCAGTCGATCCCGGATTGGGAGGAGTTGCGATCGCAGGCCGCCGCGGTACAGCAAAATCAGTAATGGCCCGCGCCTTGCATTCCCTACTCCCACCAATTGAAATTGTTAAAGACTCTTTTTGCAACGCCGAACCAGATGAAATTTTTGTAGAAAACACATCTTCTTTATTAGAAGAAAGCGGGCAAGAGTTAGCAGAAACAAGCGGGCAAGAGTTAGCAGAAACAAGCGGGCAAGAGTTAGCAGAAGCAAGCGGGCAAGATGCCCACACCGATACTAATTCCCCAAATACAGAAATAATTCCCACACCATTCATTCAAATTCCTTTGGGTGTCACCGAAGACAGACTCTTAGGTTCCGTCGATGTCGAACAATCTGTAAGATTTGGTCAAACTGTATTTCAAGCAGGACTCTTAGCCCAAGCAAATCGAGGCGTACTTTATGTAGACGAAATTAACCTCCTTGATGACAATATTTCCAACCAATTACTCACAGTATTAACCGAAGGGCGCAACCAAATAGAGCGCGAAGGCATCAGCTTCCAACACCCTTGCAAACCTCTATTCATCGCCACCTACAACCCTGAAGAAGGGCCGTTGAGAGAACATTTACTCGATCGCATCGCGATCGTCCTTTCCGCCGACGCAGCACTCCAACTAGAAGAAAGAGTCTATGCAGTAGAACAAGCTTTATCCTACTCCAGCTCCCCCCAAGAATTCCTCAACCAATACAGCGAAGATACCGACAACCTCAAAACCCAAATCATCCTCGCCAGAGAATGGCTCAAAGATGTCACCATCAGCCGCGAACAAATTGCCTACCTAGTCGAAGAAGCTATCCGTGGCGTAGTTCAGGGACACCGCGCCGAAATATTCGCAGTCCGCGTCGCCAAAGCCTGCGCCGCCATTGAGGGACGCACAGAAGTTAACGCCGAAGACCTGCGCCGCGCCGTAGAATTAGTCATCGTACCCCGCGCCACCGTCATCCAAACTCCCCCAGACGAAAACTCACCTCCTCCTCCCCCGCCGCCACCGCCACAAAAGCAGTCAGAACAAGAACAAGACGAACCCGAAAACGAACAAGAAGACGAAGAAGACCAAGAGGATGAAGACAAACCGGAGCCTGAAGAAGAACCAGAAAAAGATACCATTCCCGAAGAATTTCTGTTCGACCCCGAAGGCGTAATTCTCGACCCCGACGTGCTATTCTTCGCCCAATCCGCCAACCGCCAAGGCAAATCCGGCAGCCGAAGCACCATTTTCTCCGAAGATAGAGGCCGTTACGTCAAGCCAATGTTGCCCAAAGGCCCCGTCCGGCGCATCGCCGTTGACGCGACTCTCCGCGCCGCCGCACCCTACCAAAAAGCCCGCCGCCAAAGGAATTCAGACCAGGAACCCACGGCGAGTTCCAGCCCAAATCGAGAAAAGCGCGTATTTGTGGAACAGGGAGATATTCGGGCGAAGCGCTTGGCGAGAAAAGCTGGAGCTTTAGTCGTCTTTGTCGTGGATGCTTCGGGTTCGATGGCTCTCAATCGGATGCAGTCGGCGAAAGGTGCAGTCATGCAGTTACTCACGGAAGCTTATCAAAGTCGTGACCAAGTTGCGCTGATTCCGTTTCGTGGAGAACAAGCAGAGGTATTGCTACCGCCGACTCGCTCGATAGCCTTAGCCCGCAAGCGTTTGGAGCGGTTGCCCTGCGGCGGTGGTTCGCCCCTCGCCCACGGTTTGACGCAGGCGGTGCGCGTGGGAGTTAACGCGCGGCAGTCTGGAGATATTGGTCAAGTGGCGATTGTTGCGATTACTGACGGACGCGGTAATATTCCTTTGGCTCGTTCTTTGGGTGAACCGATTTTAGATGGCGAAAAGCCGGATATTAAGAAGGAATTGTTGGAAATTGCTGCCAAAATTCGCGGGTTGGGAATGCAGTTGCTGGTGATTGATACTGAGAGTAAGTTTATTTCGACTGGTTTTGCGAAGGAGTTGGCTAAGACTTCTGGCGGAAAATACTATCATTTGCCGAAGGCTTCTGAACAGTCGATCGCAGCTATGACTAAAAATGCTCTCCGCGACGCGATCGGCTAAAATTCTTAAATAGAGATTTGATTTCATCCGCATTTTTGAGGGCACGGGCATCCCGCCTGTGTTCCCCTCGGCTCTTCCCCCGACGCTCCTAAGTGGAGATCCCAATTTTAGACCAAAGTTCAAGCTCCCAGATTCATCTGTGGAGTCAATCTAAAATTCTTCAATCTAAAATCTAAAATCGACTGACTCTCCGGCGAGTCACCGCCAGCGAACCGGCAACTAAACCCAACCCCGCCAGCATTGAAGGCTCAGGAATTCTCACGGGCAGAGCCGCCCGGTTTACCGTTACCGGGCTGGGGCTTGGAGAAATGATACCTTGGGGGGATTGACCTGTCTGAGCCAGCAGCAAATTTTCTGAACCAGGCCCTGAAGTAGCGGTATAAACGGCTCGGACATTAGCTGCAACGGCAGCTTGACCCCCGGAAATAACGGCGGTTGCAGCCAATAGAATTCCGGCGGCAGGTGGCAATAATTTGTGAGCAAAAAATGTGGGCATTGGACATTACCTATTTAGCATTTTGTCGATCGAACTCAATCTCTCGATCGTTATTTTTTTGGAAATTCCCTGTGTGAGCTACTGCGAGCAACTAACCGAATCGATTTTAGATTTTAGATTTTAGATTTTAGATTATTGGGCTTTCCTGTCCCTAGTTTCAACTCGCGTCGCCAATCAAAAACCTCAAATCCACTGCGGCCCCTGCTTCGAGCATACAGTCATCAATCCCAAATGGTAAATCCCAAATTCCAAATTGATTGACCTGTGCTACCTGCAATTCGATCGACTTTCAGCTTGCCCATCGCCGCAGATAGCGCCGACACTTTAACCTCAATTATAGCTCTAAGACGATCGACAACCGTGTCAGAGATCGTCCCCAGATAACGAAGACACGGCACAGACTTACTTGTACGCCGCTGATTATAAACAATTACTTCCTACCTGGAAGTGATCTCACCCATTCTTTATCAAATCTTTAAACTATTCCAGGTTTTGTCAACCGGCTATAAAGCTGTCAAAATATAGATAGCAAATCTCAGCCAAAATTAGGTAAATCCTCGTGAGTAACACCAGCAACTTCCGCGAAGCCGTGCGCGAGGCCAAAAACCACGCGCTGGTTGGCCCCAACGTCATCTCCAACGCCCTCCCCTTCGTCGGTGGCGGACTTGTCTTAACCGCTGTCGGCGCCTACGGTGGCCTCGGAGTCATCCGCAACTATCCCGGAATCTTCTTTCCCACGTTTATTGGCGCGATCGTCCTACAATTAATTCTGTTCTTTGTCGTTCGCGGTGTCGCCGAAAAAGGTAACAATAGCACCGCCTTACCCCTCCTAGTAACCTACAGCCTGCTTACCGGCTACACCCTCAGCGGATTGGTGTCTGTAGCACTCAGAAACGAAGGAGTCGGCATTGCTGGCATCGGTTTTGCAGCCCTCGGATGTGGCATTACCTTTATCGCCGCCCGCCAAATTGGCTCTAACTTGTCGGAAACAGACGGCATGGCCATCACCAAAACCATCAGTTTAGGTGTGATTGCTTTGTTAGTCGTCGTTGGCGGTCAATTTTTGCTGTCGTTTTTCGGTGTCTACACCCCAACCTGGTTGGAAATTGGCATTTCTGGCATCGGCGTATTTATATTTGCTGGCGCTGCGATTGTAGACTTTTACATTCTGCCCCGCAGTTACCGCGATGACCAATATTTGCCAGCCGCTTTGTCGATGTACTTGACTTACATCAACTTGTTCATCTTCATTCTGCGCCTGATGATTGCTATCAACGGCCGCGATTAATCATTGAAAGTTTAGCTTAAAAAAAACCGTAGCGCGATCGACATCCGGCTGCGGTTTTTGATTAAGATTTACAACCAAGATAGCCGTCAGTCGATTTGAGATTTTCAATTTTAGATTTACTCCACAGATGAATCGAGGTATAATTTGAATTTTTAACCGATCGCTCAAAAATCTTGTCATCTCATGCTGTCGATCGCAATTTCAACATTAATCACAAATCAATAGGAGAACACTCATGTACTTAAAATATGAAGATATCAGGAGAGTCAGCGTAGAAATTACTTCCCGGTGCAATGCAGCTTGCCCGCAGTGTCCCCGCACTGACAACCCGATTTTGCCCGCAGCAGAATTAAAGATTGAAGATATTGAGAGAATTTTCCCACAAGAGTTTTGCTCTCAATTGGATTTGATCTATATGTGCGGCAACTACGGGGATGCTATGACTAGCAATACCACAATTCCTGCGATCGAATATTGGCACCGCATGGGAGTTCCTCAGATTGGCCTGTACACCAACGGTAGCGGACGTAACCCAGACTGGTGGCGCACCCTGGCACAGACAATGACAGGAGAACACGATACCGTAACTTTTAGCATCGACGGATTGGCTGATACTAACAGCATTTACCGCCAAAATACCAACTGGGACAGGATAATGCAATCTGTTAATGCCTTTATCCAAGCTGGCGGAAAAGCAGTCTGGCACTACTTGATATTTGAACACAACCAGCACCAAGTAGAAGCAGCTAGGGATTTAGCCAAACAACTAGGATTTATCGAGTTTGTACCAAAAGCTACCTCTCGTTTTGTGGCGAAAGAGATTTATGACAAAGAGTCGGCAAATCAACAGCCTCAGAAGGCAGAAAACTCTCAGGTAGATGCTAAGAGCGATCGCCCCAACCAACCAGCAACAACTAATGCGTCAGCCCCTCAGAATCAAACACAGACCGCTGTTGGCTTGCACCAACAAGCGGAGGACTGTTTGAGACAAGGACAGCTCTCAGAGGCGATCGCAGCCAGCCAACAAGCCCTAAAAATTCAGCCTAATTTTGCAGCAGCCTGCAAAACTTTAGGCAACGCTTTTCAAGGTTTGGGGAAGATGCAAGCAGCAGCAGATTGTTACGCCAAGGCACTCGAAATTCAGCCTAATTTTCCAGAAGTTTATGCTAATGTAGGCAGTCTTTATGCTCAACAGCAACAGTGGCAGCCAGCTAGTGCTTATTACCAAAAGGCGATCGAGCTTAAACCCAATTTTGCCGGAGCTTATCGCAATTTAGCTAAAGTGTTGACGCAGTTGGGGCAACCAGAAAAAGCAAATTATGCTTGGTATCAAGCTATAGCTATCGAAACCTCTAAAGCACCAGAACCAACTCGTCCTGTCCGATCACAGCCAGCCAGCCAAGAACTCCAACCCCCATCATTGGAACAATATAAAAATCCACAGGGAGACCAATTTATCCAAGCTGTAGAAACATTTGGTAGCCTAAACAATTACTACCGCAACGTAGAAATTAGCTGTCAAACTCAAGCCAGCAAAGATATTTTTATTTCTTTTGAAGCAGAACTCTGGCCTTGCTGTTGGGTTAGCCATACCAAATACGTTATTTATAACGACACTTACAGACCCCAAATGCTGGCTTTAATTGAAAAGTACGGCGACGGATTTAATTCTCTCAGAACTAAATCTATCAAAGATGCGATCGCCTGTGATTGGTTTCGCGAAGACCTCACAAAAAGTTTTTCATGTTCCAAAAGGTTGGATGTATGCGCTCACGAATGCGGCAAAACTTTCAATTCCACAGGTTCGCAGTACATTTAGAAACATCCGCGTTCATCCGCGTTCATCTGCGGTCAAAAAATCTTTCTTAGTATTTGTGCAACAACAAGTCAGCAGCAAGCTAAAATTAATATAACACCCCACAACTAGGAAAATTCACAGTGGAAGTTCTAGACATCAAACACAATATCCAAACATTGTCCGATCGACTGGGTACAACCCAGGACTATCTTTGACATCCCCGCACTCACAGCCAAAATCCAAGACTTAGAGCAAATCTGCGCCCAACCAGCATTCTGGGATGACCAAGATCAAGCTCAAGGAACCCTCCAAGAACTGAATGACTTCAAATCTCATTTAGACCAATATCACGGCTGGCAGACTAGCCTAGAAGACGCTAGAGCTATTTTAGAACTGCTGGAGTTAGACGCTGACGAGTCCCTATTTCAAGAAGCCTCATCGAGTCTTTCCCAATTAACCCGCGAACTTGACCAGTGGGAACTGCAACAATTATTATCGGGGCCCTACGATGAAGGCGGCGCCGTTTTGACAATTAACGCCGGGGCGGGCGGCACGGATGCTCAAGATTGGGCAGAAATGCTGCTGCGGATGTACACCCGCTGGGGCGAAAGTCAAGGTTACAAAGTGCATTTAATGGAGATTTCTGAGGGAGAAGAAGCCGGTGTTAAATCTGCTTCTTTGGAAATTGTCGGCCGCTACGCTTACGGTTATATGCGATCGGAAAAGGGTACTCACCGCCTGGTCAGAATTTCGCCTTTTAACGCTAATGACAAGCGTCAAACCAGTTTTGCGGGCGTGGAAGTGATGCCAGTGCTCGATCGATCCGTTAAGCTGGATATTCCAGAAAAAGATTTGGAAGTGACTACTTCCCGCGCAGGCGGCAAGGGCGGACAAAACGTTAACAAGGTAGAAACGGCAGTCCGCATCGTTCACCTTCCGACAGGTTTGGCTGTCCGCTGTACCGAAGAACGCAGTCAGTTACAAAATAAGGAAAAAGCTCTCGCACTGCTGAAAGCGCGCCTGTTGGTGATTGCGAAGGAACAGCGGGCTTCGGAAATTGCCGAGATTCGGGGCGACATGGTAGAGGCGGCTTGGGGCCAGCAAATTCGGAATTACGTGTTTCACCCCTATCAAATGGTCAAGGATTTGCGGACTGGGGTGGAAACCACCGCCATCCTAGATGTGATGAATGGCGAATTAGAACCGTTCATTCAAGCTTATTTGCGGCAGGAAAATCAGTTAATCGCCCAAACAGAGTAACCGCTACCCGCAATCAAACAGGTTTGTAGTGAGGACTTCAGTCCGCAAGAAAGAAGGACTGAAGTCCTCACTACGAACCAAACTTCTGGTATAATTTTGAGGTTTTGGTCGATCGCCCGACATCCAATAGGTCGCGCCGCCAGAAATCTTGATATGATAAAACTTGATCTAACGAACCACAGGAGAAATAATGACCCAAGTTGTAATCGGCGAAAACGAAGGGATTGAGTCAGCCCTACGACGGTTTAAGCGACAAGTTTCCAAAGCGGGAATTTTCCCCGACATGAGAAAACACCGCCACTTTGAAACCCCCCTCGAAAAGCAGAAGCGCAAAGCTATTGCCAGACGCACTAAGAGACGCTTCCACCGCAACAACAAACCCTAGAAATAGCATTAAATTGATTCGGCACATATAATGCCTTGCGATTCTAGTACCGCAGCGACTCGGAGAATCACCGCTTCGCTGTAGGGAGCACCGATAATTTGTACTCCCAAGGGCAAAGCGCCGGGCCGCTGTACGGGCACGCAAAGAACGGGTAAGCCTATAAATGATAAGGGTTGGGTGAACAGTCCCAGATTGGGACGCACTAATATTTCTTGTCCGGCGATGACCATTTTCTCGACACCAATTTCAGGAGCGGCGATCGGGGTTGCGGGTGCGAGAATGATATCTGTATGTTGGAATATGGCGCGAATTCGATCGCGATACCACTGTCTAAATCTCTGCGCTTGCACGTACCACGTCGCAGGAATCAGGGTTCCAGCCAAAAAACGATCGCGCGTGGCGGGATCGAAGTCTTGAGGGCGCGATCGCAAATTCTCCAAATGCAAGTTACCTCCCTCGCAAGCCGTAATTATAAATGCCGCCGCCCTCGCGCGATCGGATTCCGGTATGCTGACAGTTGCAAGCCCTCCAATTTTTGGGGGGTTTGTTGTTGTTTTTTCTGCTTGCATACCATATTTCAAGGCGTTTGTCAAGGTCTTGGCAACTATTTCTACAGCAGCCATTGCTTCCGGTTCGGCCCCTGTCGCGAAATACCCATCAGCAACCGCAATTCGCAATCCTTGAATTCCTTTATCTAACTGTGGCGAACAGAGTTCTGGCGGGCGTTGAGCGCAAACTGGATCGCGATCGTCCGGGCCTTGTAGGATATCATACAGCAGCGCCATATCTCGGAGCGATCGCCCAAACGGCCCCACACAATCCAAACTACTCGAAAACAAAAAAGCACCAGCCCTTGACAAACGACCGTAAGTAGGCTTAAACCCAAACACACCGCACAAAGCAGCCGGTACGCGAATGGAACCGTTAGTATCAGAACCGAGGCTGAAAGGTACTAAACCGGCGGCGACTGCTGCTGCGGAACCGCCGCTGGAACCGCCGGCGATGCGGGTAGTATCGCGGGGATTGTGAGTCGCGCCGTAGTGACTGTTTTCCGTGACAAAACCGTAGGCGTACTCATCCATGTTCAGCGTACCTACAAGGATAGCACCAGCCTGTCTGAGTCGGGCGACCGCGGCCGCGTCCTGGGTAGCCGGAGGGTTGTCAGCGTTGATTTTTGACCCGGCTAGGGTGGTAATTCCGCCGACATCGAACAAATTTTTGACTGCGAAGGGAACGCCTGCTAAGGGGCCTGGGTTTTCGTGGCGTGCGATCGCATTATCTATCATTTCGGCTGCTGCGATCGCACTTTCTGCGGTAATTGCAGTAAAGCAATTGAGTGTTTTATCTCGATCGGCAATTCGTTCTAAAGCTGCGGTAACAACTGCTGTCGCTGTAATTTTACCACTTTTAACTGCCGATGCTGTGGCGACTGCATCCGCTTTTGCTAAAAATTGGGCTTCATCTGCGTTCATCTGTGTTCATCTGCCTACATCTGCGGTTAACAATCAAGGTTGAAACACTGGTGCAGCTTCGATTTCGTGGGGCAGGGGGAATTCGGTAACGAGTTGGGCGATCGCAGCTATCCTCTGGAAGTTTACCACAACACCAGGCCGATGTTCGGGCTTGATGGGTAAATTGATTAGTTCGGATGTGCGATCGACATATTCTTCTATATTTACCATGAGTCCCTCCCAAAAAAACATCAGCGTACATCCGCGTTCATCCGCCCTCATCTGCGGTTAAAAATCTCAGCTTCAGATATAAGTGCGATCGATTATTGTATTGTAATCGCGATCGGGCTGTCAGTTGTTATTGCTCAGTTTTTTGTATTCCTCGGATTGTCTGATCTCATCTAAAGGTGATTTTGGCTCTAGTGGTTCATCAGGACAAAACTTTATAGATGTCTGCGCTTCCCCAGACTTGAAATTTTTATTAACTTCGATTTGAACCTTTCCTTTTTCCCAACCCTTGGAACCAATTTTGAGAACTTGACAATCTATTTTTTCTTGAGGGGAGTTCCAACTTATATCCCCTCCCATAATTTGCGTTTCTTCATTAATAGACAGTTCACTCATCCAATCCATCATTTTCCTCGGGAGATATCCCCCCTTTTCTACATTAATCTCAACTATCTTACTAAATTTGCTAGCGGCTAGCTCTTTAAATCGGCGCACCATAAAAGTAGCTTTATCGAATAACAGAACATCCTCATCACCGACTGTCTCATAGTTATTATTGGATTTAATTTTATCGTTCATTTTTTTTACAAAATTCTGGTTATTCCTCTTTGATACCATTTCAAGCTATCTGAGTCAAGCTGGTAAAGAAATAAATTGACTATCGCACTTTTTCCACTCAAACACTGACAGTTTCCCGCAACTTCTCAACTTCCACATCCAGCGGAGGCAAAGTAAAATCCTCAGCATCCATCAACTCCTTAACCTTATCAAAAATCTCAATCTCCGCCTCTTCCTGATCCGTCAGCTTATCATAAAAATAAGGGTCAGTAAACCACTGTTCAAACGCTATCATCAAGCATCCATCTGGCCAAAGTTTAAACCGCCCATACTTAGAAACTCTGTCATCAACCACTTCAAACAGCGGTGCCGGATTTTGCATGGGATAATAGCTGTAATTATCATCACAGATATAATACCAAATAGTTTCTTTCCATGCTTGGATAGCATAAACAACATACTCCTTACCTATAGTTAGTGCTAACTCAACTTTTCTAGTGTAGCCGCGTGGCGGATCTATATAATTTTCAGGGAGAGATTCACCCGTCTTAGCAATGCAACGAATTTTCATAACTTGATTACCTAAAGATTTTTAGGTGCTGTTTTAGGATTCAGACAATCTCAAATTCCAGATTGTGATTCTTCACAAAATCAAAGGTAAAATGATCGACCACATTAGTATCGCTCAATTCCAGATTATAAAAATCCACAAAATCCGCATCAAAATAAGGCCCAGCGTGCCAAGTTCCCACATCTAACTTAATAAAACAACTACCCGGAATCCGAAAAGCAACAATATCCTCCAAACTCGGTTTATCCCTATCCCCAGGAGGTGCAACCGCCATCAACCAACTCTTCCCATCCAGGGCCCCCAAACACTGAGTACATTCAACGTGCCGAGTAATTTTACCAAACTTGCGACCGTTCTCATGCAACCGCATAATGTAAAATCTAGGCATACCATTGCTTAAATTTAACCGAGCATCCTCATCATCAAAAAACTTACCATCAAAACTCGCAGAAATAACTTGACCATAACTCCGAAAATTCTCCGATGTGATCAATTGTGCCAGCAATTGCTTAACCGAAACTAATGTACTCATAAATCCCAAAATCTCATCAAAAGCATAATACAAATACTCCTGTATCTCCCCTCTCTGCGCCCTCTGCGCCCTCTGTGGTAAAAAAAAATCTAATTCACCTTCTCGCCCAAAATAGCATTACAATCAAACTCAGCACACCGCTGCAAAAACCGAGCCGGAATATCAGGCCTCGCCCCCCAATGCAAATGCAAATAAGAAGCATGAACTTGATAAACCCCCCAACCCTCAGCAACCGCATCAACCTCCCCCCGCTTGCCGTACCTCCAACTGTGATAAACTGGATTAGTCGGTTCTACAGTTAAGTGCGATCGATGAAACTCATGTCCCCAAACCTCATCAAGAGCAGTTAACACCGAACTATCCCTCACCGCCACAGCCTCGCGGTATCCAAGCGTCAACCGCTTTCCCATCGCAGCAGCAGCAGGCAAAACACCCACCCCTTGCCAAGAATTCCCATCGAAGCCTACAATAGAATCGCACAAATACATCAAACCGCCACACTCCGCATAAGTCGGCATTCCCGCACAAATCGCACTTCTGACAGCATCCCGAATTAACACATTATTGCTCAATTCCTGAGCAAACACTTCGGGAAAACCGCCACCAAAATACAACCCTTGCACATTGTCAGGAAAAACCGAGTCATCAAGGGGACTCCAAAAGACCAATTCGGCGCCCAATTCTGCCAATAAATCAAGATTATCCTGATAGTAAAAATTAAAAGCCCGATCGCGCGCAACTGCAATCCTCACTCCAAATTGTTTTCCCAAAGAGTTGACAACATCATCTTTTTTAGTTATAATATCGTAAGGGAGACTGTATCTACCCGAAAGTTGCTCAGACCCCTCACCCCCCCCGATAGGAGTCGCAGCCAACAAAGGCAAAAGTTGCTCCCAATCAAAACTAACAGCAGCCAAATCCGCCAACTTATCGATCGCAGCCCGAAGATTCGGCAACTCCTCAGCAGGAATCAAACCCAAATGTCGATCGGGAATAGTAACAGCCTCATCCCTACGCAAAACCCCTAAAATCGGTAAATTGAGCGGTTTTAGAGCATCTGTAAGCAACTCCAAATGTCGATCGCTAGCCACCCGATTCAACACCAAGCCAGCGAAATTAAGATTTGGGTTAAAAGAACGAAAACCGTGGGCGATCGCAGCCACAGAACCAGACAGCCGACTGCAATCTATCACAAACAATACCGGCAAATTCAGCAAACAAGCAACATGAGCCGTAGAAGCAAAAGAAATAGAATAATTTTGTTCTGCTTCTGCTTCTACTTCTGTGTTTCTGACATCTGTCTTCCTGACATCCGTTACATCCGTTAAATCCGTTACAGAATCCGTTGCCGAACCCTTCTTTCGAGACACCCCATCAAATAAACCCATTACCCCTTCAACCAAGGCACAATCGACATCTTGAATATGGCGGTAAAAACACTTTTTCACATAAGATTCAGACGTTAAAACCGGGTCTAAATTTCGACAAGGGCGGCCAGTTACAAAAGCATGAAACATCGGATCGATGTAGTCCGGGCCCACCTTAAAAGATTGCACATTCAAGCCGCGACGGATTAAATAAGCTAAAAGTGCGATCGTTACAGTAGTCTTTCCCGCACCGCTACGTTCGCCAGCAATTACTAAACTCATAATTCTACTTAGTTACAATAAATACTGAAAACAGATAGTTGATAAAGTTATGAGTATAGCTCTCTAATCTATTAAATAATGCCTTAACGAACCGCGAAGACACGAAGAACACGAAGAAAGAAAGAAGAATATAAAGTAGAGCAGACATTGCCTGCCCCACTGAATATTAACTCAATTCCTTCTTCCTTATTCTATCCGTTACATCCGCTACAAAATCCGTTGCCGAACTTCTCTTTACCGCTTAGCCAACTTCAGCATCCGGGCCGTCACCGCCAAACTTTCCTGATAAAGCACATCCCGGCCCCAACTCTTCAAGTGCTGGCCGAGCAACTGTTCCGTCACCTGGTCAAACAGAGGAGTCACCTGGTTAAATCGAGCGGTCTGAGCACCACCTTTCGTTTCCATCCGCATACAGCCCCCGGTTTCCGAACACAGAACCGTACCGCAGTCAGCATTCTCGTTTGTAGAATTCAAACGCAGAGCAATCAAATCGCCTGGGACATCGCCTGTATCAGCAGTGGGAATCGCTGCTAACTCAGCTTCTACAACCCGTTCGTCGGCACCGGCAAATTTAATTCGCTTGATTTGATAATCGCCCTCTTCTTGTTTGAAAGCAACCGGACGCCACCCAAGCCTGCTCGCCAGCCAGCCCAAATACATCAGTGCTTGACTAGAATTGCCCTTTTCGTAATCTATCGTCACTCGATCGATCTCTTGAATGGCGGCCCGACGTTCCGGCGGATCGAAAGCCTCCGCAGCCAATTCCTGCCACGCCGCCAGCCTGCGCCAATTTAGATCGGCGATCGGAATTCCTTCCTCGATCAGACTTTGCATCAACAGCAACTCCGCCTCCTCCTCAGCAAAGCTGCTAGAGTCGATAATCACAGAACTGCTAGTTTCCGCCAGCCGCTGGAACAAACCTCGATCGGCATCGGGATGAGCTTTCCACCACAGCAGCGTCGGCAAATCCGAGATCGTCAGCGCCGTCACGATCGCGCTCACCCGTTCCAGAGCAGCTTCCGTACCCCGGAGCGTAATATACTCGCAGCAGATCAGATTGCCGCTGTCGCGCTTGTGAACCGGACAATAAGCAGCCACTTGAGCCTGCACGCCCGTGTCTTCCCCCGCCGTCGGACACAGAGCAATAATCCGGCAGGGATTCGCAGCTACGATCGCGTCCGCCACTCCCGAACCCGCCGAACCCAAGCCAGTCGAACCCAAAAGCTCTCCCTTGGCATTTTTGTGAGCTACTTCTTCCCGCAAAGTCGCCAGCAATTCAGCGCTAGGCTTGCCAGTTCTCGGCATTCCGTAAGATTTTTGAGCCGCCCTGATGCTAGATGCCGTCATCGGCCCGCTAATACCGTCAATCGGCCCTTCGTAAAATCCTAGATCCGCTAATAAATGCTGAGTTTCTTCCGGTTCGTAGACTACAAAAGTAAAAGTTGTTGCCCTAGTCGCGATCGGAAAATCGCCCTTTGACCCAGCTTCTTTGTAACTTTCCCAGATTTGACTCAGTTCTGCCTCTATTTGGTCGATCGACACATCTTTAGGATTTTGCAGCGAAACCAAAGGCGGAGCTTTCATCGGTGTCATCGTCATAAATTTTGTCTCCTTTCTTATTAGTCATTGGTCATTGGTCATTGGTCATTGGTCATTAGTCATTGGTCATTGGTCATTGGTTATTGGTTATTGGTTGTTGGTTGTTGGTTATTGGTTATTGGTTATTGGTTATTGGTTATTGGTTATTGGTTATTGGTCATATTGTCCGCTCGCGAAGTCGAAGGGTGGTCATTGGTTATTAGTTATTAGTCATTAGTCATCTTGCCCGGTCGCGAAGCCGAAGGGTGGTAATTAGTCATTAGTTATTGGTTATTGATTACAAAAAACTAACAAATAATAACCAACAACCAACAAATAATAACCAACAACCAACAACTAACAACCAACAACCAACAACCAACAACCAACAACCAACAACTAACAACTAACAACTAACAACTAACAACCAACAACTAACAACTGACAACTAACTCTTAAAGTCGTCGCCACTTGCGGCCGTCTCTGTTAATTAGCAGTTCTGCCTCCGTCGGTTCCCAAGTACCAGCTTCGTATTTAGGCACCAAACCTTGATCGTTGGACGATTCCCAAGCCATCAGCGCCGGAGTTACCACCCGCCAAGCTTCTTCTACTTCATCAGAACGAGTAAACAAAGTTTGGTCGCCCAGCATACAATCAATCAAAAGGCGATCGTAAGCATCCGAAGATGTCACCCCAAAGGAAGAACCGTAACTGAAATCCATATCCACAGTCCGCGTCCGCAAATCCGGCCCCGGCATTTTCGCCTCAAACCTCAGCGAAATTCCCTCGTTGGGATGCACCCGCATCGTCAAAACGTTAGGAGCAGTTTGTTGGGCGGCAGACTGAAAAATTAACAGTGGCACTTCCCGAAACTGAATCGCAATTTCGCTAACTTTTTTCGGCAACCGCTTACCGGTACGCAGGTAGAAAGGCACTCCCTGCCAGCGCCAGTTGTCAATCATAAACTTCATCGCCACAAAAGTCGGCGTTGTCGAATTGGGAGCAACCCCCGGTTCTTCGTGATATCCGGGAACTGGTTTGCCTTTCATCCACCCTGCGGAATATTGACCGCGAATCGCCGAAAACTCCAAGTTATTCAAATCTGCCAAGCGAGTTGCTTGCAGAACTTTCATTTTTTCGGTGCGGATGCTGTCAGCATCGAGGGAGTTCGGCGGTTCCATCGCCGTCAAACAGAAAATCTGCATCAAGTGGTTTTGCAGCATATCCCGCAACGCCCCAGAGGATTCGTAGTAACCCGCCCGGTCTTCTACGCCCACTGTTTCTGCAACGGTAATTTGTACGTGATCGACAAATTGCCGGTTCCACAGGGGTTCAAAAATCGCGTTGGCAAACCGGAACACCATTAAATTCTGAACCGTTTCTTTACCCAAATAGTGGTCGATCCGGTAAACTTGCTGTTCTTGGCAAACCTTCTGCACCACACGGTTGAGAGCTTTTGCCGAACTCAAGTCGCGGCCGAAGGGTTTTTCAATTACCAAGCGGTGTTTTACTGGATCGGCCAGCATTTGAGCCTCCCCCAGTTGTCGAATTGCTTCTGGGAAAAAGTTCGGGGAAACCGACAGATAAAATATATGATTGCCGCGAGTTTTCCTTTCTTCGTCGAGTTCCGCTAAGAAAGTTTTGAGTTTTTGATAGCTTTCGGGGTTGTCAATGTCGCCCGGACAGTAGTACAAACCTTTAGCGAAATCTTGCCACAATTCCTCATCGCCAATACCGCCACCAAATTCTTCAATGCCTTCGCGCATTTGCTCTCGGAAGTAATCGTGACTCCAAGGGCGGCGGGCTACTCCCACGACGGTAGTTTCCGGTGGTAAACGTCGATCGCGCTTCATCTGATAAATTGCTGGTACCAGTTTGCGCTGGGTGAGATCCCCAGAAGCTCCGAAGATTACCAGAATTTGTGGTTCCGGCACCCGTTCTTTTCGTAAACCGACCCGCAGTGGATTTTCAAGTATCGCTACCATTTATTTTCCTTTTGCTTCTAGTGCTGTTAATCTTGCCAAGACCGCGTGATAGTTTGCCGTCATTTCTGCTAGTTGCTGGGTGAGAGAGTTGATCTGCCCTTCATACTCAGCTTTCATTTCAGCCCGAACTTCCGCCCGGATTTTTATTCTCTCAGCAGCCAGTCGAACTTCCCAATCTTTATCCCGTTGTCGTAGTTCAGCTTTTAGCTGCCTGTTTTCGGCTCGCAATTGCTCCAACTCCAAAGCCACCGCAGCAGCGCGCCGATCCCTTTCTTTGTTTTGATCTCGGATTTGCTGTCTGAGGCGCTGATTGTCCGATCGCAATTTCTCCAATTCTGAAGCACTATCCTTGGGAGTTCGATCGCTTCCTAGAGATGGAAATCGCTGTTCCACCAAACGTTTAACGGCTGCACCAGTTGGCATACCATTGGGCGATGATTCTACCGCCTCTTGCCAGATTTGGATTTGTAATTCTGGCGGGAGTCCCGCCAAGGGACGCACTTGATTTTCTTTTGTTGGAATTTTGAGCGCAATTGCGCTCAAATTTTCTATAACCCGGGCCGCACCAATAAACTGATCGGCTGTCCGTCTGGCTATCGCCCACCTTTCCCGGCAATAACCCTCAAAACTTTTGTGGGTTTCCCTGTAGAGTTTGAGTTCGCGAATCTCGTCAAGGGCTTTCCCCACTTCATAAAATATCTGAAGTCCATTTTCTACAATGGATTCCAGTTCTTGAAGTCGCGCCCGTTCAGCGACATCAAGTTGGTCTGTTCCATACTCACTCTCTATTAGCGTATTGGTAGTCTGCATATGCCTCAGCGGTTGGAGATGAAGAATTCGAGTTGTATCTCTGGCTAAATTCCAGATCAAGGACAGAAAAGATTTTTCTTTCGGGGAAAAATGAGCGCAATTGCGCTCATTTTTCCTAGAGAGGATTTAAATCTCAGCAGTCAGGAGGCAAAATGATTATCTATTCTGACTCCTAAATGCTTCTGCCTTTCAGGATACAGATATGTCTCTAGGGGACGGATGACAATTTTTGCACCTTCTCTTCCAAGGAATCCATCAGGATTGGAGTTGGCTGACAAATTTTGCGCTCCCCTCACAGTCATACCTCAGCGGTTGCAGATGGAAAATTCGAGTTATATATCTGTCGAGATTCCTGCTATAGGACAGAAAGATTTTTCTTTCGGGGAAAAATGAGCGCAATTGCGCTCATTTTTCCTAGAGAGGATTTAAATCTCAGCAGTTAGAAGGCAAAATGATTATCTATTCAAACTCCTGAGAGTTTCTGCCCTCACCGATACAAACCCGCTCACTACACGGGTGCGAGCTTCTTCACTTTCTCTTCCAAGGAATCCATCAGGGATTGGAAGGGGCTGACAAATTTCTCGATCCCGTCCAGGAGCAAGTCTGCCATCACTTCGTCCAAGTTGATGTCGATGTCGCGATCTTTGAGACTTTCGAGCAGGGTGTAAGCTTCTTCAACATTGTTCTCAATCCTGGGCGCGACATCGCAGTGATCGAAACAAGCTTCCACAGTGTTCGGTGGCAAAGTGTTAACCGTGTCGGGGCCGATTAATTCATCGACATACATCACATCGCTGTAGTTGGGGTTTTTGGTGCTGGTGGAAGCCCACAGCAAGCGCTGGACTTTGGCTCCTTTGGCTGCTAAAGCTTGCCAACGATCGCTCGCGACGATCTCCTTATACTTCTGGTAAGCTACCTTCGCATTGGCGATCGCCACTTTCCCCTTCACCGCTTCCAGTTTGGCTTTGGTGGAAATATCGGTAACGTTTTTGAGTTTCTCGTCAATCTTGCCATCAATGTTACTGTCGATCCGGCTCAAGAAGAAACTGGCAACAGAAGCAACATTGCTCACATCCAAACCTTTAGCCGCCCGCGCTTCCAAACCGCGAATGTAAGCCCAGAAGGTTTCGACGTAGCTGTCAACCGAGAACAGCAAAGTCACGTTAACATTAATCCCTTCGCTGATGACTCGCTCCACTGCCGGCAACCCTTCAGCGGTTCCGGGAATCTTGATCATCACGTTTTGTTTGCCGAGGGCTTTGTAATAGCGCATGGCTTCGCTAATCGTGCTTTTTGTGTCATTGGCGATCGTCGGTGGCACTTCAATACTGATGTAACCGTCCAAACCCTTCGACTCTGCGTAAACTGGGGCGAAGATGTCGCAAGCGTTGCGGATATCTTCAAATACCAGAGATTCGTAAATCTCCATCACAGATTTGCCCGCCCGGATGCCCGCTTCGATATCCGCGTCGTAAATTACATTACCCGCGATCGCTTTCTCGAAAATCGCCGGATTAGATGTAATCCCGCGCAGTCCCCGACTTTCAATCATCTGTTTGAGTTCGCCGGACTCGATCAGATCGCGAGTCAAATTGTCCATCCAGATACTTTGGCCAATTTCTTTGATTTCTAACAGGTGATTCGTTGTTGTTTTCGTCATTACTTTCGCTCCTACTATTTGATATTTGATTGAGACAACCGCAGATTAAAGGCAGATAAGTAGTGGAACACAATTAATTACACAAAATTTTGGCTACAAGCCTTCCTCCGTAAAGAAGCTGTATGTAATTAATTCTGTGCGATTACTTAAACACAGATAAACGCAGATAATTGGACGATCCGGCGACTGAAAGCAATGCAAGTCTATGATTCGACTGTGCGAGAATTGCGCGATCGATCTTGAATAAAAGACTCGACCATCGCGACATTTTCTTTACTGCCGATAATCAAGGGCGATCGCTCGTGCAGTTTGGTCGGCACTACGTCTAAGATGTCTTGAGTGCCGGTACTGGCGCGCCCGCCGGCTTGCTCGATCAAAAACGCCAAAGGAGCCGATTCGTAGAGCAAACGCAATTTGCCTTCGGGTTGTTTCACCGTTCCGGGGTACAAAAACACGCCTCCCTGGAATAAAATCCGGTGGAAATCTCCCACCAAAGCCCCGCCGTAGCGGGCGGTATAACCTTCGCTGCGGTGCACGTAGCGAATGTAGTCCCTCAAAGATTCCTTCCACTGCCAGAAGTTGCCTTCATTAACGCTGTAAATCGGGCCGCGTGAGGGAACTTGTATATTTTCGGTGGCTAGAATAAACTCGCCCAAACTGGGGTCGAGGGTAAAGGAATGAACGCCCTGCCCGATCGAATAAACCAGTATGGTACTGGGGCCGTAGAGTACGTAGCCGGCGCCGATTTGTTTGTGTCCGTGTTGCAGCAAGTCGGAGGCAGAACCGTCTGCATCGTCCCCCTCTTGCTTGCGGATGCTGAATATTGAGCCGACATCGAGATTGATGTCAAGATTGGAAGAACCATCTATGGGGTCGTAGAGCAGACTGTAGCGTCCGATCGGACAGTTTTCAGGAATGTAATAGGGTTTTTCCATTTCCTCGGAAGCCAAGCGACAGACAAGTCCGCTTTGCTGGAATACCGAGATAAACACTTCATTAGCATAGACATCCATCTTTTTGACGGATTCTCCCTGCACGTTCACAGCCCCTGTAAACCCTAAAGTATCTGCCATTAACCCGGCTCTGCTGAGTCGGCGCGCGATCAGCTTAGCAGCCAAGCCGACGCGATTCATCAGAGCGCTGAGATCCTGAGCATCTGCTGAAAAGCTCTTGAGTTGCTGGAGTACGTGACGGGATAGAGTTGTGCAATCGCGGTCTAAGGATTGTACCTGTTCGGTCTGGCCGATACGGGTTTCCCCTGTTGGCGCGTTTACCATGATTTTGATGTCCTCCCTGTCTTGTGGCTCGCTCGTTTGGGATTTTTCAGGTGCTTCACACTTGCTCCTGAATCGGCTTTTAGGTCGATCGTCCCTAACTTCTATCTTAGGAAGGGTTTTGCGAAAGGGGGTGGAACTTTACGGGAATTTTAGATCCGCTCTGAAAAACTTACCCAAAACCCAATAAATCTGGACAAACCACACCTTGAAAAGTTTTGGAGTGGCAAAAAAAAGTTTCTGACCGAAAGACGAGCCCGCCGGGCCCCTGGCTTTAGACCTACCGTGTACACACAAGTCGAGTTGGAAATCAAATGACGGAAAGTCATGGAAATTTATTTTTTAAATCCTTGATTTTTCGTTAACTCTTATCAATAAACTAAAACTATTGATCAATAAATAAATCGTCTAAAAACCGGCTCTTCCGTACTTATTGTGCTAATTTTTCAGGAAAATGCCAAAAAAGTAATGCCCGTATTTCAAAACTTCTTAAATTTCTAAATCCAAAGCCACACCTTTTTAATAGCTTTAATTTAGTATTAATTCCCTCTACTATCCCATTAGTTGTTCTTTCTTCAAAATACCCCACAATCTCTCCAAACCATCTTTTGATTGTTTCTACACTCTTTTTATAGTATGGTTGTGCCTTTTTTAACCAATCTGTTAATTCTAATATCCCGTTAGCAAAATTATTATTTTCAAATAAAGAGTGAAGCTCTTCTTTTAAAGTGTGCATAGCTCCTACTCTTTGTGAAGCATCTTTTACTTGTTTTAATTTTATTTCTTGTTCGCTAGATAAGTCACTTTCTGCTTTTAACAATGTATATTTACTTCCTTTTAAACTATCCAATAATTTTGCTCTTTCTTTCGCTTTTAGCGATGATGCTGCCTTTTTTTGCTCAATTCTCGCCTAATTTAATTCCTCATGAATCATTTTTGTTACATGAAATCTATCTACTGTTACATCAGCATTTGGGCAAAGTTTTTTGACTAATGACTTATAATTACCTGTCATGTCCATACCATTTGTGACAAGTCAAGAAAAAGTGCAAATTGTCAAGGGGGTAGACAAAAAAAAGGTAAAATAGGCTGAAATATCTATCTGGCAAGCATTTGAGTCATAGTTGAACCCGTTATGAGTAGTAAAAAACGAATTAACCGAGACCATGCAAAGAAAAAAAATAGTCCCCAAATAGAAAATGAAGCAATCGCGAATCACCTGGAAGATTTATTAATTCCAGCAATGGCTGCCCAAAAAACTTTTTATCGCCAACTAAATTTAAGAGATAGAATTCTGACATTACCATTAATGATGGCAGCAATATTAAGCCTCTTATGGCGAAATGTAGCAGGAGTAACAGAATTAACCAGAGTATTAAATAGAGAGGGATTTTTATGGTGTGAGCCGCAAAAAATTAGTCAACAAGCATTATCACAAAGATTTTTAACTTTTCCCGCAATTTTATTTGAAAATGTATTTAAAGAATTACTACCTCATTTTCGTCATCAATGGTTGACAAGAAAATCAAGGCCCCTTCCAGATAGCGTACAATTTGCTTTAAAAAACTTTGAAAACATCTGGATAGCTGATGGCTCAACATTCTTTAGCATTATTTAAGAGTAAGGATTCAGGTCTGAAAAATAGGAACGAGCTCAGGCATAGCCAAGTCACAAGAATGAGCAGAAATAGCCTCACGGAAAAAAGCCATTACTGAACGAGCTTGAAAACGACAGGTTTGAATCACAC
>NZ_JAIGNI010000065.1 GCF_026130175.1 Lyngbya sp. CCAP 1446/10 | reverse complement strand
GCATATATTGGCGAGAGAGCATTTTTCTCAAAGATGATGTCCATTTGCTCTCTCGCCAATATACGCTCCATTACACCTCGCACCATGAGGGTGATGGGAGTTTTTTGGACAAATCTGTCAAATATTGGGCGTTGCTGATTTACGGTATGAACGGCTAAATATGCAAATCATAAAAACCATTGTCCACAAAGCTTCTGGATTTTTGCCTAATTCTTTTTCATACCCTGATTAAGCAACGCCAAATATTGTTTCCGGCATCAACTTTTTCCTCGCTTATCCTATTCCCAGTCTGCGCAAGTGTTCTTCGGAATACACCATCCAGACTAACCTACTGACAGGACTTCCAGACCAAGCTCAGCACACACCTTGACAGGGCTAGCCTCCGTGGGCATAGGGCATAGGGCATACCTCACCACGCTTGAGAACCGCTATAAGAGAGAAATCTGGAATTAGGACGGACACGGAACACCGCCCTTACAAATTATCTAAATGCAGCTATTAGCCTAGGGCTTGAGTAGTCGTTTCAGGTGACATAACTAGGTTTCCGGTTATGTCCATAGTTGCACATTTCAACACTTCGTTAAATGCTAATCCCCGAATCTTGAGTTCCCAACGAATGCCTTTTTCTTTCATTCGCTTGGCTTTGCGCATATCGACATCGGCGGCTTTTTGATGCAGCAGTAAATATTTCATTGCTGCTGTGGCTTCTACTTTCGTGGGAAATGCAATGTAGGTGATATATCCGCCGTCCCAGTGGTTGGCGTTGCGGATGCTACTGATAGTTGCTACTCTGGGACTAAATCGGTTCCAGTAAAAGTCGCTGTAGCCGATCGCCTGTGTGTTCACTTGGAGTTTGTTTGCCATTTGACTTAACTCCTATAATCTTTTGTGCGGGGTTGGCAAGACTAATTTTCTGCTGTTACTATTATAGCAAATTATTGGGAAATTGGTAATTGAGAATTGGGAATATTGCAAAGCGTCAGAAACCGGGTTTCTTACACAATCAGGGTTGGTGGCAAAATATATCGGAAGAAACCCGGTTTCTGGGAACATGACAATTAATGACTAATGACTAATGACTAATGACTAAAATCTCAATTCGTATTCGGCGGTGACGCGATTGTCTCCTTGGAAATTGGTTGAACCTCTGAGCAATATTTTGTCGTTTAAACGATACCGCATATTGAATTCTGTTGGCTGATTTGCTGACAATACTCGAATGATTGATGCTGAAAGATTGCGCGTGATATCGGCCCCGACTTCTAAGCCTATACCGAGGGAACCTGCGCCGGATGCGACCCCTGAACTGGAACTGGCTGTTTGACCTTCATTACCCCTAATTCGAGTCGGAAACAACCGGAATTCGCTCAATCCGGTGGCGTTGGTAATCACGGATTGCAGGTTGTTTAATAATCCTGCACCGGCTAAATTGGCGATCGCCAGTGTACTATCTCCCTGTCCTAAAGTCTGTACGAAACTGCCACCTAGTAGCGCTACAATCTCTGTTTCCGATCGACTTGGAGAACTCCTCAACTCCAGACTTTCCGCCAATTGAGAAGCTTTACCCTGCACTAACGCTTGAATTCGGACACTCCGCACGCTGCCGAAACTTGTCGGTTCGTCGGCTATTTCAGAGGCGACAGATGTTCCCGGAGTGCGGAACCGCGTTACTTCCTGTACCGAAGTTGCTAATCTCACATCCAGCGTCGGATCGAGTCCTTGTCCCGCTACAAAGGTAGCAGTTTGCGGGTATCCCTTATCAAGCTTAAACTGCGTGGTAAACAAATTCACCGCCCCGGAAGTCAACCGAATCGTACCCACAGGGCGAAGGTCATCTAAAGTTCCATTCACCGTCAAACCCCCAGTCGCCTGAAAACTCAATATCGGCGCACTCGTTACCCGCACTCCCCGGCCCAACTTCAGTTGCAAATCGTTGAAGGCAACATCAAAGGAAGGGGAAGGAGAAGCCGAAGGCGTGGAAGGAGAATCGGAAGGCGAAGGAGATGCCGCAGGTGTGGAAGGAGAATCGGAAGGCGAAGCTTCTGTCGCAGGTGTGGAAGGAGAATCGGAAGGCGAAGAAACTAACTGAGTCTTGCCGCCGCCCGCACTTGGGAGAAATACTTCGCCGTCGTAGAGTTCAATGTTACCGCTCAAGCGCGGCCGAAAAGCCGTGCCCCTGGCTTGGATTTGACCGACTGCGCCGCCGCTATACAATCCTTTAAGATTCAAGGCCAGCTTGTCGAGATTGACAGCCAAAGGATTCGCTGCATCGACATCGCCCTCGGCAAAGGGCACCGACAGCGGAATCACGCCCTGCGCCACAACTTCTCCCTTACTCAACTGTCCCCGAATTCCTTCTACCCGAATTCGATCGCCCTCAAAGCGCACCGTCCCAGTCAGCCCTGTCAGCGGTTCTGGAAAGGCGTTCGCCCGGACGGTTGCATTTTCAAAATTTGCAATTCCTTGCGCTACAGGCTCTTGCAGCGTCCCTCCGACACGAATTTGCACCTGTCCCTTGCCGCTAACCCAAGCAACTTGCGGAGTCAAGACATTAATAATTGCCAATCCTTCATTTTTCAAATTCGCCCTCAAATCAATTTGATTGCTGTCAGCTTTCACAGCAGCAAACGGCAACTCAAAAGGCAAACTTCCCTGAACCTCAATCGGTTCGATTTGAGTCACCAAAGCGCTGCCGCCAAAATTGAGGCGGGCGTTGCTGTAACTAAAACTGCCGTCGGCTTGTTTAATCGGTTCTCCATTTAGCGTACCGTCAACCAAACTCAATTCTCCGGTGGCCTGCGGGTTTTCCAAACTGCCGGCCAAGTTCGCCCGCAAATTCAAATTTCCGGTGACATCGACAAAGGGCAATTCTACCAGTTCGGCTACCTTTTCCACCGGCACATTTTCGATTCGCAACTGCCCGGATTGACCTTTTTGCCCCAGTTGTCCCGAAAAGCCGATCGTACTTTTGCCCGATCGAATTTCCAGAGGTAAAATAGTTAAAATCCCGTCCTGAAAACCGCCCTCAATGCTGAACTTTTCAGCGACATATTTTCCCCACTGCCAATTATCGCCCGCAACGTTAAATTGAGCTTGCACGCCCGTTCGCAAAGAACCGGCGACAGAAATTTCCCCGCCAAAAGTCCCCTGCAATTCAGATAGCGGGGGCAATGTTTGCGATTCTGCAATCACCTCCTGCCGCTGCTGCAAAAGCACTTCAATTTCTGCCAAACGGCGCAACTGTTCGATTAGCGGGGCTTCCGGTTCTCCGACTGCTACAGTTTGCACATCGGCGGCGCTAGCGTAAACCGGAGGTTTGAGGCCTCTGGCTAAATCGCCTAAATTGAAATATTGTAAAGCGACTAAAACCTGTTGCAAGTTGCCCTGCTGGATGTTAACTTTCCCGGCAAATTCTGGGTTTGCGCCGGTTTTCACATTGCCCGAAATTAAGTATTGACCGGTACCTTGGCGGAAGATGCCGTTTGTCAGAGTGGCGCTGCCGTTAGCATAGCTGAATTCGGCTTGAAAACTGTCACCTTTAATGTAGCCGATCGCAGGTTGGGCGATCGAAATTTGTCCATTTGCTTGCAAAGTCTGCGGATTTAACGGCATCTTCCAACCGGGCACATTTACTTGTCCCGAAACCGTACCAGTTATCGGCCCCAAACCGACATCTTTCCCCGGCGTGAGATTCAAAGCAGCCAAAGGAAAATCGCTTAAATTGACTCGCAAAGTTTCTCCCTCAGTTTGGCCGCGGGCTACGGATTCTCCCCGTTGAACTAAGAAAGATGTCGGCAGAAAAGATGAATTTAAAGCGACTTCAATTTTGTCTTGGCGACCGGCCAAACGCAAGTCTACACTTTTATCCGAACTCGCACTCACAGTCCCCGCCAGTACAGGATCGAATTCAACTTGATTTACTGCTAAATTCCGCACTTCCACATCGCCAACCAAGCTGAGGGCGGTAAGAGTTCCGGTGAGGCGGCCCGTGAAATCGACATTGCCACGGACAGGCTGATTTTTCTCTGAAGAATTTTTGAGACCAATTGGTCTCAAAAATGCCAACTGTTCTGCTGGCAAGGATTCCAGGTTAAAGTTGGAGAGTTTTACATCCAAATCTAAGTTGGAAATTGAGGGTAATCCTTTACCTTCGAGTTCGACATTCACAAAACCGTTGGCTGTCAAACCCGGAGTTGCAGCTTTTTCTATTTCTACCCGCTTCCCGTCCCAATTAAATACTGCCTCAAAAGGTTGTTTCAAAAACGGCAATTCGGAGATGCGGAAACTGCCGCCGGCGCGAACAGTTTGGGCCGAAGCAGCGGCAATCGGGCCGGATAAATTGACATTGCCGTTAAATATGCCTCGCAATAGCGGGAGATTTTGGGCTTGCGAGACTAAACTGCTGGCTTGCAAGCTTTGGCGCTGGGCTTCAAAGGCTTTCTGGAAGCGACTTAAGGCAATTTGGTCGCCTTCGATTGAGGCGCGCCAATTCCCGGAGGCGGCGCTAGCTATGGCGTTGACAACTCCGCCACCGTTGGCGAGTCGAATTTGTCCGTCGCCCTTGGCGGTGATGCCGTTGGCAGTTAAATTATCTACACTGCCTAAAATTCGGACTTTCCCGTCGAGGGTTCCAGCAATTTCTGGCGGTAAATTGGTTGTCAGTAAACCTGTTTGTTTGAGGGTTTGTTCTAAATTGCTGACTGTAACTCCGTTGGTTTCCAGCAATGCTTCTAAGTTGCCGTTTTCCAATGTGGCTGTAGTATCGATCGCCCCTAGTCGATCGACCAAAACCCGTCCTTCCCCACTAGCACGAATTCCTTTAGCTGTCAAATTATCCAAACTGCCCGCTGCTTGAAATTGGCCGTTAACTCTGCCGTCAAATCCTTTGGGTAAAGTCGCCGTCAGGTTAAACAGTTGAGTATCGCGGACTGTTTTTTCTAAGCGGCTGAGAATAACTCGATCGAGATCCGCGACAGCTTGCCAGCGTCCAGCATCTAATTTTCCCTTAAAATCAACAGTACCGTCAGCAATATTCAGTTTACCGCTGCTGTTTACAGAAACATCGGCGACGCTTGATTTACCAAGACTTCCGGCTGCTTGAATTTGATTAGATATTTGTCCGTCAAGCGATTTGAGATTTTGGATTTTGGATTTTAGATTGTTGATGTTGGCTACAACTTGGGGATTGTCAGCGGTGAAAGCTAAGCCTACATCTAACAGTGGCAACCCTAAATTTACCAGGCTGCTGATGGAAGTGCGATCGGTTTCTGCGATTCCCTCCCAATTTCCCCCCGCTAATCCTCCTTTGAAATTGACATTGCTGCCGCCCAGATTTAGTTGGCCTCTGCCACTGACATCGATTGCGCTAGCCGTCAAATTGTCAAGATTTCCCGAAGCGGTAAATTGACTCGATAGCTGGCCATCAATCGATTTTAGATTTTGGATTTTGGATCTTAGATTGCTATTTTGTTGATTTTCGGGATTGAAGGCCGAAGCCACATCTAACAGCGGCAATCCTAAATCTACCAAGCGACTGATGGAAGTGCGATCGGTTCCTGCGGTTGCTTGCCAATTTCCCGCTGCCAATTCTCCTTTGAGATTGACATTGCTATCGGCAATATTGAGCCTGCCGTTGGCGATCAAATTGATGCCACTAGCGGTTAAATTGTTAACATTTCCCGCCGCTTGAAATTCACCTGCTAGCTGTCCGTCTAACGATTTGAGATTTTGAATTTTGGATTTGAGATTTTCGAGATTGGTGGCGGGTGATCTGTTAGAATTGGCGGGCTGTTCCAGGGCTAAAAATGGCAATCCAATATCAATTAAGCGATTGAGAGCAACTTTTTCTGTCTGCCCAGAAGCTTGCCATTGACCGGATTCGAGTTTGCCATTAACATTAACAATACTGTCAGCAAGATTCAACGTTCCTTTGCCCCTAGCAGCAATACCATTTAAACTCAAATCGTCCAGAGTTCCCGCTGCTTCGGCGGTTCCGGTGAACAAACCTGCTAATTCAGGAGGTAAATCAAGTCCCGGTACGACTTGCTGTAAACTATTTATAGCCACGCGATCGCCCTTGATTATAGCTTCCCACTGACGGTCTTTGAGCGCCGCGTCAACATTCACAGCAGCGTCGCCAATTTTCACAACTGTATTTTGCAAGTCCGCCGAATTGCGGTCTGCTCTAATTTCGCCATTCGCGGGAAAAGTCCCTTGCGGTGCTTGCCATTTAGCTATACCTTGAATGTTGTCTAAGGGGCCGAAAACTTGAGCTTTTGCGGAGACATTGCCAATTTTAAGAGTAGCAGGAATTGGGACAGCGTAAATTTGGGCGATCGCATCTCCGGGTACATTTTCCGCTTGCAAATCAAACACCAAACCCGATCGCGAATTCTCACTTCCCGACGCGAGATATACTTCACCTTTCCCGCCAATTTTACCACCCGCCGCCGGCACTACCAAAATATCGCTCAATGTCAAAGCCAAAGAGGAAAACTGCCCAGTTGACGATGGAGAATTTGGAGTTGGAGTTTGAGCTATTCTCCCCCGTTCCAGTTTAAAATTAGTGCTAACATTGTTTAATTGTAGGCGATCGACTGTAGGGGGTTTTGTCGAGGCGATCGTACCTACCAATACTGGATTTGCAACGGTTCCAGTTAGCTTAGCATCCGCCTTAACTTCTCCCGCCACAGCAACTGGTAATACAACTTTCTGCCCTAACTCTGTTTCCACCGCACTGACAACACTTGCCACAGCTATCGGTGGCACATTAGTTATTAGATTGAATCTAGCTTGTTCGGTATTAAAATTAGCTCCAGTTGCCACTGTTCCTGCTATTTGAAAAGGAATTAAACCGTAATTACCAGTCAAATTATCGACAATCACATTAGTTTCCTGAAACCGCAATTGACCGCTACTATTTTGGATAATCTGTTTCAGCGGTTTGATACTTGCCTGCACTCCTGCAAAACTCGCCACCCCAGTAATTCCAGATAATTTATTGTCTCGGACTTGCACGGTTAAATTGCTATTTGCCAGACCTTTTTGGAGAGAAACGCCGGAAACTTTCAGCAAGCGAGTGATGTCGGATAAAGGTAAGTTTTGCGCTTGCAATAGCACGTTAGTTTGAGCCGCAGGCAATAGAGAATCCGCCTTGACTGCAAAATTGTCATTATTAGTAAACTGACCGTTAAATTCGTAGAGAACGCGCTGATTTTGCTCGCGAAATAGAGCGCTGCCATTTTTCAGAGTTACGGAAATCGGAGCCGAAGTTTTTTGCCCGACTGCGGGACTCGGTACCAAAACTGCGCCGACATTTTCAACTCGAATTGCCTCAATTTCAGTTTTAAATAAACCCGCAGGTTTTGGCTCGGAGGTGGGAATATTAACCCAGCGGCCTTGAGCGTCCTGTTCGATATAAGCGCTGGGTTTAACTAAGGTAATATCTAATTTTAGGGTGCGATTGAACAGCAGTTGCCAGATTGAAAATTGCACTTCCACTGCTTCTGTGGAAGCATAATCTGGATCGGTAGCCGTTGCAGGTACGCTCGATCGACCAAACCGCAAACTCGTCGGAGTAAATCGCTCCAAGCTGCCAATTTGCACTGGCCGCTTCAGTGTCTGACTGACCTCAGATGCCACCAAAGGAGCTAACTTTTCCCGCACCCACTCCCGTGCGGCCACCGCCCCAACCAGGCCGAGAATGCCCACTCCCGTACCGCTAAGCAGCAGGATACGCCACCAGCGGCGCTGAGGATGGGGTGCAAGTTGTTTTTTGTCATCGTCCGAGTTAGTCATGGGTGTTTCTCAGAGCTTGTGAGAATTCAGGGATTGAGGACATCAGCCGATTTGAGACAGGAGAAGGAAGTTCGGCAGCGGATTCGCTCCACGGATGTAATGGATGTAACGGATCGAAGGCAGAAGGAAGAATCAATAAAAGCTCATATTTGTGCAATTAAGAGCGTCCTAACCGTCTTCGTGCTTGCTATATAACTTTTTTGATTCGCTCGATTGTGGCTTCTGCCTTTGGTAGACTGATAACTGAGGCAGGAAGTGCCGATCGTCTACGGGGGCTATGCTAACGCAGACGATCGATCTTCCAGATTTACGCCCCACGCAGGGGCAGACTCCAGAAACCTTGACCGAACTTAATCAAAGCACGCAACATCACCTCAAACCAAGTCCTATAACTCCCCAGAATCCTCTTGAGCCCCGCGCGTGCAGGATTTGGAGTCAATCTCAAATCTTAAATCTAAAATCTCAAACCAAGTCCTCGAACTCCCCCAAATCCTCTCAATCCCGTCAGTACAGAATCTATAGTCAATCTAAAATCTAAAATCTAATATCTAAAATCGACTAATTGGTGACCCGATCGCTTCTAAGATAAAAAAACGGTGGTTAAGAAGGTCTTTAAAACTTATGCGAGTGTTCGTCTTACTCTTCAATGCCCGCACCGAGAATGAGGGAATTCATACCATTCAACTCGGCTCACGCAACAAAGTTCTGATGTTTGAGTCAGAAGACGACGCGACACGCTTTGGCGTGATGTTGGAAGCCCAGGATTTCCCCGAACCCGCTGTCGAGGCGATCGACGATGAGGAAATTAAGGAATTCTGCGACAGTGTTGATTATGATTGGGAACTGGTACCGGCGGGCGCACTGGCGATTCCGCCAGAAGACAATGTAACACAGACTGAGTGGCAAGCAGAGGGGCAGTCGCAACCGGAGTCACAGCCGGAGTCGGATTCTGATGTTTCCCAAGACGAACTGGATTCTATGCGCCGCCGACTTGAAGGACTTTTGTAAGAGTCAGTTGACAGTTGACAGTTGGCGGTTGACAGTTGACAGTTGGCGGTTGACAGTTGACAGTTGACAGTTGACAGTTGACAGTTGACAGTTGGCGGTTGGCAGTAATCGGTACTCATTAGTAGATAGACTTGAATTGCAAAATATGAATAATTTGGAAGAACGGGGGCATCTGCTGACGGAACAGGTGAATCCCAACAGCGAGAATTTAGACCAACTTAGCTCGATCGAATTAGTGGACTTGTTCAACCGCGAAGATGCCCAAACCTTAAGTGCGATCGCCCGTGCGCGCGAACACTTAGCACGGGCGATCGACATCGCAGCCGAGTCTCTGCGTCAAGGAGGCCGCCTGTTTTACGTCGGTGCGGGTACTTCCGGGCGTTTGGGGGTACTCGATGCCGCCGAGTGTCCCCCCACCTTCTGCACGCCACCAGAACTCGTACAGGGCATAATTGCCGGGGGTGCAGGGGCTTTGGTGCGGAGTTCGGAGGATTTGGAGGATCGGGCCCAGGATGGGGCTGAGGCGATCGCCCACCGTCACATTACCAATCTGGATGTGGTTGTCGGGATTACGGCTGGGGGTACGACGCCGTTTGTGGCGGGTGCTTTACAGGCGGCGCGCCAGCGGGGGGCGAAAACTGTGTTTATCGCCTGCGTACCCGTGGAACAGGTTAATTTTGACGCTGATGTGGATATTCGGTTGTTGGTTGGCCCGGAAATAGTCGCGGGTTCGACGCGCTTGAAAGCTGGTACTGTGACCAAAATGGCTTTGAATATTCTTTCGACTGGCGTAATGGTGAAGCTGGGGAAGGTTTACGGCAATCGGATGGTTGATGTGGCGGTGACTAATCAGAAATTGCGCGATCGGGCTATACGGATGTTACAAGACTTAACTGATTTGAGTCGGGATGAAGCGGGTTTTTTGCTGGAAAAAAGCGGCAAGTCTGTCAAGCTGGCTTTGATGATGCACTGGACTAATTTGGAGAGGGAAGAGTGCGATCGAATTTTGGGCGAGTTTCAAGGTAATTTGCGATCGGCTGTAGCATCAATTAGTCAGTAGTCAGCAGTCAGTAGTCAGCAGTCCACTGTCAGCAGTCAGTAGTCAGCAGTCCACTGTCAACTGTCCACTGTCAACTGTCCACTGTCAACTGTCCACTGTCAACTGTCCACTGTCAACATCGATTCAAAAAATTGTGAAATCTCTTCAGTGGATCTGAGGTGATAAACACTTTTGGTATTTTGAGCGCGATCGACATACTCGCGATATTTGGGAGTCAAATACTTGTGACACAACCAAAGAGTGCGGTAACTATTAATTGAACTCTTCAAGATCGGACTTTTTTCCGGCCAGCCTTCTGGCGGTTTAAAGCTACCTGCAATCATCCGTTTAGTCACCCACCAGAAATGCACGTACAGCGGTAGATCGACAAAAACCAGACTATCCGCCTCGTTGAGTCGAAGCCAGAGGGTTTCCATACAACCAAACCCGTCAATAATCCATCGATCAGTAGCCAAAATTTGAGCGTGGGTACGCTTATATTGTTCATAGGGAATTTCAGCGCCCCCAGATTGATATTGAATCTTATCCAATGCGTAAATTGGCAAACCAGTGATTTCTGATAATTTCTTGCTGAGAGTTGATTTGCCGCCTCCAGTATTACCAAACACGGCTACTTTTTTCATACTTACTCCTTTTAGTTATTAGTTATTAGTCATTAGTTATCAGTTATCATTAGCAGACTAAAAGCTGAAGGTTGATCGAATTTGTAGCTTTCCAAAAAGTCAATTTCGGTAATTTGTGGCGCGATCATTGACGTTTTTGATAAATGCGATTAGGGTCATTATATATATTTATTGTTTGGCGATCGCTTGGATATTTTATCAGACAAGCGATCGCGACCCTGTATTGTCTGTCGATCGCTTTGTAAAATATCTGTCAAATCTAAGGCGATCGCTCCTTAGTTAAAAAAGCCGTTTCTGAAGCCAACGCACCTAGTACGAGACTGCTGGATACTCTACCCACCTTGAAATTTAAAACCGAGTCCTATGCAACCAAAGCCTAACCTTAACCTATACTCATCCTTGGGGCATCTCCCCTGGCTGAAAAAAAGCTACACTGCCAAAATTATGGTGGTTGCATTTTTAGGAACGCACGTTCCTTTGCTAACCTTAATGGTCTGGTTTCTTACCTCAAACGCTTACTCTGTAGAGACATCAGTCCGGGTTCTGCTGATTGCTCTGCTGGCGACATTAGCGGGTACGGCAGCAACGCTTTATACGCTACGCCACCTCCTGGTTCCGGTAATCTTAACCTCGGAGGCTCTACAAAACTACCTCGATACAAGAACATTGCCGAACTTACCCACAAAGTTTACTGATGAAGTCGGTACGCTGATGGCAAATTCCTCACAAACGCTTTACAAACTAGATGAATTGATTCATTACATTACCCACTACGATGAACTGACTGGATTGCCAAATCGTGACTTATTCTGCGATCGCCTGAATGAAACCCGATCTCAAAATCACTCACCCTTAGTCGCAGTGCTGGTATTAGGTATCGATGATTTCACAGGGATACGCCATGCGTTGAAGCCTGGGATATGCGACTTACTAATTATAGCCGTTTCCCAACGGGTGGTACAGTGCATAGATGGGTCAGATGCCTTGGCGCGTTTGGGCGACGGTGAGTTTGCGATCGCTCGCAGCGAACTCCCCTCGCTGGAGAGTGTGGTCAAGCTATCCCAACTCCTACTGAGTACGCTGACCAAACCTTTCTCTATAGATGGCCAACAGATCCACATCACCGGCAGTCTTGGCATTACATTGAACCATCTAGAAAATACGAATTCTGTAGAGAAACTTCTTCAGCAAGCCGACTTCGCACTTCATCAGGCAAAGCAGCAAGGGCGGAGTCACTATCAGTTTTATTCACCCGAAATGAACGTTCAGTTACAGGAGCGACTGGCCCTAGAAAATAGCCTGCGCGGAGCGCTGGAGCGTAACGAACTACTGGTTTACTATCAACCGCTGATCGACCTGCACGGCGGACGGGTGACAGCAACGGAGGCGCTGGTTCGCTGGCAGCATTCTACAGAGGGTTTGGTGTCTCCGGTAAAATTTATTCCGATCGCCGAAGCCAATGGCGAGATCGTGCCCATTGGTGAATGGATCTTGCGAACGGCTTGCGCTCAAAACCGTCGCTGGCAACTGGCAGGGCTGCCAGCCCTGCGGATTTCGGTGAATCTGTCGGCTCGACAATTTGAGCAAACGAATCTGGTTGAGATGGTTCGCCAAATTTTGGCAGAGACGGAACTCGAAGCTACGTATTTAGAACTTGAAGTGACTGAAAGTGCCTTGATGACTGATATTGAGCGATCGGTCACAATCTTAACGCAACTGCGAGAACTTGGCGTGTCCCTCGCCCTAGACGACTTTGGCACAGGTTATTGTTCGCTCAACTACCTGCAACGGTTTCCGGTTAATATGCTCAAGATCGATCGATCCTTTGTCAAAGATGTACTGTCTAACCCGAACAGCGCCACCATTACTGATGCGATCATTGCTCTGGCAAAAAGTCTGCGGTTAACGATCACCGCAGAAGGCATTGAAACCAAGGAGCAGCGTGACTACCTGCAAGCGCGAGGCTGCGATGAAGGTCAAGGGTTTTACTTCAGTCGCCCTGCTAACGCTGAGACAATCACCAAACTGCTAAAGGACTCGCTTGAGTCTGATGCAGAATCTATCGCTATTGCCACACACTTTTAACTTAATTGGCGTAAGTCCCACGCTGTAATTGTACTCAATTCAGCGCTGCGATATAAGCCAAACAAAGTCTATGAATTTCTCACAAAAAGATGGTATGATATAAGTGGTTGCGACCCACCCACTCGACTGCAAACAAGAGGCTACAGTAGCAGTAATATGCTTGGCCTTGGACAACTGCGAGAGAAAGGGGGAAAAGACAGACCGCTGGTTATTGGGATACGTCCCAATGTGAAATACAATCCAAGTTTGTCATACGAAATAGTTTTTTGCCTTGGGAAACAGGGCTTCTGCGTGGGTTCCCTACGAAGGGATAAAGGCTGTAAAGCCAGAGATGCTGTGTAAGACTTGGATCGTCTTTGGTGACGAATATTCAGCAATGGATATCCCCAACAGAGCAACGGCAAACGAGACACGAAGCCTACACGCTCACCGTAAGGTTAGTGTTAGGTATTTCACGCTGAACCACTAAAGCGCTCTTGTTTTTAGATTCCCGACTTATCCAAAATGTCGGGAATCTCGATATGCTGTTTTTTAGGCGTTAACAAAAACAGCAGATGTAAGCTGACTTTGACTGACACCCTGCACGATTCCTAAATAATTACTACCAGACTTAATCGCCGTAGAAGCGATGCTTGCGCCTCCATCCAACTGCAAACTCACATCTTCAAAAGTCAAGTTTGCAAATCCGATACCGTCAGTCAAACCAATCTTATCTCCGATCGCAAAATCGGCGATCGCATCCGCACCAATTAAAGTAGCCGAAGCAGACAAACCTCCTGCTAAGATAAACGTATCATTTCCAGCACCGCCGGTCAGAATGTCTTGGCCGCGATCGCCCGCCAACAAATCGTCCCCGTTACCGCCAATCAAGATATCGTTTTCTTTGCCGCCGCGAATAGTATCATTACCGTCAGATCCGATTAGTCGATCGTTATCGTTATTGCCGCTGATAAAATCATTGCCAACACCGCCATCAATTGAATCCGATTCTTTGCCGCCCAATAAGCTGTCATTCCCACCTGCGCCATTAATTGTATCAGCACCTTGCATTCCATTAATAATGTCAACACCATCTCCACCGATGAGATTATCTTTCCCAGAAAGGGCAAAAATTGGCAATCCCGCAGCAGTTGCAGGTATTTGAGAATCGCCACTATCTGATAGGAAATAATTGCCGCCGCTGGCTGTATTCTTCGGTGCTGTCGTCGGGCTGCCGTCCCCTGTAGCATTGGGTATGGGCGAAGTAATCGAGACTAATGTGCTGGGTGTTGGAGTTGGAGTTGGAGTTGGAGTTGGAGTTGGAGTTGGAGTTGGAGTTGGAGTTGGAGTTGGAGTTGGAGTTGGAGTTGGAGTTGGTGCGGGATTGACACTACCGTCAAGGGAAGTAGCAAAAACTTGCGTCCAGTAGTGATTGTAATTGACGCTGCCAGTATCGTTGGCTAAGAAATAGTAACCAATGCCAATCTCTTTCAGATTCGGGTTAAGAATGTTAGTCCGGTGGCCAGGGCTGTTCATCCACGATGATACAACTTGTTCCGGTGTAGACGATCCCGCAGCGATATTTTCTGCTGCCGAGCTGAATTTATAGCCCGTTGCAGTAATCCGACTTCCCATTGACGAACCATCTTTTCCGGTATGGGAAAAGAAGTCTTGCAGTGCCATATTTTGGCTCTGAGTTTGCGCGGCACTGAGTAATTGAGTATTTAAGGTTAGGGGGGGCAAACTTAATTTGCCGCGTTCTATGTTCGTGAGTTCTAAAACTTTATAAATAAAGTTTTGATTGGTTGTATTTGGTGCGATTTGAGAAGCCGATCGCTCTCCTGTTAAAATGTCCACAGACCGATCGCCGAAATTTTGTTGTTGTTCGAGCATGGGGATGATAAGTAGTTGTAAGACTTGACGAAAGCTGGTAGATTGCTTACTGTCTTAACGATAGTTTCCCCGATCGCAGCCTGGGCACGCTTCAATAATTGCGTTAATTCCTGCCACTTTTGTATCTTATTATAGCTATTCTCAAACTGCGGATGTCAAGATCCGGAATTTGGTTGGGAAAGGGCAGTGTGCGATCGCCTGTGGCATCAATACAACCCACATTCCCCACCCCCTTAGTGTCACACAGAATAATTACCCACAACCATCTTTTTTTAAAGTGATAAATTATACTCCATTATAATTTTTATCCGTTAATACACGTAAAAAATAATAATTTATAGTTTAATTGCTCGATCAAAATAAGTAAAAACCGATTGTGACAGTTGACAGTGCGGAATGTGGGATACGATTTTAGATTTTAGATTTTTCCTGATTAGTAAGGTTGATATTGCGCACCCAGTTCGCGGGTTGGGGGCTAGAAACCCGGTTTCTACGAGTTTGGCGTTTAGTTACGAAAAATATATGAAGAAACCGGGTTTCAGCAGATTAGCGATCGCGCGCCAACTAAGTTTTTAGTAGAAACCTCACCAAAGATTCTAAATTAATTCAAAATTTACCACTCAAAATTCACAATTTCAAACTATTCTCTTGTCCGACTTTAGCCTCCTGAGCAACTTGCTCAACGTCATCTTTGGCGAGAATTTCCAAAGCCGCCCCTGCTTCTGCGCCGCCCAACCGCCCCAAAGCTTGAGCGACTCTGTAACGGATTTGCCAATCTGCATTGGAAGCGTAGGGAAGCAGCAGAGGCAGCGCCCGTTTATCTCCCAATTCACCTAATGCACTAATGGCAATGGTTTGAATCAACTCGTTTTCAGAAGCCAGGGCATTTTCTAACATGGGAAATGCTTTTGGATCCCCCATTTCTCCCAAAGCTGCGACGATACTGAGTTGCACCAACCATTCAGATGTACTACTGTAAACTTGTTGCAAATCGTCTAAAGCAGCGGTTAATTTCAATGCGCCCAAAGCATCGGCTGCTGCTGCTTGTACGTCGGGTTCGGGGTCGTTATTCAGGCTGTTCCGCAGTACCTCTAAAGCGTTCGGCAGATTCTGGGTGCCGAGGGTTGACATTTGGCTGACTGCTGCGTATCTAACGCGGACGTTTTTGTCGCCGATCGCAATTTGAATCAAATTATAGGCGATCGCAGGTTCTAGTTGTCGCAGTTGGTTGACACCTCGCAGCCTTTCACCAAAATCCTCGGAATTTAGCAATTGTTCGACAGACTCAGGGTTAATGCTCATTCGATTTTAAATTTGGTAATTGAGAAGAAGGAAGAAGGAAGAAGGAAGAGGGAAGAAGGAAGAAATATTTCTGCGCGTATTCCTGACTTTTTACTCGCGAATCTAGAGACTTATTGCATAAATCTTTGATTGATAGGGAAGCCTGAGATAAACGCAAATAAACGCGGATAATTTCCCAAAAAGCGAGCGAATCAAAGCAATTAACGTCTTAGATAATTGGTGATTGCCAAACGTTGAGAGATTGAAGGAGCGATCGACTCATGTTTTGATACAATCCTTCAACTGCAACAATTAATTAAGATTCGGCCGCCATCGATCGGATAATATCTCCCCTAGTGAGGATGCCGATTAATTTGCCCGCAGTATCGACTACCAGCAATCGGTGGATGCTGCGATCGTGCATGAGTTTTGCAGCTTCTGGGACAGATTTGTCGGGTTCGATGGTAACTGGCTCTTTACTCATCGCTTCTCCTACTGTTTGTCCTAAAGCCTTGTGGAGTTCTCGCTCGTAACGACCTGGATTTTCTAGGTAAATCACGCTATCGAGTACCATGATGTAAGCGGGCGGAGTTACGCCGGTTTCGCGCCACATCAAGTCGGTTTCGGAGATGACTCCTACTAACAAGTCATTCTCATCTACGACGGGAAGACCGCTAATGTGTCGATCGGCTAAAATTTGAATCGCTTCATTTAAAGGCATTTCGGGGCGCGCCAAAATCGGCTCGCGGCTCATCAGATCGGCTACTGTTTTGGGCATGATTGGCGGTTGATTGAGTTTTTGCTCTACATCCGATCATATAGGGAAACCGTGACACCGATTGAAGAAAGGCAGCTCTGCTGAAGCGATTTGCGATCGGGTAGAAGCCAGGAAAAATTTTGAATGCCATAATTTGAAAGGTTTTTGCGATCGCATCCTGAAATTCTGCCGTTTGTGTGACACAGGCGGGCGATCGATCTGACAACATTGTTAAAATATGTTAAACAGCAGATAAATCCTTACCGATGCCAGAATTTCCAGCCCCAGAAGCAGATACCCAATCAGAAGCGCGCTGTGTATTAGTTTGCCAGTATCAATCTTGCCTGAGACACGGTTCAGCAGCAGTGCTAGCTGCTTTTGAAGCCCAACCAGTCCCAGGGGTGACTGTTCAGGCTTGTAGCTGTCAGGGACAGTGCAACACGGGCCCGACTGTGCGAGTCACTCCAGACGAAATCTGGTATTGTCGAGTTAAACCGAGTGATGTACCCTTGATTGTGGAAGAGCACCTCAAAGGGGGAAAACCTGTAGAGGCGCTGTTCAATCCGAGAATTCATATGCGTTATTATTATTAGTCTTGACTTGATTCGGTGAAACTTTCAAGCTCTGGCGCATCTAATAGACCTCTTGCTTTCATTCGCTTTCCAATCAGGAAATTATCTGCGTTTATCTGTGTTAATCTGCCTTAAATCTGCGGTTTTTGTATTAATCAAAAAATCATAAAATCTTATCTATTATGGAAATTACGCTTTGAAAATCAAACGAATTGCAGTTAGTTTGTTCATGCTAATTATCGGATACACTCCGCAGGTAGTAGCTCAAACGCCTGCGGTGGCTGGGGATATTTGTCCTGGAGATTTGGGGGCGAAAGTTGATGCGATCGCCAATCGTGCTGAATTTAGCCGATCGCGCTGGGGCATTTTGATTCAACCGCTATCATCTACCGCGACTCTCTACAGCCGCGACGCCACCAAATATTTCATTCCAGCATCGAATGTCAAGCTGCTAACCACGGCGGCTGCTTTGCATAAACTCGGTGCGGATTTTCGGATTAAGACATCGGTTTACAGCGGCGCAAATGGGAGTTTGTACGTTGCCGGGAGGGGCGATCCGACCATTGGGGAGGCTCAGTTGAAGGACTTGGCGCAGCAGTTGAAACGGCGCGGAGTCGATCGAGTAAACGAGTTGATTGGTGATGACAGCTATTTTCAAGGCAGTGCAGTCAATCAGAATTGGGAATGGGAAGACGCGCAAGCTGGCTATGGCGCGCCGATTAACAGTTTAATTTTTAATCAAAACGCGATCGAGCTTGTGTTGTCCCCGCAGGCGATCGGGCAACCTCTGAAAGTCTCTTTTGCTGAACCAAAATTAGCAAATCAGTGGCAAATTCAGAACAATTCACTGACTGTATCGCAAAACGAATCCGAGTTTATTGAAGTTGGCAGGGAGTTCGATCGAGCCGCAATTCGAGTTAGCGGACAGTTGAAAGTTGGTGCAGAATCGGAATCAGCTTATGTCGCAGTTGTCAATCCCACGAATAACTTTTTGCAACATTTTCAGCAAGTTTTGGTGGCTGATGGAATTCCTGTTAAACAAGCTTTAATTACATCTAATTTTCGCAATTTTACTCAAGAATTGGCAGCAGTTGAATCGCCACCGCTGGCGGAATTGGTTAAGGAAACTAATCGGGAAAGTAACAATCTTTATGCAGAAGTTTTATTAAGATTGTTGGGGAAAGTCACAGGCAATATGCCTGTGCCACAAGAGGATACAGATGAAATTGGTTTGAAGGAGTTAAAAATAGCTTTAACTCAATTAGGGGTAAATCCAAACAGCTACATATTAGCTGACGGTTCGGGACTTTCGCGCCACAATTTAATTAGTCCCGAAGCCTTGGTGCAAACTTTGAGATTGATGGCTAATTCACCTGCTGGATCTATCTACCGCGCCTCGTTGCCGATCGCTGGCGAAAGTGGCACTTTGAAAAATCGCTTAAATCTTACACCAAACCGCGTAATTTTGCAAGCAAAAACAGGAACTTTGAGCGGAGTTTCGGCGCTATCGGGATATATCGAAGTTCCGAATTACGAGCCGCTGGTGTTTAGCATTATTGTCAATCAATCAGACCTGTCGGCTGCAAAATTGCGATCGGCAACGGACGAAATTGTGTTATTATTGAACCGCCTGCGTCGCTGTTAAAACAACAGACTTAAGGTGAGAAAGTTAAGCTCAGTAATTACACTTAAAAAACCGGACACGACCAAACCGTACAAGTTTTAAGTTTAACTACATTCCTGCGGCGGGGATCGAAAAGCAGCTACAATAAAAGCAGAAGAATTAAAACCATTGGGTCGTTTGGGCCTGCTAACAGTCGGCGGGTTCTGTACTTCCCGAAAATAAGTCTAACTTTGCAACTATGAAGTCTTTAGATTCCGAACAGCAACACATCTTTGTCGAAACCAACAACATCCGCCTGCACTGCGTTTCCCAAGGAGAAGGGGAGCTTGTTCTGCTGCTGCACGGGTTCCCAGAGTTTTGGTACTCTTGGCGCCATCAAATCCCTGCTTTAGCGCGTCATTTCAAGGTTGTGGTACCGGATTTGCGGGGCTACAACGATTCGGATAAGCCGACAACCGGTTATGATTTGGATACGCTGAGTGCTGATATTCGCGGTTTGATCGATCGCCTCGGCTATACAAAAGCGCACATTGTCGGTCACGATTGCGGCGGTGCAATCGCGTGGCATATAGCTCAAAAATTCCCCGAAAAACTCAACCGCTTAGCAATTTTAAACGCTCCGCACCCGCAGCGATTCGTGCAAGAAATGGCAAGCAATTTAGACCAACTCCGGCGCAGTTGGCACATTTTGGCTTTTCAGGTTCCCGGCATCCCCGAATGGTTGATCCGGCAGAATTTGAAAAATTTTGTGCAAAATATTTTTCAGGGTCAAGCTATTCGCAAAGGAGCTTTTAGCGCTGAGGAAACTAAGATTTATCAGACTGCTTTAGAAAAGCCGGGAGTCTTAGCTGCGGCGATGAATTATTACCAGCAAATGTTTCACCCGCAGCGGCTTTGGCATTGGGCGCAGAAGTTAGAACCTGTGACAGTGCCTACTTTGGTGCTTTGGGGAGAAGAAGATGCGTTTTTGAGCCACACACTTGTAGAAGGTTTAGATCGGTTAATTACGGCTCCGTTTAAGTTGAAATTAATCCCTAATTGCGGTCACTGGGTTCAGCAGGAAGCGCCGCAAACGGTGAATCGAGAATTACTGAATTTTTTGAGGAATTCTTCTCCTTTTTTGGCTTTGGCCTAGAAAAAAATTAACCCTTGTAAATAAGAATGGGCAAGATGCCCGTTCCACAAGAACATTAAATTTTTGTGGAACGGGCATCTTGCCCGTTCTTAATATCTGATGCACCCTACTTATTTATTAGTCCCAGAGCAAATTTTCTTGGATCAGCAGTGCAATCATCGCAGTTCTCGAACAAACACCGAGTTTGATAAAAATCCGCCTCACGTAAGTAGCAACCGTCCAGTGACTGATATTTAAATTTTTGGCAATACATTTGTTTGGCAGGCCTTGAGCTACTAATTGCGCGATCGCCCTTTCCCGTGGACTAAGGCTAATTTCCGGTTTGTAAATTGTGCTTTGCATAGTTTTGCAGTGCAGTGACGAGTGAAATTTTTAATCAATTAATGGTAGAATCCCCAGTTTTTCTCGAACTTCAGATAAAGGAGTTTCCCAGTCAGATGCAACTTCCCAATCAATTAGCCGATCGGCTAATTTTCCGTGTTTTAAGCCTTTGATAATTTGTCCGATCGCGCATTTGCCACTTAGCAATCCAACTAACACTAAAATCGCACAGGAAGGACGAAATACTTGAGCGCGAGTAAACGCTTGAAGTACAAATTCATCTTCTGCAGAAGGCGAAAGACCTGTGAGAACGTGCCAAACGTCGTGGTTTCGTTGAATCCAGTCACCAGATGCGATCGGCTCAAACCCTTGTTTGTCTAAAAATCGCGCCACTTCGCACCCTAATGTTCCTGCTGGCAGTTGGCGCAATTTTTCCAAGTCTATTTCAAAATGTCGATCGCTCTCAATTTGAGGATTAATTGTTTGAGCCATCTTTAATATAACTCCTAATTGACCGTCAGCCATAATTTATTCTCGCTCCAACAATGATTTAAGTTTCTTAAAAATTAAATTCGCGTTTGTCAAGTTCATTTTTGCGCTGAATCAAGACGACTTTTTTTACACCCTCAGCTTAGAAATCGTACTTTCTATCACCGCAATTGGCTTTCCGGAGCTTTAATATTTCTTTACAAACAGTCTCAGATTTGCAATCTGCCAGTTGTCAAAATCGCGTTAGTGTTAGTTACCGCAACTTGACCCACCGGGAAATATCCGTAAAATCCACAGTATTTAGCGGTGATTGGAACTCCTTTACTTACGTATATAAATTTATTCTGCTGCTAAGTATTTGCACCTGCAATGAGTCAGAAGTTGAAGGGTGCAAAACGAGGGAAATGGGTGCTAGCAAGTGAAGAGAGTTGAAAAGACGTGAAGTAGGGTGAAGTAAACAGTTGACAGTTAACAGTTGATAGTTGACAGCTTGCCCTGTAGCAATATTATTCGCAGGGTGTGTCGCCATTAAAAATTTCTGAATTAAAATCGACTTTTCGAGTAGCGACGCACCTCAATAGCTCTCGGTGACAGAAATTTCCCTGGGCGATCGCACTTGGAGCGAGCTAGTATTTGAGGAGATTAAATTCTTCAATTTTGCCTTTAACTGAGACGTATTGACCAGTGCGCTGTCGCTCAAATGAGTGACACTCGCTTGCATCGACTGGTAAAGTATGGGGCTGCTAGCTATAAATAAAGTAGAAGTTTATAAAATGTATTGCCATAAAACGAGTTAATCTTTGGTTTTCAGCAGGAGTTTTGGCATTAATTTGGTGCGGTGCTGCTAGCGCTACAACTTATATTAATCCCAACGGCAAAACTACTTTAAACCTGTCAGAAAAAGTAAACAATCCTAACGGTTTTTATTTTACAAAAGTAGGCAATCGCGATTTTTTTGGCAATATTAAAATTACCCGTTCCCAACAAGCAGCAGGCTCTTACTATTACAATGGAACTTTCAAAGACATTTCGACTGGGCCCCAATACCTCTCGGTTAAGGAAATTGGGCCAGGCTCAGGCTAACGAGTTTACAAGTATTTCAGGAGATTAAATCCTTCAATTTTGTGCTTAACCGAGAGGTATTGGACTGGGCCCGGCAAAACAATTGACATCTCCCCTCGCCTTTTCAGGCTAGGGAGATGTCAAAGCAGCAATTATGCAATAGTAGGTTGGATTTCTGTACATTGAACCCAACCTACTATTGCTAATAACTAATGACTAATCACTAATGACTAATCACTACCAAAGTTAGACTTCTTCCAACTCTTCTACATCCTGATCTTCATCAACATCCTCATCCGCATCAACATCAACATCAACATCAGGATCAACAGGAGCGACAGAATTAGCAGAAACTACAGCACCAGTCTCAAGTTTTTCCCGTACTAGCCGCTCGATCTCATTTTTGAAATCGATATTTTTCTCCATGTGTTGAATCACTTTGTCACGTCCTTGAGCAATATTTTCGCCGTTATAGCTATACCAAGAACCTTTTTTCAAAATCACTCCCATTTCGTCTGCCAAGTCAGTCAGACAGCCTAAAGTCGAAATGCCTTTGCCAAATACAATGTCAAATTCGGCAATGCGGAAAGGCGGAGCAACTTTGTTTTTAGCAACCTTAACTTTGGTGCGGTTGCCGTATTCTTCAGTACCTTTTTTCAAGCTTTGAATGCGGCGAATGTCGAGCCGCACGCTGGCGTAGAATTTGAGTGCGTTACCGCCGGTTGTTGTTTCGGGGTTGCCGTAAGTTATGCCGATTTTCTGCCGCAATTGGTTGAGGAAAATCACGGTACAGCCTGATTTGCCGATGTTGCCGGTGATTTTGCGAAGTGCTTGACTCATCAAGCGGGCTTGCAAACCCATGTGGGAGTCGCCCATGTCGCCTTCGATTTCGGCGCGGGGGACGAGGGCGGCTACGGAGTCAATGACTACGATATCGACGGCGACGGATCGCACGAGTTGATCGACAATTTCTAGGGCCATTTCGCCGGTATCCGGCTGGGAAACTAAGAGATTTTCAATATCTACGCCTAATGCTGAGGCGTAGGTGGGATCGAGGGCGTGCTCGGCATCGACGAAGGCTGCGATACCGCCGGTTTTTTGGACTTCGGCGATCGCGTGGAGCGCTAGAGTGGTTTTACCGGAACTTTCGGGGCCGTAAATTTCAATGACTCGGCCTTTTGGCAAACCGCCGCCCAAAGCAATGTCCAGTGTCAGGGCTCCGGTGGGGATGGTTTCTACCCTCATGCGAGTGGAGTCTCCCAATCGGACGATCGCCCCTTTGCCAAAGCTGCGCTCGATTTGGGACAGTACGGAAGTTAGGGCTTTTTGCTTTTCTGTGTTTTCAGTAGTTTTTGTAGAAGCTTCTTTTTTTGCCATTTTCGGTACGCGGGTAGACCCCTTGCGGAGCTTGTTGATTAACTGTACAACACGTATGTTAGCAGTTATTTTTGGGGTCTGGAGGTTCTGGGAGGATTTGGTTTAAGATTCTTGATTTTGGGGTGGTTCAGCCTGAGCCAGCTTCCAGAAGGCACTCATGTAGAATGTATTCGGCATCCGGCAGAGGGTAGAATTATTGTCGGTTGGGGTATAGCGGTTCTCAAGCGTGGTGAGGTATGCCCTATGCCATATCCCCTATGCCATATCCCGGAAGCGTACCTAATATGAGAGCTCGAAAGGCTATATATACTGGTATCGATCGCTCGCTTGAGTAAGGTTTAGCATGGTCTATAGTTCCTCTGGGACGATCGCCACAATTAGGACAAGCATGGCATCTACAACACATCAAGACAGATCTGTTAATCCCAAAATTCCCCAAAATTCCCGGTTGCTGATCAGCTTATTGGCGATCGGCATTTTACTAGGAATCGGATTTCGGTTCTTCGAGCTCGATCGCAAACTTTACTGGCACGACGAAGTTTACACATCAATCCGCGCCGCAGGTTTCACCAGGCAAGAAATCGACGACGCACTATTCCAAAACCGAATTATTCCCGCACCAGAATTGCAGAAATATCAGCGGATCAAACCGGGAAGTACAGCAGCAGATACAATTCGTTCTTTAGCACTAGAAGACCCACAACATCCGCCTTTGTACTTTCTCATGGCTCGTTTGTGGATGCAGCAATTTGGCAGTTCTCTAGCAGCATCCCGCAGTTTGCCAGCAATATTGAGTTTGCTGTCACTGCCTTTGATGTACGCTTTAGCTCAGGAACTTTTCGCCTCAAAAAATGCGGCCTTAGTAGCAACAGCACTGTTAGCTTTATCTCCCTTTGACATCTTGTTTGCCCAGACAGCAAGGCAGTACAGTTTTCTGACAACCGTAGTTATTGGCAGCAGTTGGCTACTGTTGAGAGCAGTGCGGTTGCGGGGTTGGCAAAATTGGGCCTATTACTCGCTGGCGATCGCGATCGGCTTATACACTCACCCTTTCTTCAGTTTAACACTGATCGGACACGGAGTTTTTATAATTGCTTGCTGGCTGTTTGTCAAACAAAGAAAATTGCGAAGTCATTTAACTAATTCTCAATTTTTCTTGGCAGTAACAGCAGCTTTAATCTTATATCTGCCGTGGATTTATGTGCTGGCGACCAATCTCCAACGAGCCTCAGCTACGACAGATTGGACGCGAGTAAATCCGGGTTGGCTGTATTTAGCAAAATTGTGGACTCTCAGCTTTACAGCCTTATTTTTTGACTTCGACTTAGGCTTTGACAATATCTGGACTTATCTGCTGAGATTGCCATTTTTGCTGTTAATTGGGGCAGCCCTTTACCAAATCTGCCGCCAAACTAGCAGTTCAACTAAGCTGTTTATTTTAACATCAATTTTTGTACCTTTTTTGATGCTGGCTTTACCGGATATCATTCTAGGTGGCAAACGTTCCGCCGTCAGCCGCTATCTAATTTCGTGCTTTCCGGGAGTACAGCTAGCAGTTGCTTGCTTGCTCGCAAGTAATGTGAAAACTCAGCAGCGGTTTTGGCAAGTAGTTTTAGCCGGGGTATTTACAGCAAGCATAGCATCCTGTACGATCAGTGCTGTTTCTGATACTTCGTGGAGCAAAGACTTGAGCTATTTTAATGCTGAAGTTGCGAGAAATATTAACAAAGAGGCGATCGCTAATCGATCGATTAAAGATACAATAGTAATTAGTGATCGCGGTAACGACTTTACTAACATGGGAGATTTGCTTTCCCTGAGTTATTTGCTTGACAAAGATGTACGGCTGATGCTGCTGAGCCAGTCGCCAGATCTGGAAATGCTGAACAGATATTCTGCTCCTCTGGTATTCCGCCCTTCGGAAAAATTGCGATCGGCATTCAAGCAAAATCAACGGCGGCTAGAACCTATATTGGAATATCCCAGACTTTTTCGAGTGCGACGAGCTTCTTAAAGTAACTTGACATAAATTCGCGATCATCCCCGGTAGGGTGCCCCGGAAAAAACTGTTTGACTTACTTCAGGTATCTGGGCTGACGCACCCTACATCTACATCTATTTAGGATAACGAAATGCAAAATATAAATAAATCCGATTCCGAACACTCGCAGAAGTTTCGCAATCTTCAGACAGAATTGCGAGAACGTTGGCGAGAAATCGAAGAATTCGATAGCGGAGATTGTGACATTATCGTCATTCCTTCTCTTAGTTTAGATCAGCAAGAAATACTGAAAGTTGAGGGTGCTTACCACTACGAAGAGCGGCATTTATTTTCATTGATTCGCCTGCGAAATCCCCGCACGCGCTTAATTTATATTACCTCGGAGCCACTGCACCCGATGATTGTGGATTATTACCTGCAATTGCTCCCAGGTATTCCATTTTCTCACGCGCGCGATCGGCTTTTGCTGTTTTCTACTTATGATGCTTCTGCCAAACCTCTTACCCAGAAAATTTTGGATCGTCCCCGCTTGATGGAGCGCATTCGTCAAGCAGTGCGGCCGACAAAATGTTATATGGTTTGTTACAACTCGACGCATTTAGAACGCGAATTATCTGTTAAATTGGGTATTCCTCTGTGGGCGAGCGATCCTGATTTGTTATACTGGGGAACAAAAAGCGGCAGCAGGCAGATTTTCAAAGAAGCTGGCGTGCCTTATCCTGACGGTTCCGAGTTAGTTTGGAATGCGGAAGATTTGGCGGAAGCTGCGGCCGAGTTGTGGGAAAGGCAGCCGGATTTGCAGCGGATAGTAATTAAGTTAAATGAAGGTTTTTCGGGGGAAGGAAATGCAATTTTGGATCTAAAACCGATCGCGAATCAAGCACCTCAAGAAAGAGTTAAAGCAATTGGCGATTGCTTCCACAATTTGCGATTTCAATCCACAGGCGAAACCTGGGAAAATTTCAGCAGTCGCATTCCCGAATTAGGGGCAATTGCCGAAGCATTTATCGAAGGATCAGAAAAGCGATCGCCCAGTGTTCAAGGTCGAATTGTTCCCAGTGGCGAAGTAGAAATCCTCTCAACCCACGACCAGATTTTAGGAGGCCCAGACGGTCAAATTTTCTTGGGTTGCCGATTTCCGGCGGATGAATCCTATCGGCTGGCGCTGCAAGAATCGGGATGGAAAGTCGGGAAAAATTTAGCTGAAAAAGGTGCTTTGGAGCGATTTGGAGTGGATTATGTTGCCGTCAAGCAATCGGACGGCCAATGGGATCTTCAAGCAATAGAAATTAACTTACGAAAAGGAGGTACAACTCATCCGTTTATGGCTTTGAAACTGTTAACAAACGGTCGCTACGAGCGAACTACCGGATTATTTTACAGCCAGCAGGGCCGTCCGAAATATTATGTGGCTTCGGACAATTTGAAAAAGGAGCGGTATCGGGGATTATTGCCGAATGATTTGATGGATATTATTGCTGACAATCAACTCCACTTTGACAGCGGTACTGAGACGGGGAGTGTGTTTCATTTAATGGGTTGTTTGTCGGAGTTTGGCAAACTTGGATTGACGAGTATCGGCAATTCGCCGCAAGAAGCGGAGGATATGTATAACAAGGTTGTGAAAGTGCTCGATCGCGAAACTTCATACTAAATCCCAAGCAGTCATTGGTCAGTAGTCATTAGTCATTGGTCAGTAGTCATTAGTCATTGGTGATTTAAGCTAATCACCAAAGCACAGGGGATTTAAGCCCCCACCTTTAGGTGGATTGTTTTTAGGCTGGGGCTTAAATCCCCTGCCTAAAAACTTCGCACTCATCTGTCATCTGTCAACTGTCAACTGTTAACTGTTAACTGTTAACGCAGGTTTTACGCTGCGGAATTCTAGGTTGTGGCTAATTTTTAGTGGGATAAAGTGGCGTGGGATCGATCGACCCTGTGCGGTTGAGAGGCCAAAAACGGACGATCGCCCTACCGATGATATTTTCCTTGGGTACAAAGCCCCAATAATGGCTGTCACAGCTTGCGTTGCGGTTGTCGCCGAACACCAAGTAAGAATTTTGAGATACAACTACAGGCCCGTAGGGATAATTGGGAATTTCTTCAATATACTTTTCCTGTAGCGGCTGCTTGTTGATAAAAACTTTTCCCTCTTTGACTTCCACAGTATCCCCCGGAAGTCCGATTACTCGCTTGATGTAGGCATCTTTGATCGGTGGCGGCTGTCCCGTGCACAAACTCGCCGAATCGGGAGGCATAAATACGATAATATCTCCTCGGTGCGGATCTTGGAATCGATAGCTCACCTTGTCTATGATTAATCGATCGTTAATTTGCAAGGTTGGGAGCATCGAGCCAGTAGGAATGTAGCGAGCTTCAGCAACCAGGGTGCGGATGCCAAAGGCTAAAAATGCTGCTAAGCCGATCGTCTTAATTCCTTCTATCCAAGGATTCTCGGTATCTTGCGGTGGTTTTTCGTCGGCTGACTTGTCTAGACGAGTCATAAGTATTTAAGTCACTGGGCTAAATACAAATTATAGACTTAATTCGGAATTTTTTGAGGAAATCTGCAAAATCTTTGTGGGCAGGGGGAGTTTTTGTATTATCTGGTTGAGTCAAGTACATCGAGGATCACTCTAGAAGTTACAAATTTTCCGAAACTTAGTTATAGTCATTACTATTTTTAAAGCTATTTTAATGGTAAGATTTGTCCATGCTTCTACGCACATTAGTGATTGAATTATAGCTTATGCCGACCACATCAAGTTTGTTAATCCGTCGCGCTCGCATTCTGTTACCCGATGGCGAGTTTTTGGTAGGGGACGTGCTAATTAGCGATGGCAAAATTGTTCGAGTTGCTCCTGAGATTGTCGCAGAGGCCGATCGCGAAATAGATGCGATCGGCTTAACTCTGTTACCCGGAGTAATTGACCCGCAGGTACACTTCCGCGAACCAGGTCTGGAACACAAGGAAGATTTGTTTACCGCTAGCTGTGCCTGCGCTAAGGGCGGTGTGACATCGTTTTTGGAAATGCCCAATACGCGACCTCTGACAACAACGCAAGCTGCTTTAGATGATAAGCTAAGCCGTGCTGCTGACAAGTGTTTGGTCAATTACGGCTTTTTTATTGGGGCCACGCCGGAGAATTTGCCGGATTTGTTGGATGCGAATCCGACTCCGGGGATTAAGGTGTTTATGGGTTCGATGCACGGACAGCTTTTGATGGATGGAGAGGAAAATTTAGAGCGAGTTTTCTCTAAGGGCGATCGATTAATTGCAGTACACGCCGAAGATCAAACTAGAATTAATCAGCGTCGTCAGGAATTTGCCGGCAGTACCGATTTAGCAGTCCACTCGCAAATTCAAGACAATCAAGCAGCCTTGTTAGCCACTCAGCTAGCCGTAAAACTTTCTAAAAAATATCAACGCCGACTGCATATTTTGCATCTTTCAACTGGCGATGAAGCCGAGTTTTTGCGACAAGAAAAACCGAGTTGGGTAACAGCGGAAGTAACGCCACAACATTTGTTGTTAAATACCAGCGCCTATGAGAAGATTGGCAGTTTAGCTCAGATGAATCCGCCATTGCGCGAACCCCGCGATAACGAAATACTTTGGCAAGCTTTACTCGACGGCGTAATTGATTGTATCGCCACAGATCACGCGCCGCACACATTAGCAGAAAAAGCTCAAGAGTATCCAAATAGCCCGTCTGGAATGCCCGGAGTAGAAACTTCTTTGCCTTTAATGCTGACGCAAGCAGTCGAGGGAAAATGTACTGTAGCGCAAGTTTCTCATTGGATGTCGGCGGCAGTTGCTAAGGCTTATAAAATTCCCAATAAAGGGAAAATTGCTCCAGGTTTGGATGCAGATTTAGTATTGGTAGATTTGGACCAATACCGCCCGGTTGTCGGATCAGAAATGGCTAGCAAGTGCGGCTGGAGTTCCTTTGAAGGTTGGAATTTAACTGGATGGCCTGTGGTGACGGTTGTGGGAGGAAAAGTTGTTTTTGAGAACGGCAAGTTGGATACAAATGTCAGGGGAGAAGCCTTGAGATTTGACGATGAGAGATAAGAATCGGCGGTTGAAACCGCGACTACACAAACTAAGTCCGCCTCCGCGGACTAAAGAATCAGGTCGGATTTAAGCGGTAGGGTGCGTCAGTTTGGAAATTGTAAATTATCACGAAAAATGTTGTTCTGACGCACCATTTATTCCGGGCTTGCGTCAGTTTTGAGATTGTGAGATTGTCGCGACAATCTCACGCTTCTGACGCACCCTACTTCACTCCAAAACTGACACCAAAATTTGTGCTAAACTTATAAAAGCATATTCCCTTATTGTCAAGGCGATATTACCTATGCTCCAAGAATTAGAAACACAACTTCTTGCCTTAACTCCGACCGAGAAATCTGAAGCAATACGGCTGTTAACCCAAAGTTTAAGCAATAGCTGGCCAGGAATAACCAAGACTCCCGGAGTTTGTGGTGGCGATGCTTGTATTGCCAAAACTCGGATTCCAGTTTGGGGACTGGTAGAGTCTCGCCGTCTGGGTATCACTGAATCAGAACTGCTAAATGACTATCCTCATATTAGCGCTGCCGACTTAGTGAATGCTTGGAGTTACGCTAATGCAAATCTTGATGAAATTGAAGCAGCCATCAAAAAAAATGAGGAAGCTTGAACTATGGTGCGTATTTATGCGGACGAACATTTCCCGCGCATAGTTAGCGAATTCTTGCGAACTGTGGGTCACGATGTGTTAACAGTTCAAGAAGCAGGAAATCCAAATCTGGGAATTCCCGATCCAGAGGTGCTAGAATTTGCTACGAGTAACGATAGAGCTGTTTTGACATTAAATAGGTTTGATTTCATCGGACTGCACAAACATCAGCCAAACCATGCGGGTATTATTGTTTGTAAAGATGACAGAGATAGAAATCGGTTGGCAATACGCATCACTGAGACTATTTCAATGGAAGAAACTTTGAGGGGAAAATTGATTCGAGTCAACCGCCCGCCGCAGTAAGTACGCATAAGCGGAGCTATCCCGTAGGAAATCGCCCTTTTTCAATTTTCCCATTGCCTATCCAATAAATCGCCATTCCCCATCACTTCAACTTGCCACTCGTTATCTAGATAACTCAAAGAAATTTACAAACAAATCTCTGGTTGATACTGTCTCCAGGACAGCGCCAAAAAATTGTGCTAAAACAATCAGAATATATTCCCTTATTGTCAAGGCGATATTACCTATGCTCCAAGAATTAGAAACACAACTTCTTGCCTTAACTCCGACAGAAAAATCTGAAGCAATACGGCTGTTAACTCAAAGTTTAAACAATAGCTGGCCGGGAATTACCAAGACTCCCGGAGTTTGTGGTGGCGATGCTTGTATTGCCAAAACTCGACTGCCCGTTTGGCTGTTTGTGAGTTTACGCAGTCAAGGTACAACGGATGCTGAAATTCTGCAATTTTATCCTTATTTGAATGCTATAAATTTAGTCAATGTCTGGACTTATGCTGAGGAAAATTCAGAAGAAATTGCCACAGCACTCAGAGAAGAAGCAGCAGCAATGATGCAGGAAGTATAATTTATGGCACGTCTTTATGCAGATAAACAGTTCCCGTTTCCTGTTGTGGCATTGCTGCGAAATTTTGGTCACGATGCCCTGACTATTCAAGAGGCAGGAAATGCTGGAGATGATGACCCGGAAGTATTAGCTTTTGCTGCAAATAACGATCGCACGGTGATGACGCAAAATCGCCGGCATTTCATACGCTTGCACGCTGAACAACCTAACCATTCTGGCATTATCGTATGTACAGATGACAAAAATCTAGAAAGATTGGCAACACGCATTAATGATGCTATTGCTGGTGAGGAAACTTTGAGGGGAAAATTGATTCGAGTCAACCGCCCGCCACAGTAAGTGCGTGAAGCGTAGCTATCCCGCGCGTGAATCGCACTCGATCAATTTTCCCATTGCTAATCCAATAAATCGCCAGCGCCAATTACTTCAATTTGCCGCCCGTTATCTAGATAACTCAAAGAAATTTGCAAATAATTCTCTGGTTTGTACTGCAATCTTTCTGCCCATTCGATCGCCACAATCCCCAAATCCCTTTCTAATCCGTCCCAATAACTCTCTAAGTGCAAGGCTTCCGCTTCTTCGGGTTCCAGTCGATACAAGTCTAGATGGTACAGTGGAACTCGCCCTGCAAAATACTCGTTAATCAGGGTGAAAGTAGGACTTTCCACAGGTTCGGAGATTCCCAAACCTTCGGCTATACCTTGCACCAAGGTAGTTTTGCCTGTGCCTAAATCTCCTTGTAATAAGATTACAGTCCCGGCGGGGAGCGATCGACCTAACGCCATACCAAACTTGCGCGTAGCCTCAAAATCTGGCAGCAAAGTTTTCATTTCATTCATTAGTCAGTAGTCAGTAGTCAGTAGTCAGTAGTCAGTAGTCAGTAGCCTCCCCATCTCCCCATCTCCCCATCTCCCACTCTCCCCATCTCCCCATCTCCCCATCTCCCCAT
>NZ_JAIGNI010000064.1 GCF_026130175.1 Lyngbya sp. CCAP 1446/10 | reverse complement strand
CGCAAAACTCTTTGTTATTCTAAATGTGAGGAAATGCTGAAGCATTCTATTAAGTTATTAATACATTACTTGAAATTTGACGATATTCCCATTCCTGGGGCATCCATACCTTGATTCAGCAACGCCCAGAATGCCTCCCTTGGCAACGGCTTGCCAATTGACATTGGGCTGGTAGTCGGAAACATCTATACCGCGAATGCTCATATAGCAGTTGACAGTGGACAGTGGACAGTTGACAGTTGCATGACGGGAATCAAACCATTGATGCTTGACGAGTATCGGCTCTATTCAGGAAGTTATTTATGTCCTCACCGATGTGGCGAATGCTCATATTACGGAGAATAGAGAAAAGCTGAGGACTGTCTGGATTGGCAACTAGACTTAGAATACATTAAATTGTAATCTTCAGCCGCTAATTGTTTTTTTGTAGGGGAGATTGTACAAGTGAACCTCGATCGCATAGAACCAGGCCCTGGTCAAGAGTCTGTTTGGGATTACCCGCGTCCTCCTCGCCTTGAGGAATTGACCAAACACGTACAGATTGTTTTTAATGAAGTGACGATCGCCGACACGCGGCGCGCTCAGCGGTTGTTAGAGACAAGTCACCCTCCTGTCTACTATATCTCCCCCGATGACATCCAAATGGAATATTTACACAAAACTTCACGGGGCTCGTGGTGCGAGTGGAAAGGACAAGCGGGTTATTACACTGTGACGGTAGGCTCGAAGGAAGTTATAAATGCTGGTTGGTTTTATCCTAATCCCAATCAGGTTTTTGCAGCTATCAAAGATTACGTGGCTTTTTATCCTAGCCAGATGGATGCTTGTTATGTAGACGGGGAATTAGTGCAATCTCAACCAGGGGATTTTTACGGAGGTTGGATTACCAAAGATATTGTCGGCCCGTTTAAGGGAGGAGTCGGAACTTGGGGTTGGTGAGAAAATTGTGAAATTGCTTCGTTTCTCACAACGATTCGCGGTTTTGGCTTTTGAGTTGAGGACTGGCACAGAAACCGCGTTTTTTACTCCAAAGAATTGGTTGAAAGCCGGAACCCTGGTAGGGAGAAATTAAAATCAGACTATTCATTACTCCAATCCTCTTCCTTCTTTTGTCAACTGTCAACTGTTAACTGTCAACTGAATGAAGCACAACTTTGTTATAGCCTTATGGAGGCGAAGAGTTTGTGGTCATTTTGCCCCGAATTTCACCTGAAAAAGCTTTGTGGATTGCCGATAAAATTCTAGTCTGGGTGAAAGAACTAAAAGTCGAACATATTAATTCGGCGGTGTCTTCTTATGTTACACTGAGTTTGGGAGTAGCGAGTACGGTTCCTCGACTGGAAATTTCCAAAAAAGATTTGATTGCAGCAGCAGACCGTGCGCTTTATCAAGCTAAAGACGCAGGGCGCGATCGAGTAATTTTAGGTACTATAAAGTTAGAGTAAATCCCAATTCTACATCCAAGCCCGCTCCGCCGTCCAGTGCCTATCCGAAGATTCATAAATTCTCAAACCCTCCAACCCCGCGCTTTCCACCATTGTCTCAACTTCATCCAGGGTAAAAGCCGCGTGCAGAGAATCGCTAAACAATTGTTTCTGATGCGAGTTACAATCTCCCGCGTACATCTCGACCAAATTATCCCTGATTGTCTCATCCAGAGGCCGCAGTAAATCTCGTAAAAATATTGCTCCGTTCGGTTTTAAGACTCGCTGGACTTCGCGAAAAAATAGCAAGGGGTCGGGCAAATGGTGGATAATGCTGTTAGAAATCACCATGTCAAAATAACTGTCTGGATAGGGCATGGCTTTAGCATCAACTAATTCTAGCTTAATTTGCGATCGCACGCCCGCCTTTTCCACATTCTCCAGTCCTAATCTCAGCATATTTGCCGACAAATCGATGCAAGTCATTTCCCAAGCCGGACGCATTTGAGCAATGGCGATCGGGATTCTCGCCGTACCAGTCCCAGCATCTAAGATTTTCCCACATATCGGCCCGAGGGCGATCGCACTTTTAGCAAAAGCCGCATTCACCTCAGTAAAATCCATCGAATCGTACTCGACAGCTTCTTCCCAGGTATCCATAACCTCCGGTTCTAAAACGCGCTGCATAAAACTTGTCTGATTGTCGGACATTTCCAGATACGGGCTGAGTTTCGCCTGCAAAAGCTCTACTAACTCCGGCTCCATATATCTGTAATTATCGGGGATTTGCAGACAAATAACCTTCTTGCTTGTGAGAGTTTCGGGAAATTTGCTGTGAAGTCGAGATTCATGCTTCTGCTCCATCACAAATATCACATCCGCCCAGCCGAGCAAACCTTCAGTTACTCTAATTCTCGCACCTTTTTCCGTGCCAGCCGATCGCGCACTGTACCCGCTAATTTTCTCGCAAATCTTCTCGGCCGTTAAACTCCGCCACTTGTTTTGGCTGCATACAAACAGTATCTTGATTTTATCCATCAGACACAAGTACAAAATTCTCTGTTAATTTGGGAAGAAAGTAAAAATCTTGATCGCATTTTTGTCCGATCGCACCTTACATATCACAATACCTGTACCTTGTCAAATCCGCCAAAGTTTTATTTACAATTCTTAAACTTAAAAATGCGAGTTTTGCATCAAAAATTGTGATTATTGCATTTATAGATTTTGCTTCTTCCATGTCCTGAAAGGGTTTCAGCCTACGCGCAAAAAAATAGTCGTAGCACCGCTTCAGTATCGGAATTGTATAATAGCTCAAACGGCGCACTTTCGTCAAATAAATGAGAATGGAATCAATAGTGAGGGATGGTAATTTTTGGGGATTTTCGGAGATTGATTTAACATTTAAAACTAAATTAGTTTTACTATCGCATTTGCTTATAAAATTAGCTTTAATTGTCCCGATCGCCCTCAACCCCTCAAAAATAGAAATATGCTCGATCGCTGCTAGAATTGATAAAACGAAGTCGTTATGAGTTTGATTAAATAATTATGACCGACAAAACCGTAGAAAACCTAGTAATTATCGGCTCAGGCCCTGCAGGCTACACCGCAGCCATCTACGCCGGGAGAGCAAACCTCAAACCCGTAGTCTTTGAAGGCTACCAAATGGGAGGCATTCCCGGAGGTCAACTGATGACTACGACAGAAGTCGAAAACTTCCCCGGCTTTCCCGAAGGCATCACCGGGCCACAACTGATGGATCGGATGAAAGCTCAAGCAGTGCGGTGGGGTGCGGAATTATACACCGAAGATGTAATTTCTGTTGATTTAAGCCAGCGTCCATTTATAGTGCGATCGGAAGACCGAGAAATCCAAACCCACACCATAGTAATCGCTACAGGCGCAACGGCAAAACGTTTGGGTCTGCCTAGCGAAGATATTTACTGGAATTTGGGAATATCGGCCTGTGCGATTTGTGACGGCGCCACCCCAATTTTTAAAGGAGTTGATTTAGCTGTTATCGGCGCGGGCGATACCGCAGCGGAAGAATCTATTTATTTGACAAAATACGGCTCTCACGTACATATGCTGGTGCGGCGCGATCAAATGCGGGCCAGCAAAGCCATGCAAGACCGAGTGCTGAGCAATCCCAAAATCACCGTGCACTGGAACACCGAAGCTGTGGATGTTTTGGGAGTGCCCGGAAGCAAAATGGATGGGTTGAAAATTAGAAATATCGAGACTGGCGCTGAAACTGATTTGCAGGTGAAGGGATTGTTTTATGCGATCGGTCACACTCCCAACACTCAACTGTTCCAAGGTCAGCTAGAACTCGACGAAATAGGTTATATCGCCACCAAACACGGCACCGTAGAAACCAGCGTCGAGGGAGTTTACGCTGTGGGTGACGTGCAAGACCACGAGTTTCGCCAAGCAATTACTGCAGCAGGTAGTGGCTGCATGGGGGCGATGTTAGCAGAGCGTTGGCTCTCGGTCAATGCTTTAACACAGGAATTTCATCAAACCGAGGAATCCGAGCGGCCAGCCTCTGCGCCGGAAGCTCCAAAAGTCCGCAAAACCGATGAAAATTTTGATATCGAAGACACGCGGCATGAAGGAGGTTATGCTTTGCGGAAGTTGTTCCACGATAGCGATCGACTAATTGTGGTCAAATACTCCGCTCCGACTTGCGGCCCTTGTCACAGCCTCAAACCGATTTTGAGCAAAGTAGTAGATGAGTTCGATGGTAAAATTCACTATGTAGAAATCGACATCGAAGAAGATCCAGAAATTGCTGAAAATGCTGGCGTGACTGGTACGCCGACGATTCAGTATTTTAAAGACAAAGAATTGGTAGTCGAACTCAAAGGAGTTAAGCCAAAAAGTCAGTATCGCGAGTTAATTGCCAGCAATTTGTAGGACTTACTCGCGGGTTGCCAGAAACCGGGTTTTTCACGAAAATACCTGTTGTAGCTGGATAACCCACAAAAAACCCGGTTTCTTGAGTCGCAGCCGGTGGTTAGTATTGGGAGCATCTCAGTTTTGCAAAAAGCATTTTTTTTATGATAGCGCGATCGTCCCTGCTCGCTCCTGCGTACAATACGCGAGCGGGGACGATCGCACTATAAATGCAAAATTGAGATGCTCCCTTAGTATTCAGCGACTAAGGGAGAGAATTTTTGACTGTTGCGGGTTTTTTCACCTAAGTGCTACTAAAATCGAAAAGTCTCATATTTGTCGATCGCAATTATAGCAACCGCGCCCGACACGCCAGAACATTCTTAATTGCTAAAACCCTTTCTTCCCTCTTCCCTCTTCCCTCTTCCCTCTTCCTTCTTTTCACCCTGAGCGAAGCCGAAGGGCCTTCTTCCTTCTTCCTTCTTCCTTCTTCCTTCTTCCTTCTTCCTTCTTCCTTCTTCCTTCTTCCTTCTTCCTTCTTCCCTCTTCCCTCTTCCTTCATAAATATGACTCAAAGCCGCCTCCGACTGCCGCGATTTCTCAACACTGCCTCACCGTCAAGCCTGTCAATGAAAATGATGTGGGCGGGTTTGGCAATCACCGCCTTATTTATCTTCGTAGCAACCTTATCTCCCGCCATGCAAACTTGGGGTTGGCTGCAAAATCCTACCGATGCTTTGATTAACCCGATTCACGAAGCGCCTTCAGCGAATTATTGGTTTGGTACTACTCGCAGCGGCTACGATGTTTTTTCCCGCACGCTGTTTGCTTCTAGGGCTGCTTGGCAAGTGGTGATTTTAGCCACAAGTTTAAGCTTATTTATCGGCGTACCGCTGGGTTTGATTAGTGGTTATTTGGGCGGTAAGCTCGATCGCGTCCTGTTATTTTTAATGGATACAATTTATACTTTGCCGGGATTGCTGCTGTCTTTGACACTGGCGTTTGTCGTAGGAAAAGGAGTTTTCAACGCTGCGATCGCCCTGAGCATCTCCTACATCCCTCAATACTACCGCGTAGTCAGGAATCACACCGCCAGCGTCAAAAACGAATTATTCGTCGAAGCCGCCAGAGCAATGGGTGCAGACACCCAGACAGTGCTTTCACGCTACCTCTTCCTAAACGTGATTCAAAGCGTACCCGTGCTGTTTGCCCTTAACGCCGCCGATGCCATTTTAACATTAGGAGGTCTAGGATTTCTCGGTTTAGGACTTCCCGAACAAACCCCAGAATGGGGACACGACCTGCGTTTAGCATTAGATGCCTTACCTACAGGCATTTGGTGGACAGCCTTATTTCCCGGTTTAGCCATGACATTAATGGTAATCGGACTATCATTAGTAGGAGAAGGATTGAACGAATTTGTCAACCCTCGGCTGCGAAATCAACAGTAACTTGTCTCGCGGTTAAATTAACTTCTCCGTCAAGAAATTAGTTTTTTCTTCTTCTCTCTTCTAACTAGCGCTTACGCGCCGCTTCGCGTACTGCGCTCTTTGCGTCTTCACGGTTCGTTAAATAAGTATTATTTAACGTTCTGGCGACTTATTTTCAGGTGAATTACTCGCCAGTTAATTACTAATTCCCCAATTACCCAATCGAAAATCTAAATCTCACATATTTGAGAATTGCTATATCGTCAATGTAATATCAGTTATCCAAACTTTGGGAATGCTGACTGAAGAGTTTTCACCCACAAAAAATACCAATTAGTTGGAAAAGATCCTGATAATTTCAATCATATAGAAAAATATAATACTACTATAACACAAAAACTAAACCTTTTGCAAAACTCACAAACTATCTTAACAAACATCTGCGTTAATCTGTGTTTATCTGCTTTTTATCTGCGGTAAATCTATCCATAAAAATATTCAATAATTCAAATATCTCGCTCATTAATAAAAACTATTTCATTAGACATCTTCCATTCTAAATCTCGGTTTGTATATCGATCCCGTGACTTAAGCAAGACATCTCTACTTCCAAAAAACGATCGACCCTAGCTTGAGCAAAGCCAAGCAGGTAGTCGCGTCCCAAATGAAAAAGGTAAAATTGGCCTGCTGTGACTTGCACCATTGAGAAGCTTATAGTGAGTGCTAAATCAGTAGTGTTCATTTTTAGGGCGACAGTTGCTTATGTATGTATTAATTGGTGGAGCAGGAATGATGGGGCTGGATTTAGCCCAGCAGTTATTAAAACTCGGTCACACAGTTGCGATCGTCGATACCGACCCCCTTGCGTGTCGCTTTGCCCGTGAAAAAATTGGGGTGATGGCATTTGAGGGCAGCGCAGTCAGTACAACGGTTCTCATCGAAGCAGGAATCAAACAAGCCAACGCAGTCGTTTCAGCCCTCAGAGATGATGCCTTGAATTTAGCGTTGATCACATTGTCCAGAAGCTATGGCATTTCCCATATTGTGGTGCGAATGCGCGATCGCGAATTCCTAGAAGCCTATCGCCTCGCTCAAGCCAGCCACATTATCAGCACCACTGATTTAGCAGTCGCAACAATGGCAAATGCGATCGAATACCCGGAAGTTGAGTCGATGATGCACTTTGAGCAAGGACAAGTGGAGGTGCTGAAGCTGCCCGTTCCAGGCGATTGTTATGTGGCCGGTCGCACCGTTGCCCACATTGCTCAAGACCCCCGCTTTCCAACGGGTTCACTGATCATTGGTTATCAATGCCATGCCTGCGCCAATTTGGAGATTCCAAACGGCAACACCGTTCTTGAAGCAGGTTCTACGATCCTGGTTGTTACCCGTCCTGAGCTAGTTCACCCCATGATTGATTATTTGGGCCTTCGCGCTAGTCATCTTCCAACTTTAGAAGTTTCTCATCCAAATCTTTGATGTAGGGATCAACCAGGTTTTCGGGAACGATGCGCTTCCGCAGCGCATCGCTAACGGCCCCCTTTTCCGCTAACAGCAATCGCCGTCGAATTGTATCTAACCCAGCCCGATCGCCCTTTATGTGACTTGCTCGATGTTGATTGTAGAGTTCTCGCAGCACACGCTCCGACTCTGCCACCCGCGCCTGATAGGATGCCCATAGCTCTTCGTAGACTGCCTTGGGCAATACGCCTGATTTCAGCAAACTATCTAGCTCGTCTTGAGCGGCCTTGCAAGCAATCAACTGAATCTGTAACTGCCCAGTTTCCTGCGTGACATCAGAAACACCGCTAATTTTCAGCCGTTTGACAAACCAAGGTAAACTTAATCCCTGCCCAACCAGAGAGAACAGAACAGCACCGAAAACCAGCGCAATAATGTTATCCCGTCCTGGCACAGTCAGCGGAATACTTACAGCCAATGCCATTGAAAGAGAGCCTTTAATGTTGCCTAAAAATAAGATATGCTGCCAGCGTAGGGGAATCGGACGATCGAACCACCGCAGACCAGCTAACAACGGATAGACCGAAAGAATCCGTCCCAGTTGATAAGCTAGGATGACGAACAGAATAGATGGCAAAATGCTCAACAAAGTGCCTGGGTTAATTTCGATGCCGATCAGGAGAAAAATAAAGGTGTTGACACTAAACCCCGCATATTCCCAGAAACTCAATAACGTAATTCGATCCGAGGCAGACGAACTGCGAGGAAGTCCAAGGTTGCCAAAAATGAGTCCGGCGATGACCACAGCCACCGCACCCGATACTCCCAAAAATTGCGCGATCTGGAAGGTTCCTAATGCTAGAGCTACGGTTAGTAAGAGACTACTCAACCGATCGTTTAAACGAATAAATATCGGTAGGCTCAAGTAGCCGAAGATGGCACCGACGAGTCCCCCACCCAAGGCGACTAGGAGTAGTTCCTTCAGGCCTTGCATAGCGGTGAGAGATCCTGTCGAATAAATGACCAAAACCAAATTGAATGAAATCAGAGCAGCCGCATCGTTGAACAGGGTTTCTCCTTCGACAATGGTGGATAATCTCGAAGGCACACGGATCTCCTTAAAAACCGCGATCATCGAGACAGTATCAGTGTTTGCCAAAATGACTCCGATCAGTAATGCGGGAATCCAGTTTAGCCCCAGTCCAAATTTAACCAGAACAGCGATAATTGCCGACGAAAAGATCGAGCCTGGTCCCGCTAGAATTGCGATCGCTTTAAAGGTGCTTCGCAGACGGCTGATATCCGTATTGATTGCCGCTTCAAAAATCAGAATGGGCAAAAAAAGATTCAACACTAAAGAAGGGTCTAAACCAATTCGACGCGACAAGAGTTCTGTAATTGGCAAACCTGCTAGCACTAAACCCGTAACATAGGGAATTCGCAGTCGCTGAGCGATCAGTGCAACCGCTGTTGCAATCATCAGCAGAATGATTAGGATAATGACTAATTCAGGAATGCTCCCTGCCGTTTGGCTATCTGTTGCAGCAGGATTGTTGCCCAAGGGGGTCTGTTGCGCTATAATCCACTCCATCATTGATACTCCTCCAATAAACTCGCTTGCCTCACAGAAATTGAGAGCTTAGCTACTGTTTGAGTCTACAGGAGACCATTCACTTTGTTGTGTGCCTGCAATGTATGTGGTGTATTTAGATGAATGCCGCTACAACTGAAACAACTTCTCTGAGTTGCTTGGACGATTTAGGCGATCGTCTCAGGGAAAACCCATCTTAATAGTTCAACAACCTGAAAAAGGAAGAGAAAAGCAACGAAAAAATTAAAAATTTAAGGGATATGCAGCATCAATAATCAACAGGTCTAATCAACTTGGCCAGGGTTTTCAGTACAGACACGGAGCAAAATTTTTTCCTGATAGCGAAATACCCTAGCTATCGAGCCGCATGATTTAAACCAGAGTGGGGGATCGAGCCCGGATACCTGCTTTCGGAGGACAGGCTGTAAATAAATGTAACAAAAATCTTAACATAGCACCAGAGTCGTATTGCTTAAAAGCTTTGAACGAACTCGGCAGCTTTTGTCCGGTCAAACAGCAAGCACATCGCTACACTGGGTAAGTTTCTTTTTTTTTAAAGTTATACTCCGCCCTCCGTTGCAGCAGCGTCTGCTGGGGCTTTGTTCTGTCTGCTGGAAATTTTTCACACAACACCAGTAATTTTACTTAAAATTGATGAATTTGCTTTGTCAAAGCTTCACACTGTTAGGATATATTTAAAGTAAATATGAAGTTGTGGTTCCGGAAAATAGCGAATTGTCTTGCTTGTGAGAATGTGCGATCGCGCAAGTGCGAGCCGAAAGCCAACAAATTTTAGAGAAGTTTGCAGCCGGGAGTTGCGTGGCGGGTTAACTCTGATTACAATTTATCCGGGTGGTTTTTGCCACCCTCCGCGACAAATTCGTGTGGAACTGCTTAAATGAGAATGTGACGTTAAGAACTTAATGTGATTTAACGTCAAAATTAAACCCAATTTCTGAGATTTGAGCTAACTTAACAAAGAAAGCCCCTGTTGCACTACTAAACCCGCAACGCTTCATTTGGGGTCATAGTCGGTCTCTAATCTGGAGTTGCCGACTTACAACGAAAGCTCGTAAGCTTTATTCAATCGCACATTGCGTATGATTCAATTCAGGGAAACAGGGTAATGATGGGTGCATCTACACGGATTGTATTGGTCCTAATTCCGGCAAGTCAACAATTGTCTGCTAACTGTCTGGCCAACTACGCCGCAGCCGTTCACCCAGATATGCGCAGCAAACAGCGCCGTTCGATCGCGTCCAAGTTTTTGCGGGCCGTTCTCAGGATTTAACTGAGCCCGATATCAGTCAGTATTGTTAAGCTAAGCTGACAAAGTTCTTCTGGTTCTTGACAAAAAACGGAAAATAACTTCCATTTTTTGTGAGAACGGCTACAATCGGAAGGGTCTTTGTAAGATCCGATTCTCACCGTTTGGTACTCCGACCCTCTGCTGTTACATTTGACAGCAGACCCGCATCCAAGGTGGCGAAAGTTTGCCGTGCAACTGTGATGTCTGACGACATCGTGAAAGCAGCAAGCAAATCAAAAGTGGGACACCCCATAACAAAAAAGTTAGAGGGCTCCGTGCCGGAAAACTTGTACGGGTGAAAATCGAAGTACCGAGTAAAAAAAGCCAGTATTTGTTGAGGTGCGATCGCATCTCTGGGTTCAATTCTCGCTTGCCCGGTATCGCAGATGATGCGGTAACTCGTTGCTTTGCAGTAGCCACACGCTCAATCTAAGGTTGCGACATAAAACCCTGGGATCAATAAATGCGATCGCTACTTCAAACCAGAACTTGAACTTTGACCCAGAACTGGTGCAATTTCGGTAACAACTTCAGTTACAGACCAAAAACCCATTATTTCTTCCTGCGGGAATGTCAATACTGGCTAACTTGTCTAAACTACAAACAGACACTATTCCACTGTTATTTATTCTTGAATTTAGGAGCATGAGGAAGGCGGCATGATCCAGACTAACACCGTACTAGAAACCAAAATCAAACCCAAAATGGAAACAATCGATTTGCTTCGGAGCCCCGAAAGCGTTCTACCTGAGAGCGAGTTAGAACTCTTTATCGACGAAGAAGATGATCGAGAAGATTTTCTAGAAAATCCATCTGAGGAAGAAGACACTAAATCTGCCAAAGGTGTCAAAGCTCGTCGTCGGGCTCAGGCAAAGAAAAAGCATTATACTGAAGACTCTATTCGTCTTTACCTGCAAGAAATCGGTCGGATTCGACTGTTGCGAGCCGACGAAGAGATTGAACTCGCCCGTAAGATTGCAGATTTGCTGGAATTAGAGCGAGTTCGAGAACAACTTCTCGAAGAGTTAGACCGCGAACCCAAAGATAATGAATGGGCTAATGCTGTAGATATGGCACTACCTGCATTTCGTCACCGACTCCACGTCGGTCGGCGGGCGAAGGAGAAAATGGTGCAATCAAACCTGCGTTTGGTGGTATCGATCGCCAAAAAGTACATGAATCGCGGTTTGTCGTTCCAAGATTTGATTCAGGAAGGCTCTTTGGGTCTGATTCGGGCTGCTGAAAAATTCGATCACGAAAAAGGCTACAAATTTTCCACCTATGCAACTTGGTGGATACGTCAAGCCATCACCAGAGCAATCGCCGATCAATCCCGGACTATCCGCTTACCGGTTCACCTTTACGAAACCATCTCGCGGATTAAGAAAACCACCAAACTGCTTTCTCAGGAAATGGGTCGCAAGCCTACGGAAGAAGAAATCGCCACTAAGATGGAGATGACGATCGAGAAGTTGCGCTTCATTGCTAAATCCGCACAGTTGCCTATTTCTTTAGAAACTCCGATCGGCAAAGAAGAAGACTCGCGTTTAGGAGACTTTATTGAATCTGACGGGGAAACGCCAGAAGATCAAGTCTCGAAAAACTTGCTCAGAGAAGATTTGGAAAGCGTTTTAGATACCCTCAGCCCACGAGAACGAGATGTACTCCGGCTGCGTTACGGCTTAGACGACGGGCGGATGAAGACCTTAGAGGAAATTGGTCAAATCTTTAACGTCACTCGCGAGAGGATTCGCCAAATCGAGGCTAAAGCTCTGCGGAAGTTGCGCCATCCCAACCGTAACAGCATCTTGAAAGAATATATCCGCTAGAGTAATTTTCTAGCATCACCCAAAAGAGTGATTCGCTCTTTTGGGGTGGAACCCCCATCCCAAAAGAGCGATCGCTTCTAAATTTGTACTACTACATACATCGTGGTAATTCCTGATTAGTAGATAGTCAATTGCCATTAAAAATTTTGGGAGTCCCTGATGGAACCCCCAAGCTTTGCAGTGTCTGAAAAGTCTTAACTAGAAAATTAGATCAGGCCCCAGAAGTGAAGCAAGCCTTGACCGGAAACCAATTCAATGACGACAGCGGCAGAGAAACCAATCATTGCTAAACGACCGTTCCAATTTTCAGCTCCTTCGCTGAAGCCCCAGTTCCAAGCGTTGCGTTTTTGTTCTTGCATAGTATGAACTTCCTTCGTTAACTTTTGTAAGGCTTATGTAAATTAATATAACATTCACTTGAATAAAGTGCAAGTGTGTGGTGCGTGATATTGGTCACAAAGGTCGATCGACCTTTCTCCTGTTCCTACCGAGGAAAAATAGCCAACTCGGTATCCGGGTCAAACAAGTGAATCTTGTCATGGGTGATCGCCAGCCAAAGCTCCTCACCAACACGGATCGATCGCTCAGGAGGAACCCGCACCTGCATCCGCACAGCCGGAGCATCAGTCAAACACACCCGCAAATAAGTTTCGTGTCCCAAAGCCTCCACAATTTCCACTTGTACAGACAGATTTTTGGTAGCAGGAGGGTGAATGCTCAGATGTTCTGGGCGGATGCCCAAAATTAGCCCTCGCCCGTCATATTTTTGTAGATTTTTCGCCCAAATATCAGGTAAAGTAAAGCGAAATTGCGGGTGAGAAATCAACAACGGGGCGGTAAATTGCACAGGGAAAAAATTCATCGGCGGAGAACCGATAAACTCAGCCACAAACAGATTAGCCGGCTTGTTGTAAAGCTCCAGAGGTTGAGCGACTTGCTGAAGCTGACCTGCATTCATAATAGCAATGCGATCGCCCATAGTCATCGCCTCAGTTTGGTCGTGAGTCACATAAATAGTGGTAGTGCCCAACTGGCGCTGCAACTGCACAATTTGCGATCGAGTTTCCGCCCTCAACTTCGCATCAAGATTAGATAGCGGTTCGTCCATCAAAAACACTGCGGGATTTCGAGCCATCGCCCTCCCCAAAGCCACCCGCTGCTTTTGCCCTCCTGAAAGTTGTTTCGGCAAGCGATTTAACAGCGGTTCTATTTGCAATAATTGAGCTACCGCCCTAACTCGTTCTCCTACCGCCTTCTCCCGTTCCGACAAATAGCGCAAACCCGGAGGAAGCTTGCGAGTTGCTCCTACCAAAAAATCCTCCCCTAAAGTATATATGCGATCGTTGTTTACAGTATTAGAAGCTAAATAATTAATCACCTCTTCTAGCTTCTTTTGGATGACTTCTGCCTGAACCCGGCTGCTTTTTTCTGTCTCTGTCTCTGTCTTTTCTTCGCTCTTCCTTCTTCGCTCTTCCTTCTTCGCTCTTCCTTCTTCGCTCTTCCCTCTTCCCTCTTCCTTCTTCCCTGTTCCTTCTTCCGTTTGTGAGCGGCGCAATCCAAAGGCGAGATTATCGTAAACTGTTAAGTGAGGATAGAGAGCATAATTTTGAAATACCATAGCGATATCTCGGTCTTTAGGAGGCAAATCGTTAACGAGCCGATCGCCAATCCAGATATTTCCCGCTGTCAAAACTTCCAAACCGGCGATCGATCGCAGCAGAGTGCTTTTTCCGCAGCCAGAAGGCCCCACCAGCACCATAAATTCTCCGTCTTCGACCGTCAGGTTAATCCGCCGCAAAACGCTGTTAGAAGTTGAACTAGAGGCTTCGGGCGAGACACTTTCTGCGACGTTTTTTGCTTTTTTTTCCTGTTCTCCTTGGCGGAGTGGAAAACTTTTGTAGATATTTTCTAATACAACTTGCGCCATCAGACGATTTTAGATTTTAGATTTTAGATTTTTAGAATTTTGAATTGGGGGAATTGGAGGCAGAGCCTCCGGGTATGTATTCCCAGGCAGAGCCTGGGAACAAGCCTTAATTGGAGGCAGAGCCTCCGGGTATGTATTCCCAATGCCCAATGCCCAATGCCCAATGCCCAATGCCCAATGACTATTGACTGCTAATAACCTTAATAATTTTCTCACCAGGATTGAGGTCAAAAACCCGATCGCCCGGAGCATCTTTCCCCCAAAAAGCTATAGCATCAGTAGTCGATCGCAGCAAGCGACCAGAAGTAGTAAAAAGTTTAACATCCGTACCCGGAACAGCGCGCAGCAAGCCAACCAAAGCATCTTTAGGCTCTGTAAAGCGAAAAGCTTGAGTGCCAATTTCGCCACGGTTAGTAAGTCTAACAGAACCCGCAGGCATTCGTTTAGCCCAACCCAACTCCGAAAATAGTACCAGACTGTCTTCCCGGTCGATCGTAATACAACCCACCAACTGTTCCAGCTTCCGCAACCTAGTCACTTGAGAACCCTGGGCGGTGCGGCCCATTGGCGGCAATTGTTCGTCATCGATATCAAATCGGAGGACTCGGCCTCCCGAAGTTGCAACAGCCACTTGGTCGCCAACTTTGCTAAGACTTGCGCAGCGCAGTCGATCGTCCTCCTTGAGTTTAACAACAGTAATGCCACGATTAGTCAACTCAGCAAATTCCTGCATCGGCAAGCGCTTAATTTTGCCTTGCTGAGTCAGAGTTACTAAATCCGCCGCCTCCGAATTGTCCGGCAAAATAAAGTGTGCAACTGTGATTTCCGAGAAAGCACGACCTGCACTTTCTTTAGTAGCACTGGGCGACAACAAACCAACAATCGGCGTTCCCCGGTCTTTGGCGCTACTACTAGGAATATCAGCCACTTTTAGCGGGTAAGCTTTGCCATTAGGAGTTAAGACTACCAAAGTGCGATCGGTTTTCGTCAGGTTAGCCGTCACAATAAAATCTTCATTTTTTTCTAAAGCTGAAACCGATTTTTCGCGACTTTTCGAGCGCGGACGTTCCCCAGCCGGCAAGCGTCGCACATACTGCTTGTGCGAAAATTCAACAATAGTTTCCTCTGGCTCTAGAACGGGCAATAAGTTAGGCGAAATTGTTGCCGGCAACAACGGTTTTACACCAGCGTTTTTCTTGCCAGAAGCTTGTGGTTCGGCAGTTGTCGCGCGTCCAGTTCCATTGGCGAATTTAGTGCGGCGGGGGTCAGCGTACTTGCGTTTTAGCGATCGCAATTCCTTCTTTAAAGCCTTCAAAAGTTCGCGTCTGTCACTCAACAACCGCTGCAATTCTTGAATATTCCCCGTCAATTCATCCAACTCAGCTTGTAAATGTTGCCTTTCCAAACCAGTCAGCCTGCGCATCGGCATCGCCAAAATTGCATCAGATTGACTTTCGCTCAAATTAAGACGAACTTGGAAAGTTTGCTTAGCAGTAGTACCGTCAGGAGAATTTCGCAGAATGTCGATCGTAGTATCGAGATTTGTCAAAGCCAACATTAAGCCTTGGACAATGTGACAGCGACGTTCTGCCGCCTGCAACTCGTAATTGTAACGGCGTGTCAGAGTCACTTCTCGGAAATCCAGAAATTCCTGCAACAACTGTCTAAGTGTCAACTGTCGCGGTTGACCATTGACAATTGCCAACAAAATCGCGCCAAAATTTGTTTGCAGGTCAGTTTGTTGATAAAGACGAGCCAGCACCGCTTCCGGGGTAAATTCCCGCTTGAGTTCAATCACAACTCGAATCCCCTCGCGATCGCTCTCATCGCGTAAATCAGAGATACCATCAAGACGGCCGGCATTCACCAAATCCGCCACCTTTTCAATCCAAGCCGCCTTATTCACCTGAAAGGGAAACTCCGTCACGATAATCGCTGTTTTAGTCCGCACCTTGCGATTACCAGGCACTTCTTCCACTCCAGCCACACCCCTGACCGCAATGCTACCTCGACCCTTAGTGTAGGCATCAACAATGCCCTCTGTAGAGACGATTTCCCCTCCGGTCGGGAAATCCGGGCCCGGAATTAATTCGATCAACTTCTCATCCGAGAGTTCTGGATTTTCAATCAAAGCAATTAAACCGTCCACCACCTCGCCCAAATTGTGAGGCGGAATATTAGTTGCCATCCCCACAGCAATTCCGGTACAGCCATTGAGTACCAGAAACGGCAACTGAGCAGGTAGTGCCGTCGGTTCCTGTTCGGAACTGTCAAAGTTACCAGTAAAATCAACGGTTGCCTCGCCGACTTGGGTTAGCATGGCTTCGTGGGCGATCGATGCCAGCCTAGTTTCCGTGTAGCGCATCGCAGCAGCCGGGTCATTGTCCACCGAACCGAAATTGCCATGACCAGCCAGCAAAGGATAGCGGCTCGAAAACTCCTGAACCATGCGCACCAGAGCGTCGTAAACCGATTGGTCGCCGTGGGGGTGATATTTCCCCAAAACATCTCCAACTACCCGCGCGCACTTGCGATAAGGTCGGTCTGGTGTCAAACCGAGTTCGTGCATCGCGAATAAAATTCGACGGTGAACCGGTTTTAAACCGTCGCGGACATCAGGCAAAGCTCGCCCGACGATCACACTCATGGCATATTCGAGGTACGATTGCTGCATCTCGGTATGCAGAGGCGTAGAAATTACTTGCCCGGAAAGTAGGTTGAGTTGTTTAGCCATGAGTCCTTGTGTCCGTTAATTCCTGAGTGAAGACAGCCTCTGTCAGTCGATTTTAGATTTTAGATTTTAGATTTTAGATTTACTTGCAGCTTTGAATCAGGGTGCAGGAACTAGAGTCTAAAATTTTGGGATATCCACGACGATTGTCGGGGGCTTGTACCCGTTTTTGGGCGGGGTCAATAATGCTCAGGTTGCCTGTCTCGATCGAAAAGCGTTTGCCGCAGACGAACCGAAAGTTCGACCCGCCCAGCGGGAGAAGCAAAATAAATTTAACAGGTGAAACCAGAATCAGAATGCCGAAGACGGGCAACACTTGCCTCTTACTCTCCACTCTTACACTAACCTCTATGTTGCCGACAGGAGCGCCTACTTGTCTATTCACCGCCCGCCGTCAGAAGGTTGATTCACAGTCATGCTTTTTCTTATAATCGCTCACAAATGCCGATCGTTCAGAATTGGGCGCCGTCAAAAGCTCTGCTCGCGAGCTCTCAAGCCTCTGACACCAGCTCGATCGACTGAAGCGTCGATCTTTTCAGCTATATCGATCGGTCAAAACTGAGAATTGGGAATCTCAACAATCTCCCGCTAGATTCGCTACTCCGAATGCTGAGGCGGGAGTATGTGAATAAACCTTGCTTTATTCTCAGAGCTGAAAAAAAATGATTGTCACACCTCACCAACTCTAAGTCGGAGGCCCAAGCGAAAGACAGGATACTAGAAACCTGCTACCGGGGAATCTTGAAATTCTCACCAGTGTCAGGTCTAGTGCTAAAAAACAACTAAACTGTCTGTGTGTAGTAGTCTAAATTATGGTACTTGATGCTTCTAGGCATCTGTACACCCTCTGACAGTTACTCGCCCAAGGAATATATGCGGGTTTTGCAGAGTTCCCGGCTGATGGCGATAAAAACTCTGCATTTTTGACGGGGAATGTAATCCCCGTGTCGTGTTCCTCTTTGGACTCCAGTCGCAAAGTTTCTATACTTCCCATATTTATTTATGAAAACCGTTCTGATTGTAGAGGACGATTTGGTTAATGCTCGGGTTTTTTCCAAAATACTGACTAAGCGGGGGGGCTTAGCTGTCAAGCACACGGAAAATGTTGAAGAGGTGATGCAGATTGCTGCTGCCGGTGAAGCTGATTTGATTTTAATGGACGTGTCTCTTTCACACAGCGTGTACCAGGGAAAATCTGTTGACGGCATTAAGATTACTCAATTGCTGAAAGCTGACCCGCAAACGGCCTCGCTGCCGATTATCTTGGTGACTGCTCACGCGATGGCGGGTGATAAAGAAACCTTTCTGAATCAAAGCGGTGCCGACGGTTACATCTCTAAACCCGTAGTAGACCATCAAGAGTTTGTCGATCGGATCAAGGCTTTGCTCCCTGAGTGAGCGAACCATATTTGAAGAAGGAAGTAAAGCCAACGGATTCGTCGGCTGCTAGAGATGTGATGGATGCAATCTTGTCGGGAAGCCGCGAAGATTTTAGTTCAATACGCTTGGGTTAGCGGTCTTTTACGAATTCGCTCTTACTATTTTATGGGAAATACAGGCAGCTTTTAGAACTCAGACTGTTCTTAACCCAAGCCGATTGGGTTTTAGTTATCGTCGCGAGAGAAGTTATAAGGAAGAAAGAGTTTTAACTGTTTGTTAATTCAAACAATTAAAACTCTTTCTTTTCAAGTTTTCTTGAATTCTGATTTATACCTTCGGACGAATATCTCGTGCCTTCTTTTTTCGGGCGAGTTGATGTGCGGTTCGCCTCGATTTAATCGCACTTTCGGCTATGAATTCTGAGTTCTAAGTTTTGAGGCGAAAAATTTAAGATTTTTCAACCAACGCTTTAGCTAAGCGTTGGTTGGGACGAACCAAAAAAATTGCCGCACAGTTCAGGATCGCTGTCTGCGCGACAATCTCAAAAAACTTCTTAGTCTTCGTCCTCGTCGAAGTCCTCGTCGAAATCATCATCGATCGGTCCTAAGGAATCATCATCAGTATCAGGGACAAAATCGTCGTCATCAACTTCAATTTCCTCAAAATCGTCATCAACATCAACCTCAATTTCAGAGACAGGGGCGACATCAAAAGGACTCTCGATCGTATACTTGCGGCGGGCAGTGCGATCGTCCACCACGACATCTTCCTGCAAATCGTGGATATCGTCATCAAACACAGCACCATCAAAACCAGCATCCTGAACACTAGCATCCTCATAGGCATTAAACCCAGTCCCGGCAGGAATCAAGCGGCCGATGATCACGTTTTCCTTGAGGCCGCGCAGCCAGTCAGACTTGCCCTCGATCGCAGCTTCAGTCAGCACCCGCGTGGTTTCTTGGAACGAAGCAGCAGAAATAAAGCTGTCGGTATTGAGCGAAGCTTTGGTAATCCCCAGTAGTACCGGAGTATAATCCGCCGGCGCTCCACCAGTAATTGACATCGCCTCATTCACCTGTTCCACCTGCCGCAGTTCGACTAACTCGCCGGGGAGCATGGTAGTGTCGCCACCGTCCTCCATCCGCACTTTGTTGGTCATCTGGCGGACAATCACTTCGATGTGTTTGTCGGAAATATCCACACCCTGAGACTGGTAAACCGATTGCACTTCGTTGACTAAGAAAGTCTGCACCTGCTGGAAGCTCTCCAAAGCTGCCTCAAAGGTAGGCTGGCGCTCTTTGAGAACTTGGAAAAATACTTCCAGAATTTCGTGAGGATTGGCGGGGCCGTCGGTCAAAGCTTCGGCGACGCCCACACGCTGTCCGTCAGAGACGATCGGGTTTTGGCCAGGTAACAAAGGATACTGCTCGATCCTGCCGTCATCCTCTACTACCGCGAGTTCGACAATATCGTCGTCGGTAGCTACCTGAGCCGTCCCCGGACGCTTAGCTAAAATACAAGCTTCCTTCGGTTTCCGTCCTTCGAGTAGTTCTTCAATCCGGGGCAAACCTTGAATGATGTCCCCGGTTTTGGCTCGCTCGAACACCAGGATGACTAAGTTGTCGCCACGTTGCACCAAGTCGCCGTCGTCTACGTGGAGCACTGCACCACCAGAAACTCGGTAAGGACGGGCTACCCGCAGGACTATTTTGGCTTCTTCTCCGTTATCGGAGGCTGGTATAACTTTCACGACTTGACCGGACTCTTCCAGAATCACTCCCGGTGCTACCTCAGTACCAGCTACCAATAACTGACCAGGGCTGACTGCTGGTGTACCCGCTACTGAAACTGTCACAGAATCCGCCTCCCGCATTACCAACAATCGGCGTACCGGTTCGTTGAGTCCTTCGCGGATGCCCCGGACGATACCTGCTTCTTTGCAGAGAATTTCGGTGCGGGCTACCACTGCGCCAGGGGCGATCGACTGTCCGTCTTCTACCAACAGTCTGGTGTGGGTACTACCTTGAGTAGGATCTGCCGACACGTCCCGCCGAATTACCAGCGATTCCAAAATCACCAACTGCAAGCGGAAAATCCGAGAAGGCGCTGGGGCTTCTTCGCCTTCTACCAGAGCCAGTTCTTGCGACTGCACAATCGCATCAGATAGACCCCAAGCCGGGCCGGAACCGTCGGCTCCAAAAGCCAAAGCGTCCCCATCATCGGGTAGGAGTTCGATATCCGCTGCCAGTTGCGGCGCGCCGGAACCGATTTCTAAGATGAGCTGAGTCCGCAGGAGTTCGAGTCCTTCGACTGATTTGACGCGCTCTCCGTCTTTGTAGGGGAGCCGCTGGACTGCTTTGAGGGAGATGGACTCGTTGAGTGCTGTCTGGGAAGGTATGGGCGGTTTGTCGGGTACTGGAAACTCTACTACTGGCCGCAGCAATAAGGCTGGGCCTTCGGGGGTTTCGATGTATTCGGCATAGCCCAATTCTTCGGCAATTAATCCGGGGAAGATTTCTTGACCGGCGCTGACTATTTGACCTTCGCCCAAGGTTAGTGGTGGGCGATCGACTGCGTGCATGGTTCCGGGCTTGATCACAATTTCCCGGAGGATGTCGTTTTTCTGGGTGACTTCTACCGCGCCACTGGTTTGGCAGAAAATATCTTTGACGACTTCGGTGCCGGCTTCGACGTATTGGCCATCTTCTACTAGCAGCAGGGAGATGTCTTTGTTGACTTCGTGGCACTCTTCGGCAATCCACAGCAGAGTGCCGCCTTTGACTACTTCGTAGCCGAGTTTGGCTTTGCCGCGCTTGTGGACTTCGACTCCGGCGTATTTGACGATGCCTCCGGTGGCGGTGCGGTAGCTGTCATCGAGCAGTTCGGCTACGACTTCACCGTTGATGACTTTGCTCCCCGGCGCTGTTTTCAAGGAAAACCGTTGGTTGGAAGCAGTTTCGATGATGTAATGTTCGCGGCCGCCGGCGCTTTCCGATCGCACAATTGCTTGATCTAGCAACACTTGAGCGGTGATGATTTCGATTTCTCGCTCGTCGGCGATGCGGACTACGCCGCCGTGTTCGGAGACGAGTTTCGTTTCGGCGATGACGCTTTCTGCCACGATGCGATCGCCATTTTTGACGGCCGGTTCGGCGCCGGGGAGTAAGTTATAGACTTCTCCTGAGAGAATCCAAATCAGTCCGCCTCTGCTGGCGGTGCGAGTGGTGTTACCTTGGCGATCGGTTTTTTCTTCTGGTACTAAGTCCGCAAACTTGGCTTCGCCTGCTAAATCGGAGGCTACGTCGGTTGTGACTTTTTCTGTGGTTTTGCGGGCGGCGCGTCCGACGATCGGCACTTCTGCCAAAACTTGACCGGAGATAGCGCGCTGTCCGTCTTTGACCATTAGGGTGGAACCTTGGACGATCGCGAATTCAACTTTCAGCTTCTGATTTTTCGCGCCGGATTTGCCTTCTTCATAGCCTTCACCCTCCAATACGAGTTTGCCGTTGTTTTCGGCGACGAGGGCTTCTTCGCCATGTCTAGTGCGGAAGGCGCGGGTGCGTAAATTCTTAAACTTTGCCACGCCGGGGAATGGTGCTCGTTCTTGTTTAGCGACTTCTCCAGTAAATACGCCGCCTGTGTGGAAGGTACGCATGGTGAGTTGGGTTCCCGGTTCGCCGATCGACTGGGCGGCGATAATCCCGATCGCTTCTCCCATGTCCACCATTTTCAAGTGGGCGAGACTCCAACCGTAGCAGCACTGGCAAACGGAACGGGTGGCTTCGCAAGTTAGGGGCGATCGTAAATATACTTCTGGCACTCCAGACTTACCGATTTCCCCTGCCAACTCTTCAGTAATTGGCTGATTTCGGACGGCTCTTTCGTTGCCATAGGTCACGATTTCCTTGGTTTTGGGGTGTACCACATCTCGTGCCAACACCCGCCCTAGTAGCCGATCTTTCAGGGGAATCAGCACGGTAGCGCCATCGGTCATCGGCCGCACGCGAATCCCGCGCTGAGTGCCGCAGTCTACTTCACGCACAATCACATCTTGGGATACATCGACCAACCGGCGAGTCAGGTAGCCAGAGTCGGCGGTACGCAGGGCGGTATCTACTAAGCCTTTGCGGGCGCCGTAGGACGAAATAATGTACTCGGTAACAGTCAGTCCTTCGCGGAAGTTGGTTTTAATCGGCAAATCGATGATTTCTCCTTGGGGGTCTGCCATCAATCCGCGCATTCCGACGAGTTGCCGCACTTGGGAGATGTTCCCGCGCGCGCCGGAGAATGCCATCATGTACACCGAGTTGAGGGGGTCTGTGGCTCGGAAGTTTTTGACTACTTCATCTTTGAGGTCTTCTGAGGTGCTGTTCCAGGTGTCGATTACTTTTTGGAATCGTTCGACTTCGGTGATTTCGCCTCTGGTGTATTTCTGTTCGGTGATGCGGATTTCTTCTTCGGCTGCATCGAGCAGTTGTCGTTTGATTGGGGGTACTTGCAGGTCGTCTACGCTAATTGAAACTCCGGCTTTTGTGGCAAACCGGAAACCCAAATCTTTGAGTTTGTCGGCCATTTGCGCTGTGCGGGCCGTTCCATAGTTCATGAAAGACCAAGAGATTAGTTTTTTGAGCTGACCTTTGTCAACAACTCGATTGCGAAAAACAATTTCCTTATTTTCCTTATTTTCTGTCATTTTTCTACTGTTAGTAATTTGATAAGAGTCATTAGTCATTAGTCATTAGTCATTGGGCATTGGGCATTGGTCATTAGTCATTAGTCATTAGTCATTAGTCATTGGTAACTGCTAATCAATACAGGATTCAAGCCACATATAGCGGTTCTCAAGCGTGGTGAGGTATGCCCCATGCCCCATGAATGCCCGATGCCCAATGCCCGATGCCCGATGCCCAATGCCCGATGCCCGATGCCCGATGCCCTATGCCCAATTCCTAGTTGTTAATTACCGATTCGATCGTTTGGTGATAGATAATCCGACCGGGAGTAGTGCGAATGAACTGAGTAATCAACTTGCCCTCCGCATCTTCCCGAACCCGGCGGAACTTGTATTCTTTCGTCACTACTGTACCGTCTGCCGATCGCTCCGTCTTCAGCGGTTCCCCTTCCGGTTCTGTATTTTCGATCGCACCTTGAAATCTCACCCACACATAAGAGTGCAAGTTAATCACTCCTTGTTCGTAAGCTACAACCGCATCGGTAAAGCTAGAGAAATAGTGACCCGCTCCTTTTTGAGCATCAAGATTTTCGGCGGTTAGGTAATAGCAACCGAGCACCATATCTTGAGAAGGAGTAACGATCGGTCTTCCGGTTGCCGGCGACATAATGTTATTAGAAGCCAGCATCAACAAGCGGGCTTCCGCCTGAGATTCCAGAGACAAAGGAACGTGCACTGCCATTTGGTCGCCGTCAAAGTCAGCGTTAAAAGCCGGACAGACTAGCGGGTGAAGCTGAATCGCCCTCCCGTCCACCAAAATCGGCTCAAAGGCTTGAATCCCCAAACGGTGCAGCGTGGGTGCCCGGTTCAGCATGACAGGGTGTCCTTCAATCACCTCCTGAAGCACGTCCCAAACGCTAGGATCGTTGCGCTGGATCAGTTTTTTGGCGGCTTTGATGTTGTTGACTAATCCTTGGCGGATCAAACGGTGGATGACAAAAGGCTGGAAAAGCTCGATCGCCATTTCCCTCGGCAAACCGCACTGATGAATCTTCAGTTTCGGCCCCACAACAATCACCGAACGTCCAGAATAGTCAACCCGTTTCCCCAGCAAGTTTTGCCGGAAACGACCTTGTTTCCCTTCAATGATGTCTGACAGCGACTTCAGCGGACGGTTGTTTGCGCCTACCACAGTCCGGCCCCGGCGGCCGTTGTCAATCAGCGCATCCACAGCTTCTTGTAGCATCCGCTTTTCGTTGCGAATGATAATCTCTGGTGCCAGAATTTCTTGCAATCTCGCCAAGCGATTATTGCGATTAATAACTCTTCGATAAAGGTCATTAAGGTCACTGGTTGCAAAACGTCCACCGTCTAGCTGTACCATCGGCCGCAAGTCTGGGGGAATCACCGGAATGACATTGAGCACCATCCAATCGGGATGAGAACCCGTAGCGATAAAGTTGTCAATTACCCGCAAACGTTTAATTAACTTCGCGCGTTTTTGACCTTTAGCATTAGCAATATCTTCCCGCAGCTTTTCCGCTTCACTTTCTAGCGGAATATTTTGCAGCAAAACTTGCAAAGCTTCTGCACCGATTCCTACTTCTACGCCGGTTAGGGTGGAATCTTCGCTGTAAAGTTCATCTTCTATTTCCAGCCAAGCATCTTCTGTGAGTAATTGCTTGTATTGGAGCTTTTCAGCATTACCAGCATTCAACACAACATAGGCGTTGAAATAAACAATTTGTTCGACATCTCGCAGGGGCATATCTAACAGAATTGCCATGTAACTGGGGATGCCTTTGAGATACCAAACGTGAGCTACTGGAGCTGCTAATTTAATAAATCCCATCCGGTGGCGGCGGACGCGAGATTCAGTGACTTCAACACCGCATCTCTCGCAAACAATGCCTCTATGACGAACTCTTTTGTACTTGCCACAATGACATTCCCAATCTTTTGCAGGCCCAAAAATGCGCTCGCAAAACAATCCGTCCATTTCTGGTTTTAATGTTCTGTAGTTAATCGTCTCAGGTTTTACAATTTCGCCCACTATCTGACCATTGGGTAAAGTTCTCTCTCCCCATTGTCGAATTCTTTCTGGTGAAGCTAACCCAATCTTTACGTAATCAAATCGTTGTTCTATCTTAGCCATTCTTAACTCCAATCGATGATTTACTTGAAATTATTTGCTGTAATTTATCTTCTTTGCTTGATTCTTTGGTGATTAAATCAATCTCAGACTCCTTTATATGTGACATTATTTTTAATGTCATAAATGACACTTGTGGACACTGCAAATTCCAGAGCAATTTTAGCAATGGATTCTCCAGCTTTAATGCGTTCTCGCACATCTTGCGCTTGAGCAAAAGTCAGTTTGCGATCGAGATATCCACCCATGCGAGGAATCGGAACCTCTTCGCCTTCTTCCTTCCAAGTCAGGTGATACTTAATAGTGTGTATAGTTGCGGGATTTACGCCGTATGCTTCAGCTACATCCTTCATTCTGTCTCCTGCTGCTAATTTTTGCCGGATTTCTCGCACTTTTTCCCAGTCTAATTTGGCATTGGAAAGGGGATGACTTTTTCCTTGGCTGCGTCCTTTTTGGGAAGCATCTAATAAATTCTGAGTACGAGTACCAGCCCACAGGTGTTCTGGATTAATACAACTGGGAGTATCGCAAGTATGACAAGCATCCATAGAGGTAGGAAGTTCATATCCTAATTTCTCTGCTAAAACAGCACGAGTAACTGATTTTGATTTCCCATTTTTCCAGTATCTGCCATAGCCTGAACCATCTTTTCCGCCTTGAAAAATTATGCAGCCGTTGTCTTGAATTTCTCCTAAAAAACGTGGGGAAACTGTGATGAAGTTATTGGGAATACTTGTCTGAACGATCTTAGTAATAGTTTCATGTTGTACCCCATACTCTCTTGCTAGATGGTTCTTGATTGTTCCAGATAAATATTTAGTCTGAATTTCTCGTAGTTGTTGGATAGACAATTTATCAATTCCCGGAATACTTTTGCGTCTGGGAGTTTTGCGATCGCGCCCCATCATCTGTCCGGTATTCTCAGCAGCCGATCCCGCTACCAGATGTGCCGGGTTGATGCAGCTTCGGTTGTCGCAGGTGTGGCAAGCAAAATAACCGGAATCGAGGAATCCCGCTATTTTTGATTCGAGGACTAATCGGTGGACTAATACCGTTTTGCCATCGATCCACTTACGCCCGTAACCGTTTTTCAACCTACTGCCTTGCCAGTTAATACAGCCTGTCTCCAGGTCTAATGCTCCTTCAATTCCGGGGATGACTGTTACAATAGTCATGTCAGCGTCTCTCTTTGTTAGAGCGTTGATTCGCCTCAGCAGTGTTGATACCACTGCTGAGGCATTTTAATTGGAGATTGTCGATTTGAGATTGAATGCTGTCAAACAATCTCAAATCGACAATCTCAAGTCCCTAATCCTCGTCTTCGTCGCGAGAAAGCGATTCATAAGTAGGCCTGGAGGGCGATCGCCGCCCACCAACGTCTGCCATCAAATCAACCTCAACGTGCTCGCTACCTTCGTCGTTCGTATTCACCTTGTGCACGGCAATATCCAAGCACAAAGATTGCAACTCCCGCATCAGCACCTTAAACGATTCCGGCGTACCGGGGCGTGGGATAGCTTTGCCTTTAACAATGGCATTTAAAGCTTCATTTCTACCCTGCATATCATCCGACTTCACAGTCAGCAACTCTTGCAAAGTATAAGCTGCACCGAACGCTTCGAGAGCCCAAACTTCCATTTCCCCGAACCGCTGTCCGCCCTGCTGCGCTTTGCCGCCCAAAGGCTGTTGCGTTACCAGCGAGTAAGGCCCAGTGCTCCGGGCGTGGATTTTGTCATCTACCAAGTGGACGAGTTTCAGCATATAGGCGATGCCGACTGTGATAGGTCGATCGAACGGTTCGCCAGTTCTGCCATCGTAGACAATAGTCTTACCGGGGTGTTTTTCGTTAAATATCCACGGTTTACCCGTTTTTTCGCGCGCCTCCTCTAACTTGCCGTGAACGGTTTCCCGCGACTTTTCAGCACCGTGCATTTCATCAAAAGGCACCATCTTGAACCGCATGGATAGATTTTCGCCCGCCCAGCCCAGCAAGCACTCAAAAATCTGACCCACGTTCATCCGCGATGGTACACCCAAGGGATTGAGCACGATGTCAACGGGAGTCCCATCGGGTAAGTAGGGCATATCCTCCATCGGCAGAATCCGGGACACAATACCTTTGTTACCGTGGCGGCCGGCCATTTTGTCGCCGACTTGAATTTTGCGTTTTTGGGCTACGTAGACGCGGACAACCATGTTGGCGCCTGGAGGTAGTTCGTCGCCCTGTTCGCGAGTGAAAACCCGCACGTCTACTACGCGGCCTTTTTCGCCATTAGGAACTCGGAGGGAGTTGTCGCGCACATCGCGGGCTTTTTCGCCGAAGATTGCTCTGAGCAATTTTTCTTCTGGCGGTTGGTCGGATTCACCTTTGGGGGTAACTTTGCCGACCAAAATGTCGCTGGCTTCTACCCAAGCACCTTTGCGGATGATGCCCTGTTCGTCTAGCTGGCGCAGTGCGTCTTCGCCGACGTTGGGTATTTCGCGGGTGATTTCTTCGGGGCCGAGTTTGGTTTGGCGGGCTTCGATTTCGTATTTTTCAATGTGGATGCTGGTGTACACATCTTCGTATACCAAACGCTCGCTAATGAGTATCCCATCTTCGTAGTTGTAGCCTTCCCAAGGCATATAAGCTGCGATGATGTTCTGACCCAGAGCCAGTTCTGCCCCTTCGGTGGAGGAACCGTCGGCGAGGACTTGACCGGCAACTACTCGATCGCCCTCATAGATCAAAGGACGCTGGTTTAAACAGGTATCCTGGTTAGAGCGCTGATATTTTTGCAGTTCGTGCTCGATACAGCCTGAGTATTTTTGCTTCCAAACCGAGGGCTGTTTGGTTTTGAGGTCGTCGTATTCCCGAATCAGGAAACTTTCCTCGCTGGAATTCGACTCAGCATCTACCGCCAGGGGCTTGACAATAATCCGGGTAGCATCGATGTAAATTACTTCGCCGTTAACCTTGGAAACTACTACCATCCCGGAATCTCGCGCGGCCTGAGCTTCCAAACCCGTACCCACGAGTGGCCGTTCTGGTTTGAGTAGCGGCACAGCTTGCCGCTGCATATTCGAGCCCATCAGAGCGCGGTTGGCGTCGTCGTGTTCCAGGAATGGAATCAGGGATGTGGCGACGGAGACGATTTGGACTGGCGATATCGCCATGTAGTCCACCTGCATCGGGGTGGTGGTGGTGAACTCTTGGCGGTAGCGAACGGCTACGGTTTCGCCCAAGAGGTTGTTGTTTTCGTCGAGGCTGATGTCTCCGGGGGCGACGCGCAGGTCATCTTCTTCGTCGGCTGTCATATATACGGGGGCTTTGTCCCGCAATACTTGTCCTTTTTCTACTGGATAGAAAGGAGTTTCGATGAAGCCGTAGGAGTTGACGCGGGCGTGGGTTGCCAAAGAGCCGATGAGTCCGGCGTTGGGGCCTTCTGGTGTTTCGATCGGGCAAATCCGGCCATAGTGGGATGGGTGAATATCTCGCACTGCGAAACCGGCGCGTTCGCGAGTCAAACCTCCTGGGCCAAGGGCGGACAGACGGCGTTTGTGGGTCAGTTCTGCTAGGGGATTGGTTTGATCCATGAACTGGGATAGCTGGGAGGAACCGAAGAATTCCTTGATTGCTGCTACCAGCGGTTTGGGGTTGACCAGGGAAGCGGGGGTGAGGGAGTCGGCGTCTGAAACCGTCATCCGTTCGCGGATAATCCGTTCTAAGCGGTTCAATCCGACGCGGACTTGGTTTTGCAGCAATTCTCCGACACTGCGGACGCGACGGTTGCCTAAGTGGTCGATGTCATCGGTTGAACCGATGTCGAATTCGAGGTTGATCAAATAGTCGATCGCCGTCAAGATATCTTGGGATGTCAGTACCCGCATGGTATCGGGAACTGTCAAACGCAGTTTTTTGTTGAGTTTGTAGCGGCCGACTCTGCCCAAATCGTAGCGTTTGGGGTCGAAAAAGCGTGAGTGGAGAAGCTGTTCGCCGCCTGCTACGGTGGGGGGTTCGCCCGGACGTAGTTTGCGGTACAGCTCCATTAGGGCTTCTTCTTCGCCGAATTGTCCTTCTTTTTCGATCGTTTTTTGGAAGTATTCGGGGTGGCGCAAACTGTCGTAGATTTCGCCGTCGGTGAGTCCCAGGGCTTTGAGCAGAACTTGGGCCGAGAGTTTGCGGGTTTTGTCGATTCTCACCCAGACTAAATCGTTTTTGTCGGTCTCGAACTTGAGCCACGCGCCGCGGTTGGGGATCAGGCTGGCGTTGTAGGAACGGCGGCCGTTTTTGTCGGTTTCCGATTTGTAGTATACGCCTGGCGATCGCACGATTTGGTTAACGATGACTCGTTCTGCACCGTTGATGATGAAAGTGCCGCGCTCGGTCATCAAGGGCAAATCGCCGATGAAGACTTCTTGTTCTTTGATTTCGCCTGTTTCTTTGTTAATCAAGCGGGTGGGGACGTACATTTGCACTGAGTAGGTGCTGTCCCGGCGCTTGGCTTCGTCTACGTCATATTTCGGGCGCTTGAGTTTGAAGTCTTTGCCGATGAAGTGGAGTTCTAGCTTACCCGTGTAGTCTGTAATCGGGGAGAAGCTGTCTAGTTCTTCGATCAGTCCGGCTTCTAGAAACCAGCGAAAACTTGCCCGCTGGATTTCGATCAGGTCGGGCAAGGTGAAGGCGAATTCTGTGTAATCTTTAGTGGTCATGGGTGTCCTTTTTCCGCAGTGGCTCTAGCTTTTTACATGGCGCCAAGGCTGGGCGTTTTTACCTTGTTGCGTTTTTTTGATGGATTGTGTGAGAGAATTTATATGATGTTTTCGATCGCCTGCCAACTGCTGCAACGGCTATTTTTACTGGTTGCTCGCAGTGTTTTTGTGCGGATTTTGGCTTGGATCGAGATGCTTTTAGCTTCGACCTCTTGGTGCTTCAGGGTAAATCCCCTACACATTTGACTCCTAAAATTGACTTGACAGCTATTGCCAAATTGCCGAGTTTCCAAATTTCTTCTGATGTGTAAGTTGTGTAAATTCGAGGTATTGCTTGAAGTTTTTGCCTGCCCCGAAGGTGAGCGGGCACTCGCCGAAGCTCGCAGTTCGGCGCAGGGCGATGGTGCCGATAGTGAGCCAACGCCCGATCAGTCGGTTCTTTTTATTATAGGACGCAAATCCGATCGCCACAGGCAACTCCCAAAGAATCTGAAATTAAGGATGAATCCGGTTTTGGGTTGCCGGATATAGATGAGATTTTCCCGATTTTCTGCCCTTAACTCTATCTGTTTTCCTCGTTTCTTTGCTCTAGCTAAACTGAAAAGCCGAATAGCTGACAGGCATTTTCAGTTGTCTGTTGGGACAAAGTTAAGAGAGAAACTCCTCTCAATTTAGCAACTTGCTCGGCCACGTAATAGACGTAAGCTGGTTCGTTGCGTTTTCCCCGCTGGGGTACGGGGGCGAGAAAAGGGCAATCTGTCTCGACTAAGATGCGATCGCTATTTACCATACAAGCTGATTCTTGTATTTGCAAGGCTTTTTTGAAGGTGACATTTCCGCTAAAACTGATGTAGAAACCCAAGTCTAAAAACCACTGGGTTTCTTCGGGTGTGCCTCCCCAGCAGTGCATCACACCGCGCACCGGACCGCGTTTTTGCCAAAAGTTCCGAAGCATTTCGGCCATTGGGGCGGCGGCGTCGCGACAGTGGATAATCACTGGTTTGTCAAGTTCCTGCGCAATTTCAAGCTGTGCCTCAAACACTTTAAACTGGTGTTCGCGATCGTCTGCTTTAAAAAAGTCTAGTCCGGTTTCGCCGATCGCCACTACCCGATCGTCAGAAATTGCTAATTTTCTAATCAGGCTTGCAGTTTCGTCTTTCCACTTGGCGGCATCTAGGGGATGAAGCCCCACCGCAAAGGAAACTTCTGCAAATTGATTAGCAATCGCTTGAATTCCGGCAAACTCTTCTGGCTCTACACAAGAATGAACCAATCGAACCACACCAGCTTCGCGCCAGCGTGCTCGAACGGCTTCTAACTCAGACTTGAAAGCCTCAAAGTTGATATGAACGTGAGTGTCGATAAGCTGCATGGGCTAATGGGAGAGGGGGAGAGTGGAGGAGGGGGGAGAGTGGGAGAGTGCGGGAGTGGGAGAGTGGGAGAGTAGTAGGAAAAATTTTCTTCCTTCTTTCTTCCTTCTTCCCTCTTCCTTCTTCCTTCTTCCGTCTTCCTTCGTCCTTCTGTCTTAGGATGCTACTTGTGTTTCGTGTGGCTTGAGGGTTCTTGCCAAACGGGACTTTTTGCGATCGCCGTTGTTACGGTGCAGTACACCTTTTTTGACAGCTTTGTCAATTTTGCTGTACGCCTCAGACATACGTTGCTGCACTTCTTGCATTAATTCAGGTGTCGGAGATGCGGCGTACTTCTCAACGGTCGTGAAATACTTCTTCATCAGGGTTTTGACCGCTGACTTGTAAGATTTGTTGTACAAGCGGTTGCGCTCGGCGATTTTGACTCGTTTGACGGCGGACTTAATATTTGCCATAGTTCAGTTTGTGGAAGTAGGTATTGATTGATACATCATAGTCTCGATATAGTCTCAAGACACGGAGATTTTGAGGGACAATCTTTTTGGGTGCGATCCGCAAAAAGCTTGATTTTTTTTAAAGCTGAGTCAGCGATTAGCCGACCGCTCAGATTTAAGCTGAGTCTGCGGTTACTTTTGCAAGGGCGATCGCGCAATAATTTTTAATTGACTCATCTAACGACCCATTTTTTACCCCTGACGATACCCAAAGGTATGACACGGGTGTTATCGAGGCGTTTTGCGGGGTTTCCACCGTCACGAGTTAAAGTCACGGTTTATTGCGCGCAATTTTCAAGTATACAATAACTTGGCGTTTTTTTATAAAAAATTATTAGGTGTGAGAAAATCTAATATAGCATGGATTCCGCTCAAAATCCCATTCCCGGAAAAATCCAAGTTAAGCTATAACAAAGAGTACGGGTTATTTGGGCTTCGCCTTTGAAGCACTTGCAGAAGACGGAAGGAAGAGGGAAGAAGGAAGAAGGAAGAAGGGAGAAGGCAGAGGGCAGAAGGCAGAAGGGAGAAGGCAGAGGGCAGAAGGCAGAAGGCAGAAGGCAGAAGGCAGAAGGGAGAGAGAATATTTTTCCCCTCTCCCCCCTCTCCCCCTC
>NZ_JAIGNI010000063.1 GCF_026130175.1 Lyngbya sp. CCAP 1446/10 | reverse complement strand
GCCGCTCTTTCTTTTTCCATATCTTTCTGTGGCATTTGTAAGTTATTCATTTTTTTTATTGTCACAATCAATCATTGCATATAATTATATCATAATAAGTGTAGATAATGATTTAGGATTGCTATAGCCTGAATTAATAAAATATTCAGAAATTTGACTTGTGTTAAAATCAAAGTTCAGCCTAGAATAGGAGCAAGTTTTATGACAGCAATGACAGTCAAAGATTTAAACCAAGTTCAAACTCTTTTTTCCGAAGCGGGTTTAGATTACAAAATTGAACTAGAAGACGGGAGACTTTCAGTTATGGGGCCATCAGACATCGTATCCAGTGAAATCGGCAGTATTTTGATTCGCTTACTCGGTAATTGGGTTTATCCCCGTCGGTTGGGGAGAGTGTTTGACTCCGCAGGCGGTTTCATCATGCCGAATACCAACGTCAAAGCGCCGGATGTTTCGTTTGTGCGCGCGGCCCGCTTGCGCCAAAGTCCGCGTTATTTTGGTGAACTTGTCCCGGATTTGGTGGTGGAAATTAAGTCTCAAAGCGATCGCATTAAGCCTATAGAAACCAAGGTTTTGAAGTTTATCGAGTTGGGGGCGGTTGTCGGACTTCTGATCGATCCTGATGAAGAAACAGTGACTATTTATCGATCGACTGGCGAACCGACTATTTTAGGAAATGGCGATATTTTAACGATACCAGAGCTTGTTCCAGGTTGGGAATTGCCCATTTCGGAATTGTGGCCTCCTATTTTTACAGAAGAAGAAACACAAGGTTAAGGAAAAAAGAGCGATTCCCTACGGGATAGCTTCGCTCGCGCGTACTTCTAAATATTCATCAGCGGTAATTAACTTGTACAGCTAGCTCAATCGGTGAATCTTGATGCGTCAATTGATAGGTAGCACTTTCTTCGAGCAATTGTCGAATAAAATGGGGACTGTGAGTGTTAATTGAATGTAACAAATTTCTATACAAACGACAGGCAGCCTCATCATTCAGAATGCGACTGTGGAGTATTCTTGTCCAATCAGAGGCAAAAACAATTAATTGTGGGATGACACTGATAAATGCTTGTAACTGCTGTTCCATTTCAAAAGATTCTAAAAAATGAATTAGGCTAAACATGACCTCTGGCTGTTGGCAGCGATCATCTAAAATCAGATGTAAATCTGGTAATTGTTCGCTCTCATGATGCTTAGCGACTTCCGCTAAAGCATTTTCAAAAGCTGTTACTTCTTCAGTCGATCGCATTAATTTATTAGCGTCCAAAATGCTAATCCAGCTATTTTCCTTCATCACCTATTTCCTCTCTTTTCAAAAACGCCTAACCAACCTAACTTATTTAACTGGATAACTTGCTGTAAGCTGCGCCTAATTTGTGGCGTATAAAGTCCCTGACGGCGATAAATTACTCGTGCATCGCTAATTTCTCTAGCTAGTGCTTCTCTTGGTAACAAGCTGAGATTGGGGGATTGTCCATAAGAGATAGTCTGGCGATGACGACCTCCTTTACCGGGCAAGGGGTGTTCCATCATTATAGCAATACCCATTTCTCTCGTGTAACCAGGAACTTTTGCTGCCATGAATCCATTAGAAGGAATGTGATGTGGTGTCAGATTATCGCCTCTGCATCCAGCTTTAAGCAGGTCTCCGTAACACCCAACTGCGCCTTCCCCTGGGAGAAGTCTGTTTGTATAATTAGCTATTTCTATTCTCCTATTCCGCGATCGGGGACATGATATTATGACAATAAATCCAGTTTCTATGAATTACCATTCCCAGTTTACTCGAAAATTAATCTTCAGGCAGGATGCGTTTAAAATTGAGATTGTTGTTGCAGAAAATAGCCGACTAGATAAAGGGAACCGCAAAGCACTGTTAAATTGTCACCTGTAACAGCAGCATCTAAACCTGTTGTTAAGTCTGGGAAGGCTTGACAAATTGTTAATTCGGGGCAGATATTTTCAGCAATGGCGGCTAATTCTGCGGGGGATGCGGAGTTTTGATCCGGTACGGGTACTAGGTAAAGCCGATCGCCCTTTTTGAGTAATGCTTGTAAAATATCATCACAGTCTTTCGTCGCCAAAATGCCGATTACCCAGTTAATCGGTGACGGGGAAGTGGTAAGATTGTCTACATATTCGCGCAGGGCAATGGCTGCGGCTGGATTGTGAGCTCCATCTATTAATATTTTCTGGTTTTTCCAAGTTGTCTGTTGAAGTCTTCCGGGCCATTGGGTTTGGGCGATTCCGTGGGCGATGGCGGTTGCGGAGATTTGCCATCCTAGGTTTTGGAGGGTGTGGATAGTGGCAAGTGCGATCGCCGAATTCATTAATTGAACTTGTCCCAACAATAGCAATTTATATCTTATTTTAACCGCAGATGAATCAGAATTAACGCCGATTTCTGGACTTGGATGATATTCTACAAATCCGTCTCCTAAATCTACCGCAGGTTTTACCCAAACTGCCGGACAATCCAATTTTTGAATCTTTTTTTCTACTACTATTCTAGCAGATTCTGGCAATTCTCCGACAACTACCGGACACTTTGATTTGATAATTCCCGCTTTTTCCCCAGCAATGTCAGCAACAGTCGGGCCGAGAATTTGCCAGTGATCGAGACTAATAGAAGTAATCACACTCACAAGGGGAGTTTCGCAAACATTAGTCGCATCTAATCTACCGCCCAATCCGGTTTCTATGACAGCAATATCTGCTTTTTGTTCTGCAAAATACAGCCAAGCTGCGGCGGTGATGATTTCAAATTGAGTGGGAGTTTCTGTATTAGCTTCCGCAGCGCTGACAACTTGTTTTAGACACTGCTGCAATGCTGTTGTAGAAATCGGTTTTTGGTTGATGCAAATTCTTTCTGTCCAATCGATTAAGTGCGGGGATGTGTAGCGCCCGACTCTATAGCCTGCTGCTGTTAGTACGGAAGAAAGATAGGCGCAAACGGAACCTTTACCATTTGTGCCGGCAATGTGGATAATGGGTACTTTTTTGTGGGGGTTGTCTAGTTTTTCGAGGAGTTTCTGAATTCTTTCTAAGCCGAGGTGTACGCCGAAGTGTTGATAAGATTGGAGGATGGAGTTTGCATTCATTGAGGATGATCAGTGTTATATTTGTTTTCGAGTTAGATTTTTTTTAACGAACCGCGAAGGCGCAAAGGGCGCGAAGGAAGAAAAGAGATAGATGTTGATAAATATGAATATTATTTCTTTGTTTGCGGGTTGTGGTGGCTTGGATTTGGGTTTTCGCTTGGCTGGGTTTAATCCGGTTTGGGCGAATGAATATGATAAGTCTATTTGGGATACCTATCAATTTAACCATTCTGAAACTCTGTTAGATAAAAGAGATATCAGAAAAATTAATTCTGATGAAATTCCCGACTGTATTGGGATTATCGGTGGGCCTCCGTGTCAAAGTTGGAGTGCGGCGGGTGCAAAACGCGGGATTGATGATTCTCGCGGTCAGCTTTTTTGGGAGTATATCAGAATTGTGCGGGACAAGCAGCCTTTGTTTTTCTTGGCTGAGAATGTTAGGGGTATTTTAGCGGCCAGAAATAAGGATGCTTTCAGTTATATATTATCGCAGTTTGAGGAAATTGGGTATCGGGTTTCGTTCCAGTTGGTGAATGCTAAAAGCTTTGGTGTGCCGCAAGATAGACAAAGGGTGATTGTTATCGGTTATCGGGATGATCTGGGTTTGGGTTTTGAGTTTCCCGAACCTGGAACCGATTTTTTGACGCTGCAAGATGCGATTTTTGATTTACAGGCTGAACCAATTCTAGTTCATGGTAAACTAGATAAGTATCACGATTCTGTCGCGAATCACGAATGTGCAGATTTGGGTTTTTCCAGCATTTATATGTCGCGGAATCGAGTCAGAAGTTGGGGTGAACCTTCGTTTACAATTCAGGCAAGCGGCAGACACGCACCTCTGCACCCTCAAGCTAGTAAAATGATTTTAGTTGGCAAGGACAAACGCATTTTTGACCCTAATTCGCCTCAGCCTTACCGTCGGCTTTCTGTGCGAGAGTGTGCGAGAGTTCAGACTTTCCCGGATGACTTTATTTTTAAGTACAAATATATTGCTGACGGCTATAAAATGGTTGGGAATGCCGTACCTGTTAATTTGGCTAGGATGTTGGCAAAAAAGATTTATGCGGATATTTCTGCCTTCTAAAATAGATAAGACGGCGGTTGAAACCGCGTCTACAAAAACGAAGTCCGCCGACGCGGACTGATGAAAATAACTTGATTTTAAGCGCCCGTTCTTCAACCCGCGGAGGCGGGTTTTGTTTGTGTAGACGCGGTTTCAACCGCCCGGTCTTCTATGATAAAGTTGTGGGGATTTTTGAGAATAAAGGTTTGATTTTTTTTGATTAAATCTCCCGTACAGACGAAAGGTAAGCGTTCTTGATAAGCTTTGATGGCGAGGATATAATCTTTGTCTGCTAGTTCGGTTTGAATCTTCCGCAGTTTGTCCGCAATCACGCCGAGTAAGGTAATTTCGCCACTTAATTTGTCGGCGTTGGGCGTGTGAATTTGCATTACGACTCCCTGAATAGTTGTATTGGGAAGCCCAGTAATTAAGTCTGCTAAAATTTCAATTTGAGTGCGATTTTCTACGATTTCTAAGATTTGAATTGCCTCGCGGATGCGGGCGGCATAATCTCCGAGAGTTTGTTGGTTGGGGAGTAATATTTCAAAGTCCTCTCCGGCGGCTGGTTTGTGCCAAAGAGTGGCATTTTCTAAGAAAGGTTGGTCTTCATGCCACCCGTGAATTTGCAGGTAATTTCTAAGTTGATTTAGGTTTACTGTTTCGACGGGGATTTCGCTATCTTTTACGGTGACTTTCATGGTTGAACTCCTTGGCTAATCCCCTCCATAATTGACTGAAGGGCGATGACTGTAAATTGATTTTTTCTGGGTATCGTGACTGTGACAGCGGTGGTGTTTTGTGTTTCTGGCATTCCCCGCAGAGATATCCAATATCCGCATTCCTTCATGCAGATTTCTGTTTCCGACTGGGTTAACCAGTCTTCTATTGTTTCGGGGATTAAAACGACAACTAAAATTCGTGGAATGGCGAAGTCATCCATTCTTAAGTCATCGTAGTTTTTCAGTTTGAGGGGGTAGCGGATCAAGTTATTTTCTCGAACATCTCTTGATGTCGATTTTAACTGCAATTCTAAGCGCGGTGCTCGGATGCGACCTGTTCCTCCTTTGGCTGCTATTCCCCAGTCTACGCTGTCGTCGTCTACGGAGGGTTTGTAAATAGAATAGCCTGCAACGGTGGCGATGGCTTGCAGGTAGGTGTTACTAAATTGTTCTTTTTGTTGGCTGATATCCACGCTTGCCTGTATTTCCTGTATGATAACTCGATCTAGTTTTGCAATATGTCATCTTCTCATAAAAATTTTGTCAACTCGCCCAGATTTTGCCGAATCGTATTTATGCCGCGAATATGAGACAATGAAGAACCTCCATACAAAAAACTATCCAAACTAATTTGATAATTTTGCTGTACCGCCAAATCCAGCCAAAAATTCTTAAATGCTGCTCCCGGTTTGTAGTCGGGAATGTTATGCTGGTAGTAAGGAAAACTGTCTATACAAGTGTTAAAAAAGTTCTTGCGGCCGCAATGCTTTAAATACTGATATCGCGGCTTAAATTCGGTTTGATTTTCCAATACTGTATAAATAGTATCGGCTAAGGATTCCGGGTCGAATTTGGCGTAAAGTCCCGCACCTTCTGGGAAAACAGGTGAGTTTCCTCTAGCGTACTGATTGAATTCTTCAAAACAAATTACTGGTACGTTGCAACTCATTGCTTCGGTAATTCCTCGGTTTTTGCCTTCGAGAAGGGAACCGAGAACAAATGCTTGGGCGCGCGAATAATATACAGACATTTCGCTGTAGTAGTCAACTCTTGGCAATAAATTAATGTAGTCGGAGGGATTACCTAAAATTTGCTCTACTTGGTGCCATTCTTTTAAGGCGTATTCGTCGAGGGTTTTTAAGTTGTTAATATCAAAGTCGTGACCGCTGACTACTGTTAATTTTATCGGTTTTTGCGGATATTTTTGGCGATAAATTTTTAAGGCTTTGGCAATTATTGGCAAATTCTTTTCTTCGGAAATGCGGGCGACGGCGAGGAGGTCGATGTCTTTGGCGGGGACGTTGCGGGGAGAAATTAAGTATTCGTTGATGAAGTCTGTGTCTTGCAGTGGTATGATCGGTTTGTTGGCGCGATCGACATAAGTCTCACGAAACCACTTATCTCGCTGCGGGTTTTTGTATAAACTGGAATAAGCATCGGCTACCGGTGCCCAGGAATAGGACGTTCCGGGCGAATAGGTGAAGGAGAAAAATGCTGAGGAGAGTTGGGGAAATAGTTTGTCAATGAGTTCGACTCCTTCGCTGAAATATATCCCTTTGATGAATTTTCCTTCGTAAAATAGCGGGGGAAGCAAGACGTAGAAACTGACGGTATCGAAGCGGTGGGGTTGGTCTTCAAATATCTCCCAGGTAAAGGCGTCTAAGTCTGCATAGATTTCGGCGATTGGTTTGTTGATGTGGGGGTTGCTTAAATAGGGTTTTTGGCGATCGTAGTTTCCGCGTACCATAGAATTATTAGTGTGATTATTGAGTTTCTTTTTTTACCGCAGAGGGCGCAGAGGACGAGAAGAGAGGGTTATTCACGAGTCATCTAATGGTTATTCGAGTGATTCATTGTCGCCAATTGTGAGGGCTAGTTGGTAGATTTGGCGGCGGGGGAGAGATGTTTGTTGGGCTAGTTGGCGGCTGGCTTGGGAACGGCTGATGCCTTCTGCTATTAATGTTTGTAATTCGGCTTTGATGGCGTCTTCGGAGAAAATTGGTGCGTCTGTTTGCAGACCTGCAATTATTAGGGTAAATTCTCCTTGGGGTTCGCGACTGGTGTAAAGTTCGATCGCACTTTCGATACTACCACGCCAAAACTCCTCGTGCATTTTTGTCAATTCCCTCGCTAGCACAATTTGTCTGTCGGTTCCCAAGGTATTTGCTAAATCTTGTAAAGTTTGCCGCAACCGGTGCGGAGATTCGTATAAGATAATAGTGCGGGATTCTATTTGCAAATTTTCTAAACTCCGCTGGCGTTCTTGACCTTTGACGGGTAAAAATCCTTCAAATACAAATCTGTCTGTAGGTAATCCCGATGCACTTATCCCGACTATGCAGGCGCTAGGGCCGGGAATCGGAATAATGTTAATGTTAGCATCGGCGCAGGCTTTGACTAATTCGTATCCGGGGTCGGAAATTCCCGGCATTCCAGCGTCGGTTACTATGGCGATACTTTTTCCTAACTGCAGTTTTTCGATTAATTCGGGGAGTCGCTGCTGTTGGTTGTGTTCGTGATAGCTGATTTGGGGCGTTTTGATTTGAAAGTGGTGTAAAAGTTTCCCTGTGTGGCGGGTGTCTTCGGCTGCGATGAAGTCTACTGTTTGTAAAATTCGGATGGCGCGATATGTCATGTCTTCGAGGTTGCCGATCGGGGTTCCGACAATGTAAAGTGTTCCTGTGTTAGGATTTGGCTGCATTTTGATAATTTGGAGTTTTTAACCGCAGATGAATGCGGATTAACGCAGATATGAAGACTGGATTGTTTTTGGGATTGGCAACTTTGGATTTGATTTATTTGGCCGAGAAGCCTCCGGGTGAAAATCAGAAGGTTGTTGCTGTTGATTCTACCATTGTGGCGGGCGGGCCGGCGACAAATGCTGCGGTTGCTTTTAGCTGTTTGGGGAATGCGGCGGTGTTGGCGGGGGTTTTGGGCACTGGCGCGATCGCCCAATTGATTCGTGCAGACTTAGGGGAGTATGATATCAGGATAGTCGATTTGCAGCCAGGGCGATCGCACTCTCCGCCAGTATCTTCGATTATTGTAACTGAACAAACGGGCGATCGGGCAGTAATCTCGATTAACGCGACTAAATCCCAGGTTGACAGCCAAGCAATTAATCCCGACATTTTAACTTCAGTTAATATCATACTGTTTGACGGACACCAAATTCCAGCCAGCCAAGAAATCGCTGAACTCGCCCAATCAAAAAACATTCCCATCGTCCTCGATGGCGGCAGTTGGAAACCCGGATTAGCAGAAATATTGCCCTTCGTGAAATGGGCCATATGTTCCGATAATTTTCATCCCCCCGACTGCAACAATTCCGAACAAGTCTTTGCTTATCTCTCAGCAGCCGGAATTCCCCACATTGCCATCACGCGCGGCGAAAAACCGATTCAATACCTCAGAAAAGGCAGTTTCGGCAGTTTAGAAGTGCCTCAAATCCAAGCCGCAGACACTTCAGGCGCAGGCGACATTTTTCACGGCGCTTTCTGTCACTATATTTTACAAGACAACTTTAAAAATGCCCTCGCTGCCGCCGCCAAAATAGCCTCCGATTCCTGCAAAACTTTCGGAACCCGCCAATGGATAAAAAACATTCAAACTTAACCTTAAAATAACGCAAATATCCGGAAAAAAGCGATAGCACCCAGAAAACAGAAACAGACAACACTTGTTAAGCTAAAATAGTCATATCAACCCTCTCCTTTCTTCCTCTGCGCCCTCTGCGCCCTCTGTGGTTTATAAAAAAATATACATATTCACAAATCAAACAAGATTGCTATATTAGTAAAACAACTTCAAGCCAAGCCAAACAGTCCAAAAACAACATACCCGAATCATGCCTGACACCCAACCCCTAACCATCACACTTCCCCCCTTACGGATTACCCTCACAGAAGAACAACAAGTTAACCTAGAATGGCTGACGCAAAACTTGCCAAATCTACTCGCAACAGCGCCAAGCAAACCAGAAGTTCCCGACAACTTGAAACAGTGGGTAGCGGCAAACAAATTATTAAATCTACCAGATGCAGACATCATTCGAGGCTTAGTCAATACAGGTATTGATGCAGAAACAGCAACTGCAGAAGTTACGGCCATATCATCTCATCCGTACTTCCAAGCAGGTAGCCATTACGTACAGCTATTGCAGAAACTCGAATCGCAACTCAGCATCAACAATCAATTAGCTGCCCTCTCTTCCAAATTTGGCACAATCGAACGCAAAAGTAGCCTTTCGAGAGAGTATTTTTTAGAAAATTACTACGCCAAAAATACTCCAGTAATTATTACCAACATCATGCACAACTGGAAAGCATTGCAGTTGTGGACACCGGAGTATTTGCAGCAAAAATACGGAGATGCAGAGGTAGAAATTCAAGCCAACCGCAACTCAGACCCGGATTACGAAATTAAGGTACACAACCATAAAAAAATCGTTTTCTTCCGCGAGTATGTAGATATGGTCGTCAACGGCGGCCCCAGCAACGACTGCTATATGGTTGCGAACAATCAAACTCTGGAAAGAGAAGAATTTAAATCGCTATTTAACGACTTTGAAATTTTCCCAGAATACCTGACTCCCGGCGATACAAAAGGCAGAGTTTTCTTTTGGTTCGGCCCGAAGGGTACAATTACGCCGCTGCATCACGACCCAGTGAACTTAGTTTTAGCACAGGTATCGGGACGCAAACTGATTAAATTGATTTCTCCGCAGCAAACACCTCTGCTTTACAATCATGTCGGAGTTTTTAGCAAGGTGGACGGCGAGAATCCCGACTATGACAAATATCCGCTTTACGGAGATGCGAAAATCATTGAGGTGATTTTGGAACCGGGAGAAGTTATATTTATTCCTGTGGGTTGGTGGCATCATGTAAAATCGCTGGAAGCGAGTATTTCGGTGTCGTTTACTAACTTTGTATTTCCCAATTATTATGAATGGAAATATCCTCATATTAATTGGTCGTAGGATGGGGTTCTGTTCTGAATAAATATCCCAAAATCCTGTAGGGGCGGGTTCACCAACAATCTATGAAAATCACAAATAATCTCATAAACCCGCCCCATCCCAACCCGGATTTACATCAACACTTTACCAATAAATTCACCGTACATTTTTATTGTTAGTGGGGGAGGGCGGGTTTATGAGATTATTCATTTTCACCATAAATGGTTGGTGAACCCGCCCCTACAAATTGGGTTGATTATAATTAATGGTTTCTTTCTATGTACATCAGTTCATCTGCGGTTTAAAAAATGAAAAATCTTGAAAAATTAAGCGAAATTGCGCGGGCGGCGGCTTGGGGGGCAGCAGATATTTTGCAATCCTACTATCACCCTGATATCAATACTCCAAGCCTCGACATTCAAGATAAAAAAGACGGCCCAGTTACTGCGGCGGATGTCGCTGTTAATTCTTACATCTTAGATGAATTGCAGTCAGCTTTAGGGGATGCAGAATTTGGCTATCTCAGTGAAGAAACTTACAAGTCTTATTTAGATAGTTACGGCAAAGTTCCTTTACCTCAATCTTGGGTTTGGATTATTGACCCTTTGGATGGAACGCGCGATTTTATTGACAAGACGGGGGAATTTGCCGTTCACATTGCTTTAGCGTTCGAGGGAAGACCGGTATTAGCGGTTGTGGCTTGGCCGGAACAACAAAAAATTTATTACGCAATTCGAGATGCTGGTACTTTTGGAGAAAGTCGCGGGGGTTCGGCGGTGAAATTGCAGGTTTCTGCGCGCAATGTAGTGGCAGATTTATCTATAGTAACAAGTCGCAGTCACCGGGACGATCGCCTAAATCAACTATTGCACAAATTTCCCTGTCAAAATCAACTGGCTGTGGGCAGTATCGGCTGTAAGATTGCGACGATTGTTGAACAAAAAGCTGATGTTTATATTGCGCTTTCCGGCAAGTCTGCGCCGAAGGATTGGGATTTGGCGGCACCGGAATTGATTTTGACGGAAGCGGGCGGCAGATTTACTCGTTTTGACGGTTCTGGTTTGCAATACAACCGGGGAGATGTAAGTCAGTGGGGGGGATTGTTGGCGAGTAACGGTTGCTGTCACGATGCTTTGTGCGGGGATGCTGAGTGGATTTTGGCGGAGATTGATTCGGGTTTGAAATAAGTGCGATCGCCCTTAAATAATTTGGTATACTTATCGTATAATGATGTGGCAAAATGTATGAGCGTCAAAGAACTTGAAACAGCAATTATGAACTTGTCGGTTAAGGAATTATCGGAGTTAACTACTTGGCTGATAGAGTATCGTCAACAAGCCTGGGATCGACAAATTGAAGAGGATTTGGAGGATGGGCGGTTGGATGCGCTACTTGATGAAGTTGATGCAGAGTATGAAGCTGGATTGGCTAAAGTGTTATGAAGCATCTGACTTTACCGCGTTTTTGGCACTGCTATCACCAGCTACCTAAAGAAATACAAGCCTTAGCCGATAAAAATTATGAATTACTCAAAGTCGATCCATATCACCCTTCGCTGCATTTTAAAAAAGTTGGCAGGCGAAAGCAATTGCAATCGGTGCGAGTAGGCGATAGTTACCGAGCTCTGGGAGTTGAAAAACCTGAAGGTATTGTGTGGTTTTGGATAGGGACTCATGGTGATTATGATGCCATATTAGCTCAGAAATAAAGCCCCGATCGCACATACAGCAGATTCCACGTTTATGAAGTACACGCCACATCGATAGATCCCGTAGGGACACGGCAATGCCGTGTCCTACTTGCTTGCGATTAATTTTTTAGTATGTTAAGCCATTAACCTCATAATCAATTTTCCGTAATATTACTTAATAATTTGCCCTATCTTTATCAAAGCTTTAATTAATCAGCTATTTATAAAGAAAACTTTATATATATTCTCTAAAAAAACTGTTAGTGTTGCTACAACAGATGTTTCCTCACCGAATTTTTACGCAGAGATGCTGTGTCTCTGTCAATCAAAATTGATAGATTGTTTCGGACGAGAGTCACGAAATTGGGGAAATTGCTGTCTTTTTTTACCCCAGTCAGGTGTATTATGCCAAATTTAAATATTCCAGTTTCAGTAAGTGCGATCGCCTTTATCGACACTACAGTACCAAATTATCAAAGTTTGGTAGCGGGGGTAACACCGGGCACGGAAGTTGTGGTGTTAGATGGGAATGAGGATGCGATCGACCAAATTACTGATATTTTAGCCGATCGCACGAATATTGAGAGCATCCACATCATTTCTCACGGCACTCCGGGAAGCTTGCAACTGGGTAGCGGTGGCTTGAGTTTAGACAATCTAGAAGCTTATTCCGAGAAATTGCGGCAGTGGCGAAGTGCTTTCAGTCTGGGCGCGGACATTCTGATTTATGGTTGTAATGTGGCATTAAGTGCGATCGCATTCATCCAGCGCATCGCCCAACTCACAAATACCAATGTTGCCGCTTCCAAAAACCTCACGGGAAGCGCGGCAAAAGGCGGCGATTGGAAACTCGAAGCAACAATCGGGAAAATTAACACACCGCTGGTATTTGCAGAAGAAGTGTTAGCGGGTTACGAGTACGTTTTTGCCAACTTTAGTAAGGCTACCACCTTTTCTGCTGGAGGAACAGGGGCTTTCTCTCTTGGAGTCGGCAAGCTTAACTCAGACAACTTTCCTGACTTAGTTGTTGGAAATATTGGCAGTACCAAAAATGTGACTGCGTTGCTGGGAACGGGTACGGGCAGCTTCGGTACTGCTACTCCCCTACCTAACTCCAGCAGTGAATTTCCTGTATCTGTTGCTATCAATGACTTGTTCAACCCAGACGGTTTCTCCGATATAGCAGTAGCCAGTCCTGGGGGTGGGCCACCCGGTTCTAGTAGTATTGCCATTTGGCCGGGGACAAGTACAGGCAGCTTCGGCACTCCTACCAACATTAGCGGAGTCAATCCAGCTTTTGTCGCTGCGGGCGATTTTAACAAAGATGGACGGATTGACCTCGCGACAGGAAATAGTCAAATTTCCATTCTGCTGGCGACACCGACAGGTAGTTTTGGTACTCCCAGCAACATTAGCTTCGGAGCGATAGGATCTGACACTTTTATTGCGGTAGCAGACTTTGATGGTGACGGTAATCTTGACTTAGTTGCGACTAGAAGATTGTCAAATAGCGTGTACTTTTTAAAAGGGGATGGTGCAGGCAATTTTGGGCCTACAACTAACTTTACTACTGTGGGAGGCGATCCGCGTTCTCTGGCAGTAGGGGATTTTAATAAAGATGGCAAACCCGATTTAGTTACAGCTAACTATAGCTCTAACAATGTCTCTGTTTTGTTGTGGAATTCTACCACAAATAGCTTTAATCCTGCTGTTGCTTTCGCAGCAGGAACTAATCCTGAATCTGTAGCTCTCGGTGACTTTAATGCCGACGGAAATTTGGATGTTGTTACGGCAAATTATGGTTCTAACAATGTCTCGATTCTTTCGGGAGATGGTGGGGGTAATTTTGGGAGTGCTACCAACTTTAATGTCGGGACTTCTCCTCGTGCCGTAGCAGTAGCAGATTTTAATGCTGATGGATTTTCCGATTTAGCTACAGCGAACAGCGGTTCTAACGATGTCTCAATTTTGCTCAATGTTGTCGCAAGTTTTGGGGCTGCTACTTACAGCGGAACGGAAGGAACGGCGGATACAGTAGTCAATATTCCCGTTACTATCAGCGGTACGCCCAGTAGTGACGTAATAATACCGATCGCACTTGACCCCAGCAGCACAGCCACCGAAAATTCAGACTACACCTTTTCGCCTACTACTGTTACTTTCCCCGCCGGCACTACTACTCTCACCCAGAATGTTGCAGTCACGATCAAGCCTGACAGTATCCCTGAAAACGCCGAAACCGCAATTCTCAACTTTGGCACAATCACTGGTGGCGTTGCAGGTACAACCAAACAAACAACACTAACTATTGCAGCTAACGGTAGTGTTTCTTACGCTTTAGCCGCCGATATTGCAAGCATTCCCGAAGGTAATAGCGGCACAACTCCCTTAACTTTTACCGTGACTCGTAGCAGCGGCACTGGTGTAGCAAGTAGCGTCAATTATGCGATCGCCGGAACTGCTACGAACGTCAGCGACTACAACAGCATCGGCGGCACTTCTGGGGCAACTGGTATTAGTGGCACAATCAACTTTGCAGCGGCGGAAACATCGAAAACTATCACATTAAATGTGTTAGGCGACGGATTAGTTGAACCTGACGAAACTGTGGCGGTTACGCTGTCTAATCCTGTTGCAGCGGGGCCGACACCTGCAATTACCACCGCAACTGCTACTACAACTATTACCAATGATGACGCTGCCGGCTTCACCGTTGCACCTACGAACATCACTGCTACAGAGGGCGGTGCAACTGGCAGTTACAAAATCAAGCTAACTGCACAACCCACGGCACCGGTTAACATTAGCTTTAATCCTGGCAGTCAAATTAGCCCGATCGCCCAAATTACTTTTGACAGCACTAACTGGAATGTTGATCAGACTATCACTGCTACTGCGATCGACGACACTGTAGCACAAGGAACGCACACAGGGACGATCGCTCATACAGTTACCAGTACCGATGCGAGTTATAGCGCCAAGGCGATGCCCGATGTGACGGCATCGATTACTGATAACGATAGTCCCGGTGTGTCGATCGTGCAATCTGCCGGCAGTACAAATATTGCTGAAGGCGGTGCAACGGCTACCTACGGGGTGCTTCTGACTAGCGCGCCTACTGCACCTGTGACGATTAATTTTGACCCTGGTACTCAAATTAGTGCGATCGCACCTATCACTTTTACGCCGAATAATTGGAATGTTGCTCAAAATGTGACCGTGAGTGCGATCGATGACAGCATAGCCCAAGGAACCCACAGCGGCACGATTACTCACCAGTCGGTCAGCACGGATACTAAGTATAACAATCTGACAATTTCTCCTGTGACGGCCACGATTGCTGACAATGATACGGCAGGTGTGACTATTTCACCGACGAGTACAACTGCTACGGAAGGCGGTGCTACAGGGACGTACAGCGTTCAGTTAAAATCCCAGCCCACCGCGCCTGTGACGGTTAGTTTTGCGAATGGCGATCAAATTAATGCGATCGCTGCTGTTACTTTTGACTCTACTAACTGGAGTGTGGCGAAGTCAGTCACAGTAACCGCTACAGACGATGCAGTCGTGGAAGGAAATCATACGGGCAGTATTTCTCATACGGCTACTGGTGATACTAAGTATAACGGGATTGTGATTCCGGGTGTGACAGTGGCGATTACTGATAACGATGTAGCGCCGACTCCGACTCCGACTCCCACACCGACGGGAACGCCGACTCCGACACCTACGGGAACGCCGACTCCGACACCTACGGGAACGCCGACTCCGACGGGAACGCCGACTCCGACGGGAACGCCGACTCCGACACCGACGGGAACGCCGACTCCGACTCCGACGGGAACGCCGACTCCAGGAGGAGCACCGCTACCGCCTGATTCAGATGCGCCTACTCCGACACCGGCACCGACTCCGACACCACTTACGCCGACGCCGACGCCAACGCCATCAATTACGCCGACACCGACACCAGTCACACTGACACCAACACCACCAATTACACCAAGACCGATACCAGTCACACTGACACCAACACCGACACCGCCACCGACACCCACACTGACACCAACGTCCGAATCCGCAGGCATTACAGTCTCCCCCACCAGTGGATTAATCACCACGACAGCAGGCGGTGAATCAACTTTTAGCGTCAAACTAAATACTCAACCGCGTGATGGGGTTAGCATTGGCTTGACGGTTAACCCGAACCTAGGAACAGTTTCCACACAGAGGCTGACTTTCTCGCCCGATAACTGGAATCAACCTCAAACTGTAACCGTAAGAGGTGGAGGTGGCCCAATAGAAAACCAATACGGCAACATACCTTACACTATCTTCACCGAACCCGTTCAAAGTAGAGATCCTAACTACTCAGGCCTTGATGCTGCAGATGTCAGCCTTACCAATATCTTAATCATTCAGCAGAATTTACGCCCGGGCATTGTGGTTTATCCCACCAGCGAGTTAACTACAACCGAAGCAGGAGGTACTGCTAATTTCAGCGTTTTACTCAATACTCAACCGCAATCGGTAGTTACAATTCCCATGAGGGTTGACAACCCAGCCGAGGGCAAAATTTCTCGATCGGAACTGACATTTACTCCCGACAATTGGAACACAGCCCAAACCGTCACTGTTACCGGAGTAGACGATGCCATCACAGACGGCGATCGCACTTATACCATCAAACTCGATCCTCCCGCAACCAATGATTTTGACTACAAGTTTCTCTCTCCCAACAACGTAACTGTAACCAACACTGACAATGAAACTCCAGCCCCGCTGTTTGCGAAATTTCCTACAGAAATATCGCAGGGACTCGGGCAAGTCAAGGGAATTTGGGGAGACTACAATAACGATGGCAAACTTGATGTTTTAGCATCAGGAAATCGTCCGATCCTGACGGGAACAATACCGACCGGCGGTACTTGGCTGTATCGCAACGCAGGCAGTACCCTGACTTGGGATGGCAAGGCTCTTCCCGTTACTTCATCTGCTGCTTGGGGAGATGCTGACAATGATGATCGGATCGAGTTCGCGGCCAACAAGTTGGATAATCCACGCGGACGTGGCACCGGCAGCAATTATATCCCCTCCTACACAATCTCAGTCTACAAAAATACCGGCACCTCTTGGACGAACTACGATCTTGGCCACAATGAAGATTTTGGTTCCGCTCGCCCGTCAGGTTCTCTTAGTTGGGGAGATTACAACAACGATGGCAAACTAGATATCCTAGATGCGAACATCCGAAAAATTGCTCTCAATCCTGACTCTGGGGAATATCAACTCGCCAGCCTGCTGTACCGCAATACTGGCAGCGGCCACGTACCAGATATCAATGCCAGCGCTAATTTGCCCGCTGTCTCCAATGGTGCTGCTGCTTGGGGAGACTATGACAGCGATGGGAAACAGGATATTTTGGTAATTGGCAACACCAATGCGGGCAAAATCGCCAAGGTGTTCCGCAATACTGGCACCACCTTTACCGAAGCTTTCGTCTTACCCGGTGTTTCTGATGGTTCAGCAGCTTGGGGAGATTACAACAATGATGGCCAACTCGATATTCTGCTGGCGGGCGATACCGGTTCGGGCAAAATAGCGAAAGTGTTCCGCAATATTGGCACCACTTTTACCGAAGACACCAATGCCGCATTGCCCGGAGGCAGTTTTGCAGCTTGGGGAGACTACGACAATGATGGTAAATTGGATGTCTTGTTAGACAGCAAAGTATACCGCAACACTGGTAACGGCTTTAGGGAAGACACAAATGCCGTACTCAGTGACAGCGGTGCCGCAGCTTGGGGAGACTATAACAATGACGGCAAACTTGACATCTTGATCGGCAACCAAGTCTACCGCAGCAATACAGCTAATGCGAACACTCCACCCACTGCACCCACAGGGCTGTCGGCTGCACCGAATGGCAACAAAGTCACTTTCAACTGGAATAAAGCGACTGATGCTCAAACTCCTACCGATGGTTTAAGCTACAACCTGCGAGTTGGCAGCACTCCCGGTGGCAAGGATATTCTCGCCCCCACATCTCTCGACGATGGAACTCGACAAATTGTTGGGTTAGGCAATACCAGCCAAAACACCAGTTGGCAACTCAATAACTTGTCTCCACAGAAATATTACTGGAGTGTGCAATCCATTGATAATGCTTGGGCCGGTTCACCTTTCGCCACAGAAGGCAGTTTTACAGTAGACAATACAGCCACCAACCGATCGCCAAGGGTTAACAATCCCATCATCGAGCAGGATCGCGGGATTTTCCGCAGCGACTACCGTTTGACTCTTGCTGCCAATACTTTTATTGACGACGATCCAGGTGACAGTCTCACTTATTCCTACTCAATAATTCCAGAGCCAAAACCCGGCTTCGGCCCCTTAATACCGAACTCTCTCGATTGGCTTAGCGTCAACCCGAATACTGGCAGTTTCATTCCGCCGGATTGGCTTAAATTTGATCCGAATACACTCACCTTCAGCGTGAATTTAAATGCTGGGAATATCCCCTCATTATTCTATTTGCCAATTGAGGTGACAGCAACGGACAATGCAGGTGCCACTGCCACAGACTTCTTCCACATATACCGTTCTGGCTTTTCTGGTATCGCAATTGATGGTTATATCGCGGGAGCTACTCTATTTTTTGATGCCAACAAAAACGGCATTAAAGATATCAATGAACCATCCACTATCACTAACAGCAACGGTGAATTCAATCTCGACGTTCCCTTCGACATCTTCGACAAAAACAAAAACGGAGAAATCGACCCCGAAGAAGGCAATCTAGTCGCAATTGGAGGCACTGACACCGCCACCGGTTTACCCCTGGAAACACCACTTACTGCACCACCAGATTCCAGTGTAGTCACCCTCCTAACCAGCTTGATAGCCGACTTAACCGACAAAGGAACTACACCAGAATCAGCCCAATCTTTAGTCAAAGCCGCCCTTTCGCTCCCCGCTGAATTTGATCTGACTAGGTTAGACCCTATTGCTGCCACAAACAAGAATTTACCGGGCGGAATCCAAGTCTTAGCGGCAATGGTGAAAGTCCAAAACGTCATCACTCAAACAGCCGCTTTGATTGACGGCGCATCCAGTGCAGCAAATCACGATCTTGTCAAAGCTGTTGTCAGTTCAATCACGGATAAAATTCAATCCGGTTCAGTCTTAAATCTCAGCAATCCAGCCGCCTTAGAACCAATCATTCAGCAATCCGCTGCTAAAATCCAGCAGATTGACCCCAGTTTCAACATTCAAAAAGTCACCCAAATTACCTCGCAATCCGCGATAGTAATGGCAACAGCAAATCAGCGCATCGATAGCGCTGTCACCAACCAAACAGCAACATCAATTCCCCAAGCCGTTGCCCGCGTCCAACAAGTATCTTTGGGAACAACCACCCAAGACTTCAAAGCAGTTGGTGCCGGAAGCAAGCCAATTTCCCAGTTAGTTACTGACAATACTGGTGCTGCTTTAGATAGCAAAATTCAAGCCGTAATCTTACCTGTTGGGATTGCAACTCCTGTACTCACAGGCGATGCAGATTTAGGCAGCAATTCGCCGGATGCAATTATCGGTACAAATGCCGACGACATCCTCACCGGCACCAGTGGCAATGATGTGTTGATGGCTATGAAGGGCAATGATGCGATCGATGGTAGCTTGGAAAATGACACTATTTTCGGTGGCAAAGGTAGCGATACTTTGCTAGGAAATAGCGGTGATGATATCTTGTTTGGCAACCGAGGTGCTGATATTTTGAACGGCAGCGATGGTAATGATATCTTGCTTGGAGGCAAGGGAGATGATTTACTAGATGGCGGTTTGGGAGATGATACTTTGACAGGAGGAATGGGAGTCGATAAATTCCTACTCTCCACCAATTCCGGTACTGATACTGTTACCAATTTTGAAATTGGTGAAGACTTGTTAGTATTGGGTAACGGGCTGACTTTCTCCCAATTGGCAATTAGTGAAGATAGCGGTTCAACATTAATTCGGTTTGCCCAAACTGGCGAGATTTTAGCTTCTCTCAGCGGAGTTTCTCCTAGCAGTATTAGCGCAGGAAGTTTCGGATTGATTTAAGAAAACCCGGCGGTTGAAACCGCGTCGATACAGACAAAACCTGCCTCCGCAGGTTGAAGAATAGGCGGTTAAAATTGCGTCTTATCTTCAGTCCGCGGAGGCGGACATTGTTTTTGTAGGCGCGGTTTCAACCGCCGTCTGATCTGATCGTTTGTAGAGACGCGAATTCCATTCGCCCTCTTATCTTCTTATCTTCAGTCCCTCTGAGCTCGGACATTATTTGTGTAGGATTGATTTGAAGAAAACCCGGCGGTTGAAACCGCGTCGATACAGGCAAAACCTGCCTCCGCAGGTTGAAGAATAGGCGGTTAAAATTGCGTCTTATCTTCAGTCCGCGGAGGCGGACATTGTTTTTGTAGGCGCGGTTTCAACCGCCGTCTGATCTTGATGTTTGTGTAGGCGCGGTTTCAACCGTACGTCCGATCTTACAAATCAACACCGCTGATAACGCATACCAGGCAACTGCGAAACCAATCCCAACAATTCCAACTGCAAAAGAATACCAGAAACCGTTCCCGCTGGCAATCCCGCAGCCTCCACAATTGTATCAAGAGAATTCGGCCCAGAGCCCAGAGCTTTTAACACCACAGCCAACTCCGCATCCAACGGCGGGCCTTGCTTTTCAGGGGCTGGATTTGTCGGAAACAAGGACAACTGCTGCGCGCTATCCAATTTTGGCATAGCTCCGAGCATTTCCAGCAACCGGTCTTCGCTTAACAGTCGATCGCGATTCGGGAGAATAGGATGAGCACCTTTACTCAGCAACTCCAAACATCCAAACGATCGCTCATCATCCAATCTGGCCGTCAAAACATACACATCGCGACAAAAATCATTAGCTTGATAAGCAGTAATTAACGCCCCCGATTTCTGCGGAGCTTCAATCACAATAGTAGCCCGACTCAAGCCCGCAATGATCCGATTTCGGCGCGGAAAATTAGTTCTATTCGGTTGAGTCCCCGCCGGATATTCACTAATTGCCAATCCCTGCTGCAAAAGGCGATCGCACAACCGCTCATTTGGCTTAGGATAAACAACATCAACCCCAGTCCCAAAAATAGCAAAAGTCCGGCCGCCCGCCTCCAAACAGCTTGTATGAGCCTCCGTATCAATACCCGCAGCAAATCCAGAAACAACAGTAAAACCGTTCGTAGCCAAAGCCGTGCTAAATTTACGAGTCCAACGGCGGCCGTATTCCGAAGGACTACGAGTTCCAACAATTGCCACCGTCGGCGTAATTCCGTGATTCTCTTTTAAGTCAACTAAACCGCGATAATACAGCACCGGCGGCGGACTCGGAATTTCCAATAATAAGCTGGGATAATCCTTATCTGCTGGTGTCCAGAAACAGGGATTTTTAATCAAATGTTTTTCAATAAATTCTTCAGGATTGAGTTTAGATCGTTCTTGCACAGTTGTATCAATTACCTGCTTGCCAAATCCTTCTACTCGCATTAAATCTACTGGTTTCGCCATCCAAGCTTCTGCCAAAGTAGGGAAATGTTGGTGTAATCTTTGCAACAAAATCGGCCCGATACCATTAATCTGCGACCATGCTAACCAATAAGCGCGTTCTTCTAGCAACGACTTGCCCTCAATTTATCTGAGAATGATTTTATCATTTTGGGTTGATATAAAACTTCGATTTTCAGAAGACCGGACGGTTTAAATTATATTGTTTTATTCAGTCCCTATGAGCTCGGACATCGTTTTTGTAGACGCGGTTTCAACCGTCGTCTGCTGCATCTAAGTTTTCCAATCGACAAAACGGGCATAAATATAAGCAATAATTTCTCCTGTCACAGTCCGAAAACCTTCGCTCGATTTCCACCATTCCTGCGGGTTGTAATCTTGCGGAACCGCAGCTATAATCCCGACTTCAATCTCAGGATTCAGCACTTCTTTGAAGACAATCCAACTTCTGCGGGCGTGAGGGCCAAAGGAATAAAGATTAATTGAGTCAACTTTGAGGGCAGAAGTAGCTAGCCAATCTCGAAGGGCGATCGCAGATGCAGCAGTCCGGTGTTTCACAACACTCGCAGCGGGTACGGCTACCACTTTATCCCGATCAAATCCTAGCGCAATACAAGTCGCTGCGGTCAGTTCAGCATAATTTTTATATTCAGCGAGGTAATAGCCTTTAGCTAAAGGAAGTCCGGTTGTCACCAATTGGCGATATCCGCCTTTTTTGAATTCGGCGATCGCACTTTCGATCGCATAATCCGGCAACCAGCCTTCCACAACCAGTATATCTGCTTTAATCGGCGCATTTACCGCCAAAAATGGATGAATATTTGTGATGATTAATGTCATTGCAATGATTAAACCTGCGATCGCAATTACCCAACCTTCCCAGGTAATTGCCCACATTTCTCGGCGGCGGATTAGACTAATTTGGATTTTAGGTTTTCGCATTCTGGCAAAATTCCGCTCGATAAAATTCTTATCGTGCGATCGTCCCCGCTAGCGTATTGTACTCGCGAGCGGGGACGCTCGCACTATAAATGCAAAACACCAGATGCTCCAATTTGCCAGTACAAAATTAAATCCGTTAAATCCGTTAAATCCGCTACAAAATCCGCTGCCGAATCTTCTCTACTGTTTTTGTTTTAGATACTCAAAAACGCTCTTATCCCCAATATCCTGCGGCATAGGTTGAAAGAACTTGCGAACGGCAAAAATGATGAACAAAATTGCCCAAAATCCCAGCAACAATTGTTCGGTTTCCGGTGACAGAAAACCGAAAATATGTCCTAAAATCAACAGCGGAACTCCCGGAGTTAAAAACTTAGTTTCTAGGCGGTTGAAGCAAAAAGCTTCTTTAAAATAAATGCCATTTAATGCCGCAAAAGTAAAGCCAATTCCCCACAAAGTCGCTGGATTTTCGTACACTGCTAAAGCTAAAGGTTCCCTGCTTTGTAGGGCGACAAATACTGCTGCCGCGCCGCCGATCGCCCAAAACGCCTGTAATGTGCGGTGCAGCGGAATCATGTAAATGTGAATAGTTGCTAAACTAACGCCTAAAGCTATCCAGAAACACGCAAAAACAGGCGTTAAAGCTTGGATTGCTATTGGGTTGTCGCCGCTTTGCAACACCAGAGTAGCGCCCACTGCCCAACATAGCGCCGCCACTCCCAACCCGGCGCGGTAGATCAGCACTCCCGTGCGATCGCCTTGAGTAATCGTAAACTCGCCGAATTGCCCTTGATATACTTCCGATTCATCAGGCGATTTCAGTAATTGCATCACAGCTTCCTCCTATCCATCAGACACGAATGTACTTCTGCCAAGATATACTTTATTGATAAACCAGTACAGCGGAACCGAGCGATGCCTAAATTTAACAAACCTCAACTTAACAAATCTAAAGTTAACAAGTCTAAATTTGACGATCGCCCAAATCAAACCAAATCTCTGCTTTCAGAATCAGAACTTCCTCCAGTTCAGCTTGATGAAACCATTGTAGCAGGCAGAAGACCGAAACCGTTCAATGACTTGCAGCGCTTGCTTGCCGAAATACCGGAATTGACAGGGGGGTTCAATCCAGAAATGTTCGCCAATATCGTTGAAAATAACCCATTTAATGACAACCAATTTGAAAGCAAAATTAGGAAAATTCTAGGAACTAAAAATATTAATTCCAACCTCAAAAATTCAATCAAATATCTGGAATACATCAAGCAAAATATGCAATTTCCCTGCCAGGTTACGGGTAGAGAAGAGTTTGAATGGGAAGAAGAGTATATAATGGGTTTGGGTAGCAAAAAAGAATATGCAAAGCTTAAGAAAACTCAACCTTCTTATACTGATAACTTCACAATTAACCGAGTGGAGGATTTTGTTGTTCATGAAGACGGCATATTTGCCGAAGTGGAGCGCGTCGGCGATCGCAAAAAGTTTAGCTTGCTTTTAGTAGAGCTAGCATCAGTTGATGCGATATCCCCAAACAATCAGTTATTGCATGATTATTCTGTGTGGTATATCCACTATTAAGGAAGAGTGGGAGAGGGGGAGATGGGGAGAGAGGGAGAGAGGGAATAGAAAAAATCTTCCCTTTTTCCTCTTCCTTCGCCTTCTTGATTACCAGAGAAAATTGGTTTAAAGCCTCTCCCTGATCGGGATAAATTAAAATCAGACGATTCATTACTCCAATCCTCTTCCTTCTTTTGTCAACAGTTAACTGTTAACAGTTAACTGTTAACTGAATTAAATTGAAGCAGCAAAGTGCGATCGCTCTACTTTTGCCAAAGCTTCAACCAAACTGCGAACAACCGCAATCATCGCCACTTCGCTGTTAAGTTGGCTGACAGCAGAACCGACACCAACACCCGCAGCACCGGCACCAATAGCAAGCGGTGCGGTGACGCTGGAGATGCCCGAAGCGCAGAGTACGGGGACTTGTACGGCGCGGGAAATTTCAAAGGCGGCGGCCAAAGTAGGCGCTGCTTTTTCAATTAATCCTAAAGTTCCGGCGTGAATTGGTTGGGCGCTAGTGCCGCCTTCGGTTTGAATGATATTCGCGCCAGCTTTGACTAATTCTGTTGCTAACTGCACCTGTTTGTCCAGTGTCAGAATGTGGGGAACTGTGACAGAAAGCGTGATGTTCGGAAATAGCGATCGCGTTTCGCGAGTCAACTCCAAAACTTCCTCAGCTTCAAAGCGGCGGCCTAGTGCGTAGAAAGCATCAAAGTTGCCAATTTCAATCAAATCAGCGCCCGCTTCTACCGCAGCCACAAACTTTTGCGGTTCGACAGCAGATACACAAATTGGCAAATCTGTCAACTGTTTTGCCATCAATACCAAATCGCGATCGCAAGCAATATCGACAAATGTTGCACCGCCGAGATCCGCTGCTTTGACAACAGCCGCAACGTTGGCCGCATCAAAATTATTTAAACCGCTGATAATTTTCAAGGCGCGGCCTTGCTCAAATGCGCGCTGCAATTTAGGATTTACACTCATCGTTAGTTTTCCAACTCAAAAAAATTGTTAATATCATTTTGACACGGATTGGAACATTTTTTGATTTTTATTTCTTAATTTTTAATAACGCGCTGAAAAACAGTATTTTCCTTGTCCAACATCGACTGAATTTATGTCCTAGTCAGATATGGAAAAAAGCGCAATCCTGGAATAAAATTGTGCATATTACGATTCTACAAGCTCAAGAGCAAAAGTTATGAACACATTTGAGCGCCTAAAGATCGAGGGGTTTCGCCGTTTGTTTTCAGCAGAGGTGGAAATGCGACCTCTGACAGTGATGATTGGTGCTAACGGTGTTGGGAAAAGTTCTTTCTTAGAAATATTCTCACTTTTAGCAGCATCAGCCAACGGTCAGTTACAGTCCAAAATTTCCGAGTTGGGCGGTCTAACTCAGATGGTAACATTAGACCGGGCTGATAGCGTGTCAATCTCCTTATCGATGCCTATAGAGAATCAGGAACCGCTAAACTATTCTCTGAAACTTGCAACCAAAGGTCAATTCTATGAAATTGGTTCAGAAACTCTAATCCAACAGCGCAATCGCCATGCTTCTCAACCTTTTAAGTATATTGAATCTCGCGGTTTAGATGTCAAGTATTTCAGTCCAGAGGATGAAAAGCTACTACGCCCAAACTGGCAGTACAATCCTTTGGAAAGCTCACTTGCTCAGGTTCCTAAGATGTATCGGGAACCAGAAACATTGAGGCAGCACTTAGCTTCATGTAGCTTTTATAAGGCTGGGGAGTTGAATCTTTCCCCTCAAAGTCCGATCCGTTTACCTCAATCTATGCGGCCTGCAACTTTGCCCGGTAGTAAGGGAGAAGATTTAGTTTCATGCCTCTATTATCTGCGAGAAACAGATCCGAATCGATTTGAAATTATCCAAGATACACTGGCTGCGGCTTTTCCTGATTTTGAACGATTAAGCTTTCCGCCAGTAGCAGCCGGAACTTTAGCAATGACTTGGAAAGATAGAAATTTTTCTCATCCTTTTTATATGCACCAACTATCAGAAGGGACGCTCAGATTTCTCTGGTTAATCACCCTGCTGCAAAGCCGAGATTTGAGTGCTGTCACGCTGATTGATGAGCCGGAAGTTAGTTTACATCCAGAGTTGTTACAACTGTTAGCGAATGCCATGAGAGAAGCTGCTCAAAGAACTCAACTAATTGTAGCAACTCATTCCGATAGACTGATCCGATTTTTAAAGCCTCACGAGGTGCTAGTTTGTGATTCTGAAGATGGTGTCACAACTCTAACTTGGGCTAACTCTATAGACTTAGAACACTGGTTAGAAGATTATAGCTTGGATCAGCTTTGGGCAATGAACATTTTTGGAGGCAGACCGTGAAGATTGCTATTTTGGTTGAAGGAGCAACGGAAATGGCATTTAAGGCTAAGTTGCAAGAATTTCTCAAGTCACGCCTGGGACAGCAGATGCCAAAATTAAAGTTTATATCTTGTGAAGGTCATATTTACAAAGAAGAAAAACTCAGGCGAGTTGTCGAAAATTTATTGACTGGTAGAGATGCCTATGATGCTGTAATTGCACTAACAGATGTTTATACGGGTACTAAAGATTTTAAAGATGCAGCGGATGCTAAGGCTCAAATGAAAAAATGGGTGGGGGACAATCCTAAATTTTATCCCCATGCAGCTTCCCATGACTTTGAAGCTTGGCTGTTACCTTTTTGGTCAAAAATTCAGCAAATATCAGGAGGCAATAGAGCGGTTCCTAGCGGTTCTCCTGAACTGGTCAATCACAATAATCCACCTTCTTATCGGATTAAAGAAATATTTGAACAGGGGAAACGTCGGAGCTACGATAAAGCGCGGGATGCCAAAAGAATATTAGACGGACAAAATCTCATGGATGCTGCGGTAGTCTGTCCTGAATTAAAGGCTTTTCTGAATACTATTTTATCTCTTTGTGGGGGCGAATTGATTCCTTGATTTGCCAAAAAACGATACAAGCCCGCGACTCCTGTTGTGGAGAAATCAAACATTTTAGACTGCTGTTCAAGCTCCCAGATTTATCTGGGGAGTAAATCTGAAATCCTCCGACGATCGCGATCGCGCCGAAGTCTAAAATCTAAAATCGACGGCTCCCAATCATCTAGCCGAAAAACTTAAAAGTAATTCCAAAGATAGATAACTGTTTCTGTCTGTGGGTAGATAATACAATAGCAGATGCTTTAATTGCGCGCCCGCTCAGACCGAAAGACATCAAGACGACTAAATAGATGGAACCTTGGCAAACCCCACAAACTAATTTAACCGACATTTCGATCGCCCAGGAACTGTCGCGCCGCAATCCTCGCCATCGGGATCTGCAAGCAGAAAACCTAGCGCTGCAAACGCTGGCCCGACAATTGGCAACCTCGCCGCACACGCTGCTCAAAACACTGGTGGCGATCGCCCAAAATTTGTGCAGCGCAGGCAGCGTCGGAGTCTGTTTGTTAGCACAAAATGCCACATCAGAACAAATTTTATATTGGGAAGCCTTGGCGGGCGCTTGGGAAGCCGCAGAACAAACAAATAAACCCCAGACGTTGCGTTTGTCAGGAGCAGGTCTAGACTTGCAAACTCCCCAGCTTTACTTGCATCCAGAACAATACTTTACTCAGTTGCAGCAGCTAGGAATGCCGATCGCCGAAGCCTTAGTCGTGCCGCTGTACGCCGTAAATCAACCGCTGGGAGCAATCTGGATAGTCTCTCACGATTCCCGGCAGTTCGATAGCGAAGACTTGCGGATCGCGATCGCCCTAGCAGACTTTGCCGTTGCCGCCCTAAAAATCGATCGCGCTGATCGCACCACAGAAGCTTTGCGCGATCGCGAAACGCACCTCCAGTTGATACTCGACAGCGCCAAAGACTACGCCATCTTCACCCTCGACACCGGTGGACACCTTACCAGTTGGAACGCAGGCGCAGAGAGATTGCTGGGCTATGCCGAAGCAGAAATCGTCGGCCAGCACGGACGAATCATCTTCACCCCAGAAGACTCAGCAGCCAGAAAGCCGGAATTAGAAATGCACTTGGCGCTGACTGAGGGAAAAGCAGAAAACGAGCGCTGGCACCTCCGCAAAGACGGCAGCCGCTTTTGGGGCAGCGGGCTGGTGATGCCCCTGCGCGACGCAGCAGGCGACGTGCAAGGTTTCCTGAAAATCATGCAAGACAAAACCGAACGCCGGCAAATAGAAGAAGCACTGCGCCAAAGCGAAAATCGCTACCGCACCCTCGCCGATGCCGTCCCGCAATTAATGTGGATCAACACCGCCGACGGCAGGTTAGAGTTTTGCAACCAGCACTGGCAAAGCTACACGGGCATGATTCCAGAATTGCCTCTGACAGTGCCTGTGCTGGAATTATTTCATCATGAGGATTTGCCCGCAGTTGTCGCCACCCGCACTCAGGGGATTCAAGCAGGGGAATCCTACGAATTTGAATGTCGGGTACGCAGGTTTGACGGCACCTACCGCTGGCATTTGGCGCGACTTGTGCCCGTCAAAGACAGGGAGGGACAGGTGCTGCAATGGGTGGGGATCGGGATTGATATTGACGATCGCAAACAAGCCGAAGAAAGCTTAGCAGAAAGCGACCGCCGCTTCCGCTTCCTGGCTGAGTCGCTGCCCCACCTGATTTGGAATGTAGACACCGCCGGAGAACTTCGCTTTGCCAATCAAAAATGGTCGGAATATCTGGGAATGTCTTACGAGGAAGCCGCTCAAAACCATTGGGAGTCCCTAGTGCCGCCGTGGGAGTTGGCAGAAGCTTTTGCCCGCTGGCAAGAGTGTCAAATTACCGGAGAATTTTATCAAGTTGAGTTCCGCCTGCTGCGGGCAGCAGACCAAATGGAACGCTGGCATTTGTCCCGCGCCATCCCCATTCGCGACGGAGGCGGCCGGATTGTCGAGTGGATCGGCACAAATACCGACATTCACGATCGCAAAAAAGACCAACTCAACGAGCAGTTTCTCTCGGGCCTCGAACTCCGCTTGCGCCAGCGCTCCAACCCCACAGAAATGTTGTGGGAAGCCACGAGCAGTCTGGGAGAATATTTAAATGTCGATCGCTGCATCTGGCACGAAATCGATCTAGAAGCCGATCGGGCAATTGTCGATCGAGACTGGCACGAGTCCGGGCTTCCCAGCATCGCCAGCACCTATCAAATCTCAGACTTTAAGACCCCAGAACTGAAAGCTGTCTCTATGGCAGGTCAAACACTGGCGATCTCAGATATAGCTAATGACCAGCATACAGCGCATTTTTTCGATAACTACGATGCCCTTGGCATTCGCGCTTTGGTCGATGTTCCCTGCCTTCAGGAAGGGCGCTGGGTGGCTCTTTTGCTGGTGGCATCAAAGACGGTGCGGCACTGGCGGGCCGATGAAGTTTCGCTGATGCAAGAAATGGTGGCTCGCCTCTGGGCGGTGATCCTGCACGCGCGAGCCTTGCAGGACTTGCACGAAAGCGAGGATCGGTTCCGCGCTCTAGCTGACAACATCGCCCAGTTGGCTTGGATGACAGATGCCACAGGCTGGATTTTCTGGTACAACCAGCGCTGGTTTGACTACACGGGCACAACGCTAGAGGAAATGCAAGGCTGGGGCTGGCAGCAGGTTCACCACCCGGAACACGTCGATCGCGTTGTCGCAAACTTTAGGCGCTGCTGTGAAACAGGCGAACTCTGGGAAGATACTTTCCCCCTGCGCGGCAAAGACGGATCGTACCGCTGGTTTCTCTCCCGCGCCGTGCCGATTCGCGACGAGCCAGGTAATGTGCTGCGCTGGTGCGGCACCAACACCGACATTACCGATCGCCTCAATGCAGAAGATGAACGGGAACGCCTGCTAGCCCTCGAAAAGGCCGCCAGGGAGGAAGCAGAACGCGCTAACCGCGTCAAAGACGAATTTTTGGCTGTTTTGTCCCACGAATTGCGGACTCCCTTAAACCCGATTCTGGGCTGGGCAAAGCTGTTGCAATCGAACTGTCTGACACCGGAAAAGCAGCGCTACGCCCTAGAGACGATCGAGCGCAACGCCAAATTGCAAACCCAGCTAATCGAAGATTTGCTCGACGTGTCGGGGATTCTGCAAGGCAAAGTCAGCTTGAATATTGTACCTGTGGATTTAGCCGGGGCGATCGGCGCGGCGATTGAAACGGTGCGTCTGTCAGCGGAAGTTAAATCGATTCAAATCTGCACTGAATTTGCACTAAATATCGGGCTGGTGTTGGGCGATGCAGGCCGACTTCAGCAGGTAATGTGGAATTTGCTGTCAAATGCCGTCAAGTTCACCCCGCCGTCCGGCAAAATCGCAGTCAAGCTCGATCAAATTGATAACGACGCTCAAATTAGTGTAACTGATACGGGCAAAGGCATTGTTTCTGATTTTCTGCCCTACGTGTTCGACTATTTCCGGCAAGCAGACAGCACGTTTACGCGCAAGTTTGGCGGATTGGGTTTAGGATTGGCGATCGTCCGCCATCTCGTCGAACTCCACGGTGGCACAGTCAAATCCGACAGTCCCGGCGAAGGACAAGGCGCGACATTTACCGTCAAGATCCCCCTGATGCCCGTGCAACCTCCGACAATTCCCGCACCGACAATGGCGGAAACATCCTTCGATTTGAGCGGTATCCGGGTGTTAGCCGTGGATGATGATGCTGATGCGCGAGATTTGGTGGTTTTTCTGCTGGAGGATTGTGGCGCAAGCGTGACAGCAGTTGCTAGCGCCGCCGATGCCTTGGCGGTTTTAACTCAGTCTCTGCCGGATATGCTGTTGAGCGATATTGGAATGCCCGACACCGACGGTTATATGTTGCTGCGGCAGGTGCGGGCTCTGCCGCCAGAGCAAGGCGGACTCGTACCGGCGATCGCCCTCACGGCTTATGCTGGAGAAATTGACTATCAGCAAGCCATGGCTGCGGGGTTCCAGCGGCACATTTCTAAGCCTTTAGATCCCGATAAGTTGGTGCAGGTGATGTTGGATTTGCTCGTGGATCGATCGGGCGAAAATATTGTTTAAAGTCTTAGATAGGTTCGATCGCTCGGACTAAAGTTCTCACTACAAACCAATAGATCGCATCATACAATACCTAACAAAAAAACCTCACAGATGGAGGTTTTTTGAGGATTATTCGCGATCGTCCGACAGGTTAAAACATCTTGTTCATGTATCATGATCACAGTCCGTTATACTCGATCATTAGCGGAAGTCGGTGCGAACTGCGGGCTCGCGATCGCCCGTTGTGGTAGTGTAGCGGACATTTTCTTCGCGTTTGCGGGGCATCAAACCGAACAAACCCGACAAGCCGAGCAAGCCCAACCATCCCCAATCAAAATCGCGATTGGTATCAGCACTGTATACATCGGAGCGAGGAGCTGTGGTGGTGGTGGTGGTTCTGCTGTTAGTACCGGGCGCTGTATTTGTCTGAGCCGCAGCAGGCAGATGAGCTGGTGCAATGGCTAAACCAGCAGCGATAATACCTGCACCGATTGCTTTGGATAAGTCAGAACGTTTCATAATTCAAATGCTCTCTGTTGGCAAAAATCTTTAACTATCACCACTATATCGATCGGCTCTGAAAGCTAAATCCATCTGTAGCAGTAAACATTAATCGATTCCACCTATTACTACAGATTGATCTGAGATTTTTACCATGCCCAGGAAATTAAATATTGCTCGCGCCTGCCACTCCGGTACTAGGAATCGTGGGCCTCGTACTTCCTTCGCTGCTGAGGCACTCTGGGACTCTCGACCACAAAGAATGTGTTGTTCACAAAAAAAGGTAAACTCAGATCTTGTACAGAAAACACTTAAAGCTCGATCGACGGAGATCAAAACAAATTGGGTATAGAGCTACGCAGCTACGTATTTCTCGACAACTTGCAGCCACAGCACGCAGCATACATCGGCACAATCGCCGCCGGATTCTTGCCACTACCGGGCGATGCGTCGCTGTGGATAGAAATCTCACCCGGTATCGAAATTAACCGAATTACCGATGTAGCCCTCAAATCTGCCTCCGTGCGCCCCGGAATCCAGATAGTCGAACGCCTGTACGGCTTGCTGGAAGTACACTCAGGCCAGCAGGGAGAAACCCGGGCCGCCGGCAAAGCAATTCTCGAATTCATCGGAGTCCGCAGAGAAGAGTGTATCAAACCGCGGGTGATTTCCAGTCAAATTATTCGCAACATTGACCCGCACCAAACGCAATTAATCAACCGCACTAGGCGCGGACAGTTGCTGCTGGCGGGACAAACTCTTTATGTCTTAGAAGTAGAACCCGCAGCCTATGCAGCCCTGGCAGCCAATGAAGCAGAAAAAGGCGCCTCGATTAACATCTTAGAAGTTCAAGCTGTCGGCAGTTTTGGGCGACTTTACCTCGGCGGCTCAGAACAAGATATTTTAGCAGGTTCCAGGGCAGCAATTGCGGCAGTGGAAAGCGTGTCTGGTCGCGAAAATCCTGCAATTTTTGGTCGCAAAGAATAGAGGTGAAAGGAGATGCAATTATGGCAAATACACAGCATTTAGCGCTGTTAAAAAAAGGTGCAGTTAGTTGGATTGAATGGAGAAATATCAACCCAAATATCGAGCCGGATCTCAGCGAAGCTAACCTCGCCGAAGCAAATCTCAGAGGCGCGAATTTGTGGCGGTCTAACCTTTTTAAAATAGACTTATTTAAGGCAAAATTAATTGCAGCTAATCTATCCGATTCTAACCTGAGTTTAGCAAATCTTGCCGGAGCGCAACTCCTCGATACTAAATTAGTTAAATCCAATTTAACGGGAGCAAATCTGCGAGTGGCCGACCTCCGGGGAGCTGATTTGAGCGGTGCTAATTTAATTGGGGCGGACATCAGTGCTGCCAATCTCCAACAAGCCGATTTAGGAGATGCGAATTTAATCGGTGCGGCAATGTTTCGAGTTAATGCGATCGGCGTGAACCTCAATCAGGCTAATCTCAGTCAAGCCAATCTCAATCAAGCCGAATTGATTGAAGCGCATTTTTACGCAGCAAATTTATCTAAAGCTAACCTCGGTGAAGCTCATTTCACTGGAGCATATCTTTTTCGGGCAAATCTCAGTTTTGCGGACTTTAGTGCTGCCGATTTCCGGTGGGCAAACCTTGGCAAAGCTGATTTGAGAGGGGCGAATTTGACCGGGGCAAATTTAAGAGGAGCAAACTTGGCGGGAGCTAATCTGGCCGATGCTCATTTGAAAGAAACAATCATGCCAGATGGCAGCATTGTTTCCTCATAAAATAAGAGAATTGAGTGCAGGGCTATTTCATTCTGGTTGAGTAGCTGATATGATAATAAAGTATTGTAGTCATTCACATGATATGTCATGTCTCAAATTGCCATTGTCGAAGCCTTCGCAGACCTACCCGATACCCGTCGAAGA
>NZ_JAIGNI010000062.1 GCF_026130175.1 Lyngbya sp. CCAP 1446/10 | reverse complement strand
CAATCGCACGGAATTTTGCCTTGAATTTGTATCGCGATCATGGCTTCCAAAACATGGCTCAAGCTCAACGTCTCGCTGGCTTTAGTTGTAGCATACTCAAAGATCTGTTTAGAATGAAATAGCCCTGGAAAAAGGCGGTCTAAATTTTGGTACGGTCGGCTCATCTATAGTCCTGCTTTCAATACTTTTAGTTTGTATCGCCTTCACAACTTTCACTCAGAGAAAACTCATGGCGACTGTGGCTGCTAACGATGAATAAAATTGGTTTGTAGTGAGGACTTTAGTCCTTATATTTTTATGAAAACTGAAGTTTTTACTACAAACACCTGCTGATTGCGAGCAACTAACTAAACATTATATCATAGGGTAGCTTGATTTTTACCACCATAACAGGCTACCCTTTGGTATTCGCTCGAATTGAGCAAAGCAATACTAGACTTGTCTGGTTTGTAACCTCAGCATTGCGATGCACAGCGTCAGCCAAAGATAGCCGATTCCGTAGCCACCAATGATATCTGTTGGCCAGTGTACTCCTATATACATCCGACTCAGGCCAATAAGAGCGATCGTCAAAACAGCTAAAATATATATCAATTTGGAAAACTTCGGAAAGTGAGCGGAAAGCAGGTAAGCTAGAAACCCATACATTACAAAACTTCCTAAAGCGTGACCGCTCGGAAAACTAAAGGATGTTTCTGCAATTAAGCTTGGAAAAAGATGTGGACGAGGTTTAGTAAAAAATAACTTTAATCCAGTATTGAGAATGAAGGCTCCCAAACAAGCAACAGCAAAAAATTTAGCTTCCTCGCGGTGATGCTGCCACCAGAGAATTCCCAGCGTGACTGCCACAATCACTATAACTACACGGGGATCAGCAAGCTGAGTAATTGTTAGCATCACAGCATCTAGACTCGGATTTGCATATCCGTGCAGCCAGTACAGCCAAGAAGTATCAAAAGCAAAAGCTTCTCGTTCTAATATTTCTTCAAATAACCACGCTAAAATAAAACTGATTAGCAGACAACTGGTAAGTCCAACTACACCAATTGTCACAATTAAAGTATTTAACCGTGGGTTTATATGCTGCAACCAAAATTCATAAATTTTTCGTAACATAATCAATCCAACTCAAGAAAGTTCAAGTCATGTACAATTTATATCATAATTTTTAAATAGTTTGTAATCTTCATAAAACATCAATCAAGCGATGTATTTTAACTTATTTAAAAATAGTTACAGGGCAATTTCACAGTGAAGCAACTGCCAACTGCTAGCTGACTGGTGACGGTAATTGAGCCGTCGTGATTTTGGGCAATGGTTTGGGCTATTGCTAATCCCAAACCAGAACCTCCATTCCAATAGGAACGAGATTCATCTGCTCGCCAAAACCGCTCAAAAATCAGCTTAATATGCTCGGGTGCAATTCCCACACCCGTATCTCGCACGCTGACAATGCAATAGGAACCGAGACGGTTGGCTGTAATTTCAACTGTTCCTCCTGATGGCGTGTAGTGAAGTGCATTTTGAATCAAATTGGTGAACAGTCGTGTTAGTTGGTTTAAATCACCTATTAAATTAATATTTTCTGTAAGCTGAGGTTTTAAATTAATTTGTTTTAGTTCGGCGCGAGACTGATAAAGCTGAACTAAGTTCTCCAAAACAACAGTTAAATTGACAGGAGCTTTATTGATGCTGACCACTTTATCGGTTCGTGCTAACAGCAGCAAATCTTCGGTTAGCTGCGTCATTTGATTCGCCGCACTAGCAATAGCCTGGAACTTTTCGGCATCTGACTCTCTCATTCCCTCTGGGTATTTTAGTGCTACGGCTAGATTACTTTTGATCGCCATCAATGGGCTGCGAAATTCGTGAGAAGCATCAGCGGTAAACTGCTTTAAACTTTGAAAATTTTCCTCAATTGGCTGCATCGCTAGACGAGTCAATATGACTCCACCAACACCGCTAAAAATCAAGGCTATAAGAATTCCACTCCCTAGCCCTAAATTTAATTTATTTAAGGTTTCGTCAATTTCTTCGAGGGATTGGCTTACTCTTATATAGCCGATTAGTTTACCACCTTCCCTCTCACTTATTGGCAAGGTAATTCCTTGAATTCGATTTTTTGCCCTTGGTAATTGTACTGTATCGCTTAATGACAATGGTATGGCAATCACAAACTTCCCTTGCTGAAATATCGTATTGCCGTTAGTGTCAAATAATTGCAAGCCTTGATTGTTATCAATCAGAGTTTGCACGTTAAAATCAGTATCAAATTTTATGCGTCCGTTTTCCCATTCTGTGTTACCAGATGCTCCTTCTCCTAAAACTGTCAGTTTGTCTGTTAGCTGTTGGGTGAGACTGCGAGCGAAGATTACTCTAACGCCAATTGCAAAAATACTTAAGATTGATGCCAGTACAAGCAGGTAAGAGAAGAGCAAACGAGAGCGTATTTTTTCAAACATAATTAGGAGAAATAATCAGCTATAAAAGTTGTAGATATACGTGCAAAGTCTCAAAAACTTTGATATAATCATTAGTCAATACGCTTGGGTTAATACTATTTATTCCCCGGAGATCCCCCTAAATTCCCCTTAAGAAGGGGGACTTTGAGTAACTTTTTGTCCCTCCCTTTTTTTAAGGGGGAGTAGGGGCAAGCTAGAGAGGTATCGGCTTTATATGAACCGTATTGAGTTATTAGTGATGGCTGCTGAGTCGATAACCAATGCCGTAAACTGTTTCGATAAAATTTGCGGAACTTCCGGCTGCTTTGAGCTTGCTACGCAAATTTGTGATGTGAGTTTTGACTGTTCCTTCTCCTGAAGCTTTATCAAAATCCCACAATTTATCTAAAATTGCAGAGCGTGTTAAAACTTGAGTGGGACTTTTTAAGAAACATTCTAATATCATATACTCTTTTGGAGTTAAAGATAAAGCGTTTCCTGCATAAGTAACGGTGCAGCTACTGGGATTGAGTTGCAAATTACCGTGGGTTAGAATCAGGGCCTTGGTTTCTGGAATTCTCCGAGATAAAGCTCTAATTCGGGCGGCTAATTCTTCTAATTCAAAGGGCTTAACCAAGTAATCGTCAGCTCCTGCATCTAGTCCAATGACTCTATCTGAGGTGGTATCGCGTGCTGTCAGCATCAAGATGAGGACGTGAGAGCGATCGGCACGCAGACGCTTGCACAGTGATATACCATCTAATTTGGGCAGCATTAAATCTAACAAAATTAGGTCGTAATTAGCCGATCGCGCATATTCCCACCCCTCCAGGCCATCAGTCGCTATATCTACGACGTGATTTTGATGCCTTAAGTCCTCTGCAAGGGGTTTGGCAATGCGAATATCGTCTTCAACTAACAAAATTCTCATTTTTTTATATCGAGATATCTTTCTCAACAGTATGATATCGCGTCCGGTCGATTGACCGCAATAAGATTAGTTCGCAGCATAGGACTTAATTCCGATGCTGCTGCGGATTCAAAGAGGGAACTACAAACTGTTTTTTATGATCGTCGATTTACTGGATATGAGATGAGTCGTTTTAGGTGCTAAAAAATTCCTAAATTGAGCGTACAAAGCTGGCAAAACTAACAGAGTTAACGCTGTAGAAGTAAACAATCCTCCTAAAACTACGATCGACAAAGGTTGCAATATTTCCTTTCCGGGGCCGCCTTCTAAGACTAGAGGTGCTAAACCCAAGGCTGAAGTTAAAGCAGTCATTAGGATGGCGTTGAGCCGTTCCATCGAGCCTTTAATAATAGCTTCTTTAAAAGGTAGTCCTTCAGCAAATTTAGAGTTGTAGTTGTCTACTAACAGCAAGCCGTTACGGGTAGCTACGCCGAATAATGTGACAAAGCCAACTAAAGAAGCTACGGAAATTATACCGCCAGTCAAAGCTACAGCAATTACTCCTCCAACTAAGCCCAGAGGCAAATTAATCATAATCATAGCAGTTGAAGCGATCGACTTGACGGACAAGTACATCAGTACGGTAATTACCAAAAAGGCGATCGCACTAAACACCATAATATTCTGCGAAGCCCTTTGTTCCGCCTCAAATTGACCGCCGTACTGGATAAAATAGCCAAACGGTAACTGCACCTCTCGTTTGACTTTAGCTTGAATTTCATTCACAACCGATCGCAAATCCCTACCTTTAGCATTAGCCGCCACCACAATCAACCGAGAAACATTCTCGCGGTTAATCGTATTTGGGCCCGTACCGTATTGAACAGTCGCAACTTGCGCGAGGGGAATTTTATTGCCGCTGGGAGTATCAACCAACAAATTCTGAATAGTTTCTAGGTTGTTTCTGGCTTGAGGTTGCAACCAAACAACCAAGTCAAAAGTTTGCTGTACTTCCAAAACTTGAGAAACAACTTTGCCGTTTAAAGCTGTCTCAATTATTTCCGAAAGTTCTCCGATTTTCAAACCATATCTACCCGCAGCTTGGCGGTTAAACTTAATTTGAATTTGTGGCACAGGTACCTGCGGTTCGAGTTGCAAATCCACAATTCCCTTAACAGTTTTCATTTGTGCTTCAACTTGAGCGCCGAGGCTGCGAAGTTGATTCAAATCCGGGCCAAATATTTTCACAGCAATTTGACTTCTGACACCGGACAAAACCTCATCCATCCGATGAGAAATAAAACCGCCGATATTTGGTGCAACTCCCGGCAATTTACCAAATTCCTGCCGCAGCGACTCCAAAGTTTTGGGCCTGTTTTTCATCCCTTCCTCGCTCAAACCAATATCAATGTGAGCTAAATTGACTCCCGCAGCATCAGCATCGCCCGGAGCTCTGCCCGATCGCACTTGCACGTATTCAAACCTGGTATCATCCTTAAGTGCATCTTCCATAGCAAAAGCCGCGCTATCCGTCGTCTCCAAAGACACACCCGGATAAAGCAGAATAGTATTCACCAAAGTTTGCTCCTGAAACTCCGGCAAAAACACCCGTCCAAAAGATGGCAAAATAACTAATGCAGCTACCATACTAGCAGCAGCGAAAACTAAAATTATCGCCGAATAGCGCATTGATAATTCGATAAAAAAGTGATAGATGCGCTTGCAAAATCTCGGCAACCAAGGTTCCTCAGCACTCATGCGTTTGCTCGGCAATAAAATAGCACAAAGAGCAGGAGAAATGAACAGCGATTCTAGACTAGAAATCACCACAACTACCAAATAAGTAATTCCCATCGGCGTAAAAATCCGACCTTCAACACCGGGCAAAGTAAAAATTGGTGAAAACACAACGATGCCAATAACAGTTGCTCCAATTAACGAATCGCGCACCTCCTGACTGCCATCAAAAATCACATCCATCACCGGACGCGGATGCCCAGAAGCAGTATTTTCTCGCAAATTGCGGTAGGTATTTTCAGCATAAACAATCGCATCGTCGATCGCAGTTCCGATCGCCACCGACAAGCCACCCAAAGTCATCGTATTCAATCCCAGACCCAGCCAATACATCGCCAGCAGCCCGAAAAGCCAAGTTAGGAAGAAATCGAGCAAAACCACTGTCAGAGTGCGCCAATTCATCAAAAACGGGATCAGAATAACGGTGACAATGATACTGCCTTCAACTAAAGCCGATCGCACATTCTCCACCGAAGAGTTGATATACTCTTCCTGCCGGAAAGTCACTGTTACCTTAATATCCTTGGGCAGAGCTTGCTGTACCTCAGCCATTGCCGCCTCAACCGCTTTAGTTACCGTCGGAGTATCAGCAATTGGCTGTCTGTTTACCATCACAATCACAGCTTTTTTGCCGTTAAAACTGCCATTTCCCCGCTCGATCGCACCACCAATCTTGACATCAGCAACATCACCAATTCTGACGGGCGTTCCGTGGCGAGATGCGATCGCAGATTGCTGCAAATCTGCCACTGACTCAATCCGCCCCACGCCTCGAATTAACGTTTCGCGATCGGGCGTAATTAAATACCCCCCAGGCGCGTTAACATTCGCAGCGGCTGCCGCTTCTGCAACTTGCTGCAACGACACATTAAAAGCTTGCAATTTGGCTGGATTAACTAATACTTGATACTGCCGTTGTTTGCCACCGTAAGCGATAACTTGAGCAACGCCAGTCACTGCCAAAAGGCGATTTGTTACTTGCCAATCGACGAGGCGGCGCACTTCCATCAACGGAGTGGTTTCTGATGTAAAAGCATAGGTAATAACAGTACCTACAGGAGAAGTTGTCGGAGAAATTTGCGGTGTTTCTACCCCAGCCGGGAGTTTGCTTTGAGCTTGCTGCAACCGTTCTGTTATCAACTGGCGCGCTTGATAGATGTCTGTTCCCCAATCAAAGATTACTTTAATGGCAGAAAGGCCCACGGCAGAAGACGATCGCACTGCTGTTACTCCCGGAGTTCCGTTAATCGCACTTTCGATCGGCAGTGTTACTAAAGATTCGATTTCTTCGGGTGCCAAACCCGGTGCTTCCGTCTGAATTTCTACTTGCGGCGGTGCGAAAGGCGGGAAGACATCAAGGGACATTTTGGGGACGATATATAATGTCCAAAGACTAATAATAATGGTGGCGAGAACGACTAGCCAGCGGCGGTTAATTACCCATCTGAGAATTGTGCTGAACATTTTAATATTTTTGAGAAGACTGGGCGGTTGAAACCGCTTCTATAGAAGCAAAACCCGATCTGAGAGGGGTTGAAAACCAGACGGTTAAAACTACGTTATTCTCTTGAGTCCGCGGAGGCAGACATCGTTTGTATAGGCGCGGTTTCAACCGCCGTCTTATCTGGGAATTTGCGCCGATTTCCCCAGAATACTCCGGTGGCAAAAGTTAGGGATGCGAGCGCAATTCCTGCCCCAATTCCCGCCCACAAAGGCACGGGTAAATTATTAAAGTTAACCTCTGTTACCTTGGGGCTTGCTTCTTTCTTTTCCTCGGTTGTTGACGGCTTGCTACCGCCCCGCAACGATTGTGCGTAAAGTTGAGGCGCGCGCTGGGTAACAATCAAATCTCCCTCGAATAAACCGCTTTTAACTTCCACTAAATCTCCGGCTGTTTGACCGATTTCAATGTCAACCGCTTGATAAGCATCGCCATTTTTAACGTAAACTGTTTTTTTACCGCTAACATCCACTACCGCCGCAGTCGGAATTGCTAAAATATTTGTGGCGGTTTTGTCGGTTAAAATCTCCAATTCCGCAAACTGTCCCGGCTTTAATTCGCCCTGACTATTATCTAGTTCTGCTTTCACCGGTACAACCCGCGTTTCTCCTTGCACAAATGAGCCAATTATGGTGATTTTTCCTGTGAAAGTCCGATCGCCCAAATTAGCAACTTTCACCCTGACTTCCTGGCCCTGTTTGACCTGATTCAGGTCTTTTTCGTAAATGTTAGCTGTGGCAAAAACGCGGCTGTCATTTAAGAGGCTCATCAGCGGTTTTTCAGCGTTTACGGACTCTCCTGGCGTGATTTCGCGATCGGCAATCGTACCAGAAATCGGAGCAACTACGGTGACAAGTCCTTTGTCATTCGCAATAGTTCCTAATTGTTGGAGCCGCGCTTGATAGGGTGCATCGGCTAAGCGAATGCGCGATTGCGCGACTTTGACCGCAGTTTTGCCGCGTTTGACCTGATTCTCGGCTTCCAACACTTCCCGGCGGCTCTGAGCCTTGGTGAGTTGAGCTTTTGCTTCTGCTACTCTGCCTTGGGAATCGCGCAATTCCCGCATGGGCAGGTCTACTTCGGCTTGTTTAATTTCGGTTTCGGCTTTGATAACTTCGGGACGGCTTTTTGCCTTCGCAACATTGGCTTTTGCTTCGGCGAAGTGTGCTTGCGATTCCAGCATTGTCCGCCGCGCGATCGCACCTGATGCAACTAACTCTCGATCGCGATCGAACTGTTCTTTTGCCACCGTCAGTTCAGTGTCCGCCCGCGCTATTTCTGCTTGCGCTATTTCAATCTGACGCTGATAATTTTCCTTAGCAACTTTCACAACAGAGCGCTTATTGACTAATTCTTGCTCTCTTTGGTACTGTTGAGTTGTAGCGGCTAATTGAGTTTGGGCTTGTATTATTTCTGCTTCAGAGATTTGAATTTGGCGATCGTAATTTTCTGTGGCTAGTTTCAAATCGCCTTGCGCTTGCTGCAAATCGGCCTCAGCTTCCGCTCGTTTCGAGAGAGATTCAACGCGCAACTGTCCTAATTCTGAACTCGACAAAACAGCAACCGGTTGATTTTTTGATACTTTATCCCCAGGCTTAACTAGCAACTCTACCACTTTGCCAGCAACCGGAGCCGTCACTTCTACCTTTTGGTTGGGCAAAGTTTCAATTTGTCCCGTAGTTTTGATGCCTATCTCTAGTCGCTGGCGCGCGGCAGGAGATACTTTAATTCCTAACCGTTTGGCTGTGGTGGCATCGACAGAAATAGCAGCAGGAATTTGAGTAGTTTCGCCGCCGCTTTGGTGAAATTCATTTCCGTGTCCCGCGTGGGCGAAAACGGCTGCGGGAGATGTGAAGAATGCAAGGCTGATAATTAACCCAGAAATGCGGTAGAGCTTTATTGGGGACATGATTGAGTAAGGGCGAATCTGAACTCACATATCACTTTTGCAGGCAAATATGAAATTAGGATGAAATAGGTTAAATTAACATCATTGCTTTGGGGGCGGGTTAAGCACGCCAACTTCCACTTAACAGATAATTCCTGTACAAAACCCGCCCTCTTAAATTAGCCGCCCCAAACTTTCTTCAAAACCTCTTGAGGAGAAATGTCAGCCATTTTGCCACTAGGAGATTTAATTCCCAAAAAGCGATCGCTCTTGGGCAGCAATTTTGCAGGTTCAGTCGGGCCGAACAAAGCTATTGTATAAGTTTGAACCGCCACAGCTAAGTGCATCGGCGCACTGTCAGTACACATCATCAAATTAGCAGCAGCAATGGTGGCCGCCAACTTGCCGACATCATCCGGCGAGATAACTTTCACCTTCGGACATAACTGAACTAACTTTGTCACCAAAGCTTCATCTTCGGGGCCTTTCACCACCACAACGGGCAAATTCGGTTGTCGCTGCTGACAGTCTTCGATGATTTGTCTCCAGTTGTCTATAGGGTAAATTTTGTCAATACCTTTAGAGACAGCTAGCTGACTCGAACCACCGTGAATTAGAATGTAACCACTCTCTTTGATTCCCAACCGCTGCTGTTCGGCTTCCGCCCACTGAATGTCCTGTTTTGGTACACTAATTGCGATCGCCGGACAAGGATTGTTAATGTTGAATCCTTGCAGCAAATCGTGGTACATTGAAGCCGCGTACTGTTCAGTTTTTAGAGGTATCGAATCGGTGAGAAATCGAGCGCCGTTGGTTCCCGAATAGCCAACTCTCTGCGGAATGCCGGTCAGCCACAGCAGAAGTCCGACAGTCCACCGCTGGCCGAGGGAAACAACTGCTTCGTATTCGCGATCGCGAATTACGCCCAGTAAATTGCCCCAATCTGCCATCGCGTTGCGGTCTTTGAAATTGTACGTCAAAACTTCTTTGACGGACTTGCAGACTCGGTAAGCGCCCTTCGCCCTCGGTTCCACGATCACATCAATCTGAGCCTCTGGATAAGACTGCTTGAGGTCATCGAGGGTGGGGAAAAATAAAATTTGGTCGCCAATCCCGCCAGGGACAAGTGCTAGTATTCGCATCATAAACGATCGGGCTATTATCTATCGAGGTAGCTCTCAGCGATCGGCTTTCAGCTATCAGCTTATAGTATTTTTAGAGTTTAAAAGCTACTGGCTGACAGCAAAACAACTGACTGAAAATTACAGGACGCTCTTAATATATACCTAGTTGGGTGAAGAAGGGTTAGTTAATGCACTTATTAATTGCGGCGGCGGGTTCGGGGCGACGGATGGGGAGTCAGCGGAACAAACTGCTGCTGACTTTGCTCTCTAAACCTTTGCTGAGTTGGACTTTGGCTGCGGCTGAAGCTTCGCAGCAGATTAGCTGGATTGGGATCATGGGCCAGCCTGGGGATTTTCCTGATTTTAAGGCAATTATCAGCGATTTAGCTTTGGTGAAGCCCGTAGAACTGATTCAAGGAGGCGCTACCAGGCAAGAGTCAGTTTACAACGGTTTGCAGGCTTTGCCTCCAAATGCCGATCGCGTGTTGATTCACGACGGCGCGAGATGTTTGGCAACTCCTGAATTGTTCGATCGATCTTCCGCAGCTCTCTTAAGCTGTCCCGGCTTGATTGTCGCCGTCCCGGTCAAGGATACGATTAAGGTCGTAGATGAGCGTCGAATCGTGCGAGACACACCGGACAGACGCAATTTATGGGCGGCCCAGACTCCCCAAGGATTTGAAGTTAAATTGTTAAAACAGTGTCACCAACAAGGGCGAGAGAAGGGTTGGGAAGTTACAGACGATGCAGCTTTGTTTGAAAAATGCGGTTTAGCAGTGCAAATTGTGGAAGGGGAAGAGACAAATTTGAAAGTCACAACACCCGTTGATTTGAGTGTCGCTGAATTCATTTTGCGGCAAAGATTGGGGAAACAGTTGACAGTTGACAATTGACAGTTGATAGTTGATAGTTGACCGCTTGAGGGCGACCTCTATCTGGAAGGAAGAGGATTGGAGTCATGAATATTCTGATTTTAATTTCTCCCGATCAGGGTTATGGCTTCAAACCAATTCTTTCTAGTAATTGATGTAACAATATTACTGGGATAAATCAAGACTCGATATTAATAGTGGAGGACGAAAGCAATGCAATATCAGGGTAAATGGCGCATCACCGAGATGGATCAGTGGGATATTGACTACATGGACATGGAAGTTGAAGCGTATATCGAAATTGAGGAATCAGGTTCAGGAGAATTTCAATTTGGTTTAGTATTCGGTCAAATTGACGGCGGAGTCGTGAAAAATCGAGAGGATCAGCCCTTCGAGTTTACGTGGGAAGGCAATGACGAGTGTGATGAGGCTTCTGGTAGTGGTTGGCTCAAATTAAATGACAAAAACTCGCTAGAAGGTGTAATTAAAATTCATCAAGGTGACAGTTCTGGTCTTGTTGCTGAACGCATTGAGTAGTTAATATGCGATCGCATCCAGTACGAAATTACATCAATGTTATTCTATTGAGATGCAGAGCAGCTTAACCACAACGGCGAGTTTGCTTCAAAAATTGGGAGCCTCATCAGCTAAGTTTCTCATCATTCCTGGATACATTAAACCCAAAGAAACCGGGTTTTTACCCAATCTCTGGACTGCAACGAAAAATTTTCGTAAAAAACCCGGTTTCTGACCACCCGTGTGTCCATAACTACTCATGAAGGATTGATGGGAAAATCAGTGTCATATTCAATCTCTGTCGCACTTTTAACTAAATCCAAAAATGCAAACACGGCCGGAATTAACAGTGCATCCCTCAAAACAGCCACCCCAATTACCCTTTCAAAATGAACTGGTAAACTGCAAACTTTTACCCCAGCAGGTATCGGTTCCGCCGCCAAATGTGGCATAATTGCAGCACCCAAACCTTGCATCACCATACTGACAATAGTTGAATCTTCGCTGAGTTCGTAAGCGATATTTAAGGGAAACTCCGAAGTTGCTAAATATTTGCGTAGCGGTATAGAACAAGCTGTTTCTGGCGGCTGCAAAATCAGCGAATAATTTGCTAACACTTCCCAGGTAATCTTAGCACATGATAACTTGGCAGTTGGTGGCAGCAACACCACATATTTATCCCGCAAAATTTCTCTGGTTTCAAATTCGTCGGAGATGGGAAGAGAGACAAAGCCGATGTCTGCTTTGCCCGATCGCAAAGCTTCCTCCACAGCCTGGGTATAATACACTTCGGTAATGCTGACGGCAATTTTGGGAAAGCGATCGCGAAATTGGGCGATAATACCCGGTAGAATGTGAGTTGCGACACTCCGAAACGTGACTATCCGCACCTGGCCACCCTGCAAACCTTTCTCTAAATCGGCTTCTTTGATCATCATTTCTAACGATCGCACAATTTGACGCCCATGAATCAATACCCTTTCCCCCACCGGCGTCAGTTGAGCACCATGTCGCCCCCGATGGAACAATTGCACACCCAATTCGGTTTCTAAAAAGGCGATGGCGTGGCTGACTGCTGATTGCGACAGTTCCATTTGCAAAGCCGCTTCGCTAAAATTTTCACAGTCTGCTACCGCTATCAAAGCCTGAATCTGAGAGAGTTTCAGCCGCCGTGTGTTGATTTCATTCATAGAAGGAAGAGTTGACAGTTGACAGTTGACAGTTGACAGTTGACAGTTGATAGAGGAAAAAAGGAAGAAAGAAGCGAACGCAAGTTTTCTAGCAATTAACAACTTTCTAGCTGTCGGGCGCGGTTGATATTTTTATCTATCGATTTTATTCATACAACCTATGCAAGTAATGATTTGATTGTTGTTTAGCCAAGAGTTAGGGTTAATTTATCAGGCAACAGATTTAGTTTTATAGAAATTGCATAACGATAAAAAGGTGCTGTAATCGCGAGCAAGTTATTGCTGCTTTTTAGCTGGTATTTTTCATAATGCAATTTTTGTTTAATTGAGGATTTGAAGGTATTTGTTATGTCTACTTACGAAAATCGGCGGTATCCCGAAAAAACGAGCGTTGTTTCGATTAAAGAGCAAGCTAAATATGCCAAACAGCCAAAAGAGCGATCGATCTTTTCAGCTATAAATCAAGTTTGGCAAGGTTTGCTGGCTGCCGTCTCTGGCGAAAACGAGGTCAGAATTTGGCAGACGTGCGATCGCAATGGTAACACTTGGTGGCATGGTTGCGATCGGGCGACAGGTCGCTCTACTTGCGCGGCGACGGATGACGAAATACGCGCTTGGATCGATCGGCGTTATTGCCAATAATAGATTGTTGGTTGTGTGGAGGCGAGTTTTTATCGATTGTTTGCGGGAAGCAAAGATGTTGGTGAACCAGCCTGCCAGAAAAATCGGGGAAATTGTGGATTTTGGATGGTTAATTCCAAAGGAGATGCTATGCTTCAAAGATATTCCGAATGTGCAGCGCCCGTTAGCGGAGCCCTCGAAGAGGATCGCATAATCCTCGTGAAAAACGAGGTGTACAGGTTGCCTCAAACTCATCATGAAATTCAAGTCTTGTCAGGAGTTGCTTGGATCACAGTTGACAAACAGGACATCATCTTACACGGGCCTGAGAAAACATCGCTTCCACCAAGCAAAAACTTTGCTGTCATCTCCGCGCTCAACAATATGCCGCTGATTATGGCAGTCTGGTAACACAAAAGCCAAGTCAGAACCTAGCAATTAAGAAAGAAATTGGCAGGAACACCCCAAAGAGATCTATCTTAGTTATAAATAGGCTCTTGGAGGACTCGATCGGTGTACTGCCGCTCTTACAACTTCAGCTATCTCGCAGCTATAAGTATTGTCTTATCGCCCGCACTCAGCTTGCTGGAAATTTCAGACGCTGGGGCATTTGCCCCTATTATAGATGCTACGCCGGCTCGATCGGGCGATCGCGCCCAAGCAACAGACCCCAAAACGCAAGCAGACCAACTCTTGGAAACAGGAGTAAAACAGCACCGCGAGGGTTTGTTTCGAGAAGCCATCCAAACTTTTGAGCAAGTTTTGGCAATCCGCAAGCAACTCGGCGACCAAGCCGGAATCGGCGAAACCCTCAACAATATGGGGGAAGTTTATGGCGAAATGGGTTTGAGGCCCAAAGCTTTGGAAGTTTTGCGGCAAGCTTTAGTCATTCACCGAGAAATCAGCGGAGGGCGTCGTATCGCGCGCACTCTCAATCTCATTGGTTTCGTTAACCGGATTGGGGACAATTTTTCCGAAGCGATGAAACTGCACCAAGAAGCTTTGGAACTTGCCAAAACTGCCGATGACCAAATTGAAATAGCAGAATCATTTCACAACATCGCCGCTGTGTACGCAGAACAGTCAAATTACGCTAAGGCGATCGAATTTTACCAGCAAGCGCGGACAATTCGCACTCAAGAGGGCGATCGACGCGATTTAGGCCGTACCCTCAATAACATGGGCGGCGTATATTACAACATCGGTGACTTTAATAGAGCGATGGAATTTTATCACCAAGCTTTAGCAATTCGCCGGGAAATTGGAGACAGGGCTGGCGTCGGCCGTCTCCTCAACAACATGGCACTTACCTGTCGCAAACAGGGCAAAGATACTCAAGCGCTGATCTATTTTCAGCAAGCAATACCGATGTTGGAAGCAATTGGCGACAAGACAAGTATCGGACGCTTGCTTAACAATATGGGCTCGATTTATGAAAGTCTCCGTCAATCCGACAAAGCTCTCGAATCCTACGAGCGAGCTTTGAACATTGCTCGCGAAAGTAGTGACAAAGCTGGAGCAACTACGGCGATGGAGGGTATTAAACGATTGTCTTCCGGTCAGCGTTTGTCACAATAATGGCAGTATCTAATCATCACAGTTTATGGAGTTAAGTCTGTGCGATCGAGAGCATCTGATTATGGAATTAATCCTATTCGATCGCAATATCTTAGCCTTGAATCCTTGAGAATCTCCCGGTTTCTAACCAGGAGATTCTCAAATTATAACCTAACCCAATACGGTTCACTTAACACTATTTATGCCCCGAAGATCCCCTAAATCCCCCGAAAGCAAGGGGGACTTTGAGAGCATTCTTGTCCCCCCCTTTTTCAGGGGTGTGCCAGGGAGATCAGTCTTAAGTGAACCGTATTATAACTTAATGAACTAGCTCGATCGCCCTTTTAGTCAACGCCTCAGCAGTCAACCCATTAAACGCCATCAACTGACCCGCACTAGCAGTCGTTTCCCCCCGCTTCCAAGCGAAAGTATCACGCGGGCAATTGCTGCGAAGCATCACCGGCTCCAACATCCCAGAAGCACCGCCTGTCACGCCAATCAAGGCATCTCCACCAAACATTTTGGCAAAATTCTCATCGCTCAAAAAGCCGCCGTCAGCTTCCGAACAAGTATCCCAAGCAACATCGCTTGGACGGTACAAGCGGCGCGGATTCACAACAGAAACAATCCGTACTCCAATCCCTTCTGTTTCCAAAAATGCTGCGGCTTCAAACACTGGCATTAAAGTCATGTCGCCCACAACAGCAAACACCACTTTCTTACTTCCCCCTTGATTTTGGGATGCTTGCGGAGAATCAATTTCGTGCAGCACAATTGCACCGTCTTGCAATCCTTGGCGAGTCTGTTCAAAAGTAGTGCGAATTGGCAGCGGCGACTTGCTCGCAGTAATCACAACTCCCTTATTTCTGGCATTCAAAGCCCACTCGTAACAAGCTTGAATGCTGTTAGCATCGGGTGGAAACAAAGGAAACACATTTCCATTCCGCATCATTGCCGCAAAATAAGCCTCAATTTCCGGGCGTTGGTGCGTCCAACCGTTGCGGCCTTGTTCCAATGCACCTGCCGTAAATAAGGTGACAGTAGCCGGAGTTGGACGGCGTAATTCTGCCATTGCTTGCGTGACAGTTTGCCAAATTGGTAAACCGTTGATGGCAAAAGATTCGTAGGAACACCACAAACTCCGCGCTCCAAATAGCGACAAACCTACTGCTAAACCCGCGCAAGCATCTTCGCTCAAAGGTTCGTAAACTTGACCGTTTGGCGCTTGATTGTACAAGTCATCCGTCGTCGGGTGAATGATTTTCAGAGCTTGGTTGATGTTGGCAATTGCCGATGCTTCATTACCATCAGCATTAGTAACTAGAAAAGTCCGATCGCACTCGCCGACTTTCGCTACCAAACGTCCCATTGCTGTTGTCGAAATCTTCGATTCTCCCCCAACCGCAAATTCTTCTAAAGGCAATTCGCCCAAATCGGCCAGGGGCAATGTAAACTCAGTAACAACGGTTTTTGCCGCAGGCCCGCCACCCGCGCGCTCGCAATTTGTCCGTACCAACTCCCAAGCAGCCACCGTCAAAGCGCGCTGTTTTAAAGCGCTGATAATATGCGGAGCATCGAGGGTATCTTTTGGATAAAGATTGTGAGATTTTGCGCCCAATGCGTGCACGCCAGCACCTTTTAACTGTTTGATAATAAACACAGTCAATTTGCCGCCGAGAGCAGATTTTGCCGCTTTGTCAACTCCTTGTAAAACAGCTTTGGTAAATGCCATGCGCTGTTCGAGTGAAAAAGCAGTGCTGTCAACATAAGCTTCCGGTTGATTTTTATCGTCAAATTCCTTAGCATCAACTAAGATAACTTCTTCAAAACCGTTTCCTTGCCAATAAGCAATCATTTCAGCATTGGTTTTTGTCGAAACCATGCTGTGATGTTCTTGAGAATATCCGTTCCAAACTAACACTGGTAAAAAGTTAGTAGCCTTGGGATAAGCAGTGTGGAAATGCCCCATGCTGCTCATTGGATAGGGTTCGCCCATGCCGCCGTCGCCCATTGTGAAAGCAAACAGTTTTCCGGGGTGCAAAAGCGCTCCCGCCATTGCAAAATGCTGCCCTTGTCCGAGGGGGCCAGCAGGTGCTAAAAGGCCGGGAATGAAACCGGAAAGATGTCCTAACAAACCATCTTTTTCGCGGAATTTATCGCGCACTTGCTGTACGTTGACAATTCCCATGTCTTCTAAAGATCGATCGAGAAACATGGCACTATAAAATCCTGGCGCGTGGTGCCCGACTTCGGTGACAATGTTTTTGTGTCCGAGCATCACCAACGCAGCGTAGGCTTCAGCTTGGCTGGCAAAACCGCCCGGATGTCCCGATGCCTTGCTGGCGGTGACTTGCAGCGTCAGGTAGCGCAGGGCGTCTGCTCCCAGCATCGTTTGAAAGACGGCGACGGGATCGGCTGGATCGGCGATCGACTTGCTCCCCTGGGCGATCGCAGGTGTTTTCCCGTAAGTCTCAAAACCCGGCACATTCTCCGAGAAATACTGGATTCCTTCGCAAAAACTGGGAATTGCTGACGTTGCCTTCGGCGTAGTTGCAGTCATTCTTGATACCTGAAAAATTTGACTTGGATTAATGTAACAGTAATTTTATAGCTTTCTTGTTGCAAAAAATCATCACTTCTGCTATCTATAATCATAAATAATTAAAATATCTCTATTTTAAAGCTGAGAACGCCCCGCATTTCAACAATACAATCGGCGTAATTCAGCCCAATAAAAAATCATTACTGAGTAGCAATTAGGGTTCTTCGCCAACATCTAAATCGAGCCGTTCCCTAACATTAATATAAATCGGAGTGCCGCTTTCAAACAGAGAAGGTCTAGCCTTCTGATTCCCCAGCCACACAAAGAAACTGCTGAGTGCAGGAGCAGGATCTTGATCGCGGCGCAGCGTGTAGATCAAACCTTCGCACGGCCCGTTAACGCGGCTGGTGGTGCAAATCACTTTCTGATTGTTGACTGTGCCGACAGTGACATAATTTAGCTGTTTGTTGCGGCTGTAATTTTCCAGGCGCTGAGTCACTTGTTTGCAGCGAGTCAGAGGATCGTAGCCAGAATCCGAAAAGAAATTAGAATTCCAGCGAATCCAAGGCTCCCTAAACCCTTGCGGATTTTGATAAACCGTCATCGGTTCGCCGGTGGAGGTATCGCAGACAAAGCCTCCTGGCCCCAGATTCGATTGAGTTTGACTGTAGCCGCGCTGGATCGAAATATTGCTGAGAATATCAAACCCGTTAGGTAAGGTTTGCGATCGCAACGACATCAAAGAATCGATCGGGATTGCTGCATTCAACCCAGTTTTAATTTCCTCAATCTGACCGTTCCACTGGCTGATCACCGTACCAACAGTATCACCCTGACCGTGAATTCCCACAACAGTGCCATCAGCATCAAATACAGGCCCGCCGCTCATGCCGCGCCTGGTGACTGCTTGATACCGCAGTCCGTACCCCGATGATGCGCGATCGAGACGAGAAGAAACAATACCAGCAGTAAATTCGAGTTTTCTTTCATACCAAGAAGCGATGGGCAGTGGATAGCCAGCAACATAAATAGTAGAACCGACTACAGCACGTTTTGATTCGCCAATTGGCGCTACTGGATAATTGTCTCGGCTGTAAAACTGGATCAGAGCTAAGTCTATATCGCGATCGCTTTTCGGCAGCCGCTGTATTCTGATTGCTCTATAATTTTTTTCCAAATGAGTGCGAATGCTGTATTCTTGGGCGAGACTTGCAACAACGTGATTCGCCGTCAGAACGGTGTAAATATTGCCTTGTTTCGCAATAATTACTCCCGAACCGCTAGTAGCAAAACCCAGCGTATTATTAACTTCTACGGTGCTCAACATTGCTACTTGGGCAATTTCTTCCGCTGTTTTGGCACAAGCAGCATATTGTTGGCCGACAATTGCTATCGCCGTTATTGCACCGGTCAAGATGATTGTCAGCGCCCCGAACCGCGAACTCCACAAATTCATCGCTAACTCCCCAGACATGACGAGACGAACTGCAAATATATACCGATCGGAATTCCCCAACTGGATTTAACCATTTTTTCCAATAATTCTCGCGTCGGCGCGCTTCCATATTCAAAAGTATAGACCTCAAAACCGGGATGTCGATCGCTGCCCCGATCGTTAATTGCAACCAAGAAACCTTTGCCATTAAAAATCCGGCGGCGGTTCATGGCAATTTTAACGTTATTTGTATACCGCAAGCTATAGCCTTGACAAAAAGATTTTGGCAGCAGCAACTCTAGAAAACCCCGCGCTACTGCCCACACCTCAGCACCGGCAGGGAATCCGGCGGCGGCGACTGTCCCACCGCCAGGGGGAACCCAACATCGCCCAGCCTCCTGGCAATTCCCAGCGGTTGATGTGGGAACTGCGATCGATCTGTTAACCGTAGATTTCCAACGTACAAACACTGATCGACGCAGATAATTCAACATTGAAAATTGCCCAACCATTAAGCAAGGCTGGAGGATGGCGAAAAAATTGGCTATTGCGCCCCATCATCCGTGCTTTCCCCTAGTTTTTGCCTCACGTCAATGTAAGGAATGTTACGGGTTTCATCAAAAGACGGCATCCCGACATATCCTTGACGCCAAGCTAACAAATTATATAAAGAGCCGATCGGGTCTTGGCCTGGTCTGAGAGTATAAATCAAATTTTGACACAAACCGTTGACTTGATTCGCCGTGCAGATGACGTTTTGGCCGTTCATCCGGCCTGCTGTAATGTACTTGAGCACCCGGTTGCGGCGATAGATTTCTAGGCGCTGGCTGACTAATTGGCACCGAGTTTGTGGATTGTAGCCAGAACCGGAAAAATAATCCGAACTCCACTCAATCCAAGGCTCTACCGCACCTTGAGAGTTTTGGTACACCGTCACCGGTGCGCCGCTGACGGCGCTGCACGAAAATCCCTTTTCCCTGGGTGAACTCCAGCCGTAACTAGGCTCAAAAGGGACTGTCAGGCTGCTGAGGGCGATCGCACTTGCCGCCAAAACCTTCGTCAATAATTGCTGTTTCATGATGATGTTCTCACTATTTTTGATGGAATTCGGTAGAAAAATCACCAAATATTGCGATCGCACCCTGAATGCGCCAGAGGCTGGCTGCTAAATTATGTTGTTCGCGACTTGCACGTTTAATACAAAATCCGGCTTAAATACCCGCTTTATTTCTTAGTCCGTCTCGACGGATGAAAGCTTGTACAGTCGAGGTTTCAAACGCCGAGTCATCAGGAATTTTTAAGGCGGATTTTGTTTTGTAACTGCACCGAAAGCCCAGTTATGCCGATCCGAAGCCATCGTAAAATGCGCGCAACCGTCGAAAATATGTCCTCATTACTACTAATCAAGGTCAAGGTTTCGCCAACCGGAAAAAAGCTGTTTAAATCGGACGCGATCGAGCGATTTGCAACCCTACATCACACCGCTGATAGGTTATTCGATCTGACTGGCAATCTAGCGTTACGAGCTCGCATCTGATGAGATACCGAGCCGGCAGCAGCGTTGCACGCATAAAGTGCCTTACCCGTTTACGTGATATCACACTAAAAGCCAGGTATTAATCCTAACTTTTAACTTTTTTTTCATCTAGGTATATCTCTAGCACTGATTCACAAAATCTCTGAAATCATCTGCTCTAGAGTGTGTTTATCTGCTTTTCATCTGCGGTTTATGTATCGATCGAGAACTTATCCAAGAAGTCTAGTATTGCGGATGCCGGGAAATACTCATAAGTGAGCGTAATCAGGGAGTAAGTGCTTTCTACCAGAAAAATTCACCCTCCACGCACAGACGTTGAGTTGAGTATTAAAAACTATGAACAGTATCTGCAAAAATTTAGGGTATTTAGCCGCTGGATTAATTTTGATGGGTAGTAGCAGTTGTTCCAGCTATGATGCAGCGAACTTAACCGCAAACCAGAGCCAATCCCAAACGGGTGCCGGTCAATTCGGAAACCTACAGCTAACGGGAAATCAACTTCAGACTCGATCGGCTCAAGCAGCACAGCCTTCTAACTTTATTTCTCCTGTTTTAGCCAGTGGAGTAGCATCAGAAAACACTGTCACCGTTAAAGTTTATAAGGTAAACAATCTCTGTCAAACTCTGAACCCGGAAACAGTAACAGGCACCGACAATCAGTTAATGTCATCCGTCGTTAATGAAGTATTAAAGCAGCAGATTTTCGATAGTCTTGGTTTGGTTGGTTATCGGCTTAAAATCGATCGCAACCTTGGAATCGCTACCGTAGATTTACGGGCTTCCGGGAATTCCCGGCAAAAATTGCAAAATTTGTCAAGTTGTCAAATGCTAGGTTTGTTTGGAGGCGTGCGCCAAACCTTAACCAGTTATGCTCCTTGGCAAATCAAAACAGTGCGTTTTACAGAGCTGGGACAGGACATTGTAAGCACCGTTCGAGAATAATCTCTTAAAATTATGGGAGAGCGTATAACCCGCTTTCTGCGAGATTCCTATGGATGTTACCCGCGTCCTCTAACAGCACCACAATTTTTATGACTCTACCTGACGGCCCCAAAACCCCCCGCTTCGTGCAACTAATTCAATGGATCGGCGATCCACTTACGTACATGGATGTAAGTGCCAAAAAGTATGGGGAGATTTTCACGATTCGATGGGGCAACCTTGAACCATTCGTGATGATCCACAACCCCCAAGCGATCCAGGAAATGCTCAACAGCAAAGCGCTTGACGCCCCAGGTGATATCAACGGTATTCTCAAACCGGTGCTGGGAGAACAATCGATGATTGTGATCTCTGGAGAAAAGCACAAACGCCAGCGCCAATTATTGATGCCGCCCTTTCACGGGGAACGGATGCGCAACTACGGCCAGCAAATTTGCGATATTACTCAAGATGTTGCCAGTAAGTGGAATGTCGATCGACCTTTTGTCGCCCGCACCGCCATGCAGGAAATCACCATGCGGGTAATTTTGCAAGTAGTCTTCGGCTTGGATGAAGGGCCGCGGTTGCAGCAACTGTCCCCGCTGCTGGCTTCAATTCTCGATATGACCGGCTCTCCGCTGCGATCGAGTATGCTATTTCTGTCCTGGATGCAGCAAGATTGGGGCGCTTGGAGTCCTTGGGGACGGATGAAACAAAAGCAGCGGAAAATTCAGGAACTGATGGACGCGGAAATAGCAGAACGCAGACAGCAACCAGACAGCAACCGCACCGACATTCTCAGCTTAATGATGGCCGCCCGCGACGAAAACGGCGAACCGATGACTAATGAAGAATTGCGCGACGAGTTGATGACGCTGTTGTTTGTAGGCCACGAAACCACAGCAACTGCTTTAGCTTGGGCATTTTACTGGATTCACAGTTTGCCCTCAGTGCGCCAGAAACTGCTGCAAGAATTGGACAGTTTGGGCGAAAATCCCGACCCGATGGAGATTTCCCGGTTGCCGTACCTGAGTGCGGTTTGTCAAGAAACACTCAGAATTTATCCCGTGGGAATGCTGACGTTTCCGCGAGTAGTGCGGGAGCCCGTGGAACTGATGGGATATCAACTCGAACCGGGTACGGTGGTTTTCGGCTCCATTTATTTAACCCACAGGCGGGAGGATTTGTATCCAGAACCGCAGCAATTTAAGCCGGAACGGTTTTTGGAGAGGCAATTCTCGCCTTACGAGTATTTGCCGTTTGGGGGCGGTAGTCGTCGCTGTATCGGCTTAGCGCTGGCGCAGTTGGAGATGAAACTGGTGGTGGCAACCATTTTGCGCGATTTCGACTTAGTATTGGCCGAGAAAAAGCCGGTACAGGCCAAACGCCGAGGGGTGACTTTAGGGCCAGCGGGCGGTGTGCGGATGGCGCTGCTGGGGCGGCGGATGCGGCTGTCAAAGCCTGAACCTGTTGCTAGTGGGGTTTGATTTTGTAGCGGCAAATAATTAGGGAAGAATGGGCGATACCTTCGGCCTGCTTCGCTTACGATCGGCAAGCGCCCATTTTTTGTAGCACCCGCTACACAAAAACAGCTATAATCCTTAACCTGTAACCATCAGCCGCTCTCAATATTCAAATTTTCAGTCTAAAATGGTATGAACCTTGCAAACACAACCTGAAAGCAAAAGTGGGTTATTGCAATAGTCCTCTTGATATCTAGAAGACCTGGCTGCCATACTTTAAAAACATATGCATACCCTGTTATTCAGCAAGGTCGGAAGCGTGTTGGCATTGCCTGCAATCTTCCGGCCTCTTTATTTTTTTGGCTACTTTAGACCTTCGGCATTCTGATGCAGAAGGCAAGGCAAAAGTATAAATTCTCCCTATCTTCTCAACTCCCCTCTCTTGAATTAGAGTGGTTTCTCCTCGAATTGAAAAAGCATCCGCCACCAAGTTTAATAAATTTCTGTGGGTGATTGCAATAGTCCTCTTGATATCTAGAAGGCTTCCCTGCCATACTTTAGAAACATATGCATACCCTGTTATTTAGCAAAGGTCGGAAGCGTGTTGGCATTGCCCGCAATCTTCCGGCTTCTTTATTTTTTGGGGTTGGAAGACTTGCGGCTAGAGATGCAGAAAGCAAGACAAAAGTATACATTCTCCTCTCTCCCCATCTGCCCCTCTCCTCAATTAGGGAGGTTCTGCCTGCAATTGAAATAGAATCCGGCAGCAAGTTTAAGGAATTACTAAGAAAAAATTAATAACTTGTTAAACGCTCTCCTTCTGGCTCTTCTCTCAATCTTCTGTTTTCAGAAATTCCGAGACAGAGACAGACTTCGGGAGACTCTCGATATCTTGAATTTCGCTTTCGTGGGCAAAAAACTCGACTTCTTTGTCGTCAATCTGGATCTGATAGCTAGCGGTAGCAGTCACAATCCGCCGCTTTTTTTTGTCTTCTATTAAAACCCAACACACCACAGGTCTTACCCACCTCTCAATGTGCTGGCTTTGCTTCGTACTCCCAAAGGCATACCAGCCTTTAGCTTCAATAATTTGCAGCACTTTAAAATCGTTATTTGCCATAAATATCTCGATCGCGTTAACTTGACTATTATTTTTAGATCGAACGGCACGTTTGCGTATCGGGGCAAAGCTTCGGGAATTCCCAGATGGACTTGACGACCAGATTTTTAGTCGGGCAGCAGCAGGTTAGCTGGGCGTTATCTGCGTTGTTGCTCACTAAATTTTGTGCGATCATTGTACTCTCCCACAATTACGGGAAAGTATCTATACCGTATCCTGAAAAAATAGTTTGGCAGTAGCCTAAACAGCAGCCAACTAGACCTTCGCTATCTGCATCTAAGTGAATGACAACTACTTATGAAGCCTGGTTGGTGAGATCGATCGCTATAAATAAAATGCTGTTCGGACTTTCTACTGCAATCTCTAGTTACGTTTTACCCGATCGCGCCAAACTCAACTAGAGATTGCCGCTTTCAATTCTAAGCCTCGGCGCGCGTAATTCTCAATTAATTATATGGTTTAGTTAATAATTGCCCAACTGTCGATCACACAAAACAGCCGTGTCTAACTCTTCGATTACCATCACCGTTAAACTATTCGCCGCCTTCAGTGAAGCCTACGGCGTTTCAGAACTTACACTAGAATTTCCTCCCGAAACCCCAGTATCTGAAGTGCTCGAAAGCTCGATCGCCCAATACCCTCAATTAGAACAGTGGCGCACGCGCACCCGCTTCGGCCTCAACCTAGAATTCGTCTCCCCCGACACCATCCTCCAAGACGGCGACGAAGTTGTACTAATCCCCCCCGTCAGCGGTGGGTAAGCAGAGGGGGAGAGGGGGAGAGGGGGAAGCCTGTATTCTCGTTAGTAAACCCCAAATTTCGTAGACGCGCTGACCTCCAGAAACCGGGTTTCTTCCTATATTCTCGTGAATCAACCCAAAATCTCGTACAAACCCGGTTTCTCGGCCCCCGCCGTAAGATTCAGAAACCGGGTTTCTTCCTATATTCTCGTGAATCAACCTCAAAATCTCGTAGAAACCCGGTTTCTCGGCCCCCGCGCCTCAACCCTGTAGTTTGTCGTTTTGAGTCACCCAGCAAAAAAACTTTATAAAGTTTTGAAATAGTTTTTTCGGCAAATCATTCTTGAGTTCGGTTAAACAAGAGATTTTCCCTCTGAACCAACACTGTTTTGCAGAGCCTAGAAACTTCTCTGAGAAAGAGATTGAGGACTATCCAACCACCTGCCGTTTCGGACAAAATACTGCTGCAAAATCAATCCAGACTAAAAAAGTCGGGTATGGTTGACGGGGTAAATCCACCGTGCTAATCTGTCCTTAAGAATTAGAAAACATCGCAAAACTAGAGAGTTGAGCTATGACCCAGGCCACCAGAACACAATCCACAGCAGCCACCTTCACAGCCCTCAAATGTAAAGAATGCGGCGAAGAGTACGAACTCCAAGCCAAGCACGTCTGCGATTGCTGTTTTGGCCCGCTTGAGGTCAAGTACGACTACGAAGCAATCCGCCGCACAGTTACTCGCCAAACCATCGAAGCCGGCCCTAACTCGATTTGGCGCTACCGCGCATTCTTACCAGTCGCTACAGATAACGTCATCGATGTTGGCACGGGGATGACTCCTTTAGTAAAATCCCACCGCTTGGCGCGCCGCCTCGGTCTAAAAAATCTTTACATCAAAAACGATGCCGTCAATATGCCCACTCTTAGCTTTAAAGACAGAGTGGTGTCAGTCGCCCTCAGTAGAGCGAGAGAATTGGGTTTCACAACGGTATCCTGTGCCAGCACTGGCAACTTAGCTAACTCCACCGCTGCGATCGCCGCCCACGCCGGTCTCGACTGCGTAGTCTTCATCCCTTCAGACTTAGAAGCAGGCAAAGTCCTCGGAACTCTGATTTACAATCCAACTGTCATGTCAGTTCACGGCAACTACGACCAAGTTAACCGCCTCTGTTGCGAAGTCGCCAATACACACGGCTGGGGATTTGTCAACATCAACTTGCGTCCCTACTATTCCGAAGGCTCGAAAACCCTCGGCTACGAAGTTGCTGAACAACTAGGCTGGCAATTGCCCGATCACATCGTCGCCCCCCTCGCTTCCGGCTCTTTGTTCACAAAAATCTACAAAGGCTTTAATGAATTCATCGAAGTCGGTTTAGTTGATGACAAGAAAGTCCGGTTCAGCGGTGCTCAAGCTGACGGTTGTTCCCCCATCGCCCAAGCATTCCGCGAAGGTCGCGATTTCGTAACACCAGTCAAACCGAATACAATTGCTAAATCGATCGCGATCGGCAATCCAGCAGACGGTATGTACGCCTTGGAAGTCGCCCGCAAAACCAACGGCAACATCGAATCCGTCAGCGACACCGAAATCATCGAAGGCATGAAACTACTAGCAGAAACTGAAGGCATCTTCACAGAAACCGCAGGCGGCACCACGATCGCAGTCTTGAAGAAACTCGTAGAAGCAGGTAAAATCAATCCCGACGAAACCACCGTCGCCTACATCACCGGCAACGGCTTGAAGACTCAGGAAGCCGTCCAAGGCTACATCGGCGAACCCATCACCCTCGAACCCAAACTCGAAGCCTTCGAGCGCGCCCTAGAACGCGCCCGCACCCTCGAACGCTTAGAATGGCAACAAGCTTCGGTTTAATTATTAGTCATTAGTTATCAAGCTGTTAACTGTTGACTGTTGACTGTTGACTGTTAACTGTTAACTGTTGACTGTTAACTGTTAACTGTTAACTGTTGACTACTGACTAAGGACTACTGACTACTGACTAAGGACTCAAAAAAATGACCGTCAAAGTTTTAATTCCCACTCCCCTGCAAAAATTCACCAACAATCAAGCCACCATCGAATGCGGCGGCGGCAATATTTCCGAACTGATTGAATCCCTCGAAACAAATTGTCCCGGCATCAAAAAAAGCCTGTGCGATGAAAAGGGAGAACCCCGCAGATTCCTGAACTTCTACGTCAACAGCGAAGATATCCGCTTTTTGGATGGGACAGGAACAGCACTCCAAGATGGTGATGAAGTTAGTATTGTTCCAGCAGTTGCTGGTGGTTGATTAATTTTGCAACCGCAGATGGTGGCCGATAAACAAAGATGAACGCAGATAGAATTAATTAATTACTATCTGCGTTTATTTGCGTTCATCTGCGGTTGAGAAACAAATCCCTGGCTTGGCCAGGAATTGTTAACTCTAGGAAACTACGGAAGCAACTTTTGCTGCTGTCCGGGGGCGACGACGACCGGTTACTGCATTAGCAGGAACAGGCGCTGGCGCTGCCTCTGGTGCTGATTTCGATGATGGCGATGATGGGCCTAATAGCTTGGGTGCTTCTAAAGAACCTGGAGCTACTGCTGCTTTTTCCCATTGGACAAATAATGCTCCTTCGGGAATTTGCATCAGGAATACTAGCATGGGATTGCTTTGAAGTTCCCGACGCAGTACCCGCTGAATTGCCCGTTCTATTTGCGTTTGCACTCCAACCCAATCCACATCAACTCCTGATTCGGCAGTTGTTGAAGGTCTGACAAATTCTGACCAACGATCGCCTAAAATAGTCTCAATCGTTTGTGTGATCGATTGTTGTAGCAGTTCGCGATCGGCTGATGTGACTACACCTTTCAAGTGTATTTGCGGCGTAGCAACTAACTTACCTTCTGCATTTAACGCCGCAGCTACTGTCACCGCGCCATCTCCAGCCAACTGTTGACGTTCTTTGAGGACGTTTGCCTTCACTACGCCCGATCGAGAAGAGTCTACCAATTCAATTCCTGAAGGTACTTTAGTACCAAGTCGCATCGAATTTTCAGTTAATTCTACGACATCGCCGTTGTCAATAATCACCATATTGCTCGCGGGAATGCCCATGCTTTGAGCCGTCTTGGAGTGCTGAACCAGCATCCGATGTTCCCCGTGTACCGGCAAGAAGAACTTGGGACGAGTCATGTTAATCATTAACTTTTGGTCTTCCTGACAGCCGTGCCCGGAAACGTGAATGCCTTTGTCGCGGCCGTAAACCACGTTTGCACCCAGCATCATCAGTTTGTCGATCGTATTTACCACTGCGATCGTATTTCCCGGAATCGGATTAGCCGAGAAAATGACTGTATCACCTTTTCTGATTTTCAGTTCGTGATGTTCGCCGTTAGCAATCCGAGTCATCGCCGCCATCGGTTCACCTTGCGAACCCGTAGTCAAAATCAAAACCTTGTCTTCGGGCAAATTGCGGATTTCTTTCAGCGGTTTGAAAATACTATCTTCGCATTTGATGTAGCCAAGATTGCGACAGTGAGCGATGACGTTCAGCATCGAGCGGCCAACCACTCCGACATACCGATTGTTTTTCTTAGCCAAGTCCAAAACAATTTGCAATCGGTGTACCGACGAAGCAAAAGTCGTCAGCAGTACCCGTCCCGTTGCTTGAGCGATAATTCTGTCTAAATTCGGAGCGACAGAACGTTCTGAAGCGGTAAAACCAGGAACTTCCGAGTTAGTAGAATCGCTGATCAAACACAGCACGCCTCTTTCGCCGTACTCAGCCAGCTTTTGCAAATCAAAATGCTCGCCGTCTACAGGAGTGTGGTCAATTTTAAAGTCTCCAGTGTGAATAATAATTCCGACGGGAGTGTGAATTGCCACAGTGAAACTGTCGGCCATCGAGTGAGTGTTGCGGATGTATTCGACTAAGAAATGCTTACCAATTCTGACCGTATCCCGTGGTCGAACTGTTCTCAATTCAGTGCGGTGAGATACTCCGGCTTCTTCCAATTTTCCAGCGAGCAAGGCCATCGCCAAACGCGGGCCGTAGATGACTGGAATTTCAAATTGCTTGAGGTGGTAAGGGATGCCACCGATGTGGTCTTCGTGACCGTGAGTCACTATCATACCTTGAATTTTGTGACTGTTTTCCCGCAGGTAAGTCATGTCTGGGAGGACAATATTTACACCGTGCATTCCATCTGTGGGGAAAGCTAAACCTGCATCTAAAAGAATTATTTCGTCGCCGTACTCGAACACACAAGTGTTTTTGCCGATTTCGTGCAGCCCGCCGAGGGGAATAACTTTTAGAACTTGTGCAGTTGTATTTTTGATCATGCGTATCCTTTGTTAGTTGTTTTTGTTATTTGTCTGTTGTCTTTCGTCTTTCGTCTTTCGTTCGTAGGGCGATTATTTTCCAAATATTTATGGAAAACTCCCCGGCGGGTTTTTCTATACCCGTACAGTCAGTTGTCTTTTGCCTTCAGTCCTTAATCTTCAGTCTTTGGTCTATCACCATTAGGTAATTACTAACAGTTAATGACTGATGACTGATGATTAATGACTAATGACTCATTACAACCAATATTCAGTTGTCTGAAAACTCGTTCTCGCCTATCTAGCTAGCAGATACTGTGGCTAGCTGACTCAGTACGTCCTTTAACTTTTGAGTTACCTCAACGGGCGGAGCGCACAGGGGCGGACGGGTGGAACCTACATCCCAGCCTTGAAGTTTAAGAGCTGCCTTAACGGGAATGGGATTTGTGGTGAGAAAAAGAGCTTTAAACAGGTCAAAAAGTTGCAAGTGAATCTGGGTAGCGACTTGAACTTGACCGGCCTCGAAAGCTTTGATCATCTGTTGCAGTTGCTCTCCTACCAGATGGCTGGCTACGCTAACTACACCAGATCCTCCTACCGCCAACATGGGCAAAGTTAGGGAATCATCTCCAGAATAGATCGCAAATTCAGGTGATGTCAAGCACCGAATTTGACTTGCTTGATCTAGGTTGCCACTTGCTTCTTTGACTGCCACAATGTTGGGGATTTCTGCCAATCGAGCTACTGTCTCCGGCAACATATTTTGGCCTGTGCGACCGGGGATGTTATATAACATTATAGGCAATTCTGGAGCAGATTGCGCGATCGCCCGAAAATGATTGTACAAACCTTCTTGCGGTGGCTTGTTGTAATAAGGAACCACCTGCAAACAGCCGTCTAACCCTAGTTTAGCTGCTTTTTGCGTAGCTTCGATTGCTTCTGAGGTCGAATTCGATCCGGCTCCTGCGATTACCAAAGCTTTACCGGCAACTGCCTTTTGTACCACCTGAAATAATTGGTACTCTTCATCCCAGCTCATAGTGGGAGATTCGCCCGTAGTTCCGCACACTACTAAGCTATCCGTACCGCGATCGGCTAAATGAACTGCCAATTGTTCTGCTACCGCATAGTTAACACTGCCGTCTTCTTTAAACGGCGTAATCATTGCAGTCAGAACCCGTCCAAACTTTACCACACTTTCTCCGATTTTAGACTGTTGATTTTTGATTTTAATTTTTTGATTTCAGATGAAAGGTTGATCTAAAATCTTTATTTCAATTACCCTATTGCCAGCTTCCCGCTAAATAGAAGCCGCCTGCGCTGGGATTCGCAGCAAATTTTTGTCTGCCAGCAACTCGGCTATCTGCACCGCATTTAAAGCCGCCCCTTTGCGAATTTGATCGCCGCACAGCCAAATCTCCAACCCGCAGGGGTGAGAAATATCTTGGCGAATCCTGCCGACTAGCACTTCATCCTTACCGCTAGCCTCGGCGGGCATCGGGAAATAATTAGCTTGCCAGTCTTCTACCAGCTTAACGCCGATCGCCTGTTTTAAGATTTCCCTAGCGTCGATCGGGCTAAAAGGCTCTGCAAACTCCAGGTTAATCGCCTCGGAATGGGCGCGGAGTACGGGAACCCGCACGCAAGTCGCACTAATTCTCATCTCGTCCGTACCAAAAATCTTCCGAGTTTCGTTCACCATTTTCATCTCTTCCTCACAATACCCCAAATCGTTAATCGGTGTATTGTGCGGAAACAAGTTAAAAGCCAAGGGGTAGGGAAAAATCTCGGTTTTGGGAATTTCCCCTGCCAAAATTGCTCTAGCTTGATCTTTCATTTCCTCCATAGCCCTTGCGCCCGCGCCGCTGGCAGACTGGTAAGTCGCTACAACTATGCGCTTGACTGGTTTAACTTTGTGCAGTGGCCAAACGGCAACCGCCATCAAAATTGTCGTGCAGTTGGGATTAGCAATGATACCTCGGTGAGCTGCCGCCGCTTGGGGATTGACTTCGGGAACCACTAGCGGTACGGTCGCATCCATGCGGAAAGCGCTGGAATTGTCGATTACCACGGCCCCGGCGGCCACCGCTTTCGGAGCCCAGAATTTAGAAGTAGAGCCGCCGGCTGAGGCTAGCACTAGATCTACATTATCGAACGATCGCTCGGACACTGCTTCAACTGGCAGCATCTCGTCGCCGAAAGGCAATTTTGTACCTGCTGAACGTTCCGAAGCCAGCAGCTTCAAGTTAGAAATCGGAAAACTCCGGCTGTGCAATAGTTCTAGCAACTCGGCACCGACTGCGCCGGTAGCTCCTAAAATGGCAACTCGATAGGATTGAGACAAATTAGTTTCCTCCAAAAATTAAACTCTAAACATCGAAATCTAAAATTTAAATAACCGCAATACTGAATATCCAACTCAATATATCAAACTCAATTAATCTTATGCGACATCGGGGCGCGAGCAGATGGCAAGGTTGCAGTTAGCCACAGCGGTCGATCGCCACCAATCCTAGTTTAGCATCTTTTGCCGTTAGCGAAGTCCGCCCGCACGGGATGCTCATCAACGAAGAGGATCGCCCGCGCCTAATCCGCATCCGGTTAGCTGCTGATATATCTCCACTTTAGCAGACGCATCCATTGACTTTGACTGGCCACGCAGCCGAAAACATTGACATCAGACGGCGATATATGCTATAGTGCATCGGCAATTGGTGGACTTAACCTCCACATTCCTAGCAGCAAAAGCTAGTATCCTCAAACTAGAACTATTTGGCAAGATCCCAAAAAGTAGCTGGTTATGACTTACACTCTGATCCAGTAGAGGTGATTGTAGTTGTGCCGTTACAAGTCAAAGCGTACAAAATAAAAATGCAGGCAAAGTTAGATTTGTATGTATTTTGTCACTATTGTTAAATATCCAAAAAAAAGCCGATGAAAGTAACCCAGGAAAAACTTCCAGCCAGTCAAATTGGTCTGGAAATCGAAGTCCCATCATCTAAGTCAAAACAAGCTTACGAGCAGGTAATTAAACAATTCGCTCGCGAGGTCAATATTCCTGGGTTCCGCAAAGGCAAAGTTCCCCGCCAAATTTTGCTACAGCGCCTAGGCCAGACTCGCTTGAAGGCGACGGCTTTGGAAAATTTGATTAATGATTCCCTGCAAAAAGCTCTCGAACAAGAAAAAATTCCGGCAATTGGCAGTTTTGAACTGCGCACCGAATTTGAAGAGTTGCTAGAAAAGTTCGATCCAGAACAGCCTCTGACTTTTTCGGCTAAGGTTGATGTAGAACCAGAAGTGAAAATGGGGCAGTACACCGGCTTGCAGCTTCAAGCAGAAGAAGTTAAGTATGATGAAGCTCAGGTGGATGAGGTACTGGCAAAATATCGATCGGACAAAGCGACTTTAATCCCCGTAGAAGGCCGGCCCGCTCAGTTGGGAGACGTGGCTTTGGTTGATTTTTCCGGTAAATTTGCCGAAGCACCCGAAGGCGAAACTCCCGCAGAAATTCCCGGCGGCGATGCCGAAGACTTTCAAGTAGAATTGTCGGAAAATCAGTTTGTACCGGGCTTCATCCAAGGCATGATTGGGATGAATTCGGGAGAAACTAGAGAAGTTTCTGTCCAGTTCCCTGATGAGTATAGCAGTGAAGAATTGGCTGGAAAACCAGCAGTCTTTACAATTACTCTGAAAGAAATTAAGGAAAAGGAATTGCCGGAGTTGGACGACGACTTCGCCCAAGAAGTTAGCGAATTTGAAACTTTAGCCGAACTGCGCGAATCCCTGGAAACTCGGTTTAAAACAGAGCAAGAAAACAAGCTATCAGCTAATAAGGAAAAAGCTATATCAGCAGCACTGGTGCAGCTAATAGAGGTAGAAGTTCCCCAAACAATGCTCGATCGCGAAATCGATTATTTGCTGAACCAACAAGCCATGCAATTGAAAAATTATGGCATAGATATCAACCAACTGTTTACCGAAGAAAATATGGGGCCGATGCGGGAACGCTCTCGTCCCGAAGCATTAGAGAGGCTCAAACAAACTCTAGCTCTGGCAGAAGTAGCTAAGCTGGAATCCTTATCTGTTGAACCAGCAGAAGTAGCAGCAGAAGTGGCAAAAGTCAGAAAGCAGTTTCCTAAAGGAAATTTTGACCCTGAAAAGTTGCGGGAATTTGTAGGAGAAGACTTGCTCAAACAAAAAACTCTGAAATGGTTGGAGGAAAAAGGGACAATTGAACTCGTACCTGAAGGCTCTCTGACTCCCAAAGCAGAAGAAGCAGAAGAGGACGCTGAAATTTCTGAAGAAGCAGCCACGAGCACTATCGACGTGGAAGTTGTAGGCGAAGAGTAAAACTAGAGGTTGGCTACCAAAAACTACAAGTGTAGGGTGCGCACTGCGCACCTTATGCTGACTGCAAGCGCCGAACAAATTTGTTGGGATTAGTCTAGTCTGCCCAGAAATCAACCCCCCAGAACCAAGAAGCGATAATTTGTAAGTAAGTGTTTTAACTTATTTACCCTCAGAGCGCGGCGAGTCACGCCAGCTTTGCAAGTTAGAAAGCAATCTCACGCACCCATTCACTCCCATTCCCCCCCATCTGGGTTAAGACAAGGCATAATAGTTAGAAGCTGGCAGCTTAATTTAAAGCTTTCAACAGCAGCAAATTGTCTATAATCCTTGACTGGTGTCTTATGGTTGTATCTCAATCTTCCAATTACCTAATTACGAGCTATAACGATTTTGATGTCAGCTCTAGTCCCAGCAATGTAGTGCCGATGGTACTAGAACAGTCGGGGATGGGCGAGCGGGCATTTGACATTTACTCGCGCTTGCTGCGGGATAGAATCGTGTTTTTAGGAACTCCCGTCACCGACGAAGTGGCTGACTCGATCGTAGCTCAGCTATTGTATTTAGATGCCGAAGATCCAGAAAAAGATGTCCAAATGTACATCAATTCCCCCGGTGGCTCGGTGACAGCAGGCATGGCAATTTATGATACGATGCAGCAAATTCGACCAGATGTGGTGACGATTTGTTACGGTTTAGCAGCGAGTATGGGCGCATTTCTGCTAACAGCAGGAGCTCACGGGAAGCGGATGTCTCTTCCGAGTTCGCGGATTATGATTCACCAACCGCTCGGAGGAGCTCAAGGTCAAGCAGTTGATATTGAGATTCAAGCCAAGGAAATCCTGTATCATAAGCGTAAGCTGAATGAACTGCTAGGGCATCACACAGGTCAACCGATCGACAAATTAGAGGCTGATACAGAGCGCGACTTTTTTATGTCAGCCGAAGAAGCCAAAGATTACGGTTTGGTCGATCGAGTGATCGAAAAAGAAAACCTTCCGGCTGCGGGAGAAAACGTCACTGCACTGAAATAAGAGGCTGTTATGTCTAAGTACGACTCCCATCTAAAATGTTCGTTTTGTGGCAAGTCTCAAGAGCAAGTTCGCAAGTTAATCGCAGGCCCAGGGGTCTATATCTGCGACGAATGCGTTGACTTGTGCAATGAAATTTTAGATGAGGAGTTGTTTGATTCCAGTGCTGTGCCCGCGGCGGCGGCGGTTCCGAAACAGGAAACTACCCAAAAGCGCCGCGCTACCTCGGGCAAAAGTATCTCGATGAGCCAAATTCCCAAGCCGAGGGAAATTAAAAATTATCTCGACGAAAATGCGATCGGTCAAGAAGAGGCGAAAAAAGTCCTCTCGGTAGCAGTTTACAACCACTACAAGCGCCTCAGCTTTATCCATGCCAAAAATAGCGGCAAGCACCCACCAGAAGAAGTAGAACTGCAAAAATCGAATATTTTGTTAATCGGGCCGACGGGCTGCGGTAAAACGCTGCTCGCTCAGACTTTGGCGGATATGTTGGACGTGCCGTTTGCGGTGGCTGACGCGACGACTCTGACGGAAGCGGGCTATGTCGGGGAAGATGTGGAAAATATTTTGCTGCGACTGCTGCAAGTGGCAGATATGGATGTGGAAGAGGCGCAGCGCGGAATTATTTATATTGATGAAATTGACAAAATTGCCCGGAAAAGCGAAAATCCTTCGATTACGCGGGATGTCTCTGGAGAAGGGGTGCAGCAGGCGCTACTGAAAATGCTTGAGGGGACGATCGCCAATGTACCACCCCAAGGCGGCCGCAAGCATCCCTATCAAGACTGCATCCAAATTGATACCAGCAATATCATGTTTATTTGCGGGGGCGCTTTTGTCGGCCTGGACAAAGTGATCGAGCAGAGAACTGGTAAAAAGTCAATGGGTTTTATTCAGCCGGGAGAAGCTGTGCCGAAGGAAAAGCGGGCCGCCGATGTCCTCAGGCAACTGGAACCAGACGATTTGGTAAAATATGGGACAATACGGTTTACTTAAGGCAGGACAAGAGGTAAACTAGGTATCGTGTACAAAAAAGAGAACCAGTACAGTGAATTACAGAGAATTATTATTAGAATCTCCCAAGCTCAAAAATATCGAGATATTTA
>NZ_JAIGNI010000061.1 GCF_026130175.1 Lyngbya sp. CCAP 1446/10 | reverse complement strand
TATTTTAGCTGTATTGCTTGCACTTTTTGAGGATTGAAACGAGCCAACGTCTTTTGCCGTAAAGGTTTTAGCCTTTTTCAGCAAGCCCTATTTAGTTAACCGAGTTGATGTTGATGTATACAAACAATCAGTAGCGCACTCTGTTTGCAACAATCACTGCAATAGAATTCCACGATTTCGTAAAAGTATCTATCACTATAGAGGCGGTAGCTCTCTAGTTTATTGAAGTAATAGAAGAGACAGGCTACTTTTTCTGATACTAATTTAAGGATTGTTTTCGACAGGGCGGGATTTGAGAATTTTGGCCGGAATGCCAACGGCAGTTTGACCCGCAGGAACGTCTGATAAAACAACAGCATTTGCACCGATATTTACGTCGTCTCCCAGGTTGACTTTGCCGAGAATTTTTGCTCCGGCGCCGACGTTCACCCGATCGCCCAATTGAGGCGATTCTAGGGGTTTTTCCAAGTAGCGGTTCCCCAGCGTAACGCCTTGGCGGATAATGCAGTCGTCACCAAGAGTGCAATGTCCGTGAACGATGATACAGCCTTCGTGTTCAATGACGACTCGGCGGCCGAGCTTGACTGTGTAGGGCAAATCTATGCCGTAGGTGTTGCGGATTTTTCGGTAGAGCGATCGATACAGAATGCTCAACGGAGCTCGCAGTAGTTTTGGTTCTACCTGCATCCTCCAGACACCGAATCTTTGAACTGCTACGGCCCGAAATCCCGGTTTTGTCCAGTCGCGTCCGTGAGCGATCCAGTCTTCTTGAATCTGCTGCCACAATCCCAGTGCAGGGGTTTCTACTTGATTTTCACTTGCTATTAAATTTGACTCCGTTACCATAAGCTGTACTCAACATTCTGTCTGGTTTAAGTTATTACTAGATGCCACCGATCGTCAGATGTCTATCTTATTTTTCAGGGATTTTCAACCCGGTTTCTTCAATTTAAAATATTAATACTGGGTGAATTAAGCAATCTTTCGCTTGCCAGGATAAACCTAGTTTCTCTAGTTTTAATTTTTTTACCAGAAAGCATTGGCTTAAAGCCTCTCCCTTGTAGGGAGAAATTAAAAGAAGACTATTCATTACTCCAATCCTCTTCCTTCCAAGTAGAGATCGCTGTCAACTATCAACTGTCAACTATCAACTAAAAAATACCCTTTAAAAAATTTTTGAATCTTCTATCTTACCTCCCTTTAAAAATACACTATTCATTACAAAATCGGTGAGCATTTTTGGTGGGTCGCCGTCTGGCTTACCTTGAAGTACGCGGCGCACCCTCCAGGCTGCAAAGCCCGAAGCCCAGGAGACATCAGTTAATGCTGTGTAAACCAAGCCGTAGTTTTTGAGAAAGTACCTGCGCCGGGAATCAAACCAATACTGTGGCAGTCGCTTAGGGGCTTTTTTGGTGTCAGTAACACCTGAGCTTTGACCTACTAGGTGAACCACGCGACTTTCAGGTACATACCAGCAACTCCAGCCAGCTTTGTTTGCTTGTAGACAAAAGTCCATTTCTTCGCAGTACATAAAATAAGCTTCATCCATCAAGCCAATCTTTTCAAATACTTCGCGACGGACGATCATGCTGGCTCCAGCTACCCAATCAGTTTGACAGATTTCTTGGGAAATAGGAGACGCTGCGATCGAGTTTGCCAATAACTTGGATATAAAGCCCGTCCGCCAACCAAAATCTAGTTCGGTCAAGAGATTGTGAAACCGAAAAGCTGACTCCTGTGGCGTTCCGTCGGGGTCTTCCAAGCGGCTGCCGGCGATACCTGCGTCGGGATGAGTCTCCATAAAATCGACCAGGGCTTTTAAGGCTCCGGGGCGAACTACGGTGTCTGGGTTGAGCAGCAGGAAGTATGGAGGGGGATTGGTGGATTGCAGGGCGGGACGGATCAGGGCGTTGTTGCCGAAGGCAAAGCCGCCGTTGCGCTCTAGGGGCACGAAGGATGCCCATTCGCTCCAGCCGAAGGTGTCTATGGCGGCTGGTATTTGTTCGTTAGAACTGTCGCCTGAAGCGTTGTCTGCTACTGCAACCCGCATACCGGGGAGCGATCGCACTTCGCTAACTAGAGAGTGCAAGCAGTCAATGGTCAAACCAGGGGTTCGGTAGTTAACAATGACGACAAGTAGCGGATAGGGATGATTGGGCGGACTGGCATTGGACATAGGTGCAGTTGTTGGTTTAACAACTTTTTAGCTCAAGTTGTATTGATTTGGCAAGGTAGAGCGATCGCTATTTGAGGTATCGCCTACTTTTTTGATGGCTCCTACATATTTTACAAAAGCTGCCACTATTTTTCACCTCTAGTCTTGAAAAGCCTACTTTACTCTTAATAAAAACCCCAAATAACGCCAAAAAATCTTCGGAAAAAGCTTGTTATATAAGGGGTTTGAGTATTGTTGGATATGTCTATTTATTTCTATAGAAGTATGACAATCGCATTTCTGTAAGCTGGGGCTCCATTTCGGGGTCGTAGGCACCCTCCCGACTGTTAATTAAATCTGCCCACGGTAGGCTTTGAGTTTCAGCTTGCCATTTTTCCACCAAGTCTGCAACGCGGCCGATGGGTTTAGCGGGAACACCGGCAACTATATCGCCTTCTGCGACATCTTTGGTGACGACGGCACCGGCGGCGACGATCGCATTGGGGCCGATGGTGACGTTGCGGAGGACGAGGGAGTTGTAGCCGATAAATACGTTGTCACGGATGTCTATTTTGCCCACAGCATCTAGTTTGACGTTGTACGCCTGGTTAAGCATGGCGATCGAGCCGTCGTGGCCGATCAAAGTACAGGTGGAAAAGTGAACGTTGTTGCCGATGCGGACGTAGGTGGGGTCTGTAAACACCGTGCTTGGCAGAATTGTGCAATTTTCGCCGATCGAGTAAAGGTTGCCGTGAAGGCGGAGAAATTGGGTGTACTCCTCGGAACTCGGCTCGCAGAATTTGACGTAGAGGCCTCGGAACTTGCCGTAGCGCATGGCAAAGTGGCGAAGGATTTTCTGAAAGGTTGATTTAATCATTATTTTCCTGAGCCTTAGTAAATTTAAGAATATTGGCAGACATACTAACCGCTGTTGTGCCAGGAGGTAGAGCTGACAAGATGACAGCGTTGGCACCAATGTTCGTGTCATCTCCGAAAGTGATGCTGCCGATAATTTTACCACCATTGCTCAGCCATTGATTCGATCGCCCAATTGATGCCCTTCTACGCCGTGGTGGAGAGTGCAATTGTCCAAGCTTACGTATTGGCGGATCGTGCAGTCGTCGCCAACTAATAAAAATGAACGATCCTCGCGCCTTGATGTTCCAAAACTAGCTAGCGGCCGAGTTTAACAGTGTCGGGCAAGTCTCTGGTGTAGGTGTTGCGACTCTATAGCTGCTGTTGCTGGCGATCGCCAGCACTCTATTAGACATCAACCGAAACTATGTTTTTGCTTAAGCAGGACACTGGTTTCAGCTTTTTTGCGAGATTTCTATTGTTAAACTGAGCATTTTTTCTTAAATAAAACTATAATTAAATTGGCGCTAACATCTTGTATGTCGCCATCTGATAGCATTTATTTTATTTTCTTTCAACAGTTTGCGAGTTAATTAAACACGAGCATTTGCTAATTATATAGCTGTATTTACTTGTTTAGTGTTCGGGCTTAAAGTCGATACTGCCGATAAGCCTGACTTGCGGCTCGGTGCAGCAGCGAATGCCGGTAAACCAACCCCTTCGTGTCATCGGCATAGCCACCGCCAATCACGCAGGCAACGGGATAACCACCAGCCAAACAAGTAGATAAAACTTGCATTTCCCGGCGAAATAAGCCCGTATCAGTTAAAGCTAATTTTCCCAGTTTGTCTGCCTGATGAGGGTCTACTCCGGCATCATACAATACTAAATCTGGCTTGACATCCAAGAGTAAATCTGGTAAGTATTTAGCCAAGGTTTGTAAATATTCGTCGTCTTCCATACCGACAGGCAAAGCTACATCTAAATCACTCTTTTGTTTAGTGCCGGGAAAATTTACCTCGCAGTGCATCGAAAAAGTAAAAACGCTGCTGTCATCTTGGAAAATTACAGCGGTTCCATCTCCTTGGTGCACGTCTAAATCGACAATTAAGACTTTGCGAACTAAACCCATTTTTTGCAAAACGCGACAGGCGATCGCCAAATCGTTGAAAATACAAAAACCAGACCCATAATTTGGGAAAGCGTGATGAGTTCCACCGGCAGTATTGCAAGCTAAACCGCATTCTAAGGCAAGCTTGGCAGTTAGTACCGTCCCGGAGGAGGCGATACAAGTGCGGTTGACTAGGGCAGGACTCCAAGGCAGGCCAATGCGTCGCTGAGCTTTGGCATCCAGCGTCCCGTTGCAGTAAGCTTGAACGTAGGCGCGATCGTGGACTAATTGAATCCATTCTGTCCCAAACTGTTCCGGCGCGTGAAATTGCGATCGATCTGCTACCCCGTCGGCGAGTAGCATTTCGTAAAGCAGCCCGAACTTTGCCATCGGGAAGCGGTGACCGGGCGGCAGAGGTGCAACGTAATCTTCGTGGTAGATAATTGGTAAGTCCATTAAGATGATTGTAGAACGATTGAATCTCCAATTGAAAGCCTGCAATCTCAAATTTAAATTCGCTGGAGAACCTGTATATGCAACTAACAACAGTCTGGCAGTCCGGCAGCAACGAGCCCGAAAATGCTATCAACCTCGATCATATCAGTCAGTGGTGGGGAAACCTCAACGGCAAAGAAATTAGCTGGGTAGAGCGACTGATTCCACAAAGCGGTGGCTTGAGCGAAATTCACTGGCACCCCCAGCGTTTTGACGAAACATTTGTCATAGTCAATCCCGAAATTCGCGACGACACTCTCTATTGGTACAAACCTGATAGTCCGGTGGAACGAAACACAATAGTTCAGAAACTGGAACTAGACAACGTGCAACAGCAATTGTACTTTTATCCTCAATTGGAATCAGACATAGTAATTTGCATCGGAATTCCCAAAGTTAAATATCAAACACTTGAATTTAAAAATCTCGAAATCGCCTGGGGAGAAGATAATATTATGCTGCTGTGGGATGCGGAACAAGAACTTGAAATCAAAATCGCCCTCAGCCCCGAAAATATTGTTAAACTTCATAAATTATTGGCAAATAAGCTGCCAGTAATTTAAACAGTATCTTTAACAGAGGTTTTGAAACAAGTCTCAATTTCTCTGCTCTTGTTCTCTTCTCCTGCGGGAGTCCTCAGAGGCAATTTGTATTGGTAGCAGCTTAGCGGATCTGGCAAAAATATTCTTTTTGCTGAGGATTACAAAAGTTTCTTGAATAATTTGGTCTGGGATGGAATCGCTAGATTAACTAAAATATCGCAGATGCTGCTAACAGTAGAAGATGCAACAATGGCAGAATAAAAAATGCTGATCAACAAAGAAAATATCCAGATTCTAATTATTGACGATCAACCGAATAATCTCCGGTCTTTATCAAATATATTGACAAAACAGGGGTATAAAGTTCAGCGAACGATTTCGGGAGAAATGGCGGTAAATGCTAAATTTACCGTTCTTCCAGACTTGATTTTGCTAGATATTGCCATGCCCAAAATGAACGGATACGAAGTCTGCAAAAGACTGAAAGCTAACGAAAACACTCGCGAAATACCGGTGATTTTTTTGAGCGTTTTTAATGAAACTTTTCAGAAAGTCAAAGCTTTTGAAGTCGGCGGCGTTGACTACATTTCTAAGCCTTTTCAAATAGAAGAATTTTTGGTTCGGATTGAAAGTCAACTGACAATACAACAGCTCTCGAAACAATTAAAACAGCAGAATGCCGAACTGCAACGAGAGGTAGAATTTCGCAAGCGAACAGAAAAAGCACTCCGGGAAAGCCAAGGGCGGTTGCAGAAATTGGCGGTCAATATACCGGGAGTTATTTATCAATTTATTCAAAATTTGGATGGAAGTTTCAAAGTTGAATATATCAGTTATGCGGCTCGGGATATTTACGAATTTGAGATTGAAGAAATATTAAAAAATCCTAATGTATGTTTTGATCAAAATTATCCTGATGACAGACAATATCTGGAAAAACAAATTGGCGAGAGCGCTCGAACTTTAGAACCTTTTGCTTTGGAATGGCGGATTGTTACGCCGTCGGGAAAACTAAAATGGCTGCAATCTAATTCTCGACCAGAAATGCGTGATAATGGCGATATTGTTTGGTATGGGGTACTTTTTGATATCAGCGATCGCAAGCAAGCAGAAATAGAATCGGCCTCAGCTAAATCTGCTTTAGAACGGCAAGTTCAGCGAGAGTTGCTGATTGCAAAAATAACTCAAGAAATTCGATCGAGCTTGCAGCCGGAAAAAATATTTCAAACGGCTGCAACTCAAATCGGTCAGGCATTCCGCGTCAATCGCTGTTTGATTCATACTTACGTTACTAGCCCCCAAGTCGATCTTCCTCTGGCGGCTGAGTATCTCGAACCGGAGTGGGAATCAATGCGGAACGCAATTGTTCCAATTTGGGGCAATCCTCACGTCGTACAAATGATGATCCAAGACAGGGCGATCGCCTCCGACGACGTTTACTCAGAGCCTCTTTTGCAAGCTGCTAAATCGATTTGCCGCGTGGTTGGGCTGAAATCGATGCTGGCAATTCGCACTTCCTACCAAGGGATGGCAAACGGCGCTATTTGTTTGCACCAGTGCGATCGCCAACGGGAATGGACAAAAGATGAAATTGACTTGTTAGAAGCTGTGGCGAGTCAAGTCGGAATTGCGATCGCTCAAGCTCAACTGATCGATCGAGAAAAAAACCGAGTCGGGCAGCTCGATCGGCAAAATAAACAGTTGCAAGCAGAAATTCGCACCCGCGTCCGCGCCGAACAAGCTCTGCAAGAATCCGAAGCTGAATTGCGGGCGATTTTTACCGCCATGACTGACCTAGTTTTAGTCAGAAATTCAGAAGGGCGCTGCATCAAAATCGCCCCGACAGCAGCGGTCAATTTGGTAAAATTTCCCACCGAAATGATCGGCAAAACCGCCCACGAAATCTTACCGGAACCTGCGGCAGATTTGGTATTAAATACCATCCAACAAGTTCTCAAAACGAAGCAAAGCATCAATATTGAATATAGCTATAGACACGGAGAGCGCGAAGTTTGGCTAGACGCTAAAGTTTCTGTGCTTTCGCAAGACTCAGTGATTGTGGTAGCGCGAGATATTAGCGATCGCAAACAAACAGAATCTGCACTCCGAGAAAGCCAGCACTTCATTCAGGCGATCGCCGATTCCAATCCCAACCTATTGTACGTTTACGATTTAATTGAACAGCGAAATGTTTACTGCAACCGACAAATGGCTGCGATGCTGGGCTACACGCCTCAAGAAATACTAGATATGGGTACAACAATGATGCCAACATTGCTCAATCCCGAAGATTTACCAGACTTTCTTGAGCGCGTTCAACAAGTAGAGCAAGCCAAAGATGGCGATGTTATTCAATGTCAATACCGTATGAAACACAAAAACGGTGAATGGCGGTGGATACACAGTTGGGATACAGTATTTATCAGAACCACTGACGGTAAACCCAAACAAATTCTAGGCACGGCTAATGACTTCACAGACCGCAAATTAGCAGTCGAAAAACTGCTCGCATCGCAGCAAAGAATCTCATTTTTATTGCAGCAAACGCCGATCGCAGTGATCGAGTTAAACCTAAATTTAGAAATTATCACTTGGAATCCGGCGGCGGAAGCTATTTTTGGCTACAGCGAGTCCGAAGCCAAAGGGAGAGTCGCCGCCGATTTGATCGTACCTGAAAGCTACCGCGAGCAAGGAGCTGAGATTTTCAATCGTGGCTTGAGGGAGAAATCCAGCCCCATTTCCGAAAATCTGACCAAAGACGGCAGAATTATCATCTGCCAGTGGTACAATACTCAATTAATTGACGAGAAAGACAGAGCGATCGGCATCGCTTTAATGGCTGTAGATATTACCGAACGCCAGCAAGCACAAACTGAACTGCAAGAAAGTGCTTTGCGACAAAGAGCGATCGCCCGAATCATTGAAAGAATGCGCCAGACATTAGATCTCCGAGAAATTTTTCAAACTACAACCCGAGAATTGCGTCAAACCATGAAATGCGATCGAGTCGCTCTTTACCGTTTCAATCCTGACTGGAGCGGCGAATTTGTAGCCGAATCCGTTGACAGCAAGTGGGCTTCTTTCATGCAAGCACAACAGCTCGATTCTAACTATACAGAAAGTGCCTTAGAAAACGAAAACTGCCTCGTCAAAAGATTCGATAGCACCTCCCAAAAAGTATGCGATACCTATTTGCAAAACACTGCTGGCGGGGCATACAGCCGAGAGAAAACTTACCTTTGCGTCCCAGACATTTACAAGCAAGGATTCAATAGTTGTTACATCCAACTCTTAGAAAGATTTCAATCCAGAGCCTACATTACCGTGCCAATTTTCTGCGGCGAAAAACTCTGGGGACTTCTAGCATCCTATCAAAATTCAGCTCCCCGCCAGTGGAGCGAAGCTGAAATAAACGTTGCAGTTCATGTCGGCACTCAGCTAGGAGTAGCATTGCAGCAAGCAGAATTGCTCGCCCACACTCAAAGACAGTCAATGGAACTACTGAAATCTAAAGAAAATGCCGAAGTTGCCAACCGCGCCAAAAGCCAATTTCTCGCTTCCATGAGCCACGAACTCCGCACGCCTCTCAATGCCATTCTCGGTTTTTCGCAAGTCATGGCTCGCAACAGTTCCATCACGCAAGAACAAAAAGAATACATAGCAATTATTAACCGCAGCGGCGAACATTTACTGGAACTGATCAATGATGTTTTGTCAATGTCCAAAATAGAAGCCGGTCAAATTACTATCAATCAAAGCCGCTTCAATCTCTACAACCTTCTCAGCAGTCTCAGAGAAATGCTGCAACTAAAAGCCAACTCAAAAGGGTTGCGCCTCATCTTTGAAAATATCGGTGATTTGCCACAGTACATTGAAACAGACGAATCGAAATTGCGGCAAGTTTTAATTAACCTGCTCGGCAATGCAATTAAATTTACTCAACAGGGAACCGTTACTTTGTGCGTTAGCAGCCAAGTAGAAAATAACGCCGCAGGACAAGAAGAAGCCCAGTTGCATTTTGAAATTGCCGACACTGGTCCCGGCATTTCTCCATCTGAAGTTATTACCTTATTCCAGCCATTTGTGCAAACCGAAACAGGTCGTAAATCAATGCAGGGAACCGGGCTAGGATTGCCGATTAGTCAACGGTTTGTCAAGATTATGGGAGGTAATATTGCTGTTGAAAGTCAACTCGATCGAGGCACAATTTTTACTTTTAATATCCGCGTTAACGTCGTAACAGAAAGTGACGAACAAGAAAAATCGGCGGTTCAACAAGTTATTGCTTTAGAAGCCGGACAGCAAACCTATAGGATATTAATAGTTGAAGATGTAGCGGAAAATCGCCAACTGCTGTTTAAGCTCCTCGTACCGCTGGGATTTGAAGTCCGCGAAGCAACTAACGGTAAAGAAGGAGTTGCTTTGCAGTCTACTTGGAAGCCGCACCTGATTTTGATGGATATGCTAATGCCAGTTATGGACGGCTACGAAGCTACAAAACAGATCAAGCAAACTCCCGAAGGTAGAGAAATCATAATTATTGCCCTGACTGCTAGTGCTTTTGACGAGCAGCGACAAATAATTTTGTCTGCTGGTTGTGACGATTTGATCTGTAAACCGTTTCGGGAAGAGGTACTATTTGAAAAGATAGCGCATCACCTGAATCTGCGTTATATTTATGAGGAAGAAAGCTCATCTATTTCTGATTCAGCACCGAGACTGCTTCAAAGTTTGACCACCGAGGATTTGAGTGTAATGCCCGCAGACTGGGTGGTCGATTTATACCAAGCAGCACTTTGCGTTGATGACAACCGCATCCTGCAACTGATCGCGCAAATTCCCGAAAATGAGGCAAATCTTGCTAATGCTTTAACAGATTTAGTCGATAATTTTCGGATAGATATCATTATAGATTTAACTCAATTATATTATGATGAACGACGAGCCATTACCAGCGACTCCTAGAGACATTCTGATCGTTGACGATATGCCGGACAACTTGCGACTTCTATCGACTATGCTAGAAGCCTACGGCTATCAAGTCAGGAAGGCTATTAACGGAAAACTGGCTCTGCAAGCAGCAAAAATGTCTCCTCCAGATTTAATTTTACTAGATATTAATATGCCGCAAATGAACGGCTATGAAGTTTGTGAAAATTTAAAAAAAATTGAAAAGACTAAAGATATTCCGGTGATTTTTATTAGTGCGCTAGATGATGTGATGGAAAAAGTTAAGGCTTTTCAAGTAGGAGGAGTAGATTATATTACTAAGCCGTTTCAAGTAGAAGAAGTTTTGGCCCGCGTGGAAAGCCAACTTTCTTTGCGTTTGCTGCAATCGAAACTGGAACAGCAAGCTAGGGAACTGCACGATCGCAATTCGAGATTGCAGGAAGAAATCGTGGAACGGCAGCGGGCACAAGAATCAATCAGGTTTTTGCTGGACACTACGCGGGCGATCGGCGAATCTGTAGATTTTAACTCAGCTTTGGAAGTAATTCTGCACCAAGTCGGCGAAACAATCGGATGGGATTTAGGAGAAGCTTGGATTCCCAATTCAAAAGGAACTGCCTTGCAATCTGCCCGGGGCTGGTATGCCAGCAGCGCGAACATGGAATCGTTCCGCACTCAAAGCGAACAACTGACATTTCCCATGAATATTGGGCTACCGGGACGAGTTTGGGCATCCAAGCAACCGGAATGGGTAGAAGATATTTCCCAGGGATACCCACTTTTTATCAGAAGTAAAATAGCACTAGATATAGGATTTAAAGCAGGTTTTGGCGTGCCGATTTTGGTAGGCGATGAAGTATTGGCAGTGCTAGTTTTCTTTAAAATTTCTCCCTGTCGGACAGACGCGCGATTTATAGACGTTTTTAATGCAGTCGGCACTCAATTAGGTTCTTTGGTTAAGCGCAAACAAGCAGAAGAATTGCTGCGGATTGCTGAAGAAAGATATCACAGCATTGTAGAAAATGCGATGGAAGGAATTTTCCAAAGCACGCCTTCAGGAGGATTTCTCAGCGCTAATCCAGCTTTGGCAAAAATGTACGGTTACGACTCGCCAGAAGCACTGATATCCGCCATTAAAAATATTTCTGAACAACTGTACGTTGACGCGGAACGCCGCCTCGAATTCGTGGCTGCTATGGATGCAAAAAATGCCGTTTCGGGGTTTGAATCTATGGTATGCTGCCAAGACGGACGGCGGATTTGGGTGTCAGAAAATGTCCGGGCAGTTCGCGATTCAAAAGGTGCGTTAATTTACTATGAGGGTACTGTTTCTGACATTACAGAGCGAAAATTAGCGCAAGAAGCGCTCAAAACTCAACAGGAAAAAAGCGAGAAGTTACTGTTAAATATTTTGCCCCAAGCAATAGCAGAACGCTTGAAGGCGGAGGAAAGTACAATTGCTGACAGTTTTGCAGAAGTCAGTGTGTTATTTGCTGATATTGTTGGCTTTACTGAGTTGTCTGCGAGAATGTCTCCCACGGAGTTGGTAAAGCGCTTGAACGTGATTTTTTCTCACTTCGACCAGTTAGCTGAACTGTACGGTGTGGAGAAAATCAAGACTATTGGTGATGCTTACATGGTAGTCGGGGGATTACCTACACCGAGAAATAATCATGCTGAGGCGATCGCCCAAATGGCCCTGGGAATGCAGGCAAAAATAGCCAAGTTGTCGGCCGAGACAGGAGAAAAACTAGCAATTCGCATCGGCATCAATTCCGGGCCGGTGGTGGCGGGAGTGATTGGTGTTAGCAAGTTTACCTATGATTTGTGGGGAGATACGGTGAATGTGGCGTCGAGGATGGAGGGTACGGGTTTTGCTGGCAGAATTCAAGTTACTGATGTTACTTATGAGCTTTTGAAAGATCAGTATTTGTTTGAGAAGCGAGGGATGATTCCGATTAAAGGTAAGGGGGATATGATGACTTATTGGTTGCTAGAAAAAAGGTAAAAATGGGCATGGGGCATGGGGCATGGGGCATTGGGTATTACAACCAATAACCAATAACCAATAACCAATAATTCATGACTACTGACTTCTGACTTCTGACTTCTGCTATCATGAAAGTAGTTAACGAAACTTTACATAATAGCCGTGACTGCACAACAATTAGTATCTGCAACAAGTTTTGAAAAGCTAATTTGGACTTGGAAAGGTCACAAAATCCAATATACCGTCCAAGGAACCGGCCGCCCTCTGGTGTTGATTCACGGCTTTGGGGCTTCGATCGGACATTGGCGGCAAAATATCCCCCCACTGGCTGCTGGTGGCTATCGCGTATTTGCGCTGGACTTGTTGGGATTCGGGGCTTCTGGCAAACCAGCCCTCGATTATACTCTGGAATTGTGGGAAGAATTGCTGACAGATTTCTGCGCGGAGTTGGTACAGGAACCGGCGGTATTTGTCGGGAATTCGATCGGCGCATTGCTAAGTTTGATGGTAGTCGCCAACCATCCAGAAATATCAGCCGGCGGTGTCTTAATCAACTGTGCCGGCGGACTCAACCATCGACCCGAAGAACTTAGTTTTCCGTTGGGATTAGTCATGGGGACTTTTGCTAAATTAGTTCGATCGCCTATCATCGGCCCATTTGTCTTCAATAACATCCGCCAAAAACACCGCATCCGCAACACCCTGCGCCAAGTCTACGGGAACCGCGAAGCCATCACCGACGAACTGGTAGAACTCCTCCACGCACCCTCCTGCGAACCCGGAGCTCAACAAGTTTTTGCCTCAATTCTCACGGCCCCAGCAGGCCCTCAACCGTCAGAATTGCTGCCAAAAGTCGATCGCCCGTTACTGGTACTTTGGGGCGCAGACGACCCCTGGACGCCCATTACCGGCAGCCAGATTTACCAAGAATTGGCCGCCAACGGTAAACCCGTGAAATTTGTTTCGATTCCCAACACGGGCCACTGTCCTCACGATGAGCGGCCCAAAGAGGTCAATACTCTGATTTTGGACTGGATGCGAGAATTTAACTAAAATTTTTTGGCGGAATGCAAGGTTTGGGCGATCGAGCAAAACCCTTGCATTGCAAAGGTTCTACCTCGTTTCACCGCACCGGTAGCGGACTCAAAAAAAAACTTTCGTTAAAAGTGTTGACAGATTCCACCGAGTTAGCTATATTGATGGACGTGTGAGGAGCGAACCAGAGAAAGCACCGAGACGAAACACGGCCAGTCGTCGGTGCTTTTTCTGTGGAAAGGCATTTTTAAAATCTGAATTATACTGTGGCGCGAGATAACAGGCAAGATGCCTGTTCCACAATTCTGATATCAATGGAGAGCAGATCACAGGCAAGATGCCTGTTCTACAATTGATCACAGGCAAGATGGCTGTTCTACAATTGATCACAGGCAAGATGCCTGTTCTACAAGCAAGATCAACGATCGCCCAAAACAAATTGTTCGATCGCCAACGCCACTCCATCTTCCTCCACATCCGGCGCCACCCAATTAGCAACAGCCTTCACGCCATCAGGAGCATTCCCCATCGCCACGCCCACACCCGCGTAAGCAATCATTTCTAGATCGTTAAAATTATCGCCGATCGCCATCACATTCGCGGCCTGCAAACCCAAAAGTTCCTCCGCCAAATACTGCACCGCATCTCCCTTATTCGCCGAAGGATGCGTCGCTTCAAAAAAAGTAGCAACCGAGCGAGTTAAATAAAGCTCCGCAGGTGTGTATCGCTCCCGCATACTGATCAGTAACCCGTCTAGTACCTCCGGATTCTGGCACAAAGCCAAGACTTTCGTCGGTTCCCCCGGAATATCTCGCCGCAAATCTTTAATCACAATTGGTTCAATGCCCGATCGTTCCGCATAAAGTCGGGTAGCTGTGGTAATTTCCGGCACATAAAGTTTGTCGTCAATGTAGAAATGGATCGACAGGAGCGATCGTAATTCCGGTGCTTCAAAATGCTCTAACAGTTGCAAAGCCCTTTGTTTCGACAGCGGCAAGTGACGCAGCCGCTTTTGAGTCGCCATGTCTTGAATCCACGCGCCCTGGTAGCAAATCAGCGGCAAAGTTGAGCCGATGTCGCGATGAAAACGCAAAGCCGACTGGTACATCCTGCCCGTAGCCACAGCCACTTTCACGCCCCGCGACTGGGCTGCTAAAATTGCCTGCTTGACTGGTTCTCGGATCTCATTGGACAAACCTGCGATCGTGCCGTCGATATCCAGTACCAGTAGTTTAATCTCTGCGGTGCCAAAAGGGCGATCGGTCGCAGTAGCTGGATTTGAGGCAGTTATATTCTGCATGATTGTTTTAAGATTTTACCTGTTGATTTGCACGCACCAGTTTATTTTGCCACTGCCGGGATAGCAAAATGCAGCTTTTGATTTTTTGAATACAATATAGATAACTCAGTCAACGCCAAAAAAGTATTGAGGATGAGCCTGTAGGGGCGAGTGCCGGCTAATATCACAAGATACAAGCGACTAGACTGCTACAAAACCCGCCCTTCCCATCTAATGTTTATTTGTAACCACTTACTTAATATCCATAATAGCAGCCAGTTTACTGCCGTAAAAATCGCCCTCAACCTGCATTTTTTATTTCCACTTACTTAATAACTGTACCTTTCAAGTCATTCTCAAAACAGCATGATTACCATTCCAGGATACCGCATTGACACAGAACTTTATACAAACCCTCACACAGTTATTTATCGAGGAATACAGCTTGATGAACAAAAACCCGTTATCCTCAAAACTCTCACGCCAACCTACCCTACCCCAGCGCAAATAGCCCAACTCCTGCACGAATCCGAAATCCTTAAAAATTTGAATTTGCCAGGAATAGTCAAGCTTTATAAACTCGAAAAATACAATCACTTTCCTGTTTTAATTTTAGAAGATTTTGGCGGCATTTCCCTAAAACAATTTCTCAACAACAACCAGCTAGAGTTACAACAATTTCTGCAAATTGGCAGAAAACTAGCGGAAACTATCGGACAACTCCACGAACACCACATCATCCACAAAGATATTAAACCCAGTAATATTATTGTCAATATTCAAACGGGGGATGTCAAAATTGCTGATTTTGCGATCGCCTCCCTGCTACCAGGCGAAAACCCAGCCCTCAGCTATCCCCATTTACTCGAAGGAACCTTCGCCTATATGTCTCCTGAGCAAACGGGACGCATGAATCGGGCGATCGACTACCGCACAGATTTTTATTCTTTAGGCGTCACATTTTATGAAATGCTCTGCGGCGAATTGCCTTTTAATGCCACAGATCCGATGGAATTAGTCCACTGCCATATTGCTAAAATACCCGTTTCTCCTGGCGCAAATAGAAAGCAGAAAGTCAAAGCCAGAATCAATCAAACAGAAAGCGAGGAGATTCCTCAAGCCGTTTCCGATATCGTGATGAAACTATTAGCAAAAACCGCCGAAGACAGGTATCAAAGTGCTTTCGGACTTTTGTACGATTTAGAAAATTGTCTCGCTCAACTCCAAACAACCGGCGAAATTTCTCACATCACCATCGGCGAGCAAGATCGATCGAGTCACCTGCAAATTTCCCAAAAACTTTACGGGCGAGAAGCCGAAGTTAATCTGCTACTAAATAAATTCGATCGCATGAAGCGGGGGAATACAGAAATCCTGCTCATTTCCGGTTCTGCCGGTTTGGGCAAATCGTCGCTCGTCTATGAAATTTACCAACCCATCATGCGGGAAAACGGGTATTTTATTGACAGCAAATTTGAGCAATTTAAGCGCGATATTCCCTACGCTTTTTTGCTCCAAGCTTTTCAAGACTTGTTGCGGCCAATCCTCACAGAAACTGCCGCCCAAGTCCAAGTTTGGAGACAAAAAATCTTAAATGCTCTCGGCGGCAATTGCCAAGTAATTATTGAAGTTATTCCAGAAGTAGAACTAATTGTCGGGCCGCAGCCCCCAGTCCCAGATTTAGGAGCAAATGAATCTCAAAATCGCTTTAATTTAGTATTTCAAAACTTCATCCGTATCTTTACCAAAAAAGCACACCCGCTGGTAATTTTCCTCGATGACTTGCAGTGGATAGACTCAGCATCACTCAAATTAATCCAACTGCTAGCAACTGATTTAGAAAGTCAATACTTGTTAATCATTGGAGCCTATCGAGAACAGGAAGTAGATGCAAATCATCCCGTAATGCTGACGGTGGCAGCAATTAGCAAAGCAGGAGGGACTGTAAGTGCGATCGAACTTTCGCCTTTAGATATTAACAGCGTCAATCAATTCGTTGCAGATACTCTAAACTGCGCCCCAGAAAATTCGCTAACTTTAGCAGAATTGCTGTTTCAAAAAACAGGAGGAAATCCATTTTTTTTAACTCAATTACTGAAGTCTCTTTACTCAAAAAAATTGCTAAAATTTAAATTTGCACCTGCCCACAATTCTATCTGTGGAGCAGAAACTAACATTTCTGACTTGACCCAAAACAATGCCTATCCAGTTGTGAAAAACTGCAAAATTACAGGCGAGTGGCAGTGGGATATCGACCAAATACAAGAAATAGGAATAACTGACAATGTTGTAGAATTAATGATAGACAACATTCAGAAACTTTCAGAAAATACGCAAGAGCTGCTCAAATTAGCCGCTTGTATAGGCAACAAATTTGATTTAGGAATTCTCTCCAAAATCAGCGAACAACCTCTGGCTTCCGCAGCAACAGACCTCTGGGAAGCACTTCAGTCCGGTCTAATTTTGCCAGTGAATAACGCTTACAAAATTCCGATCGCACTAGCAGCAAGCACAGAAGTAACAGACCAAATATCTAGACACTTTACAGATGAATTTTCCCTACCAGTTGCTGATGCTGCTAGGGCGACTTATAAATTTTTGCACGAACGAGTTCAGCAAGCAGCTTACGCTTTAACATCCGAATCTAAGAAACAAGAAACTCATCTAAACATCGGTAGATTTCTGCTAGAAAACGCGCCTCCAGAGCAATTAGAAGACCATGTTTTTGATACAGTAAACCAACTAAATGCAGCCAGAAGAATTATCAACAGTGAATTAGAAAAATTTCAATTATGCCAATTAAATTTAATTGCAGGCCGCAAAGCAAAAGCCAGTGCAGCTTACGAACTCGCCGTTAAATATTTAACCGCAGGTATTGAATTGCTTCCCATGCAAAGTTGGCAAACCGACTACGACTTGACTCTTGCACTCTACGAGTCAGCCGCCGAAGCAGCTTACCTCAATACCGATTTTGAACAAATGGAAAAATGGGCAGAAATTGTCCTGGAACACGCCACCAATGAACTAGACAAAATCAAAGTTTTTGAAATCAGAATCACAGCTTGTGCGATGCAAACCAAACTGCACGAAGCGGTAACAATTGGTCGGGAAGCACTCACAATGTTAGAAATAAACTTTCCAGAATCGCCGATTCCCCTCCACATTCAGCAAGCACTTACGAAAACCACAGCTTATTTAACCGGAAAAAAGATAGAAGATTTAATAGACTTGCCGATGATGACCAATCCGCGTAAATTGGCAACTATGCGCGTGCTTTCCAGTATGTTGTCAGCTACGTTGATAGTTGAACCAGTGCTGCTGCCGCTGATTGTCTGCGAGCAAGTTAATTTATCGATTAATTACGGAAATTCTGCTTTTTCTGCCTTCGGTTATGCTAATTACGGAGCAATCTTAAAAGGAATAGTTAGAGATATTGAATCTGGCGAGCGATTTGGTCAATTAGCCTTGAATTTGATCGATCGACTAAATGCTTTAGAATTCAAAAGCAAGACGCTTAATTTAGTTGCCTTTATTTTGATGCACGGCAAGCATCACGTTAAAGATACTTTACCGCTGTTAGAAGAAGCCTATCAAAGCGCGCTAGAAAATGGTGATTTAGAATCAGTTGGATATGCTGCTGTAAATATTTGTCAGTCTTTGTACTTCATCGGTGAAGAATTGCCACAACTGGAACGGAAAATGGTAAATTACAACCATCTGCTGTTTCAACTCAAGCAAGAAACGGTATTGACTTGGAATCAAATATATCGACAAACAGTTTGGCAATTGATGGGGGAAATGGAAATTCCAGACATTTTGTTAGGTAAAGCTTACAGCGAAGAAACATTATTACCGCTGCTGTTGAAAATTAACGATCGGGTGGGTCTCCAGCACTTTTATTTGCAAAAATTAATAATAGCTTATTTATTTGGTAATGTCGATCTAGCGTTAGAAAATGCAGCGCAAGCCGAAGTTTATTTAGACGGAGTTGTAGGCTTTATTAATGTTCCTGAATACCATTTTTACGATGCTCTCGCCCGACTCGCAGCATATCCATCTGCAACAAAAGAGGAACAAGAAGGGCATCTTTTTTGTGCAACCACTAACCTGAAAAAACTGCAAAAAAAAGCGCTTTCTGCCCCGATGAATCTTCAGCATAGATGCGATTTAATTGTCGCAGAAAAAGCACGAATTTTGGGCAATATTGTCAAAGCAATGGAATATTACGACTTCGCAATTGAAGGAGCAGAAGAAAACGGATACATACAGGTACAAGCACTCGCAGCAGAACTAGCAGGAGCATTTTATCTATCCATAGGACGAGCAAAAATTGCTAAAACTTACTTGACAGAAGCGCGTTATTGCTATCAATGCTGGGGAGCGAAAGCGAAAGCAGCGCATTTAGAATCAAAATACTCGAACTTACTAACTTCAGCCTCGATTTCAACTAATATCGAAATTCACAAATCTACTAGCAGCGCTTGCACTACGAGCGACAGTGCAGGCGTGCTAGACTTGACAACAGCAGTCAAAGCATCGCAAACTTTGGCCGGCGAAATAGTTCTAGACAAACTGCTGGCAAAACTGATGAAAATTGTGATTGAAAATGCTGGAGGGCAAAGAGGTTTTTTGATACTAGAAAAATCTGGCAAATGGGTGATTGAAGCATCAGGATATGTGGATGCTGATCACGTTTCTGTTATGCAATCAATTCCCATTGATTTTGTAGAAGAGGATGGAGAAGTAACGTTGCTGGCAGTTGCAATTGTTAACTACGTCGCCCGCACCCAGCAAAGTATTGTTTTAAACGATGCCTCCAGCGAAGGACAATTCACTCGCACACCCTATATAATTGCCGTTCAACCTAAATCAATTCTTTGCACTCCGTTAATCCATCAAGGCAAACTCAGCGGCATTTTATATTTAGAAAACAATCTAACTACAGGCGCTTTTACGCCAGACAGGTTAGAATTATTAAAACTGCTATCTTCTCAAATTTCTATTTCGATTGAAAACGCCCAACTTTACACCAATTTGCAGCAATTCAATCAAAATCTCGAAATGTTAGTACAGCAGCGTACTTCCGAGCTTTCCCAAACTTTAGAAGACCTAAAATCTGCCCAAAATAAACTGGTTGAATCGGAAAAAATGGCGGCTCTCGGAGGGTTGGTTGCAGGTGTTGCTCACGAAATCAATACTCCCATCGGCATTGGTATCACCGCCGCCTCGCTGCTGTCTGAAAAAGTCACAAAATTTTTTGATCTTTACAGCAAGGGTCAAATTAAACGATCTGAGTTAGAAAAATTCCTGGATACGACTCTGCAAAGCAGTAATATGATCTTATCCAACCTCACGCGGGCGGCTGACTTGATTCACAGTTTTAAAGAAGTGGCTGTAGATCAGTCGAGCGAGTTAAAACGCACGTTTAATGTGAAAAATTATCTAGAGGAGATTTTGACATCCTTAAGTGCCAAACTAAGAAGAACTAAGCACAAAGTAGAGATTAAGTGCGATGAAAATATTGTACTGGACAGTTATCCGGGCGTGCTGTGTCAAATTGTGACAAATCTGGTGTTGAATTCCCTAATTCACGCTTACGATGGAGAAGATGAGGGCATTATGGCTTTTGAGATCGAGCTGGAGGGCTATCGGCTAATCTTTGAATATACCGATAACGGCAAAGGAATTACCCCAGAAAATCTCAGTAAAATTTTTGAACCGTTTTTTACCACCAAAAGAGGTCAGGGCGGCACAGGATTGGGACTGCACATTATTTACAACCTGGTCACGCAAAAACTAAAAGGCACAATTAACTGCGAAAGTCAAGTAGAGAAAGGCACAAAGTTTATGATTGAATTTCCCGCTAAAATTAGCAATTAGTTATTATACTGCCAGCATTAATATAATTTAATTTAATTTAGGAGAACGATAAATGTCAGAAGCCAATAAAACTCTGTTCGCTGCGGGCGATGACGAATTAATCGCGGCGGGCGACGATGAATTAATATTTGCCGAAGAAGACGAGGCGGAAAAAAAGCCGATCGCAGGCAGTTGGAAAATCTTAATTGTAGATGATGAAATAGAAATCCATAATATTACAAAACTTGCCTTAAATGATTTTATATTTGAAAACAAACTGATCACATTTGTCAGCGCTTTTTCCGGCAAAGAAGCCAAGGAAATGATTCAAGCCCATCCAGATATAGCATTGATTTTACTGGATGTAGTTATGGAAACAGAAGAGGCAGGATTGGAAGTAGTAAAATACATCCGCGATATTTTAGACAATAAGATAGTGCGGATTATTTTACGCACTGGACAGCCGGGACAAGTCCCAGAAGATGTAGTAATTGTCAGCTACGATATTAACGATTACAAAACTAAAACAGAACTGACAAACAAAAAGTTATTTACCACGGTAGTAACAGCACTGAGAGCATTTCGCTCCCTGACTCAAATCGAAGCTAGCAAAAGCGAACTTGAAAAAATTGCCATAGCTTATGCTCGATTTGTCCCCCGCGAATTTTTAAAATTTCTTAAAATTGAAAGTATTGTTGATGCCAGATTGGGAGACTCTGTACAGGCAGAAATGACGATTATGTTTGCTGATATTCGTTCGTTTACCAGTCTGTCAGAAAGTATGTCTCCGCGAGAAAATTTTGAATTTCTCAACTCTTACTTGAGCCGAGTTGGCCCAGTGATCCGCCAGTACAATGGTTTTATAGATAAATACATTGGTGACGGGATTATGGCTTTGTTTCCTAACTGTGCTGAAGATGCCGTGCAAGCAGCAATTGAGATGCAGCAGCAAGTTAAAATTTATAATAAACATAGACAAAATAGCGGCTATCAACCTATTTCGATCGGGATTGGTTTGCACACAGGAACTTTAATGTTGGGTACTATTGGCGAAGCGGAACGGATGGAAAGTACGGTAATTTCTGATGCTGTAAATTTAGCCTCTAGGGTCGAAGGATTGACAAAGCTTTACGGAGTTGGTATTGTTGCTAGCGTTCAGACTTTGTGCCGGATTGACGACCCCCAACATTATAAGTGCCGATTTCTCGATCGCGTTCAAGTAAAAGGGAAACAAACGCCGGTTGCTGTTTTTGAAATTTATGACGGCGACTCGGATATTATGATCGAGCTCAAAGGGCAAACCCAAACTGATTTTGAACAGGGGATTTTTTTTCACTACCAGCAGCAATTCGCGCAAGCAAGGCAAATGTTTCTGCGCGTCTTGCAAGTTAACAAGTATGATAAGGCTGCATCTTTTTATGCGGATCGCTGCGATATGTTGATGAAAAATGCTGTCATTATGACTTTAGAGGGAATAGAGATATAGGGCATTGGGCATTGGGCATTGGGCATTGTTGGCTGTTTTTATTTGTGAGTGGCTACCAATGACTAATGGCTAATGACTAATGACTAATGACTACTGACTACTGACTACTGACTACTGACTAATTTATGCGCTTAAAATCTCTTGATGTTTTTCGCGGAATTGCGATCGCCTCGATGATTCTCGTCAATAACCCCGGCAGTTGGAAACAGGTGTATCCGCCGCTAGATCACGCAGAATGGCACGGTTGCACGCCGACAGACTTGGTATTTCCGTTTTTCCTGTTCATCGTGGGCTGCGCGATGTCTTTCTCCCTGTCAGAATATACTCAAACTACTACAAAAATAGAAACAAATATTTACTGGCGAATTGCGCGCCGCGCGGGGATTTTGTTTGTATTAGGATTGCTGCTAAATACATCTTCGATCGCCCTCGACGTACTCCTCAACAGCGCCCCAGTGGAAAACTTCGGTAAAATCCGCATCATGGGAGTATTGCAGCGCATCGGTTTGGCGTATTTGATTAGTGCGATCGCGATTCTCAACCTTTCCCCCCGCCATCAAAAACTGCTCGCTGTGGCGGTGCTTTTAGGCTATTGGGGCGCATTACTCGTATTTGCTGTAGGGGGGTACAGCGCCTACGAACTCACGCCGGAAGGATATTTAGGTGGATATGTCGATCGGCTAATTCTCGGCAGCCAACACCTGTACAAAGGCGGCCCCTTCGATCCTGAAGGACTGTTGAGCACATTACCAGCCAGCGTGACAGTGCTGATCGGCTACTTTACAGGAGAGTGGCTGCGCGTACAGCCAATCAAAACCCGCACGAGTTTAAATTTAGCGATCGGCGGTCTGAGTTGCCTAGTAATCGGTCGTTTGTGGGGATTTTCCTTTCCCATCAACAAACAACTCTGGACGAGTTCCTATGTAGTTTTTACCGCAGGTTGGGCGTTGCTATTGTTAGCAGCTTGCTACGAAACAATAGAAGTGCGAAAGTGGAAATGGGGATGGCCGTTGGAAATCATGGGATTAAATGCAATTTTCTTGTTTGTCGCTTCCGGGATTGTCGCCAGAATTTTGTTAAAAACTCATATCGGTAGTGGCAAAAGTGCTCCAAGTACCTATACTTGGATTTATGAAAACTGGTTTGTGCCTTGGGCTGGGCCGCTGAACGGTTCTCTAGCATTTGCGGTGACAGCGGTATTGTGTTGGTGGTTGATTTTGTATGGAATGTACCGCCGAGGTTGGCAGATTAAAATTTGAGTAGCTTGGTATTTAGTGGATATCACTCTTTTCTATGTAGCGCCTGATGTAGTTGAGACAGAGTGTGCAAGGTACTAGATGCTTGAAAGGGAGACTTCTTATGGCAAGTAGTAGCTAATGCGGCTTGACATACAAAAGCCTTTTGCGGTAATATACACCCATAAAAATTATCCTGCAACTACTATATAAAAACTTACCAACAAAGTAGTAGTCATCTAAAAAGATAAGAGGTGAATAGTTATGGCAAGAATGATTCCTCAAAAATTATCATCAACAACTAAGAGCTACGCCGAAAAGACTCTATTCCAGATTTTTGAAAAAAATTTGAGTGATGATTATATTGTTTTTCATGGAGCATGGTGGCAGCACATCAAATATATTGTTCAAGATAGGGAAGCTGACTTCATAATTATTCATCCCGATCGAGGAATTGTTATACTAGAAGCCAAAGGAGGGCAGATCATCTACGATCATCTGAATATGGCTTGGTATCAGAACAAAGACAAGATGAAAATATCTCCTTTTAAACAAGCCAAAGAAATTAAGTTTAAGTTTTTGGATTTTCTCAGTAAACACAAAGAATTTAAAAATAAAGATTTTTGTATAGGACAATGTGTGGCTTTTCCTGATATTGATGGGGTGGTAAACAATCTACCCTCTGAAGCACCTCAAGAGATATTACTTTTACGTCCTCAGTTAGGAAATATTAGTGGGTGGATATCTTCGGTTTTTGATTACTATAAAGCGGAGGGACATTTTACAAAACTTGGAGAGCAGCGGACAGATTTAATCATTAACCTCATATCTCCAAGTACAGAGTTCAAAAAATATATTGCTAATGATATTAGTGAAACTAACCACGAAATTATTCAATTAACACAACAGCAATTCGATATCTTGAATAATCTTTGCCTACATTCTGAGTGCATTGTTCTGGGCTGTGCTGGTTCAGGGAAGACTCAATTGGCAATAGAAAAAGCAAGAAAGTTATGCCAACATCTGGTTAAAACACTTGTAATTTGTAAATCTAATAACCTTTCCCTTTATCTCGCTGCTTCTTTACAAGATGAAATTAAAATGGGGTACTGTGTAGTTTCTAGTTTTGAAGAGATACACCCAAGAAAATCTAAGTTAACATTTGACTTTACAGCAATTATCCTTGATGAAGGACAAGATTTTGAGTCCGAGGAAACTAACTATTTGAAACAGTTGATTCCTGATGATGGTATCTTCTATATTTTCCAAGATAGTAATCAAAATATTTCAAAAAATGCAAATAAATTTGCCCTTAAAGTACACCCGACTGTTTTAGATAAAAACTGTCGAAATACTCACAAGATATTTAAATATGCAGAGCCATTTGTCTCCTGTTCTCATCCAATAAAGAGTTCCTTAATGGAAGGAAGAGATGTAGTTTATCGGATATATGAAGATACAGATGACATCTTTATTTGCTTAGAAGAAGATATTACCAATCTAGTGAATAATCATCATGTTCTCCCCAATCAGATTGTAATATTAACTGATATGTATCCATCATCTAAGTCCATACTTTCACAATATTCGCATATCGATCGTTTTGATATTAAACCCTATTCATTTAATAAAGATAAAAATACTATTCAGTGGTCTAATATAGGGATGTATAAGGGCTTAGAAAGTGATGTTATCATGTTATTTTTTGAAAAAGAAAAGAAATTGATACCAAGCAATTGGGATATCGCAGATAGGTATGTTGGAGCAACAAGAGCAAAAAGCTTTCTTGTTGTTTATGAACCTCCCGATCGAGATATTGACTTTTAAAATTGGAATTTTACTGAGAATTCAAGCTTTCAGATTCATATTCTATTTCACTCTCTTCCAAAATCTCTTCAAAAGAAGCTAACCCTGGAGAATGATTGTCATATAAAGTTCCTATCTGATAAACAGCCTGTTGGATCGGTTTTGGTATGGGACGCTTTAAGTTATGAGATACAAAGTCTTGCAAATGTCGATGATCGCGGTCTCTGAACATCAAATAGTAAGCATATATACAATTCAACTGCAATGCGATACAATTGATTTTCATTAACTTAGTTATATGTTCAATAATTCTATTTCTAAGTTTAGTATTTATCCCTATTCTTTCTATATAAGTTACTGCTCCTTTTCGTGGTTTAACCAGATGATGAATAATTCTAGTTTTGATAAATACATTAACAAGTTCATCATCAAATACTTTAAAAAGATATTGAATACTGATGATTTGAATATCATTACTATAATCGTGGAATATGAACTTTACAAACAACCAAGAGTAAGATTTACAATGTTTTGGGTACTTTTTGGACAATATATAAAGCCATTCCATCTGCTTAGTAAATGCTTGATTTTCTAGTTTCGCGCCGAATTTAATGCCATACAAAAAACTACAGAATTGTTGTGCTTTATCTTCATCATCAATATTGTGTATTTTTATAACTTTTTTGGGATATTTTGAAAAATATAATTTATCATATTGTTCCCTTGCTTTTTTAGGATCAATTTCTTTGATAATGTGGGTTTTATCTAGCTTCTTTTCTTGCTTATTTTCATCATAAGCCTCTTCTTCAGGTGGCATTCCATAAACTCCACTTTTATTTGAATGTTTAATGAATTTAATAATATTTTCTTGAGCTTCTATAATTTTAGTTTTGGAAGTATTTAAATTCAGTCCTATTTTTAGAAGAAATTCTTGTAGGATTATTAATGCTTTTAATGAATCACTTTTATTATTTGTAAAAACTCTAAAATCATCTACATATCTGCCGAAATTTATACCCAAGTTGAATAGTGCTTCATCAACTTCATCAAGAAATATATTAGCTATAAAGCCTTCGGCTGAATTTCCTATCGGTATACCTTGGCTATTATATGTTTCACATAATTTTCCGTCCACGATTGAATAGTAACAAGTTTTGAATTTCAATGTCCTACTAAATAGAATCATAAAAGGACTTTCATTAGTTATGTTTAGTTTCTGGGAAATTGCTGACATGAGATACTCATGAGATATAGAGTCATAAAAAGATGATATGTCGGTTTTAAGCAGACAAGTGCTATTTTCGACTTGGGCTAATTGCCAATCTATAAATTCTTTAAATCCTTCATAGTAAGGCTTATATAAATATCGCTTGGATTTCTGATGTTTTTCAATATTTCTATCAAGACGATATGAAAAGCAATTGTGAACAAACGTAAAATCCAATAATTCAGCTAATACAGATACAAAAATAAATTTGATTATTAAGTCTTTGAAGGGAGTGTATATCATTCTTCTGAAGAACATATCTGATTTGGGTAGATAGAAGGAAAACGCAGTTTCGGGTTCATACAAGCTGGGATTTTCAAGAGACGATTCAATTTCTTTAAATAATTGTTCTTTATTATTTTGTCGGTAGTAAGCTATCTCAATAAAATTGCAGTAGGAATCATCTTTGATTTGGTAGAAAATAGCATACACATACGCTCTTTCAAAAACTTCTCTTTTCTTAATCTGTTCAAGCCAAAAATCTTTATTCATTAGTTTCATTGACTTAAATGTTGCCGATATCTTTTTGATTCAATGGGTCTGGGTCAATCCCGAACCGTAGATGGAACAAACGGCGGAGGGCATCAACCGAAGAATTGCCGATCGCACACCAAGCACGACAAAAATTCGGTAAAAAAAACACAGCACAGCTCTTTGGTGGCAAGACGCCCATACATCTAGAGCCACATTGCGTCAATTCTGATAAGGCGATTATCCCCTGATTTCAGTTAGATTGCAATTAGTCTAAAACAGAAAATTGCGCTCTCATATCTTGCACCAATATCAATAAAGGACTCGCGCGCGGGGTGGGGGCTGGTTTTTTAGTCTTTGGGAATCCTTTAAAGCTATTGGTGAACCCGCCCCTTGTATCTTAAAAGAGTCAGGCGATCGCCCTTTGATCGGCAATCCGATCGCCCGCCCGACACATTTCCCCCAAATTAACGACCCAACCCCGCCCAAACTCAAGGATTTTGCCGATTTGTCGATCGCCCGCCACCGCACCCTAGCTATAAATGAGCCCAAATCGCTAAAATAAAAAAAAGATACGTAAATAGGTAGGCTGGCGTCAATGATCCCAACAGTTATAGAACAATCCGGTCGCGGCGAACGCGCCTTTGACATTTACTCGCGACTCCTGCGCGATCGCATCGTCTTCTTGGGCCAACAGGTTGACTCCGACTTAGCCAACCTGATCGTTGCCCAATTGCTATTTTTAGATGCCGAAGACCCCGAAAAAGACATTTACCTCTATATCAACTCCCCAGGGGGTTCGGTAACAGCAGGTATGGGGATTTTTGACACAATGAACCACATCCGCCCCGACATTTGCACTATTTGTCTCGGTTTAGCCGCCAGCATGGGCGCTTTTCTGTTGAGTGCCGGCGCTAAAGGCAAGCGGATGAGTTTGCCTCACTCCCGGATTATGATCCACCAACCTCTGGGCGGAGCTCAAGGACAAGCTACCGATATTGAAATTCAGGCCAAAGAGATTTTGTATCACAAACGCCGCCTGAATGGATTTTTGGCAGATCATACCGGCCAGCCGCTTTCCCGGATTGAAGAAGATACTGAACGGGATTTCTTCATGTCCGCTGAAGAAGCAAAGGACTACGGTTTAGTCGATCAAGTGATCGATCGCCGTCCTTCTGCTAGCCGCCCGATCGCCGCTGTCGTCGCGTAAATTGAATGTTAAAAATCAAAAATGGAGAAATATTCTTCATTTTTGATTTTTAGGATCAGATGGCGGTTGAAACCACTTTTGAGTTCTAACTCGTATGTGGCGAAGCGCCCCTGGGTGCGAGTTAGAACTCAAACTACACAAACGATGTCCGCCTCCGCGGTGTAAAGAGAATAACGCAATTTTTACCATCCAATATTCAACCCGCGGAGGCGGGTTTTGTTTTTATAGACGCGGTTTCAACCGCCAGGTTTTCTTCTGAGTTGCTGAATTCCTAGGGTAAAGATTCGAGATATTGCAGGAAGTCGAGCAATTCTTCTTGCTTTAAGAAATGTCGTGCTTCTTTGCCATAACCTTGTTTGAGATAATCTTTTCCTTGGTTGGCAGTCCAACCCAATCTCTTGATTTCTTCGGTGGTTCTGCTGTAGATTTCTAGATATTCTAGAAAATCTGCTAACTGTTCGCTAGAAAGTTCTCTCTGGGACGATTTGCCATAAAGTTGTTCGAGACAGTCGGTTTCCGTTTTTTTATTCCATCGCTGGCGTTTGAGGATTGCGTCTATTTGGGCGATCGTATCAGAATCATCCTCGATCGCATCGCTGGGAATTCCCACCGCGATCGGTTGCAATTCCCGGACTTCGGCCGCACCCTGCGACAGTTCGCTTTGGCTAGTATTCGGCACTTCCAGTTCTGGAAGCGGTTCGCCGTAGCTGGAAGACAGCCAAGCGTCCGAGTCTATCTGCTTCGGTACAAATTCAGCAGCCGGAGGCAGATCGATAGTAGGTGGCAGCGGTTCCGGTACAGGTGCGATCGGCTCTTGATTTAAGTTCGCTTCAGTATTGACAAAATTGCTATGATGTGGTACTTCAATTGGGTCGGCAACAGGCATTTCTAAAACAGGAAGAGGAGCAAGGGCTGGGGGAACGGGAGCCGGAGCAACGGGAACAGCAGCAACCGGAGCCGGAGCCGGAGCCGGAGCCGGAACGGGAACAGCAGCAACCGGAGCCGGAGCCGGAGCAACGGGAACAGCAGCAACCGGAGCCGGAGCCGGAGCAGTAAATGCGAGGACAGCGATCGATCGCGATCGGGCGCGGTCTTCAGCATCTTCAACAGACTCAGCAGCCGACATACCAGTAGCGAGAGTTTTGCCGTCAACCTGAACCAGACAGCGAACCACAAACTTACCGTGATGAATAGTCAGCAACTCACAGATTAACTGTCCAGTGGGATAAAGGGCGCGAAATTCAGCAAACATAATTTTTTTACCCCGAAACCAAAAGGGGCTGATGACTTAAGTTTAGTACAACCCAGAGAAAACATTTTTCTGAAAGCACCTATTCAACATACAATAAATGTAAGGTGAATCATCCGCGCAACCTTTCACGCGACTAAACCCTATCCCACATCCGGCGGTTTAAGCTAACAAGCACCGGGCGTCATTTCTACCTATAGGAGATGACACAGCAACTAGGCAAAAGTAGTAAAAGTCTCCGGTTTTGTGTACCTTGCACTTTCTACAGCACAGATTGCTCCCTACCCTGAATTGCACCTCCGTCCGCAAGGGCAGAGCGCTTGCAAAAACAGGGTCATCGCAGCGGCGAGCTAGTAGCAATTTTGCCTAATCGCCGGTAAAATCTTTGGCTTTAGCAAAAGGAAAGAGGCACTTCAAAAAGAAGAAGAAAGCAGGAAAAAGGCAGAAGGAAAAAGGCAGGAGGCTCAAATGCAAATTTTCTCCCTCTGCATCTCTCCATCTCCCGATCCAGGACTCAACCCGTCGCTTTCAGCATCGAGTCATCTTTTAAGAACCGACAGGGGCTTTCTACTTCGCGAAGATCTCGGCGCTGCAAGCGAAAAGCAAAGGAACCAACGCTAAAAAATTGTATTGGGGAATAGGGTATGGGGTATTTGTCTGCACCATCATCTGTCATTCGCAGACAGACAGCAGACAATTAGCGAGTGCCGATGTGGGGGGGAAATCTGAAAAAATCCCCGCGCACGGGTAGCACCGACTGTGCTGGCATCTCCACCTACTAACCCGCGCATTTGTTGGGAAGCAGGCACTACGAGGGCAAGAGAGGGTGCGGCTGATTTCGCCAAAATTAGACTAATTGCTGGAAAAAAGAGGATCGATCGCTACATGGAATTTTCTATCGCTGCACTGCTGGCAAATTTTACAGAAGACAAATTAGTGGCTCCCAAAGCATTAGAGAAAAAACTCGATTGCAATGACGCTACCAGTCAACTCAAACTTCAAATCGCATTAGAAGCTCTAGAGAAAATTGGCATATTAGTCAAAGACAAAGGCCGCTATCGCCGAGTAGCTGAAGAGGACGTGGTAGAAGCAAAACTGCGTTGTTCGAGCAAAGGATTTTGCTTTGCTATTCAAGACGCTGAAGGCTCAGAAGACGTTTATGTGCGGGAAAGTCACCTCTCGACTGCTTGGAATGGCGATCGAGTTTTAGTCAAAATTATCAAAGAAGGTAGCCGTCGTCGATCGCCCGAAGGCGAAGTTATGCTGATTCTCGAACGCGCCAACCCCTCGGTACTGGCGCGAGTCAAGCAAACCGCCACCCCCACCGGCCGCGTCAGCTACAGAGCAATTCCCCTGGACGATCGCCTGTTGTTTGAACTAGACTTGCTGGCAAATGGTACAAATCTGCAAGAGGCGATCGACCATTTAGTACACGTCGAAGTCAAACGCTATCCCCTCGGAACCCATCGCCCAGTCGGCAAAGTAGTACAGGTACTCGGTTCCGACGCCGAAGCCGCAGACGACCTCGACATCGTATGCTGCAAACACGACTTGCCGCGATCCTTCCCCGCCGCCGTCATCAAAGCAGCCGAAAACTTGCCCAGCAAACTCAAAAAAACCGACATCAAAAAACGGTTAGATTTGCGTAACATCCTGACTGTTACCTTCAGCAAAAATGAACCGGGCGAAACCAACGAAAATGATGCCCCTCAAACTCAGCAGGAAAGTTTCTCAGACGAAGCCGAAAACGAGTTTGACCCCACCTCATTCCTCTCCGATCCGCCAATAGAACGCGCTTTGTCGATCGAAAGCCTGAAGTCCGGCGGCTGGCAAGTCGGAATCCACATCACCGACGCAGCCGAGTACGTGCAGCCCGAAACCCCGATCGACCGCGAAGCCCGCAAACGAGGAACCTGCGCGCATCTGGGAGAAAAAATCATCGCCGTACTCCCAGAAATCCTCAACGATCGTTGCTCCCTGCTGCTAGACACCGAACGGCTGGCCTTCAGCATACTGCTCACCCTAGACGAATCAGGAGAACTCCTAGAATACGAAATTCAAACCAGCGTCATTCACATTGACTACCAGCTCAGCTACCAGGACGCTCAAGCAATTCTCGAACCAGACTCCGATGCCGAAGATCACGCTTTATCCTCAGCCCTCCGTCCTTTCCTAGATCAAATTTTAGACGCCTCACAGGCTGCCAGACAGGCGAGACTCAAGCGGGGAGCTTTTGAACTAAATTTGCCAGACGCTAACTCTCACTTCGACGACGAAGGCGAATTAGGAGCTTTTGCAACAGCTCCCGCCCCGCAGTCGGCTGTCTCCGAGTTAGTCGTACTCGCCAACCAAGCTGTCGCCACCCACCTGCAAGCCTTGGGAGTCCCAGCAATCTACCGCGTCCAACCGATGCCAGACCCGGCAGACATTCAAGAGTTCATCAAACTCTCCAACAACCTCGGCGGCGAACTCTATCTCGAAAGCGAAGAAGAAGTTCTGCCCTTTGACTTTCAGCGATTTACCCAGCAGTTTGCCGGCCTCAAGTCCGAAAGAGTTCTCACCTACCTGCTGGAAGACACGATGAAACCCGCTGTTTACAGCACAACTCCCAAGCCACACTTCGGTTTGGGACTGTCAGAGGGTTACACGCGCTGCACTTCGCCGCTTTCTCGCTACGCCGATTTGCTGGTGCTGCGGGTGTTGCAGGCTGTGTTCGAGCAAGGGCGCAGCAGCCGCACAACTCGCGCTAAGGAAAAAGTTGACTTGCATCATTCCTCCTGTCACGGTCAAATTACTTGGAATGTCCTCCCCCCAGACTTGCACCATGAGTTTGAGACAGAGTTTGCAGCGGGGGTGGTACATCTGACGGAACGCGAAAGGGTTGCTGAAGATGCCGAAAGCGATTTGCAGGGATTGAAGAAAACGGGATTGATGAAAGAGCGCACTGGTCAAACTTTCCAGGGTTTGATTACAGGGGTGCAGTCTTACGGTTTCTTTGTGGAAATTGAGGTGCGGCCGCCGGAGAGCGAACTTCTGCGAGTTGAAGGATTGGTGCACGTTTCTTCGCTGAAGGATGATTGGTATGAATATCGATCGCGCCAGCAAACTCTAGTGGGTCGCAAAAACCGCAATCAGTACCGTTTGGGCGATCGGGTGGAAGTTCAAGTTAAGAGCGTTGACTACTATCGCCAGCAAATTGATTTAGTTGCTGTTGGTGGCGGTAGTCAAGCTTTTGATGATGAGGAATAGTCAGTTGACAGTTGACAGTTGACAGTTGGCAGTTGACAGTTGACAGTTGTCCGCTTGCTTGTCGAAGGCTAGTCAGTAGTCATTAGTTATTTAAACTATAACCAATGACTAATGACTAATGATCAACAGCTCGAAAATTTGCGTAGGTTTCATCTCTTTCTGGACACTGCACTGCGTCCAGAAAGACATTTAAACCAGTCCCGAATATCGGTTCAATATGATATTGTTTCTTCTTACTTATTCTCAATTTCTACTTACTTTTTTTCTCGTACTTATTGCTTAAAAATAATGACAAATAACTACCCGCTAATTGTAGGAGTGACTGGAGCATCGGGATTAATTTACGCCGTGCGAACATTAAAATATCTGTTGGAAGCCGATCGCGCCGTCGAACTGGTAGCATCAAAATCTACCTACATGGTTTGGCAAAGCGAACAGAACATCCGAATGCCCGCAGAACCCACTCTGCAAGAAGAATTCTGGCGGGAAAAAGCAGGAGTACCCAATTCTGGCAAACTCCGCTGTCATCCGTGGCAAGATGTTGGTGCTAATATTGCTAGCGGTTCCTTTCGCACCCAAGGAATGATGATTATTCCCTGTAGCATGAGTACACTAGGAAAGTTGGCGGCTGGCTTGAGCTCGGATTTGCTCGAAAGAGCGGCCGACGTTCAGCTTAAGGAAGGGAGAAAATTGGTACTTGTACCTAGAGAAACTCCTTTTAGTTTGATTCACCTGCGGAATTTGACCACTTTAGCAGAAGCTGGAGCTAGAATTGTGCCAGCGATTCCCGCTTGGTATCACAATCCTCAAACTATTGAAGATTTGGTAGACTTTGTGGTGGCTCGCGCTTTAGACCAGTTGGGGATTGATTGCGTTCCTCTCAAACGCTGGAAGGAAGAAGAAAAGAGTCATTAGTCATTAGTCATTAGTCATTAGTCATTAGTCATTAGTTAATTATCAATTACCGATTACCAATTACCTATTAAAATTTGATATGCGCGCTGTATTTTTGCTAGTGATTGTGGTAGGGCTAACTATTTTTGCCTTACAAAATGTGGAGCCGGCATTATCGCTGGTATTTTTGGGAATTCGATCGCCCGCTTTACCCTTATCTATCTGGATTTTGCTCAGCATGGGGACGGGAGTTGTCACATCTTTGTTGATTTCTGCTTTGCTCTCCTTCTCAAATTACCTATCTCAAACACGAGAGCGCAGCGGCCGGGACATTCGCAGCCGTGATGCTGTCTCACCAGACAGCAGAACAGCTTACGCGCCGCCTCCGCCTCCGAGAAAACAGGAGATTGACCCGGATTTTGATACGGAAAATAGCCAAACTTCCTATAGAACTGAGTACGGGACACCGGCAGGCTACACTCCGCAGACGTTCCAGCAAGAAACTCCAAACCCTGCTGCTGCAAGGAATTACGCTCAACAGACAACTATTCAAGCAGCAGACGATGAGGATGATTGGGTTTCAGATGGCTCAAAATCTGTCTCTGGCGGCAGCGATGATGATTGGGGGGACGATCGCGATTTGCCCGATCGACCGCAGGTAAATGACGTTCCAGCGGCAAATCCGACGGCTTACGAAACTAAACAAGAACCCAAAAGCAAGTCTTGGGCTGGCTCGGTATACTCTTATGGCTATCGAGATCCCAGCCAGTCTGGGGTGGGACAAACTGAGTCTGTTTACGATGCGGAGTATCGGGTGCTGGTTCCCCCCCAAGATCCCATACCTAACTCCGGTGATGAAGTACCCCAAAATCCTAGTGCAGAAACAGAGGATGATTGGGGATTGGATGAAGATGATGTATTTGAAGACGACTCACGCCCCAGTGGTGGGCCGATTGACCTGAAAAAATAGCAAAATATCGGAGGATTTGGTGGTGGATTTGTTGAGGGGAGTTAATATCTATCTCGTCGGGATGATGGGTGTGGGAAAAACCACGGTGGGGAGGATTTTGGCAAGGGAGTTAAAATACCGTTTTTTTGATACTGATGAACTAATTGTGCGGGTTGCTAATCAGTCAATTGCTGATATTTTCGATCGCGAAGAGGAAGAGGTTTTTCGGGAATTAGAAACTAAAGTGCTCGGTGAATTGTCTGCTTATCAAAATTCGGTGGTTGCTACGGGCGGTGGTATTGTTGCCCGATCGACAAATTGGGGTTATTTACATTACGGTATCGTGGTTTGGCTGGATGTGCCTGTAGACCAATTGTGCGATCGACTGCGATCGGACAGCACTCGTCCCCTGCTGCGGGAAGGCGACCTCAAATCTAAGCTGCAAAACCTTTTGAGCGAACGAGAGCGTTTCTACACTCAAGCAGATGTCCGAGTTGGCATTTCAGGAGGCGAAAGGCCTGAAGAAGTGGCGCGTCGGGCGATCGAGGAAATCAAAAAAGTTCTAGAAGAAGGAAGAAGGAAGAGGGAAGAAGGAAAAGGGAAGAAGGAAGAAGAAAGCAATTAAGAACATCCTCAACGTCGGCCCGGTTGCCAGATCAAATCAGAAACCGGGCCTGATATCAATTGATACGCTCAGAAACCAGGTTTCTGGGAAAGTAACAGGTTTTTGAGGACTTTTGAATTCCGTAAAAATACTGATTTATGCCTGAGTGTGTCCGTTTAACCGCCGAATGTTTGGGAATCAACCGGGTTTGAATCGACGGGGTGCGTAAGTTTTATTAGGTGTGAAGATGTGGCGATGGGAGACTTTGTGCAAAAACTGATGGCACACTCATCTGATGGGTTACAGTCGGCTATTGATTTGTGCCAAAAAATAAAATGGCCCCACCGCGGTCGGGCTGTAGGGCGCAAGGACAGTTAAACGCTAACCTCATTGTCGGAAAATTTAGCATCGATGCTATCTTGCTATGTGACGATTTTGCGATCGTCCATTCATTCATCAACTCTCCCGTATCAAAAAATGTAACCCAAGGGCGATCGAATTCTACCTGTCCTATTCTAAAAACAATACCTCATGCAATTCTGACGAGCAGCTCGCTAAAGCTGCTTTTTTATTGCGATCGAGTTTTTGGCTGCTACACTTGCGCGCGTTTGGCAATAACATTTTCTTGAGTTAGGTCGAGGGAGGCTATTAAGCCCCGCCCCTCCCAATTAGATCCGAACGTGCGACTTTCATCGCATTCGGCTCCCGATATTCTAGTCACGCGACTTGCTCATGTGGGTGTAATCGTGGC
>NZ_JAIGNI010000060.1 GCF_026130175.1 Lyngbya sp. CCAP 1446/10 | reverse complement strand
CAAATCATGGGCGACATAAGAAGAACCAAGTAGGTATAATATTTGACATCAATACCGAAACATGAACCTATTCATATTCACTCATTTATTTATTATACACCGCTGAGGTTATTAAATTTTCATTCCTTAGCATGAACTCCTGCGGTAATAGTTGTTTATACCCTACTAAATGCCATTACTCAATCCTCCAAACCTTCCCATAATATCGTTTTCGTTTGCATCGGAATACTTGTTTCGTAGCAAATAAATAATTAAACTTTTGTGGCGCGGGCCAGAAAGCCCGCGATCCATCTTCAATTTAAATGCCAAATAGCTTGCGAGTTAATCAAGCGCGAGTCCTAAACCCATCTACCCACAACAATCCTCACCGTCCCATCCGCCAAAGTCTCCTCTTCCTCAACATGAAAACCCTCAGATTGTACCGCCGCCATCAAACTTTTGCGCGCGTATTTTTGGCTAATTGAATTAACAAATTCCTGCTGGTTAATTCGAGCTCCCCAAAAATCTGCCACCAATTCATAATCCTCTCCGCTGCGGCGAAAACCCAAATCGTAACCATTGGATTGCCGAATTACGTACTCGGCATTAGTTTTGTCGCCATGATAACCCCGCACCTGCACATTGCACTCTACTTGATAACCCAACTCTTCCAACACTTGATGCAGCAATTCGCCGTTGTTGATCTGAACTTTGATCGTTGTGAAGTGTGACATATCACTTTCGGATTTTTGTGTGAAACGCTGATTTGATTATAATAGTACAAATGCCAGCCGTCAATAAATGCAACACCTCAGCAAACAAACTCGGTTTCTACAATCAATATTGGGCTCGATCGCGAGCCAGCTAACCAGACACGGGTTTCTTGCTCAAGAGTCCGTAAGTTCTGTAAGTGCAGAACCTCAAATTTCCCACCGTGCGAAGCGGCACACATCCATCGAATACAAAGCCGAAATTCCGACAGTTGCCATCAGTCCCCACATTCAGTCTATTTTAGATTTTAGATGCTTCGACTTCGTACAAGTTTTAGATTTTAGAATTGACTCCACAGATGAATCTGGGAGCTTTAACTTGGGTCTAAGATTTTGGGATTACGACTTAATTCGGGGGCTTGTATCCGTTTTTGGGCGGGGTGAAAATATCGCCAGTTGTTCAGAAGATACTACTATCTAAATTTGGAATTTAAAGATCGGAACACTTAAGGTAAGAACGTAGAAGGAAGAGGGAAAGTTTTTAGTTGTGAGTTAAAGAGTTAAAAATTCTCAATTCTCAATTCCCGACTCCCCATTCTAGATCTCCCATTGATGAGTACGTGAATCTACTCAAACTAATATAATAACTTTATAATTTTATGTCTTGTGCAAGCTGAGAATTGTAATTTTTTTTTTAATCACTACACATACTTGGCGTAAAAATACGGATTTATCGGCCTTATTCAGCTTATTGTCAATTTCTGAATAGTCGCTACACAACTGGGGAAGCCACAATTTATGAATCCTTTAAACTATCTTTAAACCATTGCATCTTGATCGGGTGAGTATCACAGCGAACTGTAATACTTCACTTAAAAAGTTATGATTAAAAAATAGGCTGGGATTAAATATACTGTGCATCCCATAGTAACCATGTCACACTGCAACCAATCCATCTATCCTTCCTGCAATCCCGCAGAAATGTGCGACAGTGCTGCCCGTTGGCAGGAAAAAGCCGATCGACTAACAGTAGAATTAAGCAACACCCGCGATCGGCTTCAGGCAGAAATCGATCGGCTAAAACTTACCAACAAAACCCTGCACGCCGCCGTCAGTTGTGCGCCGATGTTCCTGTGGGCAACCGACAAAGACGGTAGGTTAACCCTTGCAGCAGGCAAAGGATTGGAAAATTTGGGAATCAAACCAAGTGAATCTGTTGGGCTGTCGATTTTTGAACTTTACAGCAGCCAGCCAGATATCTTAGAAAATATTGCCCAGGTATTAGCAGGAAACGATCGCACTTGGAATGCCAGAGAGGGGCATTTTATGCACGAAATTCGATCGACAGCGCTGCGAGATGGAAACGGCGAGGTTATCGGCGCTGTCGGTGTTTCTACTGAGATTACGGAGTACAAAAAGTCGATCGCAACTCTGGCAACAACAAATCAACAATTAGAAGCCCGACTTACTCTGCAAACGGCAGTCTGGAATGCAGCACTTGCTGACAGCGAAAAAAAGTACCGCAACCTTGTAGAAACGTCCCAAGAGTTGATTTGGTCGATCGATATTCAAGGCCTCTTAACTTTTGTCAATTCCGCCGCCAAACGCATCTACGGTTATGAACCGCCAGAAATGATCGGCCGCCGCTTCACCGACTTTTTGTATCCCGAAGAAAAACATCGACAAATAGAAATATTAGGGCAACTTTTAGCTAGAACCAGCATTCAGCCAGAAACCTTTAATTCTGCTTACGAAACAGTACACATCCGCAAAGACGGTACTCCCGTCCACCTGCGCGTCAACAGCATCGTCAACCAAGCTGAAAACGGTGCGATGTTAGGCCTGTGCGGAACGGCGACAGATATTAGCGATCACAAGCGATCAGAAGAAGCACTCCAAGAAGCTACAGACCAACTTCGCGCCGTCTTGGATGCCGTGCCCGGACTAATTTCTTGGGTAAGTTCAGATTTGCGGTATATTGAAGTCAACCAGCACTTAGCAACCTCGTTCAAACGGTCTCCTGAAAGCTTTGTCGGTCAAGAAATCAACTTTCTCGACAAAGGCTCGACTTTTGGACAACTAATCCGAAACTTTTTTGACAGTTCATCTCAGCAAACCTCACAAGAAATAGACGTAGAAATTAACGGCAGCATCCGAAATTATTTGATAGTAGGTCAGAAATATCATCAAGGAAGCGCAGCAGTTTCTGTAGGAATAGACATTACCGACCGCAAGCGCGCGGAATTTCAAAAGACCCAATTAATCACTTCTCTGCAAGAGTCTGAATGCAAATTTCGCAGCCTTTACGAAGCCACAAGCGACGCAGTAATGTTGATCGAAGAACAAAACTTTTTTGACTGCAACCCCGCCACCTTAGCAATATTTGGGTGCACAAATAAAGAACAGTTTTACGGCAAGAAACCTAGCGAATTTTCCCCGCCATTTCAGCCTAGCGGACAAGACTCATCCAGTCTAGCAGCACAGAGAATATCCACAGCAATGCAAACAGGTAGCTGTCGCTTTGACTGGGTACACAAACGGCTAGACGGTTCAGAATTTCCCGCAGAAGTGCTGTTAAATGCAATGGAAATTAACGGGCGCAAAATAATTCAAGCAGTAGTGCGGGACATTACAGACCGCAAGCGCGACGAGGATCGCATCAAAGCATCCCTCGCCGAAAAAGAAGTCCTCCTCAAAGAAATTCACCACCGCGTCAAAAACAACCTTCAAGTTATTTCCAGTTTGCTCAAACTTCAATCCCGCTACATCCAAGACAGCCGCGTTAGTGAAATGTTAAAAGAAAGTCAAAACCGAGTCAGATCGATGGCCCTAGTTCACGAACAATTGTATCAATCCAAAGACTTGTCAAACATTGACTTTGCTGAATACATCCAAAATCTCGCCCACAATTTATTCCAAGCTTATGAAATTCCTACAGAAGGCGTCAATTTGCAAACAAATATTGCGCCGTGTTCTCTCAATATTGATACGGCAGTTCCTTGCGGATTGATTATCAACGAGCTGGTGACAAATTCCCTCAAATATGCTTTTACAGGACAAGTTCAAGGTAAAATTAAAATAGATTTTACTTTAGATGAAAATAGAGTTTGCGTGCTAGCCGTGAGCGACAGTGGCATTGGTTTTCCTCAAGAGTTAGATTATCGCAAGGCCCGAACACTCGGTTTGCGGCTAGTCGGGTCTTTAGTCAAGCAAATTCGGGGGGAAATAGAACTATTAGAAACAGCAGGCACGACTTTTCAAATAACATTTTCCAAACCAATAGGAATCGGAGGAAAGAAATTAATGTCAACTAAAAAAATTTTAATAGTAGAAGACGAAAGCATCATTGCAGAAGACATTTCCGACAGTTTAATATCTTTAGGATATCAAATAACTGATATTGTCTATTCGGGAGAAGAAGCGATTGAATCAGTAGCCAAAATCCGACCGAATTTAGTTTTGATGGATGTTAACCTGCAAGGAGAAATAGACGGTGTTACAGCAGCAGAAGCAATTCGATCGCGATTTCAGATCCCGGTAGTGTATCTAACAGCTTATGCTGATGAAAAAACTTTGCGGCGCGTCAATGCAACCAAACCCTTCGGCTATATTGTGAAACCCTTTGAGGAAAAAAACTTGCACACAACTATTCAAATAGCTCTCCACCGACATCAGCACGACTGTTTAACAAATTTGCCCAATCGTGCGCTGTTGCGGGAGCAGCTAAGTCAGGTATTAGACAAGCAAAAAGCATTGCCAGTAATGATACCAGTTGTGACTCTCAGTTTAGATAGAATTAACCGGATTAATAGTACCTTGGGACACGATATCGGCGACTCCGTACTTTGCAAAGTTGCCGAGCGGCTGACTAACTGCACGGAGAAGATTAATTTTGTGGCTCGTTTAGAAGCTGCCGAATTTGCAATTGTACTCGAACCAGTTGCCGAAAAACAGGATGCTGGCAAGATTGCTCAAAACATTTTAGATATTGTAGCCCAACCTATCATTGTCAAAGGCTCGGAACTTTACGTCACGGCAAGTATCGGCATTTCTTTATCTCCGGGAGACGGCAACGATGGAGACAAATTGCTGAAAAATGCTTATGTAGCAATGTACAATTCTCAGCAAGAAGGTGGCAATAAATATAAATTTTATACGGCAAAAGTTGCCAATAGTTCTATCAATCAATTTACTCAAGAAACTTGTCTTCGCAATGCTTTAAAACGCTTGGAGTTTGAAGTTTACTATGAGCCGCAAATAGAAATTAAAACAGGGAAGATTATTGGTGCTGAAGCTTTGGTGCGCTGGAATCATCCAAAAAGGGGCAGAGTTTCTCCGGGGGAATTTATTCCAATGGCTGAAGAAATGGGCTTGATTTCGCCGCTGGGTGAATGGGTGTTAGAGACTGCTTGTATGCAAACTAAAGCTTGGCAAATAGAGGGTTTGCCTCCGCTGCGGATATCTGTCAATTTGTCAGCCCGCCAGTTTGAGCAAAAAAAATTGACGGAGAGAGTCAGCCAGATATTGAGAGAAACTAATCTCGATCCTAAATGTTTGGAATTAGAATTGACGGAAGGTCTAATTTTGCAAGATGAAACGGCAGCAATTCAAGCTTTTACGGTGTGGAGAGAGATGGGAATTAGGCTCGCACTTGATGATTTTGGTACGGGATATTCTTCTTTGAGTTACCCGAAACGTTTTCCGTTTGATGCGCTGAAAATTGACAAGAGTTTTATTCGCGATATTGCAGACGATCGCCAAAATGCAGCGATTACAGTAGCGATTATTCAAATGGCACACTGTATGAACATGACTGTGATTGCTGAGGGGGTAGAAAATCAGCCGGAACTGGCTTTTTTGTGCGAGCACGATTGCGATGAAATTCAAGGTCATTTTTTCAGTCAGGCTTTGCCAAGTGCTGAGTTTGAAGCCCTACTGAAAAGTGATAAGTGCTGGGAGTTATGCTGAAGGAAGAAGGAAGAGGGAAGAGGGAAGAAGGAAGAGGGAAGAAGGAAGAGGGAAGAAGGAAGAAGGAAGAAGGAAGAGGGAAGAAGGAAGAGGGAAGAGGGAAGAAAAGCGATGGTTTCAGTGTTTGCCGATCGCACTTGCAACCTCAGAAACCCGGTTTTTTTGTAGATTTATCGTGACTCAACAAAAAAAACTCGTAGAAACCGGGTTTCTAGCCCCCGATGCGTAAACCAGGAAACTTACGGTAATGACTAATGACTAATGACTAATGACTAATTGAAAAGATGCGATCGACCAACCAACCAATTTCCCAACCACAGCCCAAAACCAGAAGTAGCGACTAACAAGATAAATGTGTACAGCCCGCGGCCAGTGGCGATCGACCTTTCACCAGCCACCATCCGCGCCACAACTCCCGCAATCATCCCCATCGCAGCCCAAGCCCCATAAACAGTCTTAGATCCAGCAATGCTCAAGGCCCCAGCCAAAGCCTCCGAACCCGCCCCAGCCAAAACCCCCGCCCACGCCCCCATTCCCAACCCGATCAAGCCTACAAGCCCTATCGTTGATCCGCGAGAATTAACAGCTACTTCCGCCACCAGCCCGCACGTCAAACCAACAATCCCCCAAGACACCGCCACAACTAACGCCTTCCGCCAATCCCCAGAACCCGTCCCAGCAATCAATCCCACCACTGTCGCCACTCCCGCCGCGGCCAAAACTACAGCTACGGCGCGAGACTCTGCCTCGGAACTGGCGATCGCCCCCAAACCAGCTCCAACTAGCGCCCAGACAGCCCCCGTTACCATTCCTCCCGCCTGAAAACCTGCGATCGACCCCCCCACCGCTCCAGCCAAAACTAACGCCGCCAGCCACACTCTAGGCGTTGCCGAACCCTCCGCCAGCAAAATCGCAGCCCACAGCCAATCCGCACCGCAGATTAAAGTCGACATCCACAGCGGGGCCTCAGATTTAGTCAAAATCCAGCCAGTCAAAGCGTAACTCGCTACGGCGATTGTCAGCGGCCCCCAAGGAAAGCTGGAATAGTTTTGAGATAGCCACGGTTTTGAGTATTGAGTCGGAAATTCTTGTTTCTTTTTCGGGGTAAGGTTTCGATAGTTTGGAGATAGCCATGCTTCCCTCGCCACGCTACGCCCAGATAGCTTTTTCCCCCGCGACGATTCCCGATTTTGAGTTGTCAATCGTTTTTTGCTTTTGGGCTTGTTTTGAGTTTGAGTTTTTTTTGATGCGGCTTTGGGGCGGGTGTGACTGCGCTGAGCACCAACTCTACCGGCTGATTTTCCAGAACGCCTTCTCAGGGGCTTTTCTGGAGGCTTTTCCGCAGGTGGTGGCTGCTGCGGTGGCTGTTGGTCGATCGACTTTGGTTCAGGTTGACTCAGAAACAACAGCAATTCCTGGTAAGCTTGATTAATTTCGGTTAATCTGTGTTGGGCTTTTTGTTGCAGGCGATCGCCTGGGGGCAACCGATCGGGATGCCACACAAAGGCTAAATCCCTGTAAGCGTGCTTAATTTCTTCTAGGGAAGCTCCAGGCTCAATTTCGAGGATTTCGTAGCATCGATTAATATCACCCATAAGCTTCGATCGGCAGGTGTTGGTAAATTTGCGTGAAGCGAAGCTATCCCGCGCGTGAATCGCACGTAACATCTTCTACTATTCTGAGCCAAGCTGCACATTATGCCGATCGAGCGATTTGAGGTTTGAGACTTCGGCTAGCGCGAGCGTCGCACGATTTTTGATTTGAGAATTTAGAATTGGGAATGACTGATTATATAAGGGTTTAGAGCTTGTTTGCAGTTAGATGCTATTTTCAAACAGGTATGACAAATGAGTAGAATGATAAAGCTGTTTCGTGCGATCGCCATCTGTGTCAGTGTCTGAAAATCAAGCTCCTACCTTCATCTTAGTTGACGGCCACTCCCTGGCCTTCCGTTCCTACTACGGCTTTGCCAAAAGTCGAGACGGAGGTTTGCGAACTACAACAGGCATTCCCACCAGCGTCTGTTTTGGCTTTCTCAAGTCTCTGCTGGAAGTCATGGCCACCCATGAACCGGAGTACATGGCGATCGCCTTTGACCTCGCCACGCCCACTTTTCGCCACGAAGCAGACGAAACCTACAAAGCCGGTCGCGTCGAAACTCCCGAAGATTTTATCCCGGATCTCAAAAACCTCCAAGAACTCCTCACCTATTTCAATTTACCAGCCTTCACCGCTCCGGGCTACGAAGCCGACGATGTTTTGGGAACTTTGGCAAACAAAGCCAGCGCCGCCGGTTATCGGGTGAAAATCCTGACGGGCGATCGAGATTTGTTTCAATTAGTAGAAACTGAGAAACAAATCAGCGTGTTATATTTGAGTACAGATGAACTTAGGCGATCGGGAAAAGGCAAATCCCAAGAATACGGCCCGGAAGAAGTCAAAGCCAAACTCGGTATTTTGCCCGCACAAGTAATAGATTACAAAGCCCTCTGCGGTGACAAATCCGATAACATTCCCGGAGTTAAAGGCATCGGCGACAAAACCGCCCTGCAATTACTGGAAGCTTACAATACTCTTGATGGCATCTATGCAGCCATCGATCAACTCAAAGGCGCAACTAAGAAAAAGCTCGAAGAAGGTAAGGAATCTGCTTATCATTCTCAGCGCATGGCGACAATTATTCAAGAAGTTCCTTTAGAAGTCAATTTAGAAGATTGTCAGTTGATAGGTTTTGATGAAGCAGCTTTGATTCCGATGCTGGAAAAGTTGGAATTTAAAACTTTTTTAACCAAAGTTAAGCAAATTCAAAAGCGTTTTGGCGGTGTAGAAGAAGAAAGTTCGGCATCGAGCAATGTGCGGGATTTAACGGATGTCACGGATGGAAGTTCGGCATCGAGCCATGTGCGGGATTTAACGGATGTCACGGATGGAAGTTCGGCATCGAGCCATGTACGGGATTTAACGGATGTTCGGAAAAAGGGAGAATTTACAGTCTCTGAATTGTCTAATGCTGATAATTCCAGTGATTTTTCCGCTGCAAATTCTGAAAGTTCAGAAGCAGACGAATTGTGGTTTTGGAGTTATTCTGACACCAAAGCCGCCCAGCAGGAAAACAAACTGCCAATTAAACCGCAAATAATTCAAACAATCGAACAGTTAAACGAATTAGTCGAACTCCTGCAAACTTTCACAGACAAAGCCTCACCCGTGGCGTGGGATACCGAAACCACCGCCTTAGAACCGCGAGACGCCGAATTAGTCGGAATTGGCTGCTGTTGGGGAACCGGAGAACAAGATTTAGCTTACATTCCCACGGGACATAAAACGGGCACAAATTTGGACAAAGCCACGGTTTTAAATGCTTTGCGTCCGATTTTGGAAAGCGAGAGTTATCCGAAGGCGCTGCAAAATGCTAAATTTGATCGATCGATCCTACGCTGTCAAGGAGTCAAACTCGCCGGAGTAGTGTTTGACACCATGCTAGCCAGTTACGTACTCAACCCAGAAACCAGCCACAGTCTCAGCGAATTGTCAAGGAAATACTTAGGCATTGTCGCAGAAAGTTACAAGGAATTAGTACCGAAAAACAAAACAATTGCTGACATCAGTATTATCAAAGTAGCTGACTACTGCGGCATGGATGTTCACACCACATTTGGGTTAGTAAGTAAACTTAAAGCCGAATTGGATAAAGCTGATCAAGCTAGCCTTCCCGGAAAAACTTTGCACGGGTTACTGCTAGAAGTAGAACAGCCTTTAGAACCAATTTTAGCAGAAATGGAATACTGCGGAATTCGGATTAATTCAGAGTATCTGCAAGAACTATCCCAGCAGCTAGAAAAGAGATTAGCACAACTCGAAGAAAATACTTATGAAGCAGCGGGGAGAAAATTCAATTTAGGTTCGCCCAAACAACTCAGCGAAATCTTGTTAGAAAAAATCCCCGATGAATTTCAGAAAAAGTCTCGCAAAACCAAAACTGGATATTCTACCGACGCGGCTGTTTTGGATAAATTGCAAGGAGACCATCCGATTGTAGACGATTTATTAGAACACCGAACATTGTCTAAATTAAAATCAACCTACGTCGATGCTTTGCCGCAGTTAGTGCGTGCAGATACCGGGCGAGTGCATACAGATTTCAACCAAACTGCAACTGGTACCGGCCGCCTTTCTTCTTCCAATCCAAATTTACAAAATATTCCCATCCGTACCGAGTTTTCGCGGCAAATTCGCAAGGCTTTTTTGCCGGAGTCTGGTTGGCTGATGGTGTCGGCTGACTATTCTCAAATTGAACTGCGAATTTTGGCTCATTTGAGTCAAGAACCTGTGTTAATAGAAGCTTACCAAAATAACCGAGATGTGCATACCCTGACGGCTCAACTACTGTTTGAAAAGGAGGAAGTAACTCCCGATGAAAGACGGTTTGGCAAAACGATTAATTTTGGGGTAGTTTATGGTATGGGGGCGATTAAGTTTGGTCGTTCGATGGGCAAATCTTCCGCAGATGGTAAAAAGTTTATTGAACGATTTAACGAGCGTTACAGTAAGGTTTTTGAATTTTTGGAGGGTGTGAAAAAAAGTGCGATCGCCCTTGGCTATGTTTCCACTATACTAGGTCGTCGTCGCTATCTCAACTTCGAGGAGCATGGCAGCCTCCGCCGCTTGAAAGGCCACAACCCCGAAGAAATTAACCCCAGCCAACTTAAGTCCCTCAGTAAAAATGACGCCCAATCTTTGCGGGCCGCCGCCAACGCTCCCATTCAAGGTTCCAGTGCTGATATCATTAAGCTTGCCATGATTGAGGTCAACAAAATTTTACAAAACTATCAGGCGCGACTGCTGCTGCAAGTTCACGATGAATTAATCTTTGAAGTCCCACCGGATGAATGGGAAGAATTGCAGCCGAAAATTAGAACTGCGATGGAAAATGCTCTGCCGCTTAGCGTACCGTTGATAGTTGATATTCACGCGGGGCAAAATTGGATGGAAACAAAATAAAAAATAGAGAATTATGAGGCAAAATAAAATCCCCATTTCCCCTACAATCACCAGCTTGAGCGCAGTTGTTCTGCTATTCCTACTCTCCGGCTGTCCTCAAAAGCTACCGCCGAATAACTATGCTGTAAAACGAGTCAGCGACGGCGATACACTTGTTGCCACCGATGCCGCTGGCAAGGATATCAAAGTGCGTTTTGCCTGCGTAGATGCACCGGAAATTGCCCACACCAACGCCGAAAAAAATAGTAAAAAAGCAGCCGAAAAAAATCAGTTCAAGTGGGGAAATCTAGCCGAGCAAAGAATGCAGCAGCTAGTCAAAGAAGGGGGCGGTCGAGTCGTTTTGACAGTCACTGATACTGACCGTTACGGCCGAAAAATTAGCGAAGTTCGCTTGCCAAACGGCAGATTTGCTCAAGAAGTTTTGCTGCGCGAAGGATTAGCAATGGTTTACCGTCCATACTTGAAAAACTGTCCGAGTGCAACTGTTGTCCAACAAGCGGAAGCCGAAGCCAAGAAAAATCGCCGCGGTGTTTGGGGAGATTCTAAGTTTGTTCCCGCTTGGGAATTTCGGCACAGCGATAAATAATTTAAAACTTAAAACTTTAGTCAACAAATGTGATAGGCTCCAGATAAATCAATCGACTGCTGACAAAAGCGGTCTATTGCAATCACCCAAAATTAATTTTACGGGACATCAATGAAGATCAAACATTTAGTTATTTCGGGCATTGCCCTACTCCTCGGTACTGCAATCGCAGGCAATGCTATTGCTCAAGAACTAACCAATGACCAAAAAACGGTTGTTTGTCGCTTAAAAACAGAAGTTGAGCAGCGGAAAGGCAACGGTCAAAAGTTAGTATTTGTGCCGTTGCTAGCCCAAGTTCGCAAGCAAGTGTCATCTCCTTTTAGAGCAACGCTGCATCCTGATATAGAGTATACTTTTGTTGCTACTTGCGACGGCAACTGCAAAGATTTAAACCTAACTCTCACAGATGCCAGCGGTCAACAAATTGCAGCGAGTCAAAAGACAGGTGAACTCGTGACAATATCTTTTACTCCTCCATCCCAAGGCGAATATCAACTGACTGCCAAGCCTGGGGAATGCAACAACGCAGAGGGTTGCAGTTTCGGGATGGGAATCTTCGTTTCTACCTCTGCTAGCGTACCTAATGCTTCAAAACTTCCTGCTAAGATAGCACAATTTCAACTTTGCCAGTAGAGGAACACCGATAAGTTGTGGGTTGCAAGTTAAGTTGAGTCTTGAATCAAAAATCTAACTCGTAACTTGCAACTTATAACCCGCCACTTATAATTTGTTAACCATAACTCTTCCCAACTGTCAAGCAGATCGAGCTGTGGAACCCTGCACAGACCCCATAATTGCCGAATTTTGGTTTAAAGTCATAACTTTATTTACCCTCACGCAGGCATCAATTAGAATATAGATAATGCCTCTCAGGGTGACGAGTAAATTCCCCATGTCTTCAACCTTAGCCTCGAAAAATCAACCCCAGAACCATCCTCCAATAGGTTTTAAAAGTCTGTTGGGTCGCTTGGGTATCCGGCAGAAAATCGGCTGCGGATACGCCTTGGTCATTGGTATTGCGATTTTGGGTGCTGTGACGGGACGGGGAGTAGAATCCTATCATAAGCAGCAAGTTAGAGAAAAACTGGCGATCGACCGAGATAAAGCCGAAATCCTGACCAATCTGAATAATACCGCGCAGGAAGTCAGAATTCAGCAGCTCTTGCTGCTGAATCTGATGGGACAACCGCAAATTTTCGATCGCGAACGATCGGATTTTCTGACTCGTGTTGCTCAGATGAGCGGACAGCTAGAACAACTGCAAAGCCAGCCACCGACTACTAATTCCGATGTTGCCAAAGATTACCAAGAGATTCAAGAGTTCGCCAAAGCCAACAGCAAGACAGTAGAAGCTTACTTCCAACAAGTCCAGAAACTGCTGGGGAATGCGAAGTTATCTGGTTTGAATCTGCAGCAGCGGCAGCTATTCCAGCGGAACTTGTATAATTTGGCCACTGGGAGCAATGCTTTTAAACTCGAACAGTTTTCGCAGGATTCAGCCAAACTCGCTGGCAATTTTCGGGACAAAGCAGACAAGGCATTTAGAACCTACGAGAAAGCTGAACAACTCGGAACTCTGATTCTGGTTGGTTCTCTGTTGGTATCGGCGGGTATCGCCACCTTACTTGCAATATACACCAGCAGGGCGATCGCCCGACCACTACAAGCCACCACCCTCATCGCTCAGCGAGTGACAGAAGAATCAAACTTTGACCTGCAAGTACCCGTTACCACTTCCGACGAAGTGGGAATGCTAGCAACTTCCCTTAACGAACTGATCCAAAGAGTAGCGGAATACACAGAAGACTTACAGGAAGCAAAAATAGCAGCCGAAGCTGCCAACCGCTCGAAAAGTGCATTTCTCGCCAACATGAGCCACGAACTGCGTACTCCCCTCAATGCCATCATCAACTACAGCGAAATGCTGCAAGAAGATGCTCAAGATTCCGGTTCCGAAGATTTTCTCCCCGACTTAGAAAAAATTCAAATCGCAGGCAAACATTTGCTCGACATGATCAGCGACATCCTCGACATTTCCAAAATAGAAGCTGGGCACGTCACGCTTTATTTGGAAAACTTCGACGTAGCGACAATGATTGAAGAAGTGATGACTACGGCTCAACCGCTAGTAGAGAAAAAAGGCAATGCTTTAGCGCTGAAAATCCAAGGCGAACTCGGCACAATGTACGCCGACCAACCGAAAGTGCGGCAAATTCTCCTAAACTTGCTCAGCAATGCTGCCAAATTTACTGAAAAAGGGGTGATTACTATCGAGGTGGAAAGAATTAAAAATGAAAAAGTTAAACAGACGAAAAGAAAGAAAAATAAAGATTTTAACTCTGGTTCAAACTACAATTCTCAAGTTTTGATTTTTCGAGTCAGGGATACAGGCATTGGCATGACTAACGAGCAATTAGAGCAGATATTCAAGCCTTTTACTCAAGCTGATGCTTCGACTACCAAGAAGTATGGAGGCACGGGTTTGGGATTGACAATTAGCCAGCGCTTGTGTCAAATTCTCGGTGGCGAAATTAGTGTCGAAAGCGAGGACGGGAAAGGCTCAACTTTTATTGTCAGTCTCCCGGAACGTGTGGTGATGCAAGCATGAAAACAGTTGACAGTTGACAGTTGACAGTTGACAGTTGACAGTTGACAGTTGACAGTTGATAGTTGACAGTTGATAGTTGACAGTAGTTAGGAGTTATATCATATCCGCTCAATTACTTAAAATAGTTTGCGACTTTTGCCATAATTCTACGGATTAATTATTGAGTAATCCTAACATTTTCTTCACTTCTGCTAAAGGCATAGAAGGCTGATTTGCGTCTTCCTCTTTGGCGGCCCTCAAATCAATCAAATCTTCTATGTCAGCAATTAATTCTTGGAGTGCTTCAAATTCTTCATAAGGTATCACTGCAAATTCTTTTTTGCCGTTTTTGGTGATAAACTCAGGATGTAATGGAATCATAGATATTTCCTCCAGGCGTTTAAGTGTAAGCATCTTTGCGATGTTTGACGCGGTAGATCACCAAAATATCTTCCTCAATTTCAAATAAAACTCGGTAATCTCCTACCCGCAGCCGATATTCTGGCGTATAGTTTGTTAAGCGTTTCACATCCCCCGTCAAATTATTTTGGATTAACTCAATTTTAGTCAAAACTCGGCTTTGTACCTCCGCTGGCAAAGATTGTAAATCTTTGATCGCTTTCGGCTTAAACTCAACTGGGTAATTCATCAAAGTGCAACTTTTAGGCGTGACAGTTTACCTTTTGCTTGCGAGGGACTGCGACACATGACGGATATACCTATCTCAATATAGGGGAACACCGATCCGCTCCCCGTCCGTAACTTCGTACAATGACGATTATACGGGCAATTAAGCAATTGCCTCTAAAGTATAGATCGCTTTGAATTCAGGGAATTAAAATTTATGCAACCGAATAATCCAAACCAATTTACGGAAAAAGCCTGGGAAGCCCTCGCACGCACCCCAGAAGTTGTCAAAGCAGCCCAGCAGCAGCAGCTAGAAAGCGAACATTTGATGAAAGCTTTGCTGGAACAAGAATCGGGACTTGCGAGCAGTTTATTTAACAAAGCTGGAGTGACGATCGCCAAATTGCGCGATCGCACAGATGAGTTTATCAGTCGCCAGCCCAAAATCACTGGAACTGGCGGCAACGTTTATCTCGGCCGTTCCCTGGATACCCTGCTAGACAGGGCTGAAGCTTATCGTAAAGAGTACGGCGATGAATTTATCTCGATCGAGCATTTGATCCTAGGTTACGTTAAGGACGATCGCTTCGGCAAAAATCTACTGCAAGAATTTAAACTAGATGAAGCCAAGCTCAAAGATATCATTACCCAAGTCCGGGGGAACAACAAAGTGACCGATCAAAATCCAGAAGGCAAATATGAAGCGCTGGAAAAATACGGCCGAGATTTGACAGAAGCTGCGCGTCAAGGCAAACTCGATCCAGTCATCGGACGAGATGACGAAATCCGTCGCACGATTCAAATATTGAGCCGCCGCACCAAAAACAACCCCGTATTAATCGGGGAACCGGGAGTTGGTAAAACTGCGATCGCCGAAGGACTCGCCCAGCGAATTATCACCGGAGATGTGCCGCAATCTCTCAAAGACAGACAATTAATTAGCTTAGATATGGGCGCGTTAATTGCCGGTGCAAAATTCCGGGGAGAATTTGAAGAACGCTTGAAAGCCGTGCTCAAAGAAGTTATGGACAGCAACGGCAAAGTCATCCTATTTATCGATGAAATTCACACCGTTGTCGGTGCCGGCGCGACTCAAGGCTCGATGGATGCCGGCAACTTGCTCAAACCCATGTTAGCGAGGGGAGAATTGCGCTGTATCGGCGCTACAACTCTCGACGAATACCGCAAATATCTCGAAAAAGATGCGGCCTTAGAACGCCGTTTCCAACAAGTTTATGTTGACCAACCAACCGTTGAAGATACTATTTCGATTTTGCGGGGCTTGAAGGAACGCTACGAAGTTCACCACGGTGTGAAAATTTCTGACAATGCGTTAGTGGCGGCGGCTACTTTGTCAACTCGATATATTAGCGATCGCTTCCTTCCCGATAAAGCGATCGACTTAATGGACGAAGCTGCGGCTAAACTGAAAATGGAGATCACCTCCAAGCCGGAAGAACTCGATGAAATCGATCGCAAGGTTTTGCAGCTAGAAATGGAAAGACTGTCGCTGCAAAAAGAAAGTAATGCTGCATCGATCGACCGTTTGGAAAGACTGGAAAAAGACTTGGGAAATCTCAAGGAACAGCAAAGCGGTTTGAATGCCCAATGGCAATCAGAAAAAGGTGTCATCGGCAGCATTCAAAACATTAAAGAACAGATTGACAAGGTTAACATTGAAATTCAACAAGCTGAATTAAAATATGACCTTAACCGCGCTGCTGAGTTGAAATATAGCAAGTTAACCGAGTTGCAAAAACAACTGAAAGAAGCGGAAGCTAAACTGACAGCAAGTCAGATTACAGGTAAAACTTTACTCAGGGAAGAAGTCACGGAATCTGACATTGCCGAGATTATTTCTAAGTGGACGGGAATTCCGATCAGCAAGTTAGTTGAATCGGAAATGCAGAAACTTTTGCAGTTGGAAGATGAACTGCACAAACGGGTAATTGGACAGGATGAAGCGGTGACGGCGGTTGCAGATGCCATTCAGCGATCGCGCGCGGGTTTAGCCGATCCCAACCGTCCGGTGGCGAGTTTTATCTTCCTCGGCCCCACAGGCGTAGGTAAAACCGAGTTGGCGAAAGCATTAGCATCATACCTGTTTGACACCGAAGAGGCGATCGTCCGCATTGATATGTCGGAATACATGGAGAAACACGCAGTTTCGCGGTTAATCGGTGCGCCTCCGGGATACGTCGGCTACGACGAAGGCGGACAATTAACTGAGGCTGTGCGCCGCCGTCCCTATTCGGTAATTCTGTTTGATGAAATCGAGAAAGCGCACCCGGATGTCTTCAATATCATGTTGCAAATTTTGGATGACGGCCGCGTTACTGATGCTCAAGGTCACACGGTAGACTTTAAGAATTCTGTGATTATTATGACATCGAATGTGGGCTCTCAATACATCTTGGATGTGGCGGGAGATAACGAACTAATGCGGAGTCGGGTGATGGAGGCGATGCGGGGAACTTTCCGCCCGGAATTCTTGAACCGGATTGATGAGATGATTATTTTCCACGGTTTGAGTAAGGTGGAATTGCGGCAAATTGTGCTGCTGCAAGTCAAGCGTTTGGAAAAACGGTTGGCCGATCGCAAAATGTCTCTGAACTTGTCGGAATCGGCGATCGACTTCTTGGCAGAAATTGGTTACGATCCGGTGTACGGTGCGCGGCCACTGAAGCGGGGAATTCAACGCGAGTTGGAAACGCAAATGGCGAAGGGTATTTTGCGGGGAGATTTTGTGGATGGCGATACGATTTTTGTGGATATCGAGAATGAAAGGTTGGCGTTTAAGCGGCTGCCGGCCCAGTTGGTGACTGCTAAATAATTGGAGTTGCGGCAAAGTAGAAGAAACCGGGTTTCTCTGATTATTTAGGTTGCGTGGCGAGATATCTCGCCAGAAACCCGGTTTCTGGGAATTGTGCAAAGTCTTAGAAACCGGGTTTTTCGGATAATTTAGGTTGCGTGGCGAGAGTGTGAGGTTGTCTTCGATTTAAGCGGAGACAGCAATCATTTAGCCAAGTTAGGCCACTCTGCCAATGCCCTCGCCAGCGTATAAACTGTAATTTTGCTGCTGTTTTGAGTTGGTTCAATATGGGCGATCGCACTTTTGTCGATAAGTGCGATCGCTTGTACGAGCTCAATCCCACAGTTTTAGGGTAAAATTACAGTACCGATAGATCTATTCGCTCAGCAATACCCGATTATTATTTAAGAATATGCGATCGAAACTAGAAATTACCGAGCAACACAAAAAAGTTGATGCTGCTGAAGCCGAAATCCGCGACAAGCAGCAGCTAGTTAATTATGATACCAAAGAGTATCCAGTCGAAATACTCGTTCAAAAATATATGGAAGGAAAGGATGATGATACCAATGAGTTGTTCATCCCCGACTACCAACGAGAAATGGCTTGGGATGAAGCAAGGCAGTCAAAGTTTATTGAGTCTATAATTTTGGGGCTGCCAATACCTTATATTTTTGTTGCTGACATCCATGAGGATGAAAACGATGAAGCCCGTTTAGAAATAATAGATGGTACACAACGCATTCGGACTCTAACTAGATTTATCAATAACGAATTAACCTTGACAGAATTAAAGAAAATACAGACTTTAAATGGATTTAAGTTTGCTGATTTGCCCCTGGCACGTCAGAGGCGCTTCAACCGCACTACACTTCGGATGATTCAATTAACTGAAAGTGCAAATGAAGAAACGCGAAGAGATTTATTTGAACGCATTAATACAGGTAGCGTCGATCTCAACGAGATGGAAAAGCGCAGAGGCATACTGCCAGGCCCGTTTCTTGAACTGATTGAGGAACTATCTAAACATGAGCAGTTCCGAAAATTATGCGCTTTTTCTGAGTCTGCTATTCGCAGCCGCGAACCGCAAGAATTTGTGTTGCGTTTTTTTGCATTTTTAAACAACTATAACAATTTTAATAGCAAGATAAACAAATTTCTTGATGACTATCTGAAGCAAGTAAATGACGACAAGGAATTCGATCGCGAAACAATGCGGGCAGAATTCGAGTCAATGCTAAACTTTGTAGAAAAATATTTTCCTCAAGGATTTCGCCAAGGTAAAAATGGCGCGAGAACAACAACTCGGATTAAATTTGAGTCTCTGGCTGTAGGTGTTGCTCTTGCTTTGAGAGAAAGAAGCAATCTTGAACTAAAGTCAACAGAATTGCTAACTTCAAAAGAGTTTAAGAATTGCACGAAATCTGATGCCAGCAGTTCTAAAAATAAAGTAGTTTTACGCATTGAATATGTCCGCGATCGACTCCTAGGCTAAAGATGAACACTGTACTCTTAGATTTCAATACACGCGCCAATGAGGTAAATGATTACTTCATTTTTCTAGAGGGTTTGATCAAACAAACTACTAAATTAGCAGTAGCCGATAGTGCTGGCAACGACACAATACAAAGTCTTAATTCTGAGTTAGCAAAAACTCTTAAAGCTAATGGTTTTTTGTTATTGTATAACTTAGTTGAATCCACTATGCGAAATGCCATTGAAGCCATATTTGATGAATTAAAAGCTCAAGCAATCTCTTTCGATCGACTCAAACCAGAAATCAAAATGATTGTTCTTCAAAATCTTAAAAACCGTTCTCCTAAGAAAATTCATTTACAAATTAACCAAATATCTACAGACATCATCACAGCTACATTTGAACGCGAAGAACTATTTTCAGGGAATGTGGATGCTAAGTTGATTAAAGAAATAGCAGAAAAATACGGTTTTTCATGTAAAACAAAAGCTGAGCAGACAAAAAACGGGCAAAATCTTGTAGTTGTTAAAAGGAATAGAAACGACTTAGCCCACGGAGTTAAGTCTTTTGAGGATGTGGGGCGAGATAAGAGTATTCAGCAACTTTTAGAGATTAAGAATGAAGTCATAGAGTATCTACGTCAAATACTGGAGAATATTAAAACTTATCTTGACAATCAAGAGTATTTGGAAGTAAATACCAATAATCCTTAATTTTGGTGTCAGAAACCTGATTTTTCGGATAATTTAGGTTGGGTGGCGAGGTATCTCGCAAGAAACCCGGTTTCTGGGAATGATCAGTCTACTTCCGCACCATCACGGACTTAATCGCAGCATTCGGCTGATACTTATTAGTCTGATAAAATCCACCTTTCCCAGCACCATAAACCCCGGCAAATTGTTTTCCCTCAGCCTTGGGAACAAACATAATTTTTCGAGTCGGTTGTTTGGCAAAGACAACTCCTTCTCTGGATTCATTGTCTGTGTTATAAGATAATGTAGCTTTGCCGTAAATTGCCTCGGCTTGTTTCAATGTCATTCCCGGCCCTACGCCCTGAACAGTTTTATAATTGGCGTTTTCAGTCATCAAAAGTTCAATAACATCGGTATCTTTGAGCTTTGTACCGGCAGCATAGATAATCCGATACTGCACTTTGCCCGATCGACTAATCGCCACTGCATCAAAGTCTACCATAAAAGGAGACTCTACCTGAAACTGGGCTGTGGAACCCAAAGCCTGCTTGAGTTGTCCGAAAGTCATGCCGATTTTTGCTTCGCCAATTGTGCGATCGCTAATTGCTAAACTTGCAGAAGGAGCTTTTATCGCAGCATTCGCCACTTCCCCCAGCTTATTTGCACCTACACGCGCTACAGCAGCATCGGGACTCGAAATTAATCCGATGTGAAAGCCGATCGCCAATAAAACAGCTATCATTGATCCAGATAAAATTTTTACATTCAACATGACTAATTCTCCTAAATTTCAACTTCGACTATCAACTAGCATCTTCTTGACTATCCTGGGGATAACTTTGTTAGTTTGGATTCTCAGAGGAGTTGGCCTCTTGACATTCATTCCCGGCGCTGTTATTTGGATACTGATTTTGCTATCTTTTGTTGCGGGTATCCTCAGCACTTTACTGCGTAATTAATCGGGCATCCGTTCATTCAGTTGACAGTTGACAGTTGACAGCACTTTACCTGGAAGGAAGAGGATTGAAGCAATGAATAATAGTCTGATTTTAATTTCTCGCATTTAGGGGAGAGGCTTTAAACCAATTCTTTATGGTAAGTTAAACAATTAATCAGTCGGGGTCGGGGCGGGTTTACTGGCTTTTTCGTTTATATTATAGATTCGGGTGAACCCGCCCCACTACACCAACCTCTTCGCTCTCTCCTAGATAACTTCTTTTCTCAACATCCATCCGTTACATCCGCTACACAATCCCTTGCCGAACTTCCTTCCAAATTATCATTTTCTTGATAGTTTCATTGCCTTTCCCACTGTCACATTCAACTGAGCACCGCTCAACATCGCCAAACAAGAAAGATACAGCCATAGCAGCAACACAATAAAAGTGCCGATCGTGCCGTAAGTCCAACTGAAATTGCTTAAATGCAAAACATAAAACCGAAACAAAGCCGAAAGCAGCGCCCACAAAATAGCAGCAAAAACAGCTCCCGAAAAAATTGGAATATCGGCTTGATGGCGACTCGGCCCGTAGCGGTAAACAAAAGCAAAGGCAACTGATACAATCCCTAAAGAACTCGGCCACCGCCACAGCCGCCAAACAGCTAATAATTGGGACTCTAAAGGGCAATTTCCGGCGAGCAACAAGCAATTTTGGACATCTTTTAAATCGCAATTGGCGACGGACTCCAAGAAGCAACTCTGACGGGCAAGAGCTTGCACAATTAAGTCGCTGACAAATACAGCTCCCGATGCTATAATTAACAGCACAATTGTACCGATGCTCAGCCCTAATGAAATGAGTTTTGCTTTCACAAAAGAGCGAGTTCGATCGATCGGGATTTCATGGATGCGATCCATCGCAGCCATCGCCGCGCTCATTACGCCAGAAAATGCCCACAGTGACGCAAAAAAGCTCACCGAAAACAACCCTTTATTGCGAGTTAAGAGAATTTCTTTGATTAAGCCGCGAATCAAATTCCTAACGTCATCTGGTATCACTTCCCCCAAAAGACGGGCGATTTGATACAGTGTTGATTGCAAAGGTTCAAACAGGGCGATCGCCGACAAGACAGCCAAAAGCCCCGGAAACAACGCCAGCATAGAATTGTAGGCCATTTCCGCAGACAGCCCCGGCAACCGCTGCTCTCCCGCCTTCACTGCGACTTGCTTGAGTGTGCTCCAAGTTAAACACCGGCAAAACTGCCAAAAATCACCAAATTTGCTTGTGACAGCTCTCAGCAGCCTCAAAAGTGCCTTCAAAAAAGCTAAAATTACGTAGCGCAACCAGTAATAAATGTTCATAGCGCACAGGAAATGGGGAACTGGAAAATGCAAAATGAATACAGGGCGATCGGGCAAATGGAAATAAAGACAATTAATTAATTAAGCGATTACCCATTCACAATTACCCCTTCTTCAATCTAAAATCTAAAATCTAAAATCTAAAATAAACAATATGTCTCAAGATGTCAGACAATGGTTAGATGAAATTAAGCGGCTGCAACAGCAGTTAACAGAGGTTTCGCGCGATCGCGATGACGCTGGTGAAAGTGCGGCTCAATGGCGCCAACTCTATAATACCGAAGCGGAGCAACGCCGGAATGATGCTAAGTTCACTCAGCAAAGCATCAGTGCTTTGTCAGCGCAGATAGAGGAATTGCAGAATTTCTACCCGATTGAGCCCGAAGGTGACGAGGCTGGAGTTGTTCGCCAGCAGGAGGTTGAACGACTGCATACAGTTGGGGAACTTAAAGCTAAGTTAGCAGAAGTTCTCGAAGAGCGCGATCGGGCGATCGAACAAATTAAACAACTGACTCAAGCCCTCAAACAAGAAGAAGCCCGTCACGCCGAAACTAGCAGAAATTTAACCACCGCCCTCGGAGACGCCGTTGACTTGCTCACCAAAGCACAAACTGTTCCTACTACAAAAATGGAACCAGCACCAGCATATTCTTTAGAAATAGTACCTACTCGCACCGCAAATCCGGGCGAAACTGCGATCGAGATCCGCCAAACTCCCACCCAAACCGGCCGAAATCCCGCCCAGCTTTCACCTTCCAAAAACCAATTACTCGATCTACCGCCGTTTGGGAATTAGGAGTTAAAAATGCCACTTGTTGCGAATATTTGTTGTGCAGTTAGCTGTAAATCTGGGAAAATTGAGGAAATCAGTCGATCGCCCTTTTGAAACAACTGTCTTTGATACTCATCCTCTTGCAGCGTACAAATTGTAATTGTCGGCTGTTTGGGTTTGCCAATATATTCTCTGCCGCCAATGCCCAAATAATCAACAATCCAATACTCAGGAATTCCCAGCAAGGTGTAATCTTCAACTTTGCGGGCATAGTCGTTTGGCCAATTGGTACTCACGACTTCAGCGATTAGTTTAATCGAGTTTCCCGATGTAATTACAGGTTCTTGTTGCCACAATGGCTCATTAATCAGTCGAGTTTGATCTAATACCAGCACATCCGGGCGAAAGGCTGTTGTTGTTCCTAATAGTTTGATGAGACAGCGAGGGGGAATAAAGTAGGGTAAATCCAGACGGTCAATTTCTACATTTAATTTCTGTCCGAGAAAGGCGGATACTTGTTCGTGCGGCCCCATTGGTTCCATTTCGGTTAATTCACCATCGATTAGTTCGTAACTATTGCTGTCGCCGTAGTTAGCAATAAATTCATCAATAGTTAGAAGTTTTGGAGGTGATTGAACCATGATGTTTGTTCGTAACTCCTTAATAAGATTTTCTGAACCGCAGAGGGCGCAGAGGACGCAGAGGAAGAGAAGAGAGAGAAGATCACAAAGATTTTTCAGTTATACAAGAAAATTTTTTCCTTCTTCCTAAATCCTAAATAAGATTTTTCTGAACCGCAGAGGGCGCAGAGGACGCAGAGGAAGAGAAGAGAGAGAAGATCACAAAGATTTTTCAGTTATACAAGAAAATTTCTTCCTTCTTCCTTCTTCCTTCTTCCCTCTTCCTTCTTCCTTCTGCTTAAAATCCCATCGCCCCAGCTACCGCATCCAAACTAGGAGCAATTCCCTGTTTGAATGTGTTATTGCTGTGATTGATTGCTGTATCCGGGTCTTTTAAGCCGTTACCAGTCAGCACGCAAACCACCGTCGCTCCTGTCGGAACTTGGTCTTTTACCTTCAGCAAGCCGGCTACAGAAGCAGCACTCGCCGGTTCGCAGAAAATCCCTTCCTGGGATGCTAGCAAGCGGTAAGCGTCGAGAATTTCTTCGTCGGTGACGGCGGTAAAACTGCCGCGGCTGGCTTCGGAAGCTGCGATCGCCTGTTTCCAGCTAGCAGGGTTGCCGATCCGAATTGCCGTCGCCAAGGTTTCTGGGTGCGACACCGCTTGGCCCGTTACCAACGGTGCTGCTCCGGCTGCTTGGAATCCCATCATTCGCGGTAGGCGCGAACATTTTTTTGCTTGGTGGTATTGACAAAAACCCATCCAGTATGCTGTGATGTTTCCCGCATTTCCTACGGGAATGCAGAGCCAGTCGGGGGCGTCGCCCAAGGCGTCCACTACTTCAAACGCACCAGTTTTTTGACCTTCCAAGCGGTAAGGGTTGACGGAGTTGACTAAAGTCACCGGATAATTGACAGCCATTTCGCGGACAATTTCTAAGGCGCGATCGAAATTTCCCTGAATCGAAATTACTTCCGCACCGTAAAGCAAAGCTTGCGCCAGCTTGCCCAAAGCCACGTAACCTTCGGGAATCAACACGAAAGCTCGCATTCCCCCGCGTCTGGCGTAGGCGGCCGCCGATGCCGAAGTATTGCCGGTACTGGCACAAATTACAGCTTCGGCGCCGGCTTCCTTTGCCTTGGAAATCGCCATAGTCATCCCCCGGTCTTTGAAACTCCCAGTGGGGTTGAGGCCGTCGTATTTGACCAGGACGCGCACGTCTCTACCGATGAGAGATGCGATCGCCGGTGCTGGAATCAGGGGAGTATTGCCTTCTTGGAGTGTCACTACCGGCGTGGTTTCCGTCACGGGCAGGTAGGGGCGATAAGCTTCGATCAAGCCCGGCCAGCCGTAGTGTTTCGGCGAGGCAGCGCGGGCAGCGGAGTTAGCAGCAGACTGAGTAGCAGGTAGAATCAGGGTCACGATGTCAATGGTTTTAGGCAATGGCCAAGGAATTTACACTAATTTTAGCTCGATCGGTTAATTTGATGTTTAATACGATCGGTTCAGGTTAAAGTAACTTAATGGTGTCAGTAACTCAGGGCTAAAGCCACTGAGCTTGTAAGAGAAATCAAGCAAGCTGTACTGACCAGCCTAAGTCTTAACTGGCTACGTTATTTAGGTCATGACACCCTGGGATGCGAAGCTAGTCCCTTGCTCTGTCGCTAGTAGTTAAACAGTCTTAAAGTCACTGAGACAGTGCTGCTAGCCTGACAAGCCTTTATAACATTGGCGAAGCTAACATTACTCCGAAAGGAGCAGAGGACAACCATATCCTCACTGGAGGGGTAACCATACCGCTCCACCTCGCAAGGGGATTCAAGGCGATTGAAATCGCCGGATCGTTTTCCTCTCAGGACTAAAGTCTCTGAGCTTCCCACTTACCGAGCTTTTCTGTGAATGTGTAGATATGTCTACTCAATTACTAATGTCAAATAATTCATCCACTCTTTCCCGGCCTCAAATCACCGCGAGCAATCCCGAAATGGCTAGTTCTTCTACCCGATCGACCTGCTTGACTCGCGAATTAGATTTGGTGAAGTGCCCCTACCAAGCCGATCAGCAAGTTAAGTTCCTGCACCTGCAAGCAGAAATCGACTCCTTGCTGCTGCAAGTGCAAACCCTCAAACGCCAACGCTCGATCGCCCTTTTGCCGGCCCTCGACCCAATTTCTGGCAGCAACAGCAATTAGCAAACAACACCCGCTAATGCTAATTGTCCTGCCCCCTGTGTTATAAAAACGAATGTTTTGCTACCCGCAGTATTTTTTGCCAAAAGTGCTAGAAATTCCTAACTGCGGATAGCGATCGCTAGCATTTGCTAAAACGCGCTTGCCTAAAGCTCAACTCGTCTGCCGCAAGCTGGCAACGAGCTGATATTTTATGGCGCTTTTGTACTGCGTTAATTTTGTTAAGCCATCCACATGGCATACGGAGAATCGAAATCAATTTATGACAGCATCGATCGAAAAACCACTAAAATTGACATCCGCAAGTGACACTTCCAACCTGCGCCTCAAAGATATTCTCAAAACCCTGCCGCGCGAAGTTTTTGTCAAAAACCCCCGCAAAGCTTGGACAAAAGTCATCGTCAACGTTCTTCTAGTTGCTGTCGGTTATGTTGGCATAGCAGTATCACCTTGGTATTTACTGCCCCTAATGTGGATTTTCACAGGCACCGGTTTAACCGGTTTTTTTGTAATCGGCCACGACTGCGGTCACCGGTCATTTGCTAACCGCCGCTGGGTAAACGATTTAGTCGGACATCTCGCATTTCTGCCGTTAATTTTCCCGTTTCACGCCTGGCGTCACGGACACAATTACCACCACAAGCACACCAACAAAATTGGTGAAGATAATGCTTGGCAACCGATGACAGCAGCAGATTATGCTGCCGCACCCAAAGCATTACAAATCGCTTATCGTTTAATCTTTGGCCCGATCTGGTGGGTTGGCTCGATCGCCCACTGGGCAAAAGTACACTTTATGTGGTCGCGCTTCAAAGAAGGCCAACAGCGCGAACAAGTCAGATTTTCGGTTTTAGTAGTTTTAATCGGTGCTGCGATCGGATTTCCGCTTTTAATTGCCACAACAGGCATTTGGGGATTTGTCAAATTTTGGTTGCTGCCCTGGATGGTTTACCATTTCTGGATGAGCACTTTCACCATTGTTCACCACACAGCACCAGACATTTCATTTAAAGCACCCGAAGAATGGAACGAAGCCCAAGCACAACTATCGGGAACAGTTCACTGCGATTATCCCCGCTGGGTAGAGTTTCTGTGCCACGACATTAATGTGCACGTTCCTCACCACCTTTCAACTGCTATACCCTGGTACAACTTGCGCCTAGCCCACAGCAGCTTGAAAGAAAACTGGCAACCTCATCTCTATGAAACCAAATTTTCTTGGGCTTTAATGAAGCGGATTGCCGACAACTGTCACCTGTACAATCCGGCTGGCGGCTATCAGACATTAGAGGAATTTCACGCTCAAACCAAGTAAGTTTGAAACGCGATAAATCCCCAAAAAACCCGGTTTTGTTTAACAATCCGGGTTTTCTCAATATCACAATCCGCAGCATTTGTAACGCGATAGATGTTACCCTTTTGTGGGGTGTGTACTGCGTGCACTTGAGTTTGTGGGGCGATAGACACCGCACTGCTTTACTGTAAAATTTAAAATCTAAAATCTAAAATCGAATGGCTTTCAATCCCAATAACTGTCGCAACGAAAGCGAAGTAGAAAGCAAACTCATTGTCAGTTATTTGTTGCCAAAACTGGGCTATACCCCCGACACTTGGCACCAAGAAATCGCCTTTGGAAATATTCGCCTAGACTTCCTCTCCTTTGCTACCCAAGTTATCCCCATAGTTCTCGATGTAAACTCGCCCATGAGTTTAGTCATGGAAGCAAAACATCCGAAGGAAAATTTAGACCGCCATCTGCGGAAACTGAAGCGTTACTTAACAAGTTTAAGCATCCGCTACGGACTCATAACTAACGGTAAAGAAATTAGAATCTACGCTATAGTCGCCGATGATATTAAGCTATTATTTCAGTGCACCGGCCAAGATATTGAAACGAAAATTGATGAAATTATCGCTTTAATTGGCAGAGATAGTTTAAATTTTGTAAAAGATCAAGACAATCTGGAACTGGAAGATAGTAAACTTAATTTAGTTATTCCTGAGTTAATTAGCGAAATACCAGTACAACAAAACAATCCCGCCACGGCAGAACCTGAGCCAAGTCAAATCTCAGAACCGGAACAAATACCTGATTTAATCGTTCCCCAAAAAAGAGAAAACACTATGAAAATCATTGCAGTTTACCATAACAAAGGCGGCGTCGGCAAAACTACAACAGTAGTCAATTTAGCCGCAGCGTTCAGCAAGCAAGGTAAAAGAGTCCTAGTCATCGACTTAGACAGTCAGGCAAATACAACCTTTGCAACTGGTTTGGTAAAATTTGATGATGAAGAACAAGACGATTTGAAAGATAGCAATATTCTTCACGTTTTGCAATCAGAAGATGGTTATTCGATAGGCGAAGTAGCACGCAAGTCAAGTTTTTGCCATCCCGAAATTGATGTAATTCCTTCCCACATCAATTTGATGCACGAAGAAAACGAATTCAATCAACTAGATTACAGCCGACTGATTTTAATTCAAAAACTAGCAAAAGTAGAGGATATATATGATATTGTACTGATTGATACGCCACCATCTTTGAATTTTTTCGCTAGAGTTGCCCTGATTACGGCGGATTATTTGATTATTCCTTCTGACTTAAAACCTTTTGCCAATCAAGGATTGATTAATGTCAAGGATTTTATCAAAACAGTTAACGGATTCAAAAAACTAATCGGCAAGAAACCTTTAGAAGTTTTAGGCGTTCTCCCTTGCAAAATCTCCACTAATGCTAAATTTGTACAATACAGTTTGCCCAAACGGAGGGAGGCAATTCCCAAACGCTACGGTATGGAAATCATGGACAGCGTAATTTACGAGAGAGACGATTTAGCAAAGTGTGCAGAACAAATGCAAATGGTGGGAAATATGGAAATCGCCGATCCGATTTCAGTGCTAGACTTTAAGCCAGATTCCATCGCCTCTCAAGAATTTGAAATGTTAGCCGAAGAAGTTTTGGAAAAAATAGGTAAAAACTCATGAAAAAATTATTTCCGTCACTGGTTGCAGTGAAAAGAATTACTTGCACAGTGGCCCGTTCCAATTTTGCCGAGCCTGATTTGGAGAAATTAGCCAGACTAATTTTAGAATTAGGAGGATTGATTAATCCGATAATTGTCCGCCGCAACGGTATGGATGCCTACGAAATAGTAGACGGAGACTTTGAATACTACGCGGCAGTCAGAGCAAAGGAAATAGAAGCTCTCAAAGGCGAGACAATCGGAGCATTCATCCTGGAAGAAGAAAATAAAGATCTTCTCCTCGAACAACTTGCAATTCTCAGAAAAACCGCAATCACTGAGAATCCAATTGTAAGTGTGGTTACGCAACAGTCCTCCAGCTTTGAACAGCGGCTGACAAATATTGAAAGTAGATTGGAAAACAGAATTAATGAATTGAAAGCCGAGTATACGCGAGAAAAACAGGCGCTGATAGAGAGGGTTAAAGATGTTGAAAGCAGGATTCCCAAGCCAGTTCCGCTGTTGGAAGCACTCAACACTCAAGATAAATTCAAACTGGCGGCAAATTTGAAAAATGCTGGTCTCAAACCTCAAATAATAGAGAAAATCATCAACGGTCGAGATTTGGAGCAGTTTGCATCTTTTGAAAATGTGTTGGAACGCATTAACGGGTTAGGGGAGAAAACAATGATTAAGCTTATTGACAAGTGGCAAAAATATTTATAAGCTTTCAGCCATCTAAATTACATTTTTGGGGCATTGATATAAGCCGATCCGACAAACGTTGAAAAACCCGATATGACTCGGCGGTTGAAACAGATCCTAGACAAACTTTCGTCGCTCTCTAAGAGACTAAAGAATAAAGGGAATATTAAAGCTGGCTTTCGTATAAATCGCAATTGCGATCGCACTTAAACACTCTAGCGATCGCCCGATCGCCAAAAAGAGTAAAGATGAGTGAAGCGGTGTATAATTTGTGTCCCCCACCCAGTTAAACTGATCACAGCCGATTTTTTGTAGGAATTGCAGTCTGTTTTGCCGCCCGTGCCATCAAATCCACCAAACAGAGTTTTGTAACAGATCACCTTTCATAAATATTCTTTTTAAGTTGATCGGAATTACAGCAAAACATGGCCATCAGCAAGACTGGATAAGCCGCGAGTAAAAACCAACCTGCTGCTCGACTGATTTGCTTTTTAGGGGTTGCCAGCCAAATAACTAATACCAAAGCGACTAGCATCGCGATCGCGGGTTTATTTGACAGCGTAGGATCAGTAATCAGCATATCCGATTAACCGAACCATCTCAAATAAAGTTAGCGGCCGCGACTACTTAATAGTTTCTTCTGCATCAAAAGAATTATTATTTGCATGATTTGGCAACTTTAACTCTTCTTGCATTGACATAAAAGGGTATTTTCTAGAACCAATTCGCTGTGAACTATAAATGCCCGCATGACCTGAAAAAACATAGCTCATCACACAAGCGATCGCAATAAATACCCCGGATTCCAGACCAAAAAGTTCAATTCCCATTAAAGTTGAGGCGATCGGTGTATTCGCCGCACCGCCAAAGACAGCAACAAATCCCATTCCTGCCAATAAAGGTGCTGGTAATGCCAAAATTAATGACAAAGCATTGCCTAATGTTGCACCAATAAAAAATAGAGGAGTCACTTCCCCGCCTTTAAAACCTGCTCCTAAAGTTAACGCAGTTAACACTATTTTTGCCGCAAAATCCCAAGGTGGTAACTGAGTGTTAAACGTATCGACAATGGTAGGAATACCCAAACCAATATATTTAGTCGATCCCATCGCCCAGACACTCAATGCGACAATCGTACCACCGATCGCAGGACGTAAAGGAGGATAGGAGATTTTTGCTTTAAAAAGGTGGCTAATTTTGTGAGTTAATTTAGCAAAAATCATCGCCACAATTCCGAAGATTGCACCAGCGACAATTGCAGAAATTAATCCCATTGGAGTTACCGTTGGTACAAGGGGAGCATGACGATATACTGTATGGTGCAAACCCAAAACTAAGGTAATGCGATCGCCTATAACCGCTGCAACTAAACAGGGAAAAAGAGCATCATGGTTAATAGTTCCAATTGCTAAAACCTCTAAACCAAAGATAGTTCCAGCCAAGGGAGTTCCAAAAACCGAAGCAAATCCACCACTAATCCCAGCCATTAATAAAATTCGGCGTTCGGCGTGTTTAAAGCGGAATATTCTAGTTAATTGGTCTGCGAGTGATGCAGCAATTTGCAGTGCTGTCCCTTCACGACCTGCGGAACCTCCAAATAAATGAGTTATATCTGTACCTAGCAGCACCATCGGAGCCATCCGCAAGGGAATAATATTTTTGGGGTTATGAATCTCTTCTAGTAAAAGATTATTTCCAGCTTCTACCTTCTTTCCATATCGATGATAAATCCAACCACTTAAGAATCCAGCTATTGGCAATAATGCAATAATCCACAGATGAGACTCTCGCCAATTTGTTGCCCATTCTAAAGAAGCTAGGAGAGCGGCGGAACCTAAGCCGGAAAGAATGCCAACTATGCAAGAAATGATGAACCACTTGCTGAGTTGGGGTAATGCAATGAATTGCTCAAATTTCTCAAACCATTTCATGAGACAAACTCCTTTTGTTACTTTTGATTAAAGTGCAATTTCTGTAATTTCCGGCCGATTAACACAGTAATACACCGGGTTTTGAACGGTTTTTCTAGTTGATGAACACAGATTTTTCAGAGAAATTTGGTTCCTTTGCGTAAGTTACACAACCCAAAAGTAACCCTGTGGGAAAGTCGAATTTAAAAATTAGCATGGCAACAAATGCGATCGCAATTGCCTCGATTGCCGCTGGTAAAACTCCTAACCGCAGCACCACAGTTCCCTGCTGTGTCAGCTTTTCTCGATCTAATCCTAATCCCGCTTTCATCAGGATAATCATCACTGCCACAATTGGTAGATTATCCGCCGATTTCAGCACTTCTGGACTAAGGACATCGCTAACTTGTGGCCCTAAAACTATCCCCACCAAAATCATCCCAATCAAAGGTGGAACACCTAAGCGACGGGCAATTTGACACGAAAAAAAGCCCATCAATAAAATCCACAGCACACTAGCTAACATGAGATTCCTTTCTCCAGATCCTGAGTATGGACAAAGGCTTGCTAGGTATGAGAGATTAGTGAAAAGTTTTCACGGCCCTACTCTCCGGCAGCAAGCCAGAAAAGTAGGAGCCATCAGCCTTTTAGTCTTTCAATTAACGCAAGGAAAGAATGACGCTTAAGGCGGTTTTGGCGAGCTCCATCGCCATTAAAATTCTTATAGCATCTTTTGTACAGAAAGCGCAAGAAGATATTTTTTTGCAGAATCGCGATCGCACCTGAACACGCTAGCCCGTTACCGAAGCCCTCAAAGACGATCGCCCGATCGCCAAAAAAAGTAAAGATGAGTGAAGCGGTGTATAATTTGTGTCCCCCAGCCAGTTAAACTCATCACAGTCGATTTTTTGTAGGAATTGCAGTCAGTTTTGCCGTTAGCGAAGCCATCGAAGAGGATCGCCCGGGCTGTCACCCCACAGCCAGCCGCACAGGTACAGCACCCCGCCGATATCTCCCCCAGATCACAGAGTCTGGGTAAGGTGTTTGTCTCGCACCCTATAATTAGATTTCTTGGGTTAGTCCTGTGGCACTTAAAACGCAGGCTGTAAAGTGCAAATATACATAATTACCCAAACACCTGATTTTTATGACAAAAGGGGACTTGTAATAAGATGGATCGATCGCAAGATCAAAACCGAATAGTAGAATATTTGCGGATTAAGCCAATTAGTCACAGTCAAATTTACACTTCCCAAATTGCCGTACCAGAGACTCAGGGGGAGGAAATCCCTCGCGAACGTCGGGAAGCTCTCAGGAGAAGTCTCATCGAGCAAGGCAGCAACTTAATTCCTTTAATTGTACGTCCTACTGAAGCTTACAGCAACGAAGAAGAATATGAAGTTGTCTGCGGCTCAGATTGGTGTATTGTTGCGAAAGAACTCGGCATTGAGCAAATGTGGGCGTGGGTTTTTGAAATGACCGACGAGGAGGTAGTTGCGGCTCAAGCAGAAATGGAACATTTAGCTCCTCAACCGACTCAGAAAACTGCACAACTTGAGACTCTACTGCAACATTTTGAGCTATCATTTCAAAAAAAAGTAGAGAGTCTAACACAACAAATAGAACAATCTGTTAAAAAAAATGAAGACCTGCTAAAAAAACAAGTAAAAGCTCTAACTGAGCAGAATTTCGATCGTGACCAAATAGAACAAATTAAGCGTCTGCTCGAACAAGTTGAAAAAACATTTCATGAAAAGGTAGATAAATTGGCTAAAAAAATTGAACAATCTGGCAGCAATAGTTCTCCGAAATCGGCGGTTATTTCGGAGATGAATCTTGAAGGTGCGTTGAGACAGTTGGATGAACTGGAAAAATTGCTGTCAATCAAATTAGAGCGCACAGTCAAAATAATTAATCAGTTTGTGGCTGACTCGATCGCAGATGTTGAAAATGACCTAAAAAATCAAATCGCCACCCTCCGCAGCCAACTGGGAGCCGCTGTGACGCACTCAGAAATACAGCCAGAGACGAAAAAGCCGCCGAAAACGCAGCGTCAGAAGCAGTCGAAGGTGCAGTCGAAACCTCAGTTACCGCAGTTGCAGTTAGAGTTGCCGTTTCCGCCCCAGGAGGAAGACGACGAAGACTACGATACTCTTTCGCTGAGACGCTTGAAGGCGATCGGCAAAGAGCGGAAATTGCGGGGCTGGGCGCGCATGAAACGACCAGAAATTCTGGCCGCTCTCCGAGAAGCTGACGTTCATTCAGTGGACAGTTGACAGTTGACAGTTGACAGTTGATAGTTGACAGTTGACAGTTGACAGTTGACAGTTGACAGTTGACAGTTGATAGTTGATAGTTGATAGTTGATAGTTGATAGTTGATAGTTGATAGTTGATAGTTGATAGTTGATAGTTGATAGTTGATAGTTGATAGTTGATAGTTGACAGTTGACAGTTGATAGCGACCTCTACCTAAAAGGAAGAGGATTGGAGGAATGAATCGTCTTCTTTTAATTTCTCCCGATCAGGGCTCCGGCTTTAAACCAATTCTTTATGGTAATTGGTAATATTTAAAGACTAATTGTTTGGTGCTCGATCGCACTTTTTGACCAAAAGGGCGATCGCCCTTTCAGAATAAATAGTCCTGGGCATCCATATAAAAACGTTGCTAAAATAGACACACCACCTCTTACTCCTCCCCAAGCAGCCATGTCAGCAACCGCAGAATTAGCTACTTCTCAAGAAATACCAGAAGAGATACCTGAAAATTTTATTTTTCCTCCCAGCGATTTATACCGTGATGAACATTCGGTAGAAACAGAACTGCACCTCCGACAAATAATCCTATTGCTGCAATGCCTTGAATGGTTGTGGCGAGATAGAAATGACTTCTATGCTGCTGGTCATTTCACCATTTATTACTGTACACAACAACTCAAATCTCAAGACTTCCGAAGCCCAGACTTTTTTGTGGTACTCGGAACTGAACGCAAAACTCGGAAAAGCTGGGTAGTTTGGGATGAAGAGGGAAAGTACCCGAATATCATTCTTGAAATCCTGTCGCCGAAAACAGCGAACATAGATAAAAACTTTAAAAAACAACTCTATCAAGACACTTTCCGCACTCTGGATTACTTTTGGTTTGATCCAGAAACTTTAGAATTAGCTGGGTTTCATTTGGTAGATGGGGAATATCAACCAATTGCACCGAATGAATTAGGCTATCTGCGGAGTCAACAGCTTGATTTGAGTTTGGGAATTTCTAGCGGACAATTGCGTTTCTTTACAGCAACAAATGAACTGGTTCCTACTCCTGAAGAGGTTGCAGAAAGGGAGACAGGGCGAGCAGATGCAGAGGCAGGGAGAGCCGAACAAGAGGCCGGGAGAGCCGATCGCCTGGCCGCGAAACTGCGAGAATTAAATATCGATCCCGATACAATTTAGCGCCCGCCTTTTCCAAAGATAGCGGTTTACTGTCGGGTGTATCGGTGCTTCACACCCATCTGGAAATACTCTGCATCGCCCATCGCAGTTAATGTCACCAGAGGTAACTGATATTCGGGCGGCACGTAATTAGCAAATTCGCTGTTGAGGCGCCGCAATTGTGCGAGAATTGAAGACGCGATCGCCACTTTCATCTTCTCGTCGCCCTCTATCCCCGCTGCTAATTCCACAACCACCGATAAAAACCGATTTCGATCCGCATCTTCCTTGACTTGCAGCACAAATTTTCCAGTCACCCATTCGCTAATGGTGGGAGCTTCTAAACCTACGGTAACGTTTTCTGGGTAGATGTTAGCACCGAAGTAGGATACGGTAAAGTGCGATCGCCCGAATACATATACAAATGGCAGATGGCGAATTCCTCTCGGCAAATCGGCACTTTCCCTAGCCGCCACTTCCTGCAAATGTGCCACCGGATTAAATCCCCATTCTGCCAAAAAATATAGCATTGCTTCGTAAGAAACTAAACCGCCATTATCGGAAATGTGATAGCGTATGAGCGGGATGCCGTTGTCGCCGGAAAATAACAGCGTGCCGTCATCATTCACTTCAAAAAAGCGGCTTTTCGGATCGTACTGCACCAGAGTTGGCAACCGCGATTCTCCGAATAAATTGCGCGCTGCTTCCGGATTGTTGGCCAACCAACGGCGGATGCAAATACTCAGCGGTGTCTCGTTGCCCAAAACCCCCGCATCGGCAGTACCGTAGAGGCTCGCAGAGTTATAATATAGATTGTCAGTTGACAGTTGACAGTTGACTTGTCCGTAAGGGTTCTCAGAGTTATCAGCAATATTGTCATTAATACTGTTATAATTAGTGCGATCGCTCACCAAACCCCGCCATTCTTCGCTAAACACTTCCCCCGCAAACACCATCTTAATTCGATATTTTTGCCACTCCACACCCGCAGCAATCCCGCTATCAATTACATCTTTAATAAACGGCGGATATCCCAACAATACTACTTGGTCGAAATACTCCCCAAGTTCCCGCACTACTCGAAATATTTCAGTTTTATTATTCCCCGGTGTCACCACCGTCACGGGATAACCCTTACTCGCTAGATAGCGGCAGCAATTCGCCGTGTACATTCCGCCTACCCAAGTCCCCAAGGCAAAGCAGATTACAGCTAAAGTACGGCGGGTGTCGGCGAAAAAACTGTCGTGAAATATTTGTTCAAAACGATCGGCAATTTGCAACTCGTCGCTGATAAAACGAGGCCAAAATGTCGGGTTTCCCGTCGAACCCGAAGAAACAGCAATGAAATCGCAAGTTTCTAATTTGCCCTCGCGGCACAACTGAGGTAGCGGGTGACAGCGCAAATAATTCTCTTTGGTAATTAGCGGCAATTTTTGGAAGTCTTCAAAGGTTTGAATTGAGGCGGGATTGATGTTAAGTGCAGCTAGGAAATTCTGGTAAGCTGGTACTGTGGTAGCGACGTTTTGAAAAAGCACAATCGCCCCGGATTCCGGTTCTCGACTCTGCTGCTGTTGCAATCGTTCCTCAAGCGGCACGTTCAAAAACTCTTCAAATGCCCCAATTGCTCGCTGACGCGGTTCTAACTGCATGATTGGCTCCTTAATGGGAGAGGGGGAGATGGGGAGAGGGGGAGAGG
>NZ_JAIGNI010000005.1 GCF_026130175.1 Lyngbya sp. CCAP 1446/10 | reverse complement strand
TGGTATTTATGTAAGTCTTTTAAGATAATTAAATTTTTGTTTGAGTTTTTCACAAACGAACATAAATTTGATTTCCCCAAAATCCATCAATACACCTATACATAGAAAATGATTTAGGATTGCTATACTGGGAAACGTTACTGCATGAATGGTGTTGCTATGAAGTTTATTGCTGGCTGATGTTCTTTCACTGCGACAAAGAAACCGGGTTTCTGCGTAAATCTCGGTGAGGATGCTTAAATTATCCTAGAAACCCGGTTTCTTGGATGTGCGCGGGGGCTCAGAAACCGGGTTTCTGCGTAAATTTTAGCTACGATGCTTAAATGATCGTAGAAACCCGGTTTCTTGGACGCGGGTGTGGAATTTCATAATTATCGACGCGCAAAATGGCAGGTGCACGCGGATTCGCGCGGATGGTATAGTGATTTTTGGGATGCGACGACGAGGAGGTTATGAATGACGGCTGAAGAACTTTTAGAAAGATACGCCAAAGGCGAACGTGCATTTAAGAGTGCACAGTTAAGTGGGGCAGACCTTAAAGGTGCTGACTTGAGTGGCATCAACCTAGACAATGCAAATCTTTCAGGGGCAGATTTGAGTGAAGCAATTCTAACAGGTGCATACCTTCAAAGTACAAACCTCACTAAAGCATCGCTGAGAGGTGCTAATTTAAGTTGCGCCATTGCTGGCTCAGCGAATCTCAACTGGGCAGACCTTAGCGGTGCAGATTTGACCAGGGCAAACTTTAGTAGTGCTATTTTAAATTATGCTGACTTAGAGCGGGCAACTCTGATAGGAGCCAACTTAAATAATGCTAAATTAGGTCGCACCAATTTAGACGAAGCAAATTTGAGCGGTGCAAGTCTAGATAGTACGGACATACGTCTAGCTTCTTTGTATAAAGCCAACCTAAGTAAAGCGAATCTGAATAAGGCTGATTTGACTGAGGCAGATTTGCGGGAAGCTGACTTAACTATGGCAAATTTGAATGAGACAAATTTGACTGAGGTAAAACTTCAAAAAGCTAAGTTTCCGAAAGCTATTCTGCACGGTGTTGATCTGTCAAGAATGAATTTGACTAATGCAAATCTAGAAAGAGCCAATCTGCGAGGAGCCAACTTAATGAGAGCAAATCTAACTACAGCAAGTTTAAAAAGGGCAGACTTGACTGAGGCTCAAATCTATGGCTGGAATATCAAAAATGCAGACTTAACTGGTACAATAATGCCCGATGGAGAAATCTATCAGCCCGAAACCTCTGACGGAGAAATCTACCAGCCAGAAACCTCCGAAAAATTATCCCAAAAAGTGACTTCTATGACGCGCAAAATTATTCGTACTGACAAAGCACCGGCACCTGTGGGCCCATACAATCAAGCGATCGCCGCAACGGGCACTATGCTGTTTGTAGCAGGTCAAATTGCGATCGACATTCGACTCAACGATATCGTCTACACCGACGACGTGGCCAAGCAAACCGAACAAGTTATGGCAAATCTGGAAGCGATTCTCACAGAAGCCGGCGCTACTTGGTTGGATGTGGTAAAAACTACGGTTTTTCTCAAAGATATGAATGATTTTGCCGCCGTAAATGCGGTTTATGCGAAATATTTTGATGCGGAAACTGCACCGGCGCGCGCTTGTGTGGAGGTTGCTCGCTTACCGAAAGATGTGTTAGTAGAGATTGATTGTATTGCTGTGATTTAAATTCAGGGACTCGGCGGTTGAAACCGCGTCTACACAAACGATGTCCGCCTCCGCGGACTAAGAGTAAAATCGCTCGCCCGACAAGCATATTTTAGAGCAACGGGCGCATCAATGCTCTTGTAGTTCGGGAACCTGAATCTTCGGTAATTCCTTCCACTCAGACTCTATCGGTGAGTAACGACAATAGCATACCGCTAAACAGTCATACTCAGCATTCGGCATCTTGGGACTGTACTCCTCTACGTGCGACACTTCCCAGTCCCCCCAGCGAACATGAGTGCTGACAGCAGGGGATTTAGGCTCTTTACTTTCCGTAAATTGGGCAAAGTGCCGCAGGCGATCGCCCGTTTGAGGCAGAGGTTTGGTTGAGTAATCATAATGTTCTGCCAGGATACTCGTTAGAGCACCTGTATGGGAAAGCGATCGATCTTCCCAGCCAGGGGAAGATAGCGATTCTGTCTTGAACACGATCAACCGTTTTGGCATTGATTATTCCTCCCTCTCATGTTCGGGTTCGTATGGACTCGGTGGAAACTCTGTCAACCCTTCAAAATAAGATTCGGCGGTTGAAACCGCGACTACACAAACAATGTCCGCCTCCGCGGACTAAGAGTAAAATCGATCGCCATTAATCAATATCTGTCAAAATCTTAGCACCAATATCCTAGAAATCGAAGGGTAAAGTGCGCGACTGTCTTAACTCCCACAGCCGATCGCAATTGATCTGTCGCTGTCGCGCACTCTACTCCCAAATCAACCCGCAACAACCGGATTGAATCTTAATTAGCAATTAGCAATTACCTGCTAGCAATTACTAATTACCACCGATAAATCAGCAATTAGCAATTACCATACAAGCAATTACCAATTACCAACCCTAAACTATTTATTCAGCGCTTCGCGGGCGGCTACCGCTTCATCAGGATGAATGTTCAAACGGGTCAAGTTAATTCGACCTTTATTGTCAATTTCTCGCACTTTGACAATCACTTCATCATTCACAGCTAACTCGTCTTCCACTTTCCCAACACGGTAATCCGCTAACTGGGAAATGTGAATCATTCCTTCTTTTCCTGGCAGAATTTCGACGAAAGCGCCGATCGGAATAATTCGAGTTACGCGGCCGACATACACGTCTCCAGCATTCAACTTGCGCGTCATGCCTTGGACAATATTGTAAGCCCGCTGAGCTTTTTCGCTGTCGTTACCAGCAATTGTCACGGTTCCGTCGTCTTCGATGTCAATCTTGACACCAGTTTCTTCGGTGATGGCTTTGATCGTTTTGCCACCAGGCCCAATTACCAAACCGATGAATTCTGGATCGATTTTCAGCGTTAGCAAACGCGGTGCAAACTGCGACATTTCCTTGCGGGGAGTGTCGATAGTTGACAGCATTCTTTCTAAAATGTGCAGTCTGGCGGGTTTGGCTTGGCGGATGGCTGTGGCTATCACATCTAAGGGCAAACCTTTGATTTTCATGTCCATTTGCAAAGCAGTAATTCCGGTGTCGGTACCGGCTACTTTGAAGTCCATGTCGCCTAAGAAGTCTTCAATTGCCTGAATGTCAGTCAAAATTCGGACTTCATCGCCTTCTTTAATTAAGCCCATTGCCGCGCCGCTGACGGGTTGGGAAATGGGAACGCCTGCATCCATTAATGCTAGCGTTGAGGCGCAAACTGAACCCATTGAGGTTGAACCGTCGGAAGAAAGGATTTCGGAAACTACGCGAATCACGTAGGGGAAATCTTCTTTGGATGGCAAAACGGGCAGCAAAGCGCGTTCTGCGAGGGCTCCGTGACCGATTTCTCGGCGGCCGGGCGATCGCATCGGCTTAGTTTCTCCCACGGAAAATGGCGGGAAATTGTAGTGATGCAGGTAGCGTTTGTCTTGCTGCGGGTGCAAGTCGTCTCCTAAATCTTGGGCATCGCCTGGGGTTCCCAGGGTAGCTGCGGACAAGACTTGGGTTAACCCGCGATTGAACAACGCACAGCCGTGTACTCGCGACGGGAGCACGCCTACGCGACAAGAAACGTCTCGCACCTCGTCTAGCTTGCGGCCGTCTACACGGACGCCATCTTCGATGATTTGCTTCCGCATCATTTTTTTGGTAACGTCTTTGAAAACGTTGCCTATTACTTTGCCGTTGGCGCTGGCGGCTACTTTGATCGGATCGTCTTCGGCGAGTTGGGCGATCGCAGCTTCGACTTCATTGGCTTTCACTTCATCCAAAGCTGCATTCCGTATTGCTTTGTCTTTTTCAAATCTTGACAAAATGATGCGGATTGGTTCTTGGGCGCGATCGCGAATGAAGTTTTCGAGGGCGAAATCTTGCGGTGGGCGTTCCTCTACCACGAAATCGATACCCAATTCTGCCATGATTTCGCGCTGGGCTTGAATCAAGTCACAGGCTGCTTCATAGCCGAAGTCGATCGCCTCGATGATATCCTGTTCGGGCAATTGGTTGGCGCTGGCTTCCACCATGATTACTCCGTCAGGAGAACCGGCTACCACGAGATCCAACTCGCCTTCTTTGATTTCGCTGTAGGTTGGGTTGATGATGAAATCGTCCCCTACCAAACCGACTCGCACGGCAGCCATTGGCCCGTAAAACGGCATTTTCGCCAGCAGAATCGCTACGGAAGCGCCTGTTACCGCCAAAACGTCTGGGGGTACTTGTTCGTCCATCGACAGCGTTGTTGCTACGACTTGGATGTCATCTCGCAACCAGCTTGGGAATAGCGGGCGCAACGGGCGATCGATCAAACGCCCAGTCAAAGTCACTTTTTCTGGGGGACGCCCTTCGCGGCGCAAAAATCCACCGGGAATTTTACCGCCTGCGTACAGTCTCTCTTCGTAATCCACCAACAGGGGCAGGAAATCAATTCCTTCTCTCCCCTGCGATCGAGTCGCTGTCACTAAAACCGCCGTGTCACCCGACTGAATCAAAACTGCACCGCCTGCTTGAGGCGCTAGTAAACCAATCTTCAGTCTAATATCCCTTCCATCGAAGGATATTGACTTGTCTATCTCTACCATGTAGGACTGCTTCCTTATCTACCACATTCTTTCTCTGTCGGGATCGTAACACTACCACAGGATGTTTGAGAGTCCAATGCCAAAAGAGAGAGATTTTTTGTGCGGGCGATCAAGTCGTGGCGCTGGATGTATAAGCATTTATACTCTTGATATTGGGGCTTCTGGGGTCGGTTCGCCCGGGCGATCGCCCCCCAAACGCCTGCTCTAAATGGTAGGATGAGTTTTCGATTGGGACTTGGGAGCGATCGGGTCAACCGCAGATGTCGGGCAGATAAACACAGATTAACGCAGATATTTCAGATATTTCGTATTTTTGCATTGCCATAGTTCTATTATTCACAAGTTAGACAAAACTGAGGCAGCAAGTCTCGCAATTAAATAAAAATATTAGGATTTAAAAATGGCTATTTTACACGGCAGTTGGTTATTAGAACACGAAAAAAGCGGCTTGTTTGTTTGGGGGGAAACTTGGCGGAAGATTGGGGCGATCGATATTGTTGAATCTGAGTTTAGTCCGCAGCATCCTTTGGCAATGACTGAGGCGGAATTGAATACTTTTCTAAATTCTTTGCAGCAGTCGGGGAAACTCCACTGGCAATTACCAGAAACCGCAGAAATTAAGCAGAAAACTAAGAAAACTCGGAGTTCGTCCAAAACGACGGCGGCAGCCCTTCCCACGGAAATTTTATCGGTTCTGAGGCAAGTTCGGGCGATCGCGCTTCCGACCAAAATCTCGGAATCCAACGCAACTATTATGCCGCAGCACTCGGCCGCAGCATTAGAGGAACCAGGCCCAATCGATGAAATTTATCTTTATCCTTGGCAAGTTGAGGGTTATTTGCTCAACCCTCAAGCCGCTTTTGTTTTTTTGCAATCATTGCCGCTTAATAGCACAGAAGCAGATTCTTTTGTCGGCTCAGATTTGCGTTTTTGGTCGCATCTTGCTAGGTGGAGTTTGGATTTGTTGGCGAGGTGCAAGTTCTTGCCGGCATTGGAGGCCCAATCTGATGGTTCGGCTATTGCTAAGTGGCAACCTTTGTTAGACAGTTCGACAGATATTCTCCGTCTCGCTACTTTTTCTAAGCAAATGCCGACGGCTTGTCGAATGTATCAGAAGGAAGAAGGTTCGGCAGCGGATTTTGTAGCGGATGTAACGGATGTAAGATTGGCAGCGGATTTTGTAGCGGATTTAGCGGATGGAAGATTGGCAGCGGATTTTGTAGCGGATTTAGCGGATGGAAGAGGTGTAAGAAAAGAAAGTTCGGTGGCGAGGGAGGTATGGGCTTTGTCGGTGGATTTGCCGGTGGGGGCGCAGGAGTTGGTTTTGGGGTTTTTGAGTAGTGTTGTAGATGGTGAAGTGCGATCGGCTGCTGGCTCCACTTTAGACATCAAAACACTTTCTCCTACCCGCGAATGGCTGCAAGCTTTGCAACAAGAATCTGGAGTCGTGCAAGCAGAATCAGGGGCTTTAGAAAAGTTGGCAAACAAGCTTAGTGCTTGGACTTCACCGCTGCAAAACCAACTGTCTCAACAAAACCAATTTCGCACTTGTTTTCAACTAATCCCGCCGTCTCCGGGTAAAGTTAATTGGAGTTTAAATTATTGTTTGCAAGCAGTAGATGAAACGGATTTTTTGGTAGATGCGACAACTGTTTGGAATAATTCTGTTGAACGTTTGGCTTATGCGGGGCGGACAATTGAATTACCACAAGAAACTTTGCTGGGAGGGTTGGGTTTAGCATCGAAACTTTATCCTTTAATTGAGCCGAGTTTGCAAGCACAACGACCGCAATTTTGTCAATTAAATCCGCTGCAAGCTTACGAGTTTATTAAGTCTGTGGCTTGGCGGTTTGCTGATAGCGGGTTGGGCGTTGTTTTGCCGCCTAGTTTGACAAAGGCTGATGGTTGGGCGAGTCGTTTGGGTTTGAGCATTCAGGCGGAAACTCCGAAGGCGAATCCGGCGAAGGGTGGGCTGGGTTTGCAAAGTCTGCTAAGTTTTAAGTGGGAATTGACGATCGGCGGACAGCGCATTTCTAAGGCAGAATTCGATCGGCTGGTAGAACTTAATTCGCCTTTGGTGGAAATTAACGGTGAGTGGGTGGAGTTGCGCGCCACCGATGTGAAGGCTGCTAAAACTTTTTTTGCTAGTCGCAATTCCCAAATGACTCTTTCTTTGGAGGATGCTTTGCGTTTGGCTTCGGGCGATTCTCAGACTATTGAAAAGTTGCCTGTGGTGAATTTTGAAGCAACTGGTCAACTTCAGGAATTGTTGAATACTTTAAGCGATAATCAGGCGGTAAGTGCGATCGCGACTCCGGCTACTTTCCGAGGACAATTGCGGCCTTATCAAGCGCTAGGGGCGGGCTGGTTAGCATTTTTAGAACGCTGGGGTTTAGGTGCTTGTCTCGCCGACGATATGGGTTTGGGAAAATGCATTTTACCGCAGAGCTTGCTTTTTGTCAATGGTTTTTTACAAGAAGCTGAAAAAATCTGGGAAGCTTATTCTAACAAAATAGAATTCGACGGTGAGGGCTTTTGGTCTGAACCTACCGAGCAATTAATTGTAAATTCTATCCATCGGGAAACGGGCAAGATTGTACAAGCAAATGTTCGACGACTTTACCGCCAGCAAGTCCAAGAAAAATTGCGAACCATCAAACTGCAAGACGGTAGCAGCATCACTATTACCCGCCGCCACAAATTGTTAGGACGCGATGGCTGGACAAATGAGTTTAAAGTTGGAGATTATGTTTGTGTACCTGCCAAATTGTATTGGGAAGGAAAACCCGAAGATCCAAATTTAGTCAAATTTATGGCTTGGCAGATTGCTGAGGGACATGAACTGCCCAATCAAGCAAGGCTCATAATAACACAAAAAGATGCGACTGTTCTGGAAGATTTACGTATCTCACTCCACCGAATTAGCGAAAAGTATGGGATAAAAATCAATAATCCCGCTCTTCATAATCGGAATCATCCAAGAGCAGCAGATTTGACTGTATGCAGTCGATCATACCAAAACTTTCTCGAAACCAAAGGCTATCAGTGGGGGAAACTGTCAGCCGAGAAAAGTTTCCCAAAATTCATCATGCAAGCCAATCTGGATAGCATACGGATTTTTCTAAAAAATTACTTTGATGCTGAAGGTTCTGTTATTCCTCAAATGCGGAATGTCGAAATTAGTACCGCTTCGCCTGTAATTATCCAACAACTTTCTACACTCCTGCGCCGTTTTGGAATTTGGTTGCGAATCGCCGCCAGACAGAAACGTGCTACCAATGGTAGTGGAATTTTTCGCACCTATTATATCGGCACTTTCGGCGGTAACTCAGCGCGGATATTTTTGCAGGAAATAGGCTTTGGTTATTCAGAAAAACAGCAAAAACTAGAGAAAATTTGCGAAGTTACTGCCAATACAAATGTCGAAGGAATTCCGGTTTCGGATCTTGTTGCTGATGCAGTAGAGATGACAAAACTGCCGCTGCGGCATTTCGGGATGCACAATCCTGTTTATATTAACGGTTCCCAACAGTTTTCCCGCACCAGTCTAGGAAAGGTGATAGCAGGTATGGAAAATGTGCTGGCTGGTTCCGCAGAACAAGAGTACCGCCAGCTAAAGCCTTCTAAATGGACAAATCAGACCCTGGATGCCTATGCAAATCTCAATGTACCGCAGCTAGATAATGTTCGAGAAAATTTGCAACTCATACTCGATCGCGAAGTATTTTATTGTCGGATAGAGGAAATTGAGGATTTTGATTACAGCGGCTGGGTTTACGACTTTGAGGTGAGCGAACATCACAATTTTGTTGCCAACAATATTTTGTGCCACAATACTGTTCAACTAATTACTTTCCTCCTACACTTACAAGAACAAAATGCCCTAGAAGCGCCGACATTACTGGTTTGTCCCACATCAGTATTAGGCAATTGGGAGCGCGAAGTCAAGAAATTTGGGCCGACGCTGAAAGTGTTAGTTCACCACGGAGACAAACGGGCTAAAGGTAAAGCATTTGCGGCCGCAATTAAGGGCAAAGATTTAATAGTTACCAGTTACGCGCTGGTGTTCCGCGATGCTAAGGAAATTCAAGGCGTTAAGTGGCAAGGATTGGTTTTAGATGAAGCGCAAAATATTAAGAATTCCGAGGCTAAGCAGTCGCAGGCGGTGCGGCAAATCGAGGCATCTTTTAGAATCGCGCTGACTGGAACTCCGGTGGAAAATAGACTGCAAGAGTTATGGTCAATTTTGGAGTTTCTGAATCCGGGCTATTTGGGGCCTCGCAATTTCTTTCAGCGCCGATTTGCTATTCCGATTGAGAAATATGGAGATAGAGAATCATTGCATACTTTGCGATCGCTCGTTCGGCCTTTCATCCTCCGCCGCCTGAAAACGGACAAGGAAATCATCCAAGATTTGCCGGAAAAACAGGAAATGACTGTATTTTGCAGTCTGGCTGCTGGACAAGCCGCATTATATCAGAAAGTAGTCGAAGAGTCGATCGCTAATTTGGAATCAGCCGAAGGCATTCAGCGCCGGGGAATGATTCTGGCTTTGCTGGTAAAACTCAAGCAACTTTGCAACCATCCCGCTCTTGTGAACGCAGCAGCTAAGCCGAAAGAATTGAGCGTTAACAGCCAAGAATCGGGGAAATTGCAGCGGTTGGTGGAAATGTTGGAAGAGGTTGTCGCTGAGGGCGATCGGGCTTTGATTTTTACTCAATTTGCCGAATGGGGAAAACTCCTAAAACCGCATTTAGAAAAGCATTTAGGGCGAGAAGTTTTGTTTTTGTACGGCGGAATTAAGCAACAGCAGCGGGAAGAAATGATCGATCGCTTCCAGCACGATCCCCAAGGCCCACCGATTATGATATTATCGTTAAAAGCTGGCGGCACCGGTTTGAACTTAACCAGGGCTACCCACGTTTTCCATTATGACAGATGGTGGAATCCGGCAGTAGAAAATCAGGCAACTGACCGCGTATTTCGCATCGGTCAAACTCGCAACGTGCAAGTCCACAAATTTGTCTGCACGGGTACGTTAGAGGAGAAAATACACGATATGATCGAAAGTAAGAAAGCTCTCGCCGAACAAGTAGTCAGCGCGGGGGAAAACTGGCTTACCGAACTTGATACTGACCAACTTCGCAATTTACTGATTCTCGATCGCGATGCTATTATAGAAACAGAAGAAGAATAATATTTATTGGTTTGTCGCCGGGGCGGGGCGGGTTTACTAGATCGATCGTTTGTATCATATATATTGGTGAACCCTCCCCTACAATAATTAGAGTTGATTTATCGGACATAATCTAATATATACCTTCTTCCCTCTTCCCTCTTCCTTCTTCCCTCTTCCTTCTTCCTTCTTCCTTCTTCCTTCTTCCTTCGCCTTATGATTGACAGAGAATGGTGGACACAACAGTGGCTCGATTTAATCAATACCTACCGTTTCAAAAAGCGTTTAGAACGCGGGTGGCAATATGCGCGGGAAGGTAAAGTTCTCAGCATTAAGTTTCCCAACCAAGAAGTAATTGCCGTAGTTCAAGGCACTGATCCCAAACCCTATCAAGTTTCTTTAGGACTTGATACATTAACCGATGAAGATTGGGATTATGTGATTGAAAATATGTCGCAAAGAGCGGTGTTTTCGGCTAAATTATTAGCAGGAGAAATGCCGCACAATATTGAGGATGTATTTGCTGCGGCTGGAAAAACGCTATTTCCATTAAGTTTATCTGATATTCACGCGCGCTGTAGCTGTCCTGACCCCAAAAATCCTTGCAAGCACATCAGTGCAGTATACTACTTGTTGGGCGATCGCTTCACAGAAGATCCTTTTGTACTCTTTCAACTGCGCGGGAGAACCAAAGAGCAAATTTTGACCGCACTCCGCCAAAGACGAGGTACGCCAGGAGACGAAAATTCCCAACTCAACTCCGGCGAAAATTCCCCCACTGCGAATGCTAAATTGCCAAAGGTCGATCGCTTTTGGGAATACAACCAGCAGCTAGAATCATCTTTAGTAGTAATTGTGCCGCCGCCCAGCAGCGAAACAGTCTTAGATATTTTAGGCCCAATTCCCCTCGCAACGGACGGAAAAGGAACAGCCAACAAATCCTCCCCCGCATCAGACGCACTCAAGCAGCATTTTAGCAAAATCTACCAAGCAGTTAGCCAGCAAGCAGTTTTAGCCGCACTGAAACGGGGCGAAGGAGACTAACAAATTTATCTTTTCTTCAATCCGCGGAGGCGGATTTCGTTTGTATAGTCGCGGTTTCAACCGCCGACTTTTTTTCTTCAATCCGCGGAGGCGGATTTCGTTTGTATAGTCGCGATTGAAACCGCCGAGTCTGATGATCTAATTGCGTTTAACAGAAGGCGGATTGGTGAAACGCAACCAAGTTGCTAAAGTCGCTACCGCGAAAACTGAAGCGAAGCCGAACGTCAAGAAAGTTTCAAAGGCTGACATAATGCTGTTCCTCTTAATTTGAGCGATCGATCAAGTCTTTTCCTTTATCTTTATATCAGCCTCAATCCATTTTTTCAACCTGCCCGGACATAAAGTATTTACTACTTTAACTTTGGCAATATTCTGTTACATAAATTTACACTTGCCTCAGATTACTCATAATCTCGATCAATTCCTGGGGGCGTTCAATCAAAAAATCGGGATTGTGTACAGCCAAAGCCTCCTGAGAATTAAAACCCCAACCTACAGCAATTATCTTAATTCCAGTTTTTTTAGCAGCATCTATATCTCGGATTTCATCTCCCACATAAATGACTTCTTCAGGATTTATATGCTCTCTTTTTAGCCATCTATCAATAACTTTATTTTTTCCAAAAGTTGAACCAGAGTAAATAAAGGTGAAACTGTCTTGCAAACCGTTAATTTCCAGCAATGCTAAGACATTTTCTCTGGAATTAGAGGTGATAATACCCAGTTGAAACCCAAGGCTTTTTAACTCCAGCAAAACTTCTTTAATTCCCGGAAATAATTGAATGTGGGGAATTTCACTGCGCAACTCTGCCTTCAACTTTCTAATCAGCAGCGGGACTTTGAAGATAGAAATGCCAGAATACCTAAGGATTTGCCAAGAAGTTAAATTACTCAGTTGAGCGACTTCCTCTTTTGTCGCAGACTTAAAGCCGAATTCTTCTGACAAACGGTTGGTGATGCTCAGAAGAATGTCGATTGTATCTGCTAAAGTGCCGTCAAAATCAAAAATAATTACTTTGGTCATTGGACAATAGCAAATAAGGAACGGCGAATCTATTCTATATTACCCATTACCTCTTGATTGTTAATGCAAAAAAGATAGCAACGGCGGGAATCGCACCCGCATCTCCCGGTATACTCCAGGGAATTCTACCACTTAAACTACGTTGCTGGTGGCAGCGAACCGAATCAAACGGTTGTCTCTCGCCTTGTAGAGGCGATCGCTCTACCACTAAGCTACACTGCCCCATTTTATTATACATTTTAAATGCAACTATTTGATAATTTCAAAAATAACGCACTCTACAGATAAATAACCATCAAGTAGGGTGTGTCAGTTTGGATAATTATTGTTTCCAACCAATAACCTCAAAACTGACGCACCGCAAAAAAATGGTGCGTCAGCAAGAGATATTTCATGTCTATCAAAATTCTGCCAACTGACGCACCTTACCGATAAATAACCCTTTTGCTTTCTTCCTTTTGCCTTCTTCCTTCTTCCTTCTTCCTTCTCCTTATCACCAGGGCGAATCAGTATAATCTTTAAATAACTTGCCATAAACATAGCGTTTATCATTTATTCCTGCATAAATAGGGTCACAAATGCGCGCCGCCGCATCTATCGCATCAAAAGGAGGTTGAACGCCACGTGCTTGCATCGTTAAAATTTGAGGATAAGGGTGTAGAAAACTTACCCATCCCGGATCGACCGCATTCATAAAAATTTTGTATTTTGCGTACTCTTTGGCGCAGGTGCGAGTCATCATGTTAAGTGATGCTTTGGCCATGTTAGTATGCGGGTGACGCCAAGATTTGTCGCCGTTAAACAGCCCTTCTTTTGAGGAAACATTGACAATATACTTGCTGTTTTCAGGAAAAATATTCATGAGCCTTTTGAGTCTGCTGTTGATAGCAAAAGGAGCAATCGCATTAATTACATGAACTTCTAATAATTCCAAAATGCTCACCTCATCGTCCTTCATCAGCCAACTGTTGAAAGGACGCAAATCCACTTGCTGTCCGTCGCTATCGTACATCCCCAGCGGAAACCAACTAGAGTTATCTTCCTCTGATATCAAGTTCTCTTGCTCTAAAGTCAAGGCTAAAGCACTTGCAGTTTGGTTGTCGGAATCTCCCGGTGCGATCGACTTTTTTGACATATCCCCACCAAGATTATGAGCCAAAAAGTGCGATCGCGCTAACAGCGGCTGAATTTCCGCAGGCAAAACCTCGAAAGGCAGAGCTTCCAAATCCCTCAAATGCTGGTAAAATGCCGGAGGGCGGCGAACAGTTTGAGCAGCATTGTTGACGATAATATCGAGTCGGGGATAGCAACAAGTGAGGTGTTCTGCAAAACGCTCAACCTTGGCAATATATCGCAAATCTAACTCGTAAACGTGCAGGCGATCGCCCCAATCGCCAAAATCAGTTTCAGCAGCATACCTTTTAGCAGCATCGCGAGCAAAACGAGTAGTAACAATTACCGAAGCACCAGCCCTCAGCAACCTCAAAGTTACAGCATACCCAATTTTTACCCTCGCTCCCGTCACCAAAGCAAACAGCCCGTGCAAATTAGCCGTTTCGTTGCGTTTTGCATAATTAACTTCACCACAATCCAAACACAAACCGCGATAAAAAGAATGCGGCTGTTTAAAATTATTCTTGCAGACAAAACAGCGTGGCAGTTTATCCATATTCAATCCATAATTGAAATCAAACAAGACTAACTATCATGTCCAGGCACATCGCGAAAGATTAGCATCAGTAAAATTTGTCCCATCAATATTAGCTTTTTTCAAATTAGCACCGCTCAGATTAGCATTGCTGAAATTAGCCCCGCTGAGATTTGCTTTCAGGAAAGTTGCTCTTTTCACAACAGCACCGCTGAGATTAGCACCAGCCAAAGTAGCTTTATTAAAATCCGCATCGCACAGGTTAGCTCCAGTAAAATCAGCTTGATAAAAATCAGCATTTGTCAAATCAGTTCTCTCTAGATTAGCACCGCGCAAATTAGCTCTCATAAAACAAGCCCCTGCAAATTTACTCCACCGCAAATTAGCTCCTGCAAAAACAAATCCTTTAAAATTCCAGCCATTCAAGTTAGAGCGAATTAATTTAATCCCCGCCAGATTTGCTCCTGTCAAATTTGCCCCGCCCAGCTCAGCCAGACTCAAATCAGCCCCGCTCAAGTCAGCACTACTCAAATTAGCACCAGTCAAATCAGCTCTACCGAGTTTAGCTTTTTTCAGGATGCTTTGAGATAAATTAACTTCCCGAAAATTAACTGAACTAAGGTTTGCTTGACTGAGATTAGCTCCCTGCAAATCAGCCCCGCTGAGATTCGAGCGGCTCAGGTTAGCGCCGCTCAAATCGGCATTTCTCAGATTAGTTACTTCCAAGTTACTCTGAAAAATTTTGGCTGTTTGCAAATTGCTGCCTTCAAAATTTGCTCCTGCTAAATTTGACTCTCTCAGGTTAGCGCGGCTCAAATTAGCTCCGCTTAAATTTGCCCAACTCAAGTCTACGAAACCGCCCAACAAAAGTAGATTTTGCACTCTCCATTTATTCCAGATTGCTGCACCTTTTTTGAGCAAAATGATTTGTGATTCCTGACCAAATATCGCAGCTGCGGTAGCTCGCACCCGCTCGTCAGCATCGTCAAAAACTGTAATTGCTGCTTCTAAACCTGCTTCTCCGTAGTTGAGAGCCTCTGAAAGTGCTGCTAGCCTTGCTTCAGCTAGCGGGCTTGCTAAGCGCTGCTTGATTCCTGCTATGCCGCCCAATAAAGCAGCATTAATTGGAGGTGGATTTTTACCGCCCAAAATTGCATCGTATTCTGTGGGTTCGTTTGCAGACATGGATTTTAGAAGAAGGAAGTTCGGCAACGGATTCGCTCCGCGGATGTAACGGATGTCAGGAAGAAGGAAAAAAGAGTGGAACTACTGACTAATGACTAATGACTACTGACTAATGACTACTGACTGCTGACTAATGACTATTAATTTGACTGGCTTTGGCATTCCGCCGCAGCATTTCGGGTTTAATTCGCCGCAGCGCCGAAGCTGTAAATCTGCGGTTCCACTCCTCATCGGAAATTTCTTCTAATTCTGCAAGTGTCGGTGCTATGTTTTCAGGATAAGGCTCAAATTCTGCAACATCTGTTGGTTTAGCAAATCGCTGATTCCAGGGACAAACATCCTGACAAACGTCGCAACCTGCTACCCAACCTTGTAAATTAGATGCAATTTCGTCGGGCAATTTTTTGGCTCGATTCTCGATCGTATGATAAGCTATGCACCGATCGGCATTCACGACAAAAGGCTCAGTAATAGCTCCCGTCGGACACGCCTCGATGCAGCGAGTACAAGTACCGCAATGTTCAGTGTGTGGCGCATCGGGCGCTAACTCCAGATTAGTCAAGATTTCGCCCAAAAACACCCAAGAACCGTATTCCCGCGAAATTACATTACCATTTTTAGCAATCCAGCCAATCCCTGCACGCTGCGCCCACATTTTATCCTGAATCGGCCCGGTGTCAGCATAATACCGCGCTTCAATTCCCTCAGCTTGCGATCGCACCCAATTTGCCAAAAGCTTCAGTTTTTTGTGAAGAATTTTGTGATAATCCCGTCCCCAGCCGTAGCGAGAGATCTTAGCATACTCGATCGCTGCATCGTCCCCGCCCTCAAACGGGGGATTATCGGGGCGTTGGTGAGGCGTGTAGTAGTTGATGGCTACACATATCACTGACTGTACATCTGGCATGAGCGATCGAATATCCAGCCGTTTCGGGTTTGCCATCCATGCCATGTCTGCCTGATAACCCTTGTCCAACCAAGCCTGCAATCTTTGTGCATCTACCTGCGTTTCTTCCTGTGCTGAGGCGAGCCCGACTTTGTGAAATCCCAACTCTAGGGCTTTTTGCTTAATGAGATCGCTATTAATTGATATTTTCATAAGTAAGGAACCATATCACAAAATGCGTAATAAGTCTATTAATATTTAGAATGATTTTATCTAAACATTCATAATACTTTCAAAATCTTTATATTTATAAATTTGAACTCTAATTTGTCAAAAACGTTACATAATTTAAATTAAGGGAGAGTTAGATTCGCACATTTCAAATACGCAAGTAAAACCCACAGCGAATCCCAAAGTATATACATGGCAGTTAGTATTCAATCCGCTCAATCTATTTTCTCCAACACCGAGATTGCTAGCGCTGTTCCGGCTACCACGGACTCGTTCTACAAACTCAGCGTTGAAGACCAACTCGCACTACTCTGGTATGCCTACACCGAAATGGGCATTTCCATCACCGCAGCAGCTCCGGGAGTAGCCAGCATGGCGCTTGTCGAAGGCGTCCTGAACGAAATCAAGCAGATGTCGCCGGATGCTCAAAGCAAAACCATGTTTGACCTCGCCAGCAACGCCGACACCACCATCGGCCGGATTTACACATCCCTGCGCGTCAACACCAAACTCGGTTTCTGGTACGAGTTGGGACAGTTGATGAAACAGGGCGCTGTCGCTCCGATCCCCGCAGGCTATCAAATGTCTGCCGAAGCCACCAAAGTTCTTGAAACCATCAAGAAACTCGATCCGGGTCAGCAAATTACTGTACTGCGTAACACCGTAGTTCACATGGGCTACGACCCCGATTTCAGCCAAGAATACGGCAAACGCTCGGCTCCTCGCAGCACTCCCACCGCGGCCGCAGAGCGGGTGAAAACCAAGATTGAGGGTATCAGCGAGCTGACAGTGCTCAGCTACATCGACTACATGAACGCCTTCGACTTCACCCCAGCCGTCGGTTTATTTGCTGAAGAAGGTGCCCTACAACCGCCTTTCCAAAAGCCGATCGTCGGTCGCGAAGCCATCCTCAACTATATGCGGGAAGAGTGTATCGGACTGAAAATGATGCCCGAACAAGGTGTATCGGAGCCCGCAGAAGATGGCTACCGCCAAGTCAAAGTTACCGGCAAAGTCGAAACTCCTTGGTTCGGCGCGAATGTGGGTATGAACATCGCATGGCGGTTTATGCTTGATCCTCAAGGTCAAATTTTCTTTGTGGCGATCGACTTGTTGGCATCTCCTAAAGAATTGCTCAACCTGATGCGCAAATAGAATATTCTGGTTGGCTTCAGTAAAACAGACTGGTGCAGAAACCCAGATGCCTTCTGGTGTCTGGGTTTTTACTATTTTTGATTTTCGCGTTGAAGATTTTATAATTGGCAATTACTGACTGTATAAGGGTTTGGAGCGCGGGTCTACAATTGTATACTTTTTTTAAAATAATATTAATTTCGGTCGATCGCTCTTTTAGCTGCGATCGGTATCGCGGCTTATTCCTTTTGTAATATAATTTATCCTCACCCTACTTATATCTTTTGAGGGATTTGCTGGGCAAAAGAGAATGATTAGAGTATATTCATTCATTTGCAATCACTTCTTTTATGACCGCCACAACTCGACCTATTTTAACTCGCTCTATAAATATGGCCGGCCTCACAAAGCCTGCGGTACAGGGATATTTTGAAACTTTCAACGCGGGCGATTTTGCAGCGACCACTAATTTGTTTGCTGAGGACGGAGTTCTGCACGCGCCGTTTGAAGAGCCAATTATCGGTAAAAGCTCGATCGCCACTTATCTAAAAACAGAAGCGCGAGGAATGCAGCTCGAACCCCAGCAAAGTGTAAGCAAAATTTTAGAAAATGACACAGTTGAAATTCAGGTCAGCGGCCGAGTGCAAACTGCCGCATTTGGGATTAATGTCGGATGGGTGTTCCTACTTAATCATCAGCAAGAAATCCTTTCTGTCACCGTCAAACTATTAGCGTCTCCCCAAGAATTGCTCAGTCTGCGGCCTAAGAAATTTGATCCTTAATATAGGAATGTTCAAAGGAGTGAGGGACTGATTGGCAATTGGTGATTGGCAATTGGTAATTGGCAATTGGTAATTGGTAAGAATGCTACCGCAATCAAATTATAAAAACCCGGTTTCTTTGGTATTTGTGGCCAATTCAGGCAGAAACCGGGTTTTTCACCCAAATCTGTGCTGAAGCGCCACCAATGGTAAAAAAACCCGGTTTCTTCGGTATTTCTGCATCTACGAGTGTGCTAACAAATTTATAGTCTCTTAGAGAGGGACGAGACTTCACAAAAAATTGGCTGTCACCGCACGGTGCGACAGACAACCACTAAAATCAAAAAACATTGTCAATCACTAATGACTAATCACTAATAACTAATGACTAATCACTAATCACTAACAGCTAATTAAGAAGATTTTTCTGGCAAACTAGCTTCCAACTTCAGACAGTTGCGACCGTCTAGTTGCAAACTGTAGTCCACGCGATCCATAAGTCTGCTCATAATCAGCCAGCCATAGCCACTTTCCTGTTTAGCTTCCGGTCTCGGAGGACTGTAAGTATCCATTTCGTAACCTTTACCGTAATCCCAAATTTCTAAACCAATATCCCGATTTTTTAAATTCAAGCGAATTAACACGGGTAAGTTGGGTTGATCTTTGTGAGCATGGCGGATCACGTTAGAATAGGCTTCTGCTAACACCAAGCGCAAACGATTCGACTGACGCGGCCAATCGATGTGCTCTCCTAGCTCAACTTCCAAACTGCTTAGCAACCAATTTTCAACAATTGTTAAAAACCGCAAGTCGCTTGGTACCTGAAGCTCAGTATTCATAAAAAAATCCTGTAAGTTTAGAAATCCTGTGTTTTCAGACCAGGGATGAAATACGATGCGCCGAATTTATTTGGCGTTAATATTTGCCGCTACATGGAGGGTACTCAATACCGGGCGATCGATCCAATAGACTTTTTTTGAAAGCATCGATCAAAAAGCATCAGTTAAGAGTTAGGCTTTGAGGCGCTAGTTCTGTAACTTTTGCCGTTAGCGAAGCCCGCCCTACGGGAGCTACGCCAACGAAGAGGATCGCCCAGTCCCATCTGGTAATCTGTAAGCTGTCAACTGAGGCTTTGGGTTTTTGAGACCCGAAGCCCCGACTAAAAGTCGGGAGTTGCTGACAGATTCAGAGAACCTCCAGAGAGAGTATGGTTTGGTCATCTTCCTGAACGGGATTGTCAGCTCGGATGTAGGCCAACAAATTGTCCAAGTTGATGGAACCAGGCTCCTCAATCAAGAGTTGCCAAAGCCCTTCTTGTTGTAGCATAGAACGGGTTGGTTCGCCCCCTGCGATCGCCGCAGTGGTCACGCTAGCTTCAGTAATCCCGTCACTCGTCAGCAGAAAAACATCTCCTGACTTTAAGTCGATAGCACCGGCTTTACCTTTCCAAACTGGCAGTATCCCCAAGGGAATGCCGCGAGCTTTCAGGAAATTCGGCTCTGCTGGCGTTAAACCGCTAGCAGTCTGAGCTTTCACGTCAGAATTCGACCAAACAATCGGGTAAATGTGACCGGCATTAGCAAAAGCCAAGTGTCCCGTTGACGGAGTGTAACGAGCTACAACCATTGTAATAAAATGGTTGTTGCCGATCAGGTCGTCAGACATAGTGCTATTCATATTCTGCATAACTCGATCGGGTTCAGGAGAAACTTCTTGAGAAAGTTCTCGCCGCATCACCGAAATCGCGCTAGCCATAAATAGAGCAGCCGGAACGCCCTTACCCGAAACATCACCCACCGCTATCCAAATATCCCCTTGCGAGTGGACATAGACTTCAAAAAAGTCGCCACCCACTGCGCGTGCAGGATAACAACAAGCTTGCACCCTGACAGTTTCAAAATCCGGCCAACTTTGGCGCAACAAGTTTGTTTGGATTTGGCGAGCCACTTCCAACTCATTTTGCATCTGCTGGGCTAAATCCAGAGTGCGCTGGTAGAGCTTAGCTTGGGAGAGGGCGAGAGCCGCTTGAGCCGCCACACCTTCTATTAACTCTATATCTTCTGCCGACCAAGGATTAGTCCCGCCTTGCTGACACAGAGCCAGTATCCCCAGCAAATCTTGCTGATAAGTCAGAGGTACAGCAATCTCAACCGAGTTACCGTCACCCCCACTGTTGGCGTTGACTTGAGTTTGGCGGCTAGCTACGGCCTGAACCAGCAAATTTTCATCAAAAGAAAAGCTGCTGGGTTCGGTGGTTTGGGCTTGGTAGGGAAAGGTACTCGGTAATAGTCGATCGCCATCTACTGGCCGCAGCATACAATAGTTGGCCTCAAAAGTTTGACCTACGGTTTGAACAATAGTTTGTACCATACTAGAGTAATCTAGCGACCCGCGAATCACGCTCATCACCTCATTAAACAGAGATTCTTTGCGTAAAGCGCGGCGCAGTGAAACGCTGCGCTGCTTGTAGTATTTGTAAGTTTCTGACGCTTGATTGATAACTGATTTCAGTTCTTCAGGATTCCACGGTTTGGTGATGTACTTGAAAACTTGACCAGCGTTAATAGCCTCAACCAAATCTTCAACATCTGTGTATCCAGTCAGCAGAATCCGAATCGTATCAGGAAAGCGATCGACTGTTTTCCCCAAAAACTCGGTGCCATTCATTTCAGGCATCCGCTGGTCAGATATAATCACCGCCATCTCGCCCTGTGCGTCTAGAACTTCCAGGGCGCTGAGAGCGCTATCTGCTTTGTAAACCTGAAAATCGCGTCGAAACGTCCGGTACAGCAAATCCAAGTTGTCGGGTTCGTCATCGACTACCATTAGTTTCAGTTTGCTTCCATCTCCCCGACTCATGTTATTCCCTACTCCTAGGCGAATTAATCAGGTCTAAAACTAGCTTGTCAAATACCCTCTTCTGATTCAGCGGAGCCGAATCTGCGTGAGGGCTTCGGGTTTTATAGGTCAGTGCCATGTTTAGTGATACCACAAGGAAGTTCGGAACTTGCATCCGGGCTCGGTCTTACCAGACTTCGCCTTGGTTTGGAGCTCGTGCTTGACTTTCCTTGCTGCCGAATCAAGTTAATTTTTCTGCCAGTCTGAGCTTAGCAGAACGAGAGCGGGGATTTCTAGCTACTTCTTCCGATTGTGGCACGATCGGCTTTTTTGTCAGTACCTGCAAACAGTCTGTTGCTCTCAATTGGTGCTTAACCGGTCTGTCTTCGAGGCTGTGAAAAGTAATAATTCCGATTCTCCCACCGGGTTTCAACCAATTTGGCGCTTCCTTGAGAAAAGTGTCTAAAGAAGCGAGTTCGGAGTTGACGGCTATCCTCAAAGCTTGGAAAGTGCGGGTGGCGGGATGGATTCTACCGTTGCGCTGCTTGGGTGGGAAGCTGCTAGCGATCGCCCCTGCGAGTTCTGTAGTAGTTTCAAAAGGACGTTGTGCGACAATCCGCCTCGCGATGCGCCGCGACAGTCGTTCCTCGCCGTACTTGTAAATAATATCTGCCAGTTTAACTTCTTCCCAGTGATTGATAATCTCTTCTGCGGTCAAAGATTGCTGCTGGTTCATACGCATATCTAGTTGAGCAGGGTGGCGAAAACTAAAGCCTCGTTCCGGTGTATCGAACTGAGCCGAGCTAACGCCCAAGTCTGCTATAATACCATCAAATTCGGCATCAGGAGACTGATATTCAGCAAAATTGCCGTGCCAAAACTCAACGGGATCGTTAGCAAATCGGGCTTTGCAAAAACGGATGGCTTCTTCGTCGCGATCGATCGCCACCACACTCACATCAGCCGCCGCCGCTAAAATCAAACTCGTGTGTCCGCCGCCCCCAAGCGTCGCATCCAAATAGCGCCCACCCGGACGCACCGCTAAACCCGCAATTAACTCGGTGGCCAAAACAGAAACGTGATAAGCCTCAATACTCACATCTGATTCAGGAGTCTCCTTCTCAGACGGCTCGATATCCTTCATAATCTATACAAGCGAAACAAAAATCAACAATAGACTGACTAATTACCAATCATTAATTATCAATTATGTCAAGAATTGAGACAAGAACCGAACCAATGGTGCTCAACATGGGCCCGCACCACCCATCCATGCACGGGGTACTGCGGTTAATTGTCACCCTGGACGGCGAAGATGTAGTAGACTGCGAGCCTGTTTTAGGCTATCTACACCGCGGCATGGAAAAAATTGCCGAAAACCGCACCAACGTGATGTACGTGCCCTACGTCAGCCGCTGGGACTACGCTGCGGGGATGTTTAACGAAGCAGTGACAGTCAATGCACCGGAAAAGTTAGCCAATATTGCTGTCCCCAAACGGGCGAGTTACATTCGGGTAATCATGCTGGAGTTGAACCGAATTGCGAACCACTTGATGTGGGTAGGGCCGTTTTTGGCCGACGTGGGCGCGCAAACTCCATTTTTCTACACTATGCGCGATCGCGAACCAATTCTCGATTTGTGGGAAGCAGCCACCGGCTACCGCATGGTAAACAACAACTACTTCCGCATCGGCGGAGTAGCAGCAGATTTACCCTACGGCTGGGTAGACAAATGCGAAGATTTCTGCGATTACTTCCTGCCAAAAATTGACGAATACGAACGTTTAATCACCAACAATCCTATCTTCCGCCGCCGGATTGAAGGTTTGGGTACAATTTCCCGCGCCGAAGCGATTAACTGGGGACTATCGGGCCCGATGTTGCGCGGTTCCGGCGTCAATTGGGATTTGCGGAAAGTTGACCATTACGAATGTTATGACGACTTCGAGTGGGATGTTTGCACCGAAGCTGCTGGCGATTGTTTAGCCCGGTACTTAGTCCGAATTCGGGAGATGCGCGAGTCAGTTAAAATCCTCTATCAAGCCTTGAAAGGACTCCCCGGCGGCCCTTACGAAAACTTGGAAGCCAAGCGCTTAGAAAGCGGGCCAAAATCTGAGTGGAATAGTTTCGACTATCAGTTTATTGGCAAAAAAGTAGCGCCAACTTTCAAAATTCCCAAGGGCGAACATTACGTGCGGGTTGAAAGCGGTAAGGGTGAGTTGGGAATCTATATTATCGGCGATGACAGCGTGTTTCCTTGGCGCTGGAAGATTCGGGCTGCTGATTTCAATAATTTGCAGATTTTGCCCCACATCGTGCGCGGTGTAAAGATTGCGGACTTGGTGGCTATCCTGGGTAGTATCGATATTATCATGGGTTCGGTCGATCGATAGAACAAAAAGGGCGATCGTATTTTTTGGCTATTTGCTGATGAGTGCGATCGCTTTTTTGTTGCAGATGGCGATCGGCTATTATAAATTATGGAAGCTCAACCAAAAGAAATTCAGCGTTACGTCACACCAGACGGCCAAATTCCTTTTACAGAATGGTTAAAAGCTCTTCGAGATCTCAAAGCTGAAGCCAAGATTCGCGGGAGACTAGACAGAATTAAGCTCGGAAATTTGGGAGACTTTCGCTCAGTTGGAGCCGGTGTTTTTGAATTAAAAATTGACTGGGGCCCCGGCTACCGCGTCTACTTTGGACAAATAGAGCAAACGATTGTTCTCATACTCTGCGGTGGAGATAAAAGCACTCAAGATCGAGATATTCGTAAAGCTATTGAATATTGGATAGATTACAGGAGTCGAGACAATGCTTAAAAGTGTAAATTACCAAGACGACTTGATGGAATTCCTTAAAAAACCTGAAGCGGCGGCTGCTTATATCGAGGCGATTTTGGAAGAAAAAAATGTAGAAGCTGAACTCTTGTCACTAGCACTTAGCAATATGGTTGAGGCTCGCGGGGGTGTAATTCATCTTTCAGATGTAGCTAAGTTGGACTATGAAAAGTTAACAAATTTGCTCTCAAAAACAGGAGGAGATGAAGTTTATCTGTTGGTGGCGTTGCTGGATGCTTTGGGACTTCAGCTAAAAATAGGGGTTAAGTCTGATAGTTCAATATTTAAAAGTGAGAGCGATAACGTTGTCCAAACTAGCTTACTCTAGGATAAAAAAAATTGCAGAACATCAATATTTCTCTCTTCCCTCATCCTCTGTGTCCTCTGCGCCCTCTGCGGTTAAAAAAATCTTTATTTCATAAATAAAATAACATCAACCTTAATTTAATTATGACAGTCCAGCAATCAAATATCAATGACAGTAACCCAGAACTCTGCGCTTTAATCAGCGAAAGAATTGCAGCCACTCCGCAGCAGCGCATAACCTTTGCGGAATACATGGATTTAGCATTATATCACCCGCAGTATGGTTACTATAATGGCGATCGACCAAACATCGGCAAACAAGGCGATTTTATCACCTCACCTCATTGGAGTGCTGATTTTGCCGAAGTTTTGGGCGAGCAATTTGTGGAAATGTGGCAAATTCTCGGTAAACCTGATACTTTTGCGATCGTAGAAATGGGCGCTGGGCGGGGAACATTTGCCGCACATTTGCTGCAATATTTGCAACTAAAATATCCCGATTTATTTAAAAGCTTAGAATACATTATTGTTGAAATTTCGCCCGTTTTGCTTGCACAACAGCAGCGACAATTAGCCGAATTCAAAATAGTAAAGTGGTGCAATTGGGATGAAATAGCTAATAACTCTATCGTCGGCTGCTTTTTTTCTAACGAATTAGTCGATGCTTTTCCCGTGCATCAGTTTATTTTAGAAAAAGGGCAAATTAGGGAGATTTACGTTGCCGCAGCCGAAGAAAAAAACAAAGAATCTGGAAGCAAGTTTATTGAAGTAGCCGGAGAACTTTCAAACCCTAAAATTCCTGAATATTTTGATTTAGTCGGAATAGATTTGTCCGCGACCGTCTATGCAGATGGTTATCGCAGCGAAGTCAATTTAGCAGCTTTAGACTGGATTAAAAAAGTTGCTGAAAAATTGCAGCGCGGTTATCTATTAACAATTGATTACGGCCATCCGGCGCACCGATATTACAATCCGAGACGCACAGATGGCACGCTGCAATGTTATTACCGCCACCGCTATCACAGCAATCCTTATATTAATATCGGGCGGCAGGATTTAACTGCCCATGCTGATTTTACAGCGCTGGAAAAACAAGGGGAATTGTGTGGTTTGGAGGTAATGGGTTTTACTCAACAGGCTTTGTTTTTGATGATATTGGGTGTGGGCGATAGAATTGCTTCTCTGTCTGCAAATGATGCAGAAGTATTGGATTTGACAACGTTTTTGCGCCGCAGGGAAGCGCTGCACCAATTGATCGATCCGATGGGTTTGGGAGGATTTGGGGTTTTGGTGCAGTGTAAGGGGTTGAAGGAGGAGGAGAAAAGCCAAAAAGTCAAAGGTTTGAGAGTGCCTGATTGATTATTTGGTTGATTTATGCACATTAATTACGCAAGCTTACTCAGCGGCGGAAAATCCCATTTCCCTGAATATAAAGTAGATGGCAACTTTAAACAATAGGCAGCAGGAATCACCTCAATCAACCACCAATTAAACATATCTCGTCGGGCTTCAGTAAAACCAGAAATAGCATCTCCGGTAATGGCATCATACAGGATATCCAAGATGGCATTATAGGCTGTTTTGGTATTGAGTGTTTGCAGCAAGCCGTAGAAAATATTATAAGCTTCGTCAGTAGCTTGATATTTTCCTATTTTGTTGATATTAGGAAACAAGGTGTCAGCCCAACTTTCTGGAATTTCACAGCCATCCTTAAGCCAACAAGATACAATTGCTTGAACGATATCAGCCTTGTGCTCTTCAGGAAAGTAATGTTTAATAGTCGGTTTAGCTGCTAATGCTATTCCATAAGCCATGTAGACATATCGCTGATGGGATATTGCATCATTAGGCATTCCAAAAGCCGTCATTACTTCTACAAAAGCTTCTTCTACATTGCACTTTCCACCTCGTTCGTATAAATCGTCATATTTTCTGTCCCAAACCGTCTGAAGTGTTTGCTTTAATTGCTCTGGAATAATTGAGTTGCTGGGCAATTTAAAATCGGTGTAGTGACCTAGAGCAAACTTTATCATTGACTTTCCCTCCTTATAGTACCATTTATGAAAAATATTGCTACAAAATAAGTGTTGAGGTTGTTTTTTGAACTATTAGAATTTTTGCACTCATTCCCAGACTATCTTGAAATTATCTGCGTTAATCTGCCTTGATCTGCCTTAAATCTGCGGTTGACTGGCTCTATCAAAGATTTATGCAATCTTGTTTATTTTGTCAGGTGCGTCGCCGTGAGATTGTCGATATTTTTTGGAATTTTTTATAGCGACGCACCCTACAATTATATTTCTAATTCTGCGTGTTTTAAGCGATCCTGAATTGACATTCCCTGCAACTTTTCACTCATTTCATATAAATCAACTTTATCATAATCGCCCTTAAATAGCGGAATTAGAGATTCAACAACAGCAGCAATTCCCTCTGGCGGTACTGCATTTCCAATCTGGCGGCGCACTTCGGTAACAGAACCTTCAAACACAAAATCATCGGGGAAAGTTTGCAGCCTCGCCCTCTCCCGATTTGTCAGTGCACGGGGTTCTGGATAATGATAACCCCAGGTTCCGCCGCCTCCGCCAGCAATGATTGTAGATGACGGTTTATCGGGATGAATTCGCCTATAAACGTGACTAATCATGCCTTTTACATAATAGGGACTGTCTTTGGGAATATCAGAAAAATTGCCTCCGGCTTTAATTCGATTCAAAATTTCAACGGTGCGATCGCGAATTTGATGATTTTGGTTATTTTCAATAACTCGATCGACATCTTGGAGTGCTTCGCCCGCTGTGCGATAAGGATATTGACGATTGGGCCCGTATTCTGCTTGAGGATGCACGAAATCAAATCCTGTATCCATCCGAATGCCAACTAACAAGACTCTTTGGCGAAATTGCGGCACTCCGTAATCGGCAAAATTGTAAAGTTTAGGTTTGACTAAATAACCGGGTGCGATACTTTCAAAGTCGGAAATTATTTGTTTAATTGCTTGATAATTGTTCGCACTTAATAAACCTTTGACATTTTCTGCGACAAAAGCTTTGGGCTTTTTTGTGTTGACAAAATCTAGAAAATATGTATATAAATTGCCTCTGGTTCCTTCAAGTCCGGGGCGCTTCCAAATTAGGGAGAAGTCTTGACAGGGGAAGCCTCCTATACATATTTCGGCTGCGGGAACTTGTGCAATGTCTATATTTTCTATGCTGTCGTTGACGATGACATCAGCAATGTTTCTGCTGAATGTTTTGCAGGCGTATTGATTGGAGTCGATCGCCCAAACCACATCAAACCCAGCTTTGTGAAATGGCAAATCCATACCACCACAGCCTGAAAACAAGGATATCAGTTTTGGTTTGGTTTTCCAGCTTACGTCTTTGAGGCCTTCGAGTGACATATTAGTTCGCAGTGGGACAATAGCCGGCTGAATGCCTGCAACACAAGAGTGTGATTATACCAAATAGTCGTCAGGTGCGCTGTGCAAACCGTACTAAGACTCGATCGCCTTTAATCTTTCACTCTTCATCATCTAACTCGATCCCCGCTTGACGCAATTTTTCTGCTAGTCTTTCAGCGCGGAGACTTTCGCGATCGGCCCGTAGCCGTTCCTCTTCAGCGCGTAGCCGTTCCTCTTCAGCGCGTAGCCGTTCTTGCTCAGCCCGCTCCTCTGACCATAACAATAACTCACCTTGGGCATTCCACCACCTCAACCAATAGCCAGTTCTAGATTCGTGCGTTCCTTCCCAAATACCCAAAAACAAGTTTAATCCAGGTATCCAAAAACGTCCGTTATTATCCGGTTCTTCCGCTTCATAATGCTCCGATTCTAAAGCATAAACTTCTAAATGAGCGGTAGTTGCTCGAAAAATAACGTATCTTGGTACTTTAATAATTTGCTCATAAAAGAACCATTTACCCACTCGCTGCTTAAACTCAACGGAGTATTCTTCCCCGTAAGTTTCCGAGAGGAATTCCATCACAATTTGAGGGATAGTTCCTTCGGTGTGCGGCGTGTAACTGCGGCGGACTTGCGAGACATTTTGAGGATTGACGGGTTTTACGTACATCCAATCGGGTGCTTTGCAAATAGTCCGCTGTTCGTCACTGGTGGAGGATGGGAAACTAATTCCGGCACAAAGGGCAAAATTAGAAACTATTAAGGCATCCTGCATTAATTCAGGAAGTGCGGTTAGAGGTTAGCGCAATGCGGCGGCTATTAAGGGTTGGGTTTCGTCTTCCACGGGGTCGTCCGGTAGTTGAAAGTCGTCTGGTAGTAATGGCCAGGTTACTATTAGTTTGACGGGAGGGTTTTTAGTAGCTACTAACATAGTTTATCAGATGTTGTAGGGGTTGATTTTTTTATTATATCTTTTGGTTTTTGGGATTAATGTTAATTGCCGCTTTTTGTAGGTAGGGACACGGTGCCATCCCCATTAGTGTTAATTTAAGACTAAAAGCATTGATATTTCTCGCTGATCGCTTAGTCTCGATCCCCCTAAATCCCCCTTAAGAAGGGGGACTTTGAACGCTCCTATTCCCCCCTTCTTAAGGGGGGTTAGGGGGGATCGCCCTACACAGCTTTTATCTTCTGTTTTAGCTCGTCTGTCATGGCTAGCAGTTCAGATTGGGCGATCGCACTTTGTTCACCACTGGCCAACCACTTCAATTGTACAGTCTCATTTTCAGCTTCCGCATCACCCAAAACCAAACACGCAACCGCACCGCTTCTGTCGGCTCTTTTAAACTGTTTCCCGAAAGCACTAGCGCTCAAATCTATCTCTACACTAAAGCCAACACTCCGCAATTTTTGAGCTAACAATATTGATTGTTGTTCGGCTTTATCGCCCCTAGATACCAAATAGAAATCTAACTTCGGCGCGGGCAAAGGTTGCAACTTTTGCAGCAGGATAATTAACCGTTCTACACCCATAGCCCAACCGACTGCCGCGGTATCTGGGCCGCCCAATTCCTTGACTAAACCGTCGTAGCGGCCGCCTCCACAAACTGTGGCTTGCGCTCCCAAATCGTCGGAGACAATTTCAAATGCGGTGTAGGTATAGTAATCTAAACCGCGCACTAATCGGGGATTTAACTGATAGCTAATTCCTAAATTTGTGAGCATTTCCTGCACTCGCTCGAAGTGGGATCGCGATTCTTCACCCAAATATTCTAAAATACTGGGAGCACCAGCGACAATTTCTTGAGTGCGCTGATTTTTGCTATCCAAAATCCGCAGCGGATTGCGAGTCAAACGGTCTTGGGAATCCGCGTCTAATTCTTCTTTGTGCGGTGTAAAATAATCGATCAATGCTTGCCGATAATTTTGTCTGTCTTGCTTGTTTCCGACTGAATTGATATCGAGGCGCAAATTGGTTAAACCGATCGCTTGCAGGATGTCACAGGCGATCGCAATTACCTCCACATCCGCCCGTGGATTGGCACTCCCCAAGACTTCCACGCCAATTTGATTGAATTGCCGCTGTCTACCTTCTTGGGCGCGTTCGTAGCGAAACATCGGCCCAGTATACCACAGACGCTGCACGTCTCCGGCCGCGTACAAACTGTTTTGAATAAAAGCTCGCACGACTCCGGCGGTTCCTTCTGGGCGCAAAGTAGTCGATCGATCGCCCTTATCTTTAAAAGTGTACATTTCTTTGCCCACAACATCGGTAGCTTCGCCGATACCGCGTTCAAATAAAGATGTTTGTTCAAATATAGGAGTGCGAATTTCTCGATAAGCCGCTTTGTTCAAAATTGTTCTAGCGACTTCTTCTATATTTTGCCAATATTGAATTTCTGCGGGCAAAATATCCCGCGTTCCCGGTAAAGTTTTAATTGTACTCATGAATGTTAGTAATTAGTCATTTGTTGGTTGTTATTTGTTGGTTGTTATTTGTTGGTTGTTATTCGTTAACAGCTAACAGCTAACGGTTAACAGTTAACAATGCCCGATGCCCGATGCCCGATGCCCGATGCCCTATGCCCTATGCCCTATGCCCTATGCCCAATAACTAATAATTCCCAAGCTCCGTAACGATCGCCATAATAAGCCAAAATGCGATCGACCCGCTGGCGATCGACCAAATCGAAGCCTTCAGGATACTGTATCCACAAACCTCCAATTTGGCTGTCGCTGTAATCAAACCGCTGCGACTGCTGCGGAATTAAACCGATTTCCACCCCTTCAACTTGACGCAAATGGGCTGCTACTTCGCGATATACCGTCAGCGGCAATCCCGGGGATTGAATTTGATAGCGGAGTTGTTTTTCTTGTGCCGTTTGCATCATTTCTTTGCCTGTCCCCAACCAAAATCCCTATTTAAGATACTTCTTTATTGATCGGCCCTGGTAGAGCGCAACAGTTAATATCGTCCAAACATACCTTCCCCCACTGCAACGCCCAACGTACCAGCGAAACTCGATTGTCAGCGGGCGTCTTGTTCAAGATATTACTAATGTGGTTGTCAACAGTACGCTTGCTAATCTCTAACTTTTCAGCGATTTTCTCATTGGTCAATCCCGCCGCTACTAACTCTACCACTTGCAATTCTCTGTCCGAAAGGGTGACAGGGGTGCTGGAGACGCTCCCGTTCATAAATTTTTCCTATGTGTGCATATTTACCTATATACAATTCTAGAGGATGAGGGAGCGAGTATGAAGAGAAAATTAAATCTGCTGCGGCTGCTTTTTCGCAGTGCAAGCAGCAACTCGCTTGCATAATCGCCGCTTCGTGGAAAAGAAGTCGGGGACACCGCAAGACGCACCAGCAGCACAGCAGGCGCATGGGGTGGCGGATGCTAGCTTTCCCTGAATGCACCTGACATCCGGGCCCACAAACCCGGAGATGTTGGTAAGTAAAACTGCTGATACGCCCGCACTGCACTTGTGCGTTGAGCCTGTAACTGCCGGTATCAGCAAGTCTGATATTATAGGGAGCAGCCATTAAAAAATAGCTGACAATTTTTATGGGATGGGTTAAAAATAATTATTGACTTGTCTGCTGCGGCTCTAAAATCTAAAATCGTTCGACGCTCGCGCTCACACCGAAATCTAAAATCTAAAATCTAAAATCAATATGACTTATCCTCGCGTTCTATGTCTGGGTGAAATTTTATTTGATTGTTTAGCAGACAAACCAGGAGCATCTCTAGAAGAGGTAGAATCTTGGACGGCGTATCCCGGTGGCGCTCCTGCAAATGTTGCCTGTGCTGTGGCTAAATTGGGGACTGAGGCGGCATTTATCGGTGCTGTGGGGGGGGATGAGTTGGGGAATTCCCTCGTGCAGGTGTTGCAAGAAGTAGGGGTTGATACCGCTGGAGTGCAGCGCCATCCGAGTGCGCCGACGCGACAAGTTTATGTGTTGCGGAATGAAGCGGGCGATCGATCTTTTGCAGGTTTTGGTAAATTGGATACTGCGGAGTTTGCTGACACCCGCCTCCAGGCCGCCCAAATACCCGAGGTGCTGTTTGAAAATGCGGAGTTTTTAGTGCTAGGCACTTTAGAATTAGCTTATCCTGAAAGTAGAGAGGCGATCGAAAGAGCGATCGAACTAGCAGAACGTTACGACGTTAAAATTATAGTTGATATCAATTGGCGTCCGATGTTTTGGCCAAATCCCGACGAAGCAAAAGCGCACATCATAAAACTCTTAAAAAAAGTAGATTTTCTCAAAGTATCTGACGAAGAAGCCGAATGGTTGTTTGCAACTACCGATGCTGGAGCTATTACCTACCGCCTCGATTCTGTAGAAGGCGTTTTGGTGACAGCGGGCGATAAAGGTTGCTCCTACTGTCTGTCGGAAAATGAAGGAAAAATCCCCGTCTTTGCAGTAGATGTTGAGGATACAACAGGTGCGGGCGACGGATTTGTCGCTGGTTTTGTGCAACAGTTGTGCAAGCAGGGAATTAAGAATTTAGCTGATTCAGAAATAGCAAAAAAAATTGTTACCTATGCAAGCGCGGTGGGTGCGATGACAGCGATGAAGCCTGGGGCAATTGCAGCTCAACCAACCGCCACTGAAGTAGAAGCTTTCTTGTATTTGTACAAAAATCATCCCGCCAAACATCCATAGGTTCGTAGTGAGGACTTTAGTCCTTCTTTATGCGGACTAAAGTCCTCACTACGAACCTGTTTTTTTGTGGGAGATTAACCGCAAATTAGATGATTTTCAATCTGACGTACCATTACCTCTAGCGGTTGCGAAGCATCTATAATAATTGCCTTTTCTGGTTCTTCGAGAGTAGTGCACTGACTTGATAGCAAGTCTACTTTCATGTAGTGATTTTCGCGATTTTTCAACCTGGATGCTAATAGCTGAAAAGAAGCTTTGAGATAAACTATTTTCATTTCCTGCTGGTCTCGGCAGAGCATTTCGCGGTAAGATGCTTTTAAGGCAGAACAAGCTAAGACGACATTTTTATTTTCCAACAGCCACCTGTCGATTGTAGCTTGCAAGTGCAACAGCCAAGGCAGGCGATCGGCATCTTCTAAAGCAATTCCTCGACTCATTTTCTCGATGTTGGCTGGCGGGTGAAAATCGTCGGCATCGCTGAAATCCCAATTGAGAGATTGCGCCAGCAACTTGCCAACGGTAGTTTTTCCTGAACCGGAGACTCCCATCACGATAACAATCATTGGGCTTATTTACCAAATATTTGTAATTCGATCGAGTTGGGCGATCGACAAACCGAGTTTCTTAAATTTTATGATAAATCCTGCACCAGAAAAAAGTTAAGAAACTCAGTCTATTTCTAATTATCGATCAAACTTCTTCCATCGTGTTTCTAATTAAATTATAAGCGAATACCCCGATAATTCCACCAATGATGGGGACTATAATAAACGCCCACAACTGTTGGATTGCCCAGGTGCCTTGAAAAATAGCCACACCGATACTTCTAGCGGGGTTAACTGATGTATTAGTTACGGGAATTCCGACTAAGTGAATCAACACCAGCACCAAGCCGATGGGAATTCCGCCCAAACCCACGGGATAATGGGGATCGGTAGTACCCATGATGGTAAATAACAGAAAAGCCGTCAGTACAATTTCCGTCAAAGCTGCTGCTAAAAGCCCGTAACCTGTGGGAGAATGTTCTCCAAAACCGTTGGAAGCAAATCCCGAAGCAGCCGCATCAAAACCCGGTTTTCCTGATGCTATCAGATAAAAAACAAGACCGCCTAAAATTCCGCCTAAAATCTGACCTCCTATATAATAAGGAAGCAAAACAGCATCGATCAGTTTAGCAACTACTAAACCGATGCTTACCGCTGGATTGATGTGGCATCCAGAGATCGGCCCGATCGTATAAGCCATAACTAAGAGGGATAAGCCAAAGGCGATCGCCACTCCCAAAAAGCCGATTTTGTCTCCTGCTAAAACCGCACTGCCGCATCCACCTAATACCAGTAGAAAAGTACCGAAGGCTTCAGCAACTCCTATTTTTATTTTTTTGTTCATGTTTACACTCTCTATTTTTGATAGGTCAACTATGCACCCTGAAAAAATCTGAACTTCTCAAAATTGGAGCTACCTTTTTTTTTCGCCACCAGTACAATACTCAAGGAAACTTTATAAAGATGTGTAACTCTAATTTATAGAAATTGTATTCTCTCAACTGAAATTGCGGAATTTAGCATCAATCAATTAGCCAAAAGCTTACTCTTATATGAAAACAATGTCAAGCATTAGCGATTTTTTAATATAAATTGTGCGAATCAATCACAAATAATTAACTGATTTTTATATAATTGTGGAATTAAATTGTCAATAATTAGCCTATCTTTTGTAGAAATTGGGCAAGCTAGTAGTAATTTATTTCAGAATAATTCACTTGGGTGTTTGGCTAACTTGACGATCGCAATTTTACTGATTGTTGGCTGTAAGGGCGATCGCACTTGCAGCTAAAACATCACTGCCAAACGGCTGGTACCTCCAACCTTGGAAGGGGCGAAAGTCTCGCCAATCGGCGGTCATCTTGCACAGCAAGCGGAACTGTAGCGGCGTTGGGGGTTGGTTGAGGCGATCGACTTCTACGCGAACCAATTCTCGATGCTGCGAGATAATATTAAAAATATCATCCAAAAGATAGCGCGGACAATAGCCTACAATCCAGCGATCTTTAGTACACAGAAGCAAAGCAGAGGAATCGTGCGGATTTTGAAATTCGTGGGCTAAATACAAAAGTTCGCCCACTTGAAGCTCATTAATCCGTTCAATTGCCGGCTTGGGAAGGTGTCGCAGTCCATGTGCAAAAAAATGGATGCGGTAACGTCCATTTTCATCCGGTTCGGGACAGGGGAATACCTCAAATTTATCAGTTACCCGTTTACCTCCGCTGCGGGCCAATAAAGCAATTGGGTCATCTTCGTGTTGAGGGATATTCAACCACTGTACAAATTCAGGGTAGTCAGGGCGCGATCGCGGCCGCACTCGATTAGAAAACAAGGGAAACAGTTTTTGTGAAGTGTAAACCTTATTAAAATCAGGGAAAGATGGCAAGGGTTCAAACCTGCACTTATGTTGAGCTTCTAGAACACCATTTGTATAATTGAACTGGTATTCTTTACCGTTAAATGTCAATTTTGCGATCGGAAACCAAGAACGGCTGCCCGGGTCTTGCCAAGCCAAAAATAGTGTTTTCAAAGCAAATCTCCTGTCAATTCAAGTAGCCTTTCTCTATTATATTTAAGTATTTGTTGAGAAAAGTCAATGGTAATTTGTGAAATGCGATCGCGCGGTATCCGGTTAAAAATGGCTAGAGGCTCATTAGGGGAAATCTTCGCAAGGCAATTGAGCCAAATTTTGGCTGCTTGGGGATAGTCTAGCGCTGCGGAGCGGAATGCCTCAAAAGTCTTGAGAGGCTTTCGTTCATTATCGCTAGCATATAACTGAGAAGAGCATCTTTTAGCATAAGCTTGGACAGAAAAGCCAGTATCTTTTGTAATCAGTCTATCTTGCCGTTCTTTATCTAATATCCGCACTCCCAAACTAGAGGCATGGTCGTGAGTTGGTGCTAGATATCTGGCGATATTTAAAGTAGGATCGCTTTCGGGTTTATCTAATACACCCCAATTCTCTGAGTGACGGTCTGTATTGCCAATCCAGGCATCTAATAGCAAATATCCGATAAAAGTTTCTACTGCTGTTTCTATCCCGACTGGCCCAAGCCAATCGAGGGGCAAATTAACAGAATTGTCTGCGATCACATTCAACACAATATTAACTGTGTGCCGTGCGTTCGCAGACAAAACTTGATTCCCAGGAATGAAACTGCCACCATCGGGCAAAAATGATGGTGAGACAGTTCCGCGTTGACTTCTCCAAGTTGCCAGTTCATATTGAGCATGGGGCAGTCCGAGCAATTTGCACAACTCGGCTGCAATTTTTTCCGCCCAATCTTCACCTGTATTCGGTCGAGACTGTTTGTACAAGCAGCGGCCAAATTCTGAGTGATGGAACCAGAATTTATTCTTAGTTCCCATTTGTTCTTCTTCAGACAGATCGTAATCAGATTCTGGAACAACAATAATAGGGAACTTTTCAGCCATTTTGTCAACCTTAAAGAATGCTAAAAGCTACTTTCTAACGCAGGAATTCGCGCGGATCGGTGACATACCCAGTTAGCGCCGAAGCCGCCGCCGTGTAAGGCGAAGCTAGATAAACTTGCGCTTCTTTGTTACCCATCCGGCCGGGGAAATTCCGATTAGTTGTAGATACGCAAATTTCGGGTTCATTCATCCGCCCAAAAGTATCTTTCGGGCCGCCCAAACAAGCGGCACAAGAAGGCGCTGCGGGTTCGATGCAGCCGGCGGCTAAGAAGATTTCCGACAGCGTTTGACCGTCATATTTTGTCACAAACAAATCTTCGTAAACTTTCTGAGTTGCTGGTACTAAATATGTGGGAACTTTGACTTGATTTCCTTTGAGAATGCGGGCTGCATTCAAAAAGTCGGAGGTTTTGCCGCCGGTGCAGGAACCGATGTAAACTCGATCGATCTTGACATCGCGACAGTTGCGGGCCAATTCGCGGTTGTCGGGGGAGTGCGGTTTGGCGACGACTGGTTCTAATTTACTGACATCGTAGGTGCGATCGCTATAAAACGTAGCATCAGCATCGGTGTAAAATGCCTCAAAGGGCACATTAGTACGAGGATTAACGTAATCAAAGGTGGTTTTGTCCGCAGCCACCGTGCCGTTTTTGCCGCCAGCTTCAATCACCATATTGCACAGCGTCATCCGTTCTTCCATCGTCAAACGATCGACTGTATCGCCCGCAAATTCCATTGTGCGGTAGTTAGCACCGGCCACGCTGATATCGCCAATAATTTGCAAAATCAAGTCTTTTGCTAACAAATAATCCGGCAGTTCCCCGTTGAGCACAAAGCGCATAGTTGCCGGCACTTTGATTAACAGTTTGCCGGTTCCCATAATAAAAGCAGCGTCCGTATTGCCGATACCGGTGGCAAATTGTCCGAAAGCGCCGGCATTGCAGGTGTGGGAATCTGTGCCGAAAAGCACTTCGCCGGGCCGCGTGTGGCCTTCTTGTGCTAGGGCGATGTGGCAAACTCCTTTATAGTCGGGATTTGCTTTAAAGTCCGATCGATCTGTGATGTCGTAAAAGTATTTTATCCCTTGTTCCTTGGCAAAATCGCGGAGAATATCGACGTTGCGGTTAGCGCGTTCATCGTTGGTGAAAATATAGTGGTCAGGAATTAAGACGATGCTGTCGGGATTCCAGACTTTAGCATTTTCGCCGAATTCGCGTTTGAAAACGCCGATAGTGCCGGGCCCGCAGACATCGTGGGTCATCAACACGTCTGTTTCTACCCAAATGTTTTCTCCGGGCTCGACTTTAGTGCGGCCTGATGCTTTGGCTAAGATTTTTTCGGTCAGGGTCATTCCCATAGTGCGATCGCTCTTTTAATTTAGATGCTACATAACTGTATTGTAAGCGAAACATTCCCTGTTACCGAAGATACAAGTTAAAGAAATAGAAAAATTTCGGTTTGAGTGTCGGTGTCCGTGCCATATCGCAGAATGATTAAATTAAAATCAATTCAAGTGAATTATTTTGAATTTTTCCAACGATTCAACCCACTCAATCGCGAGTTTGCCGACCAAGCAACCAACTTGAAAATTATTTTTTAAAGCATAAATTAAAACAATTAATTTAAGCAGCCCGATCTATATAAAATTCAATTTTTGTCCTGATTGTAAATCCTTTGAGGTCGAGCGTTAGTCTTGCTCAAATTAGAGAATGCTCTTAACACAAACACCAAAAAACTGCAAGTCACTCGATCGAGTGACTGGTAACTCACAGCTAGCCAGTGTTATCAATTAAAAAAGAAACTTAAATCGTTCACAGTCAAAAAAATCTCAGAGTGCATTTCTACGGCTGTAGAAATTAATGATAGTGAAATGAGCGAGATAGCCGGAGGTGACGGCTATCTAGTTTCGCCATTCTCACCGTTTATGCAAATGGAGATTTTCCAGTGAATTCACAGAAACAAAGTCGCCAGCGCGACGTTATTTTGACATCTCAAAATCTTGATCAACTCCCAGCAGCAAAAGCTGAATCTCAAAATTATGAACATATTGACACACATTATACTATCGAAGTCTGGGGCGATCGCACAAACTCAGATCCAGATACTTTAAAAACGGCGGTGTCCAAGGATTGGATCGATGATTGTGTCCTGAATCCGAGGATGCTGCACCAGATTCAGGCAGAGGTAAATCACCCAGGATTCAGCAAAATTCAGGAAATACTGGCACAATTCCAGCAAATGTTCGATCGCTTAGGGGCGATCGTTTTGGCTGTAGACGGACAGGTCCAGTTCATCGCTGAACGCGCCGAACAACTGTTGAGCCAGTATTTTTTATCCCACCCCCCAGACTCATTGCCAGAACTCTTACAACATTGGTTCAAACAACAGATTTCGAGACTCACATTCAACGGCAATGTTCCATCTAGCTGTTTACCCTTGCACATTCAGCAAGCAGGAAGACAGTTGAACATCCGGCTGATTCCCGATCCGATTGGCGAGCAATATCTCTTGTTGTTGGAGGAACAAGAAGTGCAAAGATTCTCTATTTCTGGTCTGGAATTGCTAGGACTCACCAAACGCGAATCAGAGGTTCTGTTCTGGATTGCCAAAGATAAAAGTAATGCCCAAATTGCTAAAGTTCTCGGTTGCAGTGAAGGAACAGTGCGAAAACATTTGGAGCACATTCACTGCAAACTCGGTGTACAAACCAGAACGGCTGCTGTGATGGTTGCTCTGGAAAAATTGGGGCTGCTACCCGAGTAATTTGTTGCATTTTCTTTACAATTATATACGCGGATCGTCGTATTGTTTCCCAAGTTTAGGTTGAAGAGAATTAGAGCATACACAAAGCAAACAGCCTCAATGTAGTTGCTGTTTTGGTGAAGTGTTTAATTGACAAAAACTCAAACTTAAATTCAGGAGACAAGATTATGGCAAACCATGAAATGATTGAACTAGACTACGATCCATTGGAATTTCTAGATGGGGAAAAACTAGCCACCGTGGTTAGTTCAGAAGGTGGAGCGGAAGTAGCGACAGCAGATGAGCAGATGGCATCAACTTTAGAGCTTCATGAAGCCCTGGCTGGTTGCTTTAGTATAGTTGGGCCGATCGCAATTTGCTATACCAAAGTTGGCGCTGGCTTTAAAGTCTGCTTGAAACTAGCAGGACTCGAAGTTGCCTGCGCCAATATAGGTCTCAATAAGTGCCAGACACTTCAAGGCAATATACTTTTAGCGAAGGCATCAATTAAAGTATGTTTGCAAGGTACGTGTCTGAAGTATGAGGCAAATGCTTGTTATCGGACGACTCCTTTTTCGTCGTGGAAGTGTGTTTCTAAGAGCGGCACGATTATCTGCGTGTAGCTAGCTTTTTTGACGTAAATTCTGGGCGTGGATTGTCAGGAGAAACTGCTAAAAAAAACTATTTTGTGTTTGAGTCCGAGGACAAAAATCGCGCGCTATAAATGCTAGCTGCTATTTTGTCCTAAGACTGAGCCAGAATGATAAAAGCTACCCCCTGATCTCTACCTTAAAACTCATCGTTAGAATAAGTAATCGAAGTCTTCTAGATGACTAGAAGACTTTTTTAATCGCAGATTCCCAGACGTGCGACATCCTGCTGCTTTTCGGTTTTAATCGATCGCACGGCGTTGCTGTTTAAGGGATTGTGATGGCGGATTTTTGGCAGGATTTAAGAGTTAATTGGGTGAAGTTTGGACGGTGGGCGAGGGACTCGGTGAAGATGAACTCGGTGAAGATGCACTCGGTGAGAGCTTTGGTGAAGGAGTGGATGGGTCGGATTTTTTGAGTCCGACAAAAGCGTCGTAGCGGGTGGTACGATCGCCAACGACGGCCGCTGTAACGCCGATCGACCGCGTGGCATCTATCCACATTTTTTGGCTGGGAGGAAACTCCGGCAAAGCTAGGTTTTTCGGGTTAAACGCACTCTCGGTGTCGATGAAAAAATTGCCGTTGTGAGGCTTAAGTTGCGATCGTACAGTTTTTTGGAACAATTCGCTACTTAAAAGCGGACTTTTCGGCGCCGGAACAATCGCGTCAACCACGGGAGCTCCTACTGTAATAAATGCCACATCATTCATCCAGCCGCGAGTTACAGTAATCCCTCCAAACGCCGATGTCCATTTAGTCGCAGGTTGCCCGCCCACTTGAATTTCTTCAACTCTAAACCCTTTAGTTTTCATCGTTTCATCAAGCTGTTTCAGGGATTTATTCGCGGCGCTGCGGTTGTTTGTTTCCACCATAAATACAAATCCCGCAGCAAATTTGTCTTTCGGATTCTGCGTGGGGGCTGGTATTAATGATAGAGAAAATTCTCCCGCCATCCAGTTGATGAAGTCTTTATCTAAATCCTGGCCGGTAGTCGATTTTAAACCTGTGCGTAAAACTTGGGGATTAATCGGGGCCAGCGGGTTAGCATCGGCTCCCAATACGTAGTCTTGCCACAAACGCTGCAAGTTCCCGCCGGATACCATCATGATTGTATTGTTTGGCAGGCGGTTAGCCATTTTGAGAGCATTGTTTTCTACTGCTATACGAATGGTAGAATCAGGTTTTAGCCAAGAGATTGATTTGAATCCAATTCCGTCTGTATCCAGCGTCGCTGTGGTGGCAAATCCTTGATTTTGTTGCAGTTTTTCGAGGTTTTCCGCCGAAATTTCGCGGGATGAGTTGGCGGCTGTAAAGGCTGCTGCAACGGGCATATTCACGTAGATTTGACCGAAGGCACCGGCATCTTTGATTTGTTGGATGGCGTCTGCATAGCCGGGGGTTTTGGCGAGGGATGGTTCGCCTTTGTAGGTGTCAATTATTCTGTCTGTGGCGGTGGGATCTGTGGTGACTACTAGATAGTTTGTGCCGAGTACCGCGACTGAGAAATTGCGATCGGGTATACCTTGAGTTTCTGTAACTTGCACCCCTTTATAATTGCGCTCCACCATTTTTCCTTGGTTGAGGGGTCTGGGTTTTGCTAATAATTCTTTGGCTTTGATCGGGTTAGAGATGGGCAGGATAATTGCTACTGACTGCTGAATTGGCTGAGGCGGGGGCGCGTTGGGTGCGCGCGGGGGGACTGGTATGGCTGTTTTGTTGCGCAGAAAGGCTACCATTGCGGTGTTACCCACCCAAGGCTGAATGTCTTGCTGATAGGCGTAACCGTTGCTTGTCAGGAGGCGATCGCGCAATTCGCTTAAAAACCTTTCAAACGAAGCTTTGGACTCCGGCGTGCCAAATTCTCGCAGTCTATTCCACTGCGATTCATCGGTAGTGATGGATAGAGCCATCATCGCATCTTGTGGAACAACCGTTGCTCCCGCTGGCAAATCTTTGGCGGGGCCACGGGAAATGACGATCGAGTAAGCGAGGATACCTAAACCGATCAGAAGTGTGGCGGCTCCGATCGTAAACAGCAGGGAAGATTTATCTTTCTTAAACATTATTCGTAAGGTTCGAGTGCTCGCAACATCATAAATTATATCGGGCATCGGGCATCGGGCATCGGGCATCGGGCATCGGGCATTGGTAATTTGTTATTTTTTATTTTTTATTAGAAAAACTACTAACAAGTAACCACTAACCACTAATCACTATAGTCCTAGATACGGAAACCGTTTTTTTACTCAATAGTGCATTTTCGCCTTTAATACTGGTGAAAAACCCGGTTTATTTCGTATTTACGCGAATTCCTACACTAACTATTCCCAATGCCCAATGCCCAATGCCCAATGCCCTAATGTTAGTTTCTAGCCTTAAAGTCTTTAAAGATAGTTTGAAACGAGTACATCAACCGATGGACATCATTTGTGGCTCTAGGAAAAATATTGAGTTCCCATTTTTTGCGAGCCGTAGTTAGCAGTTTTGCCACGGGTTGTGAGTAACTATTAGAAATGAAATAGCTGCCGCCTTCGTAGCGAATATCTGACGCTAATCCAATAAAAGCACCAGCCATTTCTAGTTGAAGTTCCGAGGTACTATGTTCAGCTTTTACTGCTAAAATCACCTGGGAGTGTCGAGGCTCGCGGTTGAGCAAGCGACAAATATTTGCTTCTTTTTGGTACAAGATTAAAACGTTGCAATTGTGCAGAACTCCGGCTCTACCTTGGACTTTGACTCCGAGGTGAATTTCTAGGGCTGGTTTGTCGGGAAATTCCACCACAGCATGAGTGTATGGATGTGCGGTTCCGTGGATTGTTCCCGCTGTTTTTCTAAATGTTAAATTTTTCGGTGTTTCGTCGTCTAAAACATTGTTATAATAGATATTGCCACTTTCATTGGCAACTGCTTTGAGCAGGATGGTAAAAAGGTAAGCATCAAAAATTCTTGCTTGTTCTAGCACTCCGTTGAAATCTGGATCGATCGAGCTTTTTAATTTGCTCTTAATTTCGGAATTGACGGCGCAGTTGCTCGGCGCGGATGGCAGTTTTTCGAGTAATTGCTGGAGAGCGATCGCCTGTTTGTGGCGTGGGGCTGTCACGCTGGAGGTGAACTCGATTGTTTTGGCTGTTTCTGCACCTGAATTGGCAAAGATAATTTTTGTGCCCAGAGGAGAGGTTTCCGATTCTACTTTCAAGAAATAAGCAATTTCGTCTTCCATTTCGGAAGTGTTCACCGTCACTTGTTCGACAGCAGCAATTAACAGCAAAAGTTGTTCTTTTGCGGTATAATCTTCTATCTTGAGCAGAGGTGTTTTTCTTTTGAGCGATCGCTCTTGAATTACTTTACCTATCTCTACAGTATCCGCAACTTGTTGAACTACCCAACCCAAGTTAAACTCATTCAGAATTGCGGCCAGTTCTTGATAGAGTTTGGCATATTCGATCTCGTCCATAATAGTTTCTGCGCTGCACACTATTCTGATTATACAAGCTGGTTGATTTTTTTGTCAATCTTCTACCAATTTTAGATTTTAGAATTACTATAACCGATGAATCCAGGGATTTTTTAGTCAACAGTCAACAGCTAGCTGCCAATTAGCAGTAAGCTATTTTACAACAAACACGCGATCGCAAAAATGGCAACTATCAACGACAACTACCTCAAACTCAAAGCCGGCTACCTGTTTCCCGAAATTGGCCGCAGAGTCAAAGCATACGCAGATGCGAATCCCCAAGCGCCCATCATCCGGCTGGGGATTGGCGACGTGACGGAACCGCTACCTGCTGCTTGTCGCGAGGCGATGGTGGCGGCGGTAGCAGACATGGGTTCGCGGGATACCTTCAAAGGATACGGCCCGGAACAAGGTTATGAATGGCTGCGCGAGAAAATTGCCCAGCACGATTTCCAATCGCGGGGATGCGATATTGATGCTTCGGAAATCTTTATTTCTGACGGTTCTAAGTGCGACTGCGGCAACATTCTCGATATCTTTGGCAACAATAACACGATCGCAGTTACAGATCCAGTCTACCCCGTCTATGTAGACACTAACGTAATGGCGGGACATACGGGAGATGCTAACGACAAAGGCGAGTACGAAGGCTTTGTTTACCTGCCAATTACAGCAGAAAACAACTTTACCGCCCAAATTCCCACAGACAAAAAAGTTGATTTAATTTACCTGTGTTTCCCCAACAATCCGACGGGCGCAACTGCAACGAAGGAGCACTTGCAAGCTTGGGTAAATTATGCTAAGGCGAACGGTTCGATTATTTTCTTCGATGCGGCCTACGAAGCGTATATTACCGATCCGAGTTTACCGCATTCTATCTACGAAATTGAAGGTGCGCGCGATTGTGCGATCGAATTTCGTTCGTTCTCAAAGAATGCTGGTTTCACCGGTACTCGCTGCGCCTTTACAGTAGTACCGAAGACTTTAACCGGAAAAGCCGCCGACGGTTCCGATGTCGAAATTTGGAAGTTGTGGAACCGCCGCCAATCTACTAAATTTAATGGCGTTTCTTACATCGTGCAGCGCGGTGCAGAAGCCGTTTATTCTGAGGAAGGCAAAGCACAAATTAAGGCATTAGTCAATTTTTACATGGAAAATGCGAAGATAATTCGCGAGAAATTGACAGCGGCGGGAATCGAGGTTTACGGTGGCGAGAATGCGCCTTATGTATGGGTGAAAACGCCTCAAGGTTTGACGAGTTGGGAGTTTTTTGATAAGTTGCTGCAAACTGTAAATGTGGTGGGAACACCGGGTTCTGGTTTCGGCGCTGCGGGTGAGGGTTATTTCCGCATTTCGGCATTTAACAGTCGGGAAAATGTCGAGGAAGCGATGCGACGGATTGGGGAAGAGTTTAAGGTTTAATCTCATCTCCCGCTTAAACCGAAAGGCCGCCAGTCCGCCAGGGAATGAATTCCCTGGCTAATAGCGAAAGTCCGCCAGGGAATGAATTCCCTGGCTAATAGCGAAAGTCCTCTGAAGAGGACTGAAAAACTCATTAGTCCTCTTCAGAGGACTTTAGCTTTGAGACAGGGGTTTCAACCCCTGGCGGACTGCTGGACTCAGCGCGAAAAAGCATTAATTTAATATGTTGTGGAACAGGCCGGAAAGCCTGTTCATGAAAATAGTAAAAAATGTGAGTTATAATCTAAAATGATTGTGGCTCAGCGTTTCAATAAAAAATGCAACCCAACACCAGGAGTTTTTTATGCACTTGCTACGAGTTCAAGTTCCTGATTTTCGCGGTTTGAAAAATATAGACATCACTTTTGAAAAGGATTTTGTTCCTAAGATTTTTCCGCTTGGGAGTCAAAATGGTGGTGGGAAAAGTACGCTGTTGCAGTTGATTTTTGTGTTGCTGCACTGTTCCGGCGATTATAATAAAAAAATATTTTTAGAAAACCTGCTTCATGGATTTAAAATTTCTGATGAGGAAGACAAAAGAGTCTTAGCGATCATTGATATTTGGGATGGACAAAAAAATGTCAAACTTCAATTTATCTCTCACAAAGATTTTTTTATAAAAGAATTATTGCCCTTAGATATTAAAAATGAAACTATTGATACTCTCTGTTTTTCGGGGTTAAAACAATTAGAAATACTTCGAAATAATATTGATTATCTTGAATCTCAAGATATGGACAGTTACGATGAAATAATAAAAGCTTGTCAGAAATTTGAAGATCTTGAGGTAATTTATAGGGGAAGTATTGAATATTTAAAATCCCAAAATATGAAATATATCTGTAATTATTCAAGTGACAGAAATTCAGATTATCATCAAGATGAAGCTTTACTCTGTCATATCAATAATATAAATGGCAAAGAAGTAGGAGATTTTTTAACTAAACTGTCAAATAAAATATTTTTGGCAGCTCCTTCAACACAAGTTTTTCTGTTTCTTCCGCCGGATTCTAGAAGACTATTATTTAGCAATTCAAGTAAGGCAGATAAGAATTATTACGGGATACTCGCATCTGCAAGATTTGAATTAAAAGGTTTATTCACCTATGATTTCCTTGCTGTAAAGCTACTTATTAAATCATTTAAAGATGCTCGCGATCGCGATTTCAGGGAAGCAATAAAAACAGGTAGCTACGGGAACAGCTATCAATCTCTAATTAATGACTTAAATCTGCTATTGGGCAATAAAAGGATAAACTTAAATGAAGATTTTTCGGGTGTCAACTTTCAACTGTATAATAATGGTGAAACTATAGAACTATATCCAGAAGATTTAAGTCACGGCGAACTCAAAAGACTTAGCATTTATATATGGCTCAAGTCCCGCAACATAAAAGATGCTATCGTTTTGATGGATGAAGTTGAAATTGCTTTTCATCCAGATTGGCAATATCAAATTATATCAGACCTTCAAGAGTGGGCTCCCAGCAATCAATATATACTGGCAACTCACTCCTACGCATTGTGTGAAGCTCTGACACCAGCTCACGTTAAAGAAATTGAGCCAAAACTGATCAAACAAAAATCCTAATACTAGAAATGAGTCTGAATCCAGAACAGCTAAAACAACACTGCGAGATGATTCTTCAATCTCCCAGAATTAAGAACAAAATTGTAGTGTTATGCGAAGGCCCTATTCCCGATATCGAGGGTAGACGATCGCCTCAAGCTTATAAAAACATGGATAAAATGCCGGATGCCAACTTTTATAAGGCTTGCGTTCCTACATGGTGGAGACAGAAGCGACCGGAATTTTTCAACTGTGGCGATCGCGCAAGTGTAATAAATACTTATTTTAATCTTTTAAGATTACACAATCATGATACCACTAATTCGTATTTAGATCCCGATCGACTTTTTGCAATGATAGATTTGGACTTGCACCTGCAAAAGATTGATGATTACATTTTTCCAGATACAGAAGCAATTTTTTGCAATCTTTACGAAAAATCGGAGGTGCGATCGCAAAATGCAGCACTACACCGGATATGGATTACAGGTTTGATTCATAAAGAAGCATATTTTATCACACCTGAACTTCAATCAATATTTGATGATTATCCTCATCCTCCGATGTATCAGGATAATCCTGTTGAACTGAATAGTATTTATATGGATATTGCTGATAAAATTAGTAGCGATCCAGACTTGAAAAATAACCTTAACATACAGAGAGCGCTCGATCGCATAAATCATTGTTTAAATTGTACAGATTTAGATAAATTACAAGATTTATGGAAAACTGAGTTTAAAAATACGTCCGATGAAATGTGCAAGCAGCAATTAATTATGGCTTTGCTCACAATTGAAAAAGCTAAGGATTCTTGGGTAAAAATTAAGCCACCCGTTGACTGGAGCGGTAATGATCGCGTATTTAGAGAGCAACTATCGTTAGAGATTGGCAGATTTTATTCAGAGCAAAGTAGCGATGTTAAGTCTCATCTTCCTTTTTTTTTCAACACATTGCATGAGTTTGTTTAAATAAAACGCCTCAATTATATTCCATTTTCTATCCATCAGCATCGCTGGGATAACCAAATTGGTCTGGTAATTCAGCAGAGGTAATTTGCAGAATCTCTAGCAACTTCTTGTATTGAACAGGCGTTAGCTTCGGTACAGATCGCCCCGATTCCCAGTTTCTTACCGTCGCTTCCGTAACGCCAAGTGCTTCTGCTAGCTGCTTTTGAGTCATAAACCGCTGAGTTCTCAATCGCATTAAGGGCGATCGATCGGCTCTTTCTGAGATTCCCATAGGCTATTTGTTAACTTATATTAAATTTATTTACTATATACTTAAATTTATTGACGATAACCGTTAATTGATTTACGATTAGACAATCAAGATCAGACAGCACCAGAACCGCAACTTGTGCTGTAGGGGAATTGCTGTCTTTTCTTCAACTTGCTATTGTACGCGGTTTTACCGTTACAAAGCATCAAACCTATCCCAAATTGTTTGTCAAAACTATGCTGCAAGATTCCGCATCGAACCAAGTATCGCCCCAAGTTTTAACCAACCAAAGCTTTGAGGCTGATAATCGCGAATCCATCCGTCACGTCATCATCGGTTCGCCGCTGGGAGTACGGCGCACTATCCACCAACTCCACGCCTTGCGCTACGCGGAAGTTGCTCGTTGGACGCATCCCATCGCCATTCCCGACAATCGCATCATTATTACGCCGGAACAGGGAGAAATCATGAGTTTGTTGGTTAAGTTAATTCGGTTAGATTGAAGTGTCAAATGTGCGATCGCCCTTTCGAGCATTGTAGTCGAAAGTGCGATCGCAAATCTCTGCTCCTCACCCGTACTAAATCCGGGATTTTTACTTAATTATTTCTTAGTCCGCGCAGGCGGACATTGTTTGTATAGCAGCGGTTTCAACCGCCGATTTATTGCCAAATTTTCAACTTATTACAGCCAAATTGTCAACCCCCAAAGGTCGATAAATTGTATCTCTTTGCTGATAATCCCGCCCCAAAGAACGAATCGCATTCTGCAAATCTTCCACAGACTGACAACTGCCGCCAACCGCACCGGCCATCGTGGTAATGTGCTCTTCCATCAAAGTGCCGCCGATGTCGTTGCAGCCCCATTTTAGGGCTTCTGTAGCTCCTGCTAAACCCAATTTTACCCAGCTTGGCTGATGATTGGAAATCAAATTTCCCAAGAAGATTCGAGATACAGCGGTGAGTAACAATGTATCTGCTAAAACTGGTTGATCGCGGCCGACTCGACTGCGTAAAGGAGCCGGTGCATCCTGTCCGACAAAGGGCAGTAAAATGAATTCTGTGATGCGTGCTGGATAGTTATTGTTAATTGCTGTTTGTTGGAGCGATCGCACTTTTTCCAAATGCAAAACCTGCTGAGAGGCAGTCTCAATATGCCCGCAAAGCATCGTACTCGTTGTCGGCAAACCCAGACGGTGAGCAGTTCCCACAATTTCCAACCAAGTTGCCGAATCTAGTTTTTCCGGGCAAATAATCCTCCGCACCGCATCGTCGAGAACTTCCGCCGCAGTACCAGGCATCGAACCGACTCCCGCATCTTGCAAAGCTGAAATTACATAGCTGAAACTCAGATTATCTTGTCGGGCAATAAATTCTATTTCTTGTGGCGAAAAAGCGTGCAAGTGCAACTGCGGAAACTTATCTTTAATAGTTTTTACCAATTGCAGATAATAAGGCAAAGATTGGCCGTTCAGCTTAGCTTGAAGATTTAAGCCACCCTGCATACAAATTTCCGTCGCATCCCGTCGCACTGCATCAGTTGCCTTTTCCTGAATTTGGGCTGCGTCTAACCAAAAAGCGCCTTCATCTCCATCGTCGCGGCGGAACGCACAAAAACTGCAATGCTGCTCGCAAATGTTAGTAAAATTAATATTGTGATTTATCACATAGGTAACAGTATCCCCTGATTGTCGGCGGCGGAGCAAGTCAGCGGTTGCTTGAATTTGGGCGAGATCCTCTGGATCTCTTGGCTGCAAAAGTACCAAGGCCTCGGCGGTAGAGATGTTGTAACCTTGTAAAGCGCGATCGAGAATTGCATCCACAGTTTTATTTTTGGCTTAGTTACAGAATTACTGCCTAAAATTAAGGCGTTTTTATATCTTAACAAATCAATTATAAAGGAACACTCTGCTCAACTCTCAACTTTTCTAAAAGCATCTTTTAATTTGTGAAACTTAATTTATGGGCGTCAACGAAACAAATCATCTGTTACCAGTGCCTTCTGGGCCTTTGCAAATTCCTGCTGTACCGACTTTCGCTGCAACTTTTACAGACGCAGACACACCGCCCATTTATTTTTCCCTCGTCATTCCCACATACAACGAGTGCAAGAATGTCAAAAGTATTGTGGAACAATTAAGCAAATTGCTCGATGGCATGATTCCCGGCAACTACGAATTAATTGTAGTCGATGACAACAGTCCCGATCGCACCTGGGAAGTTGCCCAGTCCTTGACAGCCGAATATCCGCACTTGCGCGTGATGCGGCGCTCAGACGAGCGGGGACTTTCCACCGCCGTAATTCGCGGGTGGCAAGCCTCTAGGGGCGAGGTTTTGGGGGTGATCGATGCCGACTTGCAGCATCCCCCGGAGACGCTGTTGCAGCTTTTATCAGAAATTCAGCGGGGAGCCGATTTGGCCGCTGCGAGCCGCCACGTTGACGAGGGCGGGGTGAGCGACTGGAGCGTTGTCAGGCGATTGTTGTCACGGGGAGCTCAAATAGTCGGATTGATCGTACTACCGGGAGTGGTGGGCCGAGTTTCCGATCCGATGAGTGGCTATTTTATGGTGCGCCGCAGTTGCGTTGCCGGCAAAACCATGAATCCTGCGGGTTACAAAATTTTGATTGAAGTGCTTGGAAGGGGGGATATCCGCTGGATTGGAGAGGTTGGTTACGTGTTTCAGGAGCGGAAGGAAGGCGAGAGCAAAGTTACTGGGAAACAGTATATTGAGTATTTGCGGCATTTGCTCATATTGCGGTTTGCCCGCTGGCCGATGGGTAAGTTTCTGCGGTTTGGCCTTGTAGGTTTCAGCGGCGTGTTTGTGAATATGGCGGTTTTGTACGTGCTGCGCGAGATATTCAATTTGGAGCTGACTCGCAGTCTGATTTTTGCTGCTGAATTGGCAATTATCAGTAACTTTTTTTGGAATGATTTGTGGACTTTTGGGGATATTTCTAAGCGACAGCCGGGAATGAAGCAGCGCTTGAAACGGCTGTTGAAGTTTAATACAATTTGCTTGATGGGTTTGATTTTGAATGTGCTGCTGGTTAATGTGATGTTTAATATTTTGGGGATGAATGAATATTTGGCGACTTTAATTGCGATCGCAGTTGTGACTCTGTGGAATTTCTGGATTAATATGAAGCTGAGCTGGCGGGTGACGGAAGTTGACAGTTGACAGTTGACAGTTGACTGTTGGCAGTTGACTGTTGGCAGAGAGGGTTTTAAACAGTTGATAGTTAACAACTAGCAACTAGCAACTGTCAACTGTCAATTATCAACTATAATAACTCTTCTTCCCTATGCCTTTGAATGACTGAATTGATGATTAAGAACAAACAACTGTTGTTGCTATTGCTGTGGATGGCGATCGCCCTAATGCTGCGTTTTGCCAATTTGGACTCGAAACCGCTGTGGACTGACGAGTTTTCGACTCTAGTGTTTAGTTTGGGCAACAGTTTTCGCGGTGTGCCGATCGATCGCGCGATCGACCTTCCCACTCTATTACAACCGCTGCAATTTCGTCCCGATGCTGGCATTGCAGATGTCCTAAACCATTTGCTGCTAGAAAGCAACCATCCGCCAGTATATTTTATGCTAGCCCACTGGTGGATGCGGTTGTTTGGGCCGACCGAGGATAGTTTAGTGTGGATTGGGCGATCGCTGCCGGCATTATTGGGCGTTATTTCAGTACCCGCCATCTACTTTTTAGGCAAATTTGCATTCAATTCTCGTTTAGTCGGCCAATGTGCGGCCGCAATGATGGCAGTTTCTCCCTACGGCATTTATCTCGCTCAAGAAGCCCGCCATTATACATTAGGAATATTATTAGTTATTGCCTCTCTTTTTTGCTTGACCTTAGCTGCCCAAAAACTGCAACAACGCGCTCCTCTACCTGTTTGGGCGGTGCTAATTTGGATAGTTATTAACTGTTTGGGAATTGCTTCTCACTACTTTTTTGTGCTGACTTTGTGTGCCGAAGCCATCGCCTTAATTGCTGTAATTTGGCTGCAATTTAATCAGAAATTGGCAACTTCAAATAATCAGCAGCCGAATATTTGGCAATTTCAAATTATCTGGCGGCTGTTAGCAGTAGCGCTGGGGACTTTAGCTGGCGGTTTAGTTTGGCTGCCGGTATTTTCGTCAAACAAGTACGGCAGTGAACTAACTAATTGGCTTGTCAGTGGCGATCGCACATTATTAGATGGGATCAATCCGATTGTTCAAGCTTGCGCGGGATGGATCACTGTCGTGTCGCTGCTGCCGGTAGAATCGCCAAATTTGGCAGTAGTGGCTGGATCTGCGATCGGCATGACAATATTTTTGCTTTGGGCACTTCCCCTGCTGCGAAACGCTCTTAAAACTTCCTTGAAAACTCCAGATACTCGTTTAGGTACTGTGATTTTCGGCGGATTTGTACTAGGAGCAATTTTCCTATTTTTCAGCTTTGCATACATTCTAGGAATTGACCTAACTCGCGGCCCTCGATACAATTTCGTCTACTTTCCGGGAGTGATATTACTATTAGGAGCAATCTTAGCAGTTATTTATAGCACACCTACAGTCAAAAGTCGATGGTTTAATTTGCCTGCCGTAGAAATTTCTGGCAAAAAAGCAGTCATGCTAATTTTAGCAATGGGTTTTGTCAGCGGTATCACAGTAAATTCCAATCTCGGCTATCGCAAATATTACAAACCAGACCTTTTAATTCCTATTATTCGCGAAGTCTCGAAAGTTCCAGTGTTAATTGCCACTACTCAAAATACTCATGTAGAAATAGGAGAGTTGATGGGGATAGGATTGGAATGGGAAAGAAGTTCGGCAGCGGATTTTGTAGCGGATGTAGCGGATGTAACGGATGTAACGGATGTTAGGAAGAAGGGTTCGGCAGCGGATTTTGTAACGGATGTAACGGATGTTAGGAAAAAGGAAGAAGTTAAAGCGTTTTCTCCACAGTTTCTTTTAGTTAAGCAGAGAAGGGATGCGCCGGAAATTGTGGCGGGGATACTGGATCAGACACTCAGTAAATTAGAACGTCCGCTAGATTTGTGGTTGGTAAATTTTCGCGCACCTGTCAACTTAGCAGCACAAAAATGTCAGCTTGAATCGCGCCAGTTTCCGGGGGTAGATGGGTACGAATATGAAGTTTATCATTGTTCTCGGTCATAGTTGTAGGGTGCGTCGCTTGCAGAAAAGCCATAAAAAAAGCGATCGCGCTTTTGATTAAAATAAGTACGTTAGGGAACCTTCGTGATATCGATCGCTCAGATCGCGTAAAATTGGATACAACAAGCTTTTAAATGCGATCGCTTATGTCCAGATTTCTCCAAAATTTGCTGCTACCGTTGCTGTTGATACTCAGTAATGGTTTGTTGGGTTGGCTGATCAACCAACTACCGGGTAAACAAGACTTAAAAATATCAGACCCCCTGATACTCGGACTGACTGTAGTGTGTCTATTGGCACTTTTCATCTTCACTGCTATATCCAGTCAGTCTCAGCCGAGTTCAACGCCTGGGAATCAAAACTGGCTTGTTGGTTTTTTACCCCTGCTGGGAGGTGGCATCCTGTTCGGACTCTTGAAGGGGAACTACATAGCTGCTGAATTCAGCCCAGTAGTTTTTTATACATCTCTCGTGATGTTTGGTTTGGGGACTGTGCTGCCACCCGTACTGCTTTTACCGAGACAATGGCAGAACAGATTGGTATGGTTTCCGCCCGGTTTTGGACTGCTGGTAATGTTGTATTTCATACTGAGGCGCGAATGGACAGCATCATTTTTAGCTTTGGTTGTGACTGTAATTTTGATGTTGTTTATCCATCTCATCAAGTTTCTCATCCCAGTTACTAACCAACTTGCACCGAAGTTTAGGGCAAAGAGACAGCAACTTGCAGATAGTTTTGCAGACTTGATTTGGAACAAGATCGAAAATTCAACCTCACCTTTTCAGCGGGAATATTACAAGGGCTTGACTTATATCTGTCGAGACTATCAAACACAGGGATTGGATAGAGACAGAACGCTGAAGTTGCAAAAGGTATTTGTGCCACTCAAAATTGCTGCAACAGAGGCAGCGAATGCAAGTCACAAAATGATTCAGCCGCTAAAGGATGAAGGAAACAACTCAAATAAAAAACAAATTTGGGATTTTTTAGCAGAGATAGATAAGAAGAATCGGGCAGTTTGGCGCATGGCTGTATTGGGCGCACCCGGTTCCGGGAAAACTACCCTTTTGAGATACTTAACCCAGATTTATGCCACAAAGCAACAGCGCAAAGTGCATCCGAAAGCGCCGAAACTGATTCCGATATTGTTGTATCTCCGAGATGTGCGTCAGGAAATTGTGAATAATCATCAACTCACTCTCGCAGACTTAATTACTCAGCAGGTACAGCAGCAGCAGCAAAAATATTCATTCCTGAATCCACCGCCTAACTGGTTTGCCGAAAAATTACGTCAAAACCAATGTTTGGTAATGTTAGATGGATTAGATGAAGTAGCGGATGAAACCCAGCGCCAGCAAGTAAGTCGTTGGGTAGACGAACAGATGGGGGCATACCCGAACACAGCTTTTATTTTAACTTCTCGACCTTTTGGTTATAAAAGTGCGCGGTTGCAACAAGATGTGACTGTCTTAGAAGTGCAACCATTTAGCTTGAAACAGATGCAGCAGTTTATTGGTAGCTGGTATTTGGAAACAGAGATAATGAGTCGTGCCGGACAAGATGATAAGGGAGTACGGGCAGAGGCTAAACAACAAGCTGATGATTTAATTAAGCGGATTAAGGATAGCAAACCTCTAATGGACATGGCGGTGAATCCTTTACTGCTAACCATGATTGCCACAGTGCACCGTCGCGGTAGCGCCTTGCCGGGAAAACGAGTAGAACTTTACAGAGAAATTTGCCAGGTTTTACTAGAAAAGCGACAAAGAGCTAAAAATATTGCGGATACACTAACAGCTACGCAAAAGCAATCTGTTCTGCAAGTGCTGGCATTTGAATTAATGCAGCAGAAAACTCGTGATTTCCAGCTATCCGATGGAATTGATTGGATTAAAGACAAGCTGGCAGATGTAGCAGGCAGCGGTACAAATCCAGAGAATTTTATCCAGCAAGTTCGGGATGTGAGTGGGTTGTTAGTGGAAAAAGAAGTAGGCATTTATGAATTTGCTCACTTGAGTTTCCAGGAATATTTAGCAGCGGTTCAGATTAAGGAATCGAACCAAGAGAATTTGTTGATCGGAAATATTCACCAATCTTGGTGGGCTGAAACCATCCGTCTTTATGCAGCACAGAGTAATGTTAGCAATCTGATTCGTGTAGTCTTGGCGATGCCATCTCCATCCGTTGAGGAAATGGCACTCGCCTATGATTGCTTGGACGAGGCGTTGAGTGTAAATCCAGATGTTCGGCAACAACTGGAGCAAAGGTTAAACGCAGATTTGGAAAGTCGATGACAGAAAAATTCAACTTAGCAGCTAACGTGTTGTTATCCCGACGGCTGAACAATTTACTACGAATTGATGAGAATGTCGAAATTGACATGAGTTACATCACCTGCGCCGAATATCAGCTTTTTATTGATGAGGGGCTGAAAGCAGGTGTACATCGCCAACCTGACCATTGGAAAAGTTACAGATTTCCGCCAGGAGATGCTCAAAAACCCATTACTGGAGTAAGGTCGAGCGATGCAAACGAGTTTTGTGAATGGTTAACTCAGCAGCAATCTGCACCCATATTTAAATATAGACTGCCAACTGTAGCTGAAGTAGAGGAGCATCCAGTCCCAGAAAAACAAGTAGGATGCTGGTGTTTTGATGGAGAACAGCGAATCATTGTAGGAATAGAAACTCAACAGCAGCAAACTTGGCAACAGAATTTAGCTGAGGTTTTGGAGTTCAACCTCGACCTCTACCACGACCTCTACCACGACCTCAACCGCGACCTCAACCGCAACCTCAACCGCAACCGCAACCTCGACCTCAACCTCGACCTTAACCTCAACCTCAACCTCGACCTCAACCTCAACCGCCTCTTCAACCGCGACCTCGACCTCAACCTCGACCTCAACCTCGACCTCAACCTCCTCCTCAACCGCGACCTCAAACGCGACCTCAACGACCTCAACCGCGACCTCTACCTCATCGTCTACCTCTACCCCGTCCTCAAGCTCAACTTCTACCTCGACCTCAACCGCGTCCTCAACCGCGTCCTCAACCGCGACCTCAACCGCGACCTCAACCGCGACCTCAACCGCGACCTCAACCTCGTCCTCAAGCTCAACCTCAAGCTCAACCTCAACCGCGTCCTCAACCGCGACCTCAACCTCGACCTCAACGGCGACCTCAACCGCGTCCTCAAAGACCAATTTAAAGCAATTAAAGCAGGCAAAGCTAGTGATTTCCTACTTTTACACTTCCCTCTGCTTCCTGTTATTGTTATCTATCATTTCTTGTCAGCAACTTATGGGGTAATTTCTAAAAATAAACTGGCGCTTAAGACAATTATGTTAAGCCGTCAAGAAAGTGAAGCTATTAGCCGTAAGTATCTAGAGAGTCTCAATGAAATATACCCACTTTATGTTTACTTGGTATTACTAGATGAGCGACAAGCGGGTCGGATACCTGCATGGGAGAGTATTCGGATTGTCAGGGAAAGAGTTGAGTAGCAGATATAGCGCTGCGATTTTGCCCAAGGACACGGCAGTGCCGTTTCCCTACCAATGGGATAATAACTATTATCTGTAGGGACACAACAGTGTTGTGTCCTTGGCCTGCGGGACACGCGATTGTTTATGAAATAGTGTTTTCACTCTTTCCTAACACTATCGGGTACACCCACCGCCGAAATACCCGATATCGCCCTTAAATTCTGACACCGAATCAACTCATTAAAATCCAAACTGCGCCCTTCAATTTGCGCCACAGATTCGATAGCAGACAGCAGATGTCCCGCCGCCTCGGCTTCGCTGTAACCACGCCTTCCCGCGACTTTAATCGCCGTTTCATCAGCATCTAGCTCTACTTGCGAACTGCGATTGTCGCGCCAAATTCGAGTCATCGCCAGTCCCGTCAACCCACCGGCGATCGCAATTCCGATCGCATCTCCCTGCAACAACTCTACAACAGTCCCCACAATTCCCGCCAGAGCAGCACCTTGATAAATATCCGCTTTAAACCACTTAAAATTGCCTAAAAAACTCACATTTCGCAATAGCAGCAAATCCCGCTGCGGCTTAGATAGCAGCCGCCACAAATCAAAATTAATATAAATCGGTCGAGATTGATTCCAAGGTAAAGGAAAATCACAATCAATTACCGTCGATTGTTGAGGCTTATTAATAATTTTACACGTCATGCGGCCGGAAGCGGGCATCACATCTAACAGGCGGCGAATTTCAGGTTCGGGATTCATAAGTCAGTAGTCGGTAGTCAGTTGTTAGTAGTCATTAGTCAGTTGTTAGTAGTCATTAGTCATTAGTCATTAGTCATTAGTCATTAGTCATTAGTCAGCAGTCATTCATTTATTGTCGCTATTGAATTATTGATTTTTGGGTTTGTCTGTTATATATAATTCGGTCGATCGCGTGCCAATATCGACTTTTTAGATAACTGCATATGAACGCAGATAAACGCAGATATCTTACCACTCGAAAAGCTAATGCTGGCAATTTAAGCCTAATCAATACAGGAAACAGCGGACATTTGTCAATTAAATAAATGTAAAATTGTCCGCTGTCAACTGTCAACTGTCAACTGTTTAAGGCGTTTTCTTCGATTCAGATTTAGGAGATTCTTGAGCTTTTGGAGCCACTTTTTCACCCTTTGGCGAAGGCTTCGGGCTGGCAATTGCTGGGGCAACTAACGGCTTGGAAGTCGCGGCGGGGGATGCCAGCGGTTTCGGGGAAGCGGGGGCAGTTATCGGGGCAGCAGGGGCGGCCTTAGCGCCTAAAATGCTCGCGTCTCCGGTGTCAAATAAGCCGGCGATGCAGGCAATCATCATTGTTGCTAAAGTGCCGACAAATAATGCTTTCCAACCGAGTTCGGAAATGTCTTTGCGGCGGGAGGGAATTAGGGCGATTGTGCCGCCGACAAATATGCCAACGGATGCTAGGTGGGCGAAGCCGGAAAGGGCGTAACTGACAATCAAAACTGTGCGATCGCTAATTAGTCCTTTTGCCGCCGCTTCTGCTAAACTTTGATAAGGCGGAATCGCGGTTTCTAACAGCCGCCGTCCGATGATTACTGATGCTACCCAGGAATCTTCAAGGGGAACTCCGGTTAACAAGGTTAGCGGGTAAAATAAGACTCCTTGAATGTTTTGCAGGGTAACAAAACTAAAGATTGTGCCGATGGGAGCCGGCAACACGGCCAGCCAGCCAAAGAATTGATTGATTAGGGAAACTAAGCCCAAGATTAAAATCAAAACAGCGGCAATGGCTACTGACATTTTCACACCGTCCAATGCGCCAATTATCGCTGCATCCAAAGGGCTGACTCGTTCGATTGGTTCTCCACCAACTGTCTCTTGTTTGAATTCTTCCCTGTCCCTGTCGGCAATTTCGTCGCCGATGAACTCATGGCCTTGAGGTTTCGGATTTTCCTTGGGGATGCCGCCCATTGTCACCGGTACTCCAGTCTCAGGAACTAAAATTTTGGAGATGACAAAGCAAGCGGGAATTGCGATAATTGAGGCGGAAACTAAATGTCCTAAAATATTTGGAAATACAGGCTTGAGAAAGCTGACGTAAATTGCTAAAGTTGATGAAGCGGCAGTTCCAAAACAGCAGGAGAGGATTGCACAAAGTTCGGAACGAGTCATTTGTGGCAAATAAGGCTTGACGACAATTGCTGCTTCTATTCCTACAAAAATATTGGCGGCACCGCTTAGTGCTTCTGCGCCGCTCAATCGCATTGTCTTATAAAATATTTTGGCAAAAACTTCGGTGACAATTTGAATTACGCCGATGTTGTACAGTAAGGCCATGAGGCCGGAAAAAAAGACTACTGTCGGTAAAGCTCGAAAGGCGAAAATATATCCTAAATTAATTGGCGGCTCTTGACCTGGTTTTGGTACGATGTTTGTGCCGAATACAAATCTCGCTCCGGTGTCAGCAGCGGTGAATACTCCATCGAGCAAGCCTGTAAACCACTCTAGGGCGATGCGAGTTGGGGGAAACAGGAATACTAAAAATCCTAAGACTAATTGCAGGCCAATGCCCCAGATGATGACGCGCCAAGGTATATAACGAACTTGGCGGTTTTCTGAGAAAATCCAGGCGATCGCACATAAGCCAAATATGCCCAGAAATGAGATAAAGTTGTAAATAGACATGAGCCTAGTCCTTGAAATAGTTGAGAATGCCGATCGACGGCTTGCACCACATCAGTTATACTATTCATCGGACGGCAAATGCCAAAAAAAATAACTGGCAGATAAATTACGCACTCAACAGCGTATTTATGTCGTTGCTTATGTGATTGCGAGTTCTGCGGATCTTTAGCAACCCTTGATTTGCCGTAATTACCAGCAGTTTAGATAGAAACTCTAACACATGGAAGCTTTTGCTCCACATTCTCCTGAATGGACTGCGGCGGCGGTTCACGCTACTGAGTTTTGCTGTCCCAAGTGCGCTGCTAGCTGCACGGATGCCCATGAAGTCTGGATTAATCGTCGATCGCCAGTATACACCGAGTCCAACCGCCGCAAGTGGCAAGAATTTTACCGCTGTCGGTGTGGCGCTGTGTGGTGGGCCTGGAGTAGCGATAGGCCTCCTTCTGAACTTGTGCGTAGCGATGAGAGTTCCGATGAGGCTTCAGATGATGATTTTTAGAGTGATTTTCGATTTTATTTGAAATTAGAGTAAGGTGCGCAATGCGCACCCTACTTTTACATAAGTCTGCGCAAGTTTTCAACTAATAAAGCACGTCTAGTATTCCCTTGACTACGCCTTCCATGACTTTTTCAATTAACCTCAATTCATTTTCGCCAATCGACTCATCTAATAGCATTGACTGAATTCGCTGTCTGTCATCGCGAGTCAGTTCGCCTAATGCAAAGATATGCTCAACTACTTGTTCATTTAGAAATGGGAAAGTTTGAGTTTGCATGGTTGCTCTCTAAAAGCATCAATATTTTGTTGTTAATTTCGTCAGATAACTTCGTCAGAGGAGCTAGTTATTTCGTGGCTTGACTGCTGTTCCATCCAATCAGTCTACAAATTATAGGACGAAAGCGAGCACTTTGTCAAGACACCTGCCACAGATAAATATTAAATCTGCATCGTATTTCCGATATTCTAGTAATGGGTGGTTTGGAAGTGCGATCGACTAACTCAGCAGATTCACACCCAGGAGAAAAGCCCCATGCGCGCAACCTCGATCGACCTTTTTAAGTTTACTGGCACTTTCGCGGAACATTACAGCTCAAACAAAATCTCAAGTACCAGAGACTAGAATTGGCAATAGGGAATTGGCTTTTCTGACTTCCCTCTGACTAATGACTGACGACTGACGACTAATGACTGACGACTAATGACTAATGACTAATGACTTATTTTTTTCGCTCTGTTCTAATTTTGACATTAGGTTTTTGGCTGCTACCGCTAGCAGTGCGATCGCAATCTGTAGTTCCGGCGAATGACGGCACTAATACTGTTGTCAATCAGGAGCAAAATCGCTTAAACATTAGTGGCGGACAACTGTCAGGAAACGGCGCAAATCTCTTTCACAGCTTCCGCCAATTTAATCTCAGCGAAGGGCAAATCGGGAACTTTCTAACTAATCCAAATATTCAAAATATCTTAGGGCGGATTTCCGGCAGCAATATTTCCGTCATTAACGGTCTGATTTCTGTCAGTGGCGGGAACTCAAATTTATTCTTAATGAATCCGGCGGGAATTGTTTTCGGTCAAAATGCTAGATTAAACGTGCCTGGTTCTTTTCTCGCCACAACTGCTACAGGTATCGGTTTCGGCGATGGTTGGTTCAATTCTGCCGGAATTAATGATTATAAATCCTTGCTCGGAAATCCCAATCAATTTAATTTTAATAATTCACAAACCGGGACAATTGTCAATACTGGAAACTTAGCAGTTGGTAGCGGTCAAAATTTAACTTTGCTGGGTGGAACAGTTATTAATACTGGGGAATTATCCGCGCCAGCAGGTCAAATTACAGTGGCTGCTGTTCCCGGACAAAATGCAGTTCGCATCAGTCAAGTTGGGAATTTATTGAGTTTAGAAATTACTCCATTTTTGCCGTCAGAAAAATCTGCAATCGCCCCGGCTGCTTTACCTCAGTTGCTGACGGGCCCAGGAGTAGCCTCAGCTACAGGTTTAACAACCAACGCCCAAGGTCAATTGGTACTGACTGATGGTCAAAAAGTGCAGGTAAATGCCGGAAGTGCGATCGTCTCCGGTACTGTAAATGTATTTGCCCCTTCTGGCCCAACAGGCGGCGCAGTCAATATTTTAGGCGAAAAAGTCGGACTGTTCGGCGCCAATATCAATGCTTCCGGGACTAACGGCGGAGGTGTTGTGCGCGTCGGAGGCGGTTTCCAGGGGATGGAACCAGTACCAAATGCTCAGGTGACTTATGTTAGTCCTGATTCTACGATCGCAGCAAACGCGATCGACCGCGGCAACGGCGGCACAGCAGTAATTTGGTCAGACAATACAACTCGCTTCTTCGGCAATATTACTGCTCGCGGGGGCATCGCCGCAGGTAACGGCGGCACAGTCGAAGTTTCGGGCAAAAATGCTCTAACTTTCCAAGGAGAGGTCGATACCCGCGCGACTAACGGGGCGATCGGCAGTTTGTGGCTCGATCCGGCAAATATTGCGATCGTCAGCGGTAATGACGACACCAGCGCGCGATCGACCGACGGAGAACTCCAAGCGACAACAGAACCATCTGACACATCGACGATCTCAGAAGTGCAGTTGGAACAGATGGCGGCGGGTAGCAACGTGGTTCTAGACACCCCCGGCGAGATCACCGTCCAAGACTTGCCCGATAACCAACTTTCACTGCAAGCGAGAACCGGAGACAGCGTAACATTTAGATCAGGCGGAGTATTTTTTGTCAATGATCCCAACGATTTAATCGAGACTCAAGGCGGCAACATCAACATTTTCGCCAGCAGCATCTCTCTGGGGCGGCTGAATGCGAACGGTGGTAACATCGCTCTCACTGCTAACGGCATTGACTTCAGGGGTGGCAACAATTCCGTCAGCAGTGCGGGGGGAACAATTCGCTTGCAACCCAACGACAGCCGAGCAATTCGGATCGGTGGCATCGGCGATATTTTGGGCATTTTGGACTTGACGTACACGGATCTCGGCGCTTTGGCGGGGGGTTTCGGCTCGATCGCGATCGGGCGCGCCAACAGCAGCCCGATCGCGATCGTCGCACCCATTACCTTCAACAGCCCGCTAACACTTCAAGGCAACTCGATCGCGATCGACTATCCCCTGAGAACCACCGGCAGCGCTAGTTTGACTCTCGACGCGCCCCAAAGTGCGATCGGCGCGAACATTGCCACATCCGGCGCAGATCTCACTTTTACAGGCAACCTGTCCCTGATTGCTGATGCAGCTTTCAGCACTCAAGCTAGGGGCAATATTCTGTTTTCCGGCAGCCTAGACGGATCTCACGCCCTGAGACTTGACGCTCAGCGAGTGCGGTTCGGCGGTACAGTCGGTCAAGCTACACCCCTAGCTAGTTTGATTGTCAACGGCCGCAGTACCGAGCTATTCAGTGCGATCGCGACAGCCGGCAAAATCACTTTCAACAGTGCCGTCACAGTCGATCGCAGCGCCACCCTAGCCACCAGTACCGGCAATATCACTTTTGCCAATACCCTCGACAGCATCCTGGGCCGCGCCAATAATTTGACCCTGCGCGCTGGCGGTAATATTAATTTTCGGGGCCCCATCGGTCAAACTCAGAGGTTGGGCCTGCTCTCGGCTGACGCTGTTAATGTGACGGCTGCTTCAACAATTGCAGTCCGCAGTTTGACCATAAACGCGCGAAATTCTGCTACTCTTCGGGGGGATACGACGGCTGCTTTGGTAGCCCATCTCAAGGCAGGAAATGTCCTGTTAGAGGGTAATTTCAAAACGGATGGCGGCAGCGTGAATCTGCAAGCAACTCGCGAGATTCGGACTCGCAATATTACCTCCAACGGCGGAAGCATTCAGGTTGAGGGGAATACTGTGGTTGCGGGCGCGATCGACTCCTCATCAGTAACGGGGGGAACAGGTGGCGCGATCGCACTCAACAGCAAGGCCGGCTCTTTAACTGCGGGCGCTTTGAATGCTTCGGGGGCGATCGGCGGCAATATTACTGTCACCTCGCAAGCCGGAATTGCCGCTCTCGATCTCAACTCCCGCGGCACTTCCAAGGGCAACGGCGGGGATGTATCCCTGAGAGCGACTGGTAACATTCAGTTGGGATCGATCGACGCTAGAGGTGGCAAGCAAGGCGGCACAGGTGGCAACGTTGATGTGACAACTCTCGGTTTGTTTCGATCGAACAATGTTTTCAACGATGATATATCCGGGAATCTTTCCAGCAGTATTTCTACTGCCGGAGGTGCGGGAAGCGGCGCGATCGCAATTCGGCACGGAGGCGGTATTGATCTACCCTTTGTAGTTGGCGGCGCGATCGACAATGGAACAAAGGGAAGCATTAATGCTGGTGAGGGAAACACCATTTTCTCCAGTCTTGCATTTGGGCAAACTTACACCCAAGGAAGTTTACCAAATCTGATTTCCATAATCACACCAACTCCCGCACCAACTCCCGCACCAACTCCCGCACCAACTCCCGCACCAACTCCCGCACCAACTCCCGCACCAACTCCTCCTCGTGCGCCGTCATTTCCTGCATCTTTGCAAGTAGAATTGCGATCGCCAAATCGAGACAAAAATTCCCCAATTAGCCCGGATAATTTCGCTCCTTCTCGCAAATACGATCCGGCAGGCTCTGAAGTTTTAGCCTTTGAAAAAACATTCACTCGCGAGTACGAAAAACATCTAAAATTGGCCACCAGAACCCCGATCACTAATATGTCCGTAATTTACGAAATTCTTCGCAAAAACGAACAAATTACCAGCGTCAAATCGGCAATTATTTATATGAATTGGGTCAGCGGAGCCGATGCAGCCGCCGCCAAAGAAAATGGAGGAGTGCTGGTAGCAAGTCGGGATTTATCTAATCTATTGCCTGTACTCAAAAACCTCACATCGCAGCCCCCTAGCCCCTTAGAAAAAAAGTTGGGGGAGAGTTTGCCACCTGCTGGTAAAGAAACTTCAGATGTTCCTAACGGGGAGCATTTAGAATTAGTATTAGTCACAGCCAATGCTCAACCGATGCGCATTTTAGTTCCAGCAACAACGCGCTGGCAGGTGTTGCAACTAGCCGAATTCCTGCAAACCGAAATAACTAATCCCAGAAGAAGAAATAGTATCAGTTATTTAGATTCTGCTCAAAAACTTTATCGGTGGTTAATTGCGCCAATAGCCCCAGAATTAACAGCTTTAAAGATTGAAAATTTAATTGTAATTCCGGCAGCAGGTTTGCGAAGCTTGCCGTTTGCTGCCCTTCACGACGGCAAAGAATTTTTAATAGAAAAATACAGCATTAGTGTGATCCCCAGTCTGAGTTTGACGGATACCCGCTACGACAATATTGCTGACGACGAAGTGTTGGCGATGGGCGCATCGGTATTTGAAGATAAAGCGCCATTACCGGCGGTACCGGTGGAGTTAGAGTCGATCGCGCCGCCCGATCGCGGAAAATCATTTTTGAATCAAGATTTTACGCTCAGAAATTTGCAAGATCAGCGGGCAAATCGACCTTTTGGCATCATTCACCTAGCCACTCACAGCCAATTCCAGCCTGGGCAACCAAGCAATTCTTACATTCAATTGTGGGATACTAAATTACTAATCACTGAAATGCGGCAGTTGCGATGGAATGAACCGCCAGTGAATCTCTTAGTTTTAAGCGCGTGTAGTACCGCTTTGGGCGACGCAGAGGCGGAGTTGGGGTTTGCGGGTTTGGCGGTAGCTAGCGGTGCGCGATCGGCTTTAGCGAGTTTGTGGGAAGTCAGCGATGAGGGAACTTTGGGGCTGATGACGGGGTTTTACCGGCAGTTGCGGGCCCCCAGACGCGAGGGCAATGTGACTATTAAAGCCGAGGCTTTGCGGCAAGCGCAATTGGAGATGCTGCGAGGGCGCGTGCGGATTCAAGACGGGCTGCTGCGAGTCGAAGGGCTTTCTTTGCCTCTAATTTTGCCTCCAGAAATTGCCGCGCGGGGCGATCGAATCCTTTCCCATCCCTATTATTGGGCCGCCTTCACCATGATTGGCAATCCTTGGTAATCGGTAATCGGTAATTGGTAATTGGTAATCGGTAATCGGTAATCGGTAATCGGTAATCGGTAATCGGTAATCGGTAATTGCTAATTAGCTTATCTTGCTTATTTCTTGATTTTTCCATCTAACTAATGTCAACTGTCAACTGTCAACTGTCAACTGCCAACTGTCAACTGCCAACTGCCAACTGTCAACTGCCAACTGTCAACTGCCAACTGACTTAAGGTTTTTCCCTCTGCTGCAAATACTGCCAAATTGCTTGATGACATACGTGCCAAAAATACATGGCTAAATTCAGAAGAGCTAATAACTTAGTGCCATCTTCTAACATGGCGTGTACTCCTAGACTTTGAGTGTCTATAATGTCCTCAAACCGCGAGATAGCAAACAAGAGGAATGCGGCGACTAATGGCAGGTAAGGAGTGGTTTTGATGTATCGCCAAAAATTTATTCCGTATAAAAAAACACCACTACCATAACACAAATAAATTAATTTCTTAGATATTCCCAACTGAAAAAGAATCAACGTCATCCGAAACCTGTCATCCAGGAAAAAGACTCCCAGCAGTACAGCGCTAAAAAATAAGAATATTGCCGATCGACTGCGCGGCTCTTTTTGACGCAGCACTCCGAATGTAAATGCACAAATTGCGACTGGGATGCACCAGAGGATTTCGGAAATTCCGGTGAAAAGGCCTTCGTAAGGGAACCAAGAATTAAAAGGATCACTAAAAAGGCGTTCAACTCCATCTCCCTGGTTGTTGAGTTTGGCGTATAGGCTCAGCCCGCCCAAAATTAGGACAGTGAGAGTGTTGAAAATAACTAAAAATGGTACAGTAAAAAAGTGTTTTTTGAGAAGTGGCAAAAAAGTTGAAAACTTGGAAATTTTTTCGGATAAAGGCAGATGCTTCATAAAAGTTGTCTCCCAACAATAGAGTTTTTTAGACTTCTTTATATTTTATATTTTATATTTTATATTTTATATTGGCAATAACTGATGAATATCATGCTTGAGAAGAGGGGTTTAGATTTGCATTCTTGTTTGACACTGATGTCAAGTAAATCCACCTGATTTTACGTAAAATAGGGTTCGCGCTCAAGCTTGCTGTGTAGATCTTCTTCCGACTTCCATCATCAGACTTCTTCATTCTTCCTTCTTCACCGGCAGCCAAACGACAAATGTAGTGCCGCGATCTGCTGGATATAAATGAGCTGTACTAGATGGCAGCCATTCCTGATTTACTGGGGAAAATACTTGGATTTCTCCTTGCATTTGGCGGACTAAATCGCGGGCTATAGCCAAACCCAATCCTGTGCCGGGAATTTCTGTCTGGGCTTTTTCTCCGCGGTAGTGCCGCTCAAATAAGTGATCTAAATCCTGGGGGGGAATGCCGGAACCTGTGTCGCTGACTGCAACTGCTATGGCAGGTAAGGGGCGGTGGTTCGCGTCGTAGCTTACTTTAATATAAATTTGGCGGCCGGCGGGGGTATATTTCAAGGCATTGTCAATTAAGTTGCTCAAAACTTCGCGCAAAGCTCGATCATTCGCCCAGACTGGTGGCAAGTCCGTGGGTATGTCGGCTAGTAATGACAGATGCCTTTCGGATGCGATCGCAGATGCGGAAATTAACAGTGGTTTTAAGACGAATCCCACAAAACAGGATTCGTCCAAATTGGCCACCGGTAACAGCGACAGAGGAGAATGCTGGATTAATTCCATATTGGAAGTTGCTGTTTCTGAAGTGCCTGATGGGAGTCTGAGATTTGCTTCGCCGGTGTCTACTGTGCGATCGAACTGGCCGAGCAATTCTTGCAGCCGATCGCTCTCTCGGACAATACTAAAAGCCACATTGCGGTTTTTGTCTTCTGGTACCAGCCTGCGCGCTAACAGTTTGCCAAAAGTTCGCAACGCTGTCAGCGGACTTTTGAACTGGTGCAGCAAATTGTGCATCGTGTCATAAACCTGAGCCTGGATTTGCCGAGAAGATCCCAATTCCTGCTGCATCCACTGCGATCGCTGGTCTAAAATACAGGCAAGCGCCAAGGTGCGAGCAATTTGTTGCATCTGAGCCTCTTCTCGCTCGTTCCAAGCCCTGTCTTCCCTACCGCTGACCAGGAGTCCCATGACAGATCCCTCGTGTATCAGAGGCGTCACAATTTGCTTCCGTTGCTGCCAGACATTTTCCGGGCCTTGGCACTGATTGGAACTGTTTTCAAAACCTGGAAGTGGCTCTGGCGCGATCGCCTCTACGGTTGATGCTTCCACAGACTGAGCCGGCGCAGCCAGCCGCCGCGACATCGGTTTCACTGTCGAGCTTGGAGCAGATTCGAGCCTCAACTCCTGATTTTCTGGTTCGACTGAGGTGTCTGGGTAAACTGCGATCGGCACTAACTTTGCCTCGCTGCCGGATACCAGCTCTTGTGTCAGGTATACCGCGCTGAATGTCGCGCCCAAACTGACGGCGATCGCCACCTGCGATCGACAAAGCTTGACAAATTCTGAACTGGCTGGCATTAACATGAGCGCGACATTAAGATCTTTAACGGAATTTTCAGTAAATTACAACTGCTCAGTCGCCGATTACAGATCGGAGACTTCTAAATTTCTGGTGTCTGCGCTTTGATGGCAGGCTGCTCGGTTCTAAGCATTCGGCTTTCATTAACACAAATTGCCTCAAACCCCCGTCTGCCTAGTTTCCACAGATTCTCAAGCTGGGCTGGTGCCGGAACTTGCGGCTCACATTAGCACAACCGCTACACTTTTGTCGATCGGCACGAATATTAAGATTATGTCGATATATTAAAAACAGTTGAAATTTTGAGCTAGAAGAGATATACTGGCCTCGGATTTGGTAGCTATGATTACCTAAAAATTGGTTCTAAAGCCCCGTCCGATTCGGAACGGCTTTGATGATTTAATCATATATTGTTGAGTCGCCAGATCTAAAAATTCGGTCTCAACTCTATGATCCAAAAAATCTCAAATTTAGGTTGGCGCATCAACCTAGGATGCTCGGCAATATCAGACAAGCTGTGCTTGAGGAAAGCTGTTTGAATCCAGAATCCCCATGTTTTTATGGCTGGGGAGTATGTCAAAACCTGTCTGCTCACACTGTCTGCTCACAGAGGAGGTAAAGAAATTGGCCAGGAGACGCAAACGCAAAAGTCGCCGCCGACAAGAAGGACGCAGAATTTTAGAGTGTGTGCCTCAATATAGCATCGAGAGCGGCGAAGATAAACCCGTAACAGCGGCTCGCAAGTTCATCCATGCCGAAGGCATTGCTCCCCCAGCTTTACTGTTGGTCAAGCGTAACGAGCATACCACCGACAGATACTTCTGGGCTGAAAAAGGTTTATTTGGAGCCCAATACGTAGAAGAGAACCATTTCTTGTTTCCTAGCTTAAAGGTGATGCTGGAAGCAACCGCAGAAAAAATTCCTGTGGTGTCGGCCAGTCGCGCATAGCTCAAAATGTTGAGCTCAAAACATTGACAGCAATGTTTTTCTAACTCTTTTAACAAAAGCGCCAGAGTTCTCATTGTCTGGAGAGTGCCAACTGAAATTTACGCGAAAAATCCTTGGGAAGTTAGGGTATAAGGAGCCATCGCAACAGGATAGATCACCGCAGCGGGCGATCGGCACAATTGGCACTCTCAGGATAATGGTTTTTTTGAATCTGCCCAAAAACGGATACAAGCCCCGACGCTTCTGAGGGATCTGCCCAAAATTTTAGACGAAAATTAAAGCTCCCAGATTCATCTGTAGAATAAATCTCAAATCTAATAATCTAAAATCCTTTGACTGTGCCAGTCGATCGAACTTTCGGGCCAACGAGAGAGCTGCAAGCAGCAATCCGTTTGTCGGCTCGAAGTCGAATCACGCCATCTAGCATATCAAAAAACGTTCCGCGCCAAACTTTTAATCTTCCAGCGGTTTCAAATTTAAAGCTTTTTGCATAGTTGCTAGTTCATCGCGGTGAGCTCTGACAGTAACAAAGCTTTTAGTTGGGCCTTCCGAGTCAGCAACTGATTCGAGTTTGAGAAGGACTTGCTCGGAACGTCCAGCTTTTTTCCAGTAAAATATCCCCGTCAGCGGCGACAGCAGTACCAAACCTAGGAAAATTTGACCTTGCTGCGGTACTAGCATCCCCAAAACCAGTCCCAAGCAGAGAGCCCCCCCTGCACTCAACAGGGTTAAAAAGATAGCTAAAAACCAACTCGGCCGCACAACACCCTCAAAGGTGACTTTATAGTTGGGGGCATCAACGGCTGCAACTCGGTAAGCCCTAGCAGCAAAATACTCTTGTAGCTGGGTTAACAGTGACTCTTGGGCGCTCTCGGAAGCAAGCTTGACCTGTTCGATGCGATCTTTGACTGAGGCCTTGATGAAGAAAAACAAGCCTACAGCCAGCAGCAGCGTCATCACAAAGGTTGAAGAAAGAACAGTAGTATCCATCGGTAGAAGTTTTTGTAAGTGAAATTATCTACTATTACTTTACATAAGTTTACTGATGAAAGCGATCGAGGACTTACGCAGACACTTTTTTCACAAAATTCGCAGAAAGCTTTGTAGCAAGGCGTTTTTCTCCCCATCACCAAATTCCGAGATCTCCCCATCACCAAATTCTTAATTGACCCTGCGTAAGTCCTGACGTAGTGTAGCTCTAATCGCTATGCGGCGAGGCTGGCAAAGCGAAGGCAATCCGACAATTCGCTTTGCTAGTAGCGCCAGCATTTCAAGGGTTTAGGCATCCGATTCCAACGCCGGCTAACCCGTGTGACCAGTTTCTAAGGCGCGGGGGCGACGGCCAGATGCGCTGTTTCCCTGACCGATGTACTCGTGCCACAGACGAGCCAGGTCTTGAGCTTGGTGCCGCCACTCCGGGAGGATTTGATACATCCGGCGGGGGCGGCCGCGTCCTTCTACTTTTTTCCAGTAACCGGTGATTACGGCTTCATCTTCCAGGAATTTCAGAGCGCTGTAGAGGACGGTATCAGAAAGTCGGTAGATGGGGAATTCCCGCTCTAGTTGTCCGATGAGTTCTGTACCGTAGGAATCTCCGCGCAATAACACCGAGAGGATGTAGCACACTGCTAGCTCCTTGTTTAGATAAACAGGAGGGGGGTCTTGAAAAAATTGATAGATATGTTCAAATTTCATTGGTCTTGTCCGCTGGAAACTCTCGTGATACCGTCAGGTTAACGGGAGAGGAAAGCGGGGCGGGGTGTGCCGCTTCCTAAGGATTAAGTCGGAAATCGGGGAAACAGAGATGCAGTATTTCCCCTGTTGTGTTGATAGTCAGAAACGCTTGTGCTGCACTGCGGTAATGTTTGCTTGCGCCAAGGTTGAGGAGCGCTCACATAACTAGGGTAACTTTCTTCCTCTTCCAATCTATCGCAGCAACTATTGCCGGCGTGTGCGATCGCACGGAAGAGTTGCACTGATTTCGGGGGTTAGTGTTTCAACTAAAACTCAGCAGCGACAACTTTCCTAAACCCTCTGCCTGCCTTGTTTGTGGGCCACAGTTTGTCAGAGTAAGCCGGTTTTTTGGGGCAGAAATTTTGCCTTTAAACCGGACTCAGACCTAACATGGCGCGCAGTGTAAAAGTTAGAAAGACAAAAGTCGCTACAATCGAAGTAATCAGGGCGATCGCAGTTGCCGGTCGATCGAGCAGAGGTCTGAGTCGCTCGAACAGGAAAAAGAAGATTCCGAGACAGACAGTAATCAAAAAACGAGGGTAGCGAGAGATGTTATTAATGAAATCTTGCATGAGCACAGGTGGGGTAAAGTGTTACAGCTCGATCTTTGACTGGTAACACTTGTGAGCGATTTAGACAATTTTGGCACAGCCGGAGCTAAATCTCCCGATCGGGCGATCGGGCATTCTTCAAGGGCGATGCTAACATATATAATTCTAACGAAAACTTTTCCAAGAGCGATCGGGTCGCAGTCTGTTCAATCCCGGAACCCTAACGGGGCGTGAGAACTTGAGAAGTATTTGTATTCAGTTGTAGTTGTGATAAATATGATAGGGCCGTTATTTATAGATAAATGTCTGCTTCCGCACCTTCTTCCATCTTGCCACGTCCCTTTCTGAAATGGGCTGGAGGCAAAACTAGGTTGATTGGACAATATCAACCTAGTTTTCCTGAAAAGTTCACCACTTACTACGAGCCTTTTTTGGGCGGCGGAGCTGTATTTTTTTACTTAGCACAGCAGCACCCTTTTTTGCAAGCTGTGTTAACAGATATTAATCCTGAGTTGATTAATGCTTATCGCTGTGTCAGGGATCAAGTGGAGGATCTGATTGAGCTTTTGTTAGAGCACGCCTCAGAACACAGCAAGGACAATAAAGAATATTATTACTCCGTGCGATCGCGCTCCTACAACACAGATACAGAAAAAGCAGCACGGCTGATCTACCTAAATAAAACTTGTTACAACGGCCTCTACAGAGAAAACTCCAAAGGTCAATTTAATGTTCCGATGGGCAGATACAAAAATCCTAACATTTGTCAAGCAGATTTATTGCGATCGGTCTCATCTCTAATCGCGCCCGCTCAAATTGAAGTGAGAAAATTCGATCGAATTTTGGATTTTGCTACAAGCAGCGAAGACTTTGTTTATTTTGATCCACCTTACCATCCGATCAGTGCCACAAGTAACTTCACTGCTTACAGCCGAGATAATTTTAAAGAATCCGAACAACTTAAACTAAGAGATGTTTTTGGAGAACTTGCCGAGCGTGGTGTCAAAGTTATGCTGTCTAATTCTAACTGCGATTTCATTAAAGAAATCTACAGCGCTCCTCAAGCTTTTCCAAGAGAGCAGTTCCCCAAACTAATTGAAATATCAGCATCCAGGGGAATTAACTCTAAGAGTTGCAAGCGCGGCCCAGTCAAGGAATTGTTAATAAGTTCAGTTTCAAGAAAAACTCTTTGCCAACTCTCTGGCTAAATATATTTTGTACGGCAGCCTGTTACCTCGGAAACCGGGTTTTTTTGTATATTTATCGTTATCAAACAAAAAAAATGTAGAAACTGGGTTAAAAAATCGGCTAAAAAAAAGGAATTATTACCTATTGACTTCTCTGGACTTTTGGGGTATTATTTAGATAATAGAAGTGGTAACTTAAATTTTATTCTTGTCAGTATTCCCATTATTAGATTATACCTCCAAAAACTGCCGCAGTCAACCCCTCAACCCAAAAAAAAGGGGGATTTTTTTTAAATTCAATAAAATAAAAATATTTGAATGCTGCGTTAGGGTAGATAATAGCAGTTTCCTCAAAAAATGCAACTGTAGGGAAGGTAAAAAGGGCGATCGCGATCGGTAATGCCTGATTAGAGATGTTTGTTAGCCCAAGTCATGAAAGCTTCGAGCTTGTGAACTCCCAACAGATTTTGATTGTCGGGAATTTGTTTTTTGAACCAGTCGATCGAACCTTGCCTCATACCGTCACCGCCCACGATTACAATAGTCGGGACTCGATAGCAACTTTTAATGTTTAAATTGAGATAAGGATACTTTTCATCAACCGAACCTTTATCTTCTTGCCACTTGCACTCAACAATTAGACCCAGAGGAAACGAAGCGGCATCAACAATATAAAAATCGACATTTATTTCAGTTTCGTAAATGCTAGAACCGATATAAACCTGTTTAGCATATCGCTTGGGATTTGCCGTAGAGAGCAAGAGCCAATCTCGCTTGCGCTTTTTCGGCAACTGGGGACATATTTCGAGATATCCGTGACCTCTCAACGTACCTTCTACAGTTGCTTCTAAAACAAAACCAGTTTTATTGGCTCTACAACCCCTATTCATTTTGTTGGCTCCTGAATATAATGTGAATTAAGCCGATCGCACTTCAATCACTCCCCGGTCAAAAACCCGCTTGTCAGTACCGATAGAACTGACAAACATCCGGTCTGCATAGACATCAAACGTCGCAAAACTCAGCCGACTAGCAGAAAACTCCGTCCACTCAGAACGCCCCACCGGACGAGTGCCCCCGCCCGCACCGCAAATCAAATAAGTCGTACCCTTAATCGAGCGAGTGCGTTCGTAACTATGCTCGTGTCCGTTGATATAAAGCTGCACGCCGTACTTTTGAAACAAAGGCGTCAAAGTCTTAATAAAAGGTTGATTCAATCCGTAGATGCCAGAGGAATAAATCTGGTGGTGACCGAACACAACTTTCCAAGGTGCGATGCTCTGACTCAACTCTTTTTCCAGCCAAATAAGCTGATTTTTCCAATCAGCATTATCATTAGTATCTAATGCAAAAAACTGTACCGGATCGCGCCGGAAAGTGTAGTAGCGACCTTGCATATTAAAACCTGCATATTTAACTTGCGGGTCGCCGTTAGCAGTGCGGATATCGTGATTTCCCAGACAAGCATAAAATTTTACGCCTTGCTGCAATAATGGCTGATAAGGCTTCTCGAAAACAGCATTAATTTGTTCAATTTCGCCGTTATTGTAGATATTGTCGCCGGCGAGAACAGCAATATTAAAAGGATTTTCCCCGTGATATTGGGTCATCGCCTCAGCCACAGCATACTGACCTTTGGCTCCGGTACCGGTGTCGGCAACCGAAATAAAGCGTAAAATAGGCGGTGAGGCTGGCAATTGGACGATCGCCCTTTGCGCCTCAAGATTAGAAGGCTCAGCAGCATTGGCGTCTGTACCCCAGGAAGTCCGAAGCTGAAGCATTTTCGAGACTCCGGCAAAACCTAAGCTGCTGAGACTGCCTAAAAATAGAAAGTGACGGCGTTTGATGCTCATTTTGATTCAGTTACAACTAATGAAATGATAAATTAAGGCTGGGATGGCTCAACTAAAATTTATCGTGTTTAGATATATTTGCACCGCCCCAAGGCAGAGAAAATGTCAGAAAAACCACTAAATCAACCAACTCCAGAACCGTCTCAATCTCCAAAACCGGAGGTTGAGTCGCCGAAAAAGTCGGCCGCGACTCGCAGCCAAGCTCAAAATGCCAGCAGCGCTGTTTCCACAAATCAGAAAATCAAAGCTTTGATTGTCTCGATTGGGAATTTGAGAAAAAAGGGGAAAAATTTAACAGCAGAACCTCCGTTGCAGGCCCAAAAGCCGATCGCACCCACCGCTTCTAACTCAGTAACAGTAACTCCTCCGGCTGTTGCTGCCCAAGTAAACAGCGTTCCCCCGCCAGAAGTTGCTGTAAAATTCGATAAAAAGTCTGTATCAAAACCCGCAGGCGACGGTTTTTTAGAGAAAGTCGTTGTACTTTGGCAAAGTATTGTGCGTTTAGTGCGATCGCTCTTGCCGGCATCTGCGAATGCTAAGCTGTCAGATCCAATTTTAAACGCCGGATTAGCCGCAATTCTAATCGTTGCAGTCGGTTTAACTCTCAACAGTTTCTCGGCAAAACCGTCGGAGAGAGTAGCAAAAGTGCCTTTTCCGGCAGCGCAGCAGTCGCCGTCAACGTTTGGCGATTTTGTGGTGCCGAAAACGCCGAACTCGTCAGATGCGATCGCAAATTCTCAGCCAACATCCGCTAAATTCAAAAGCAAGTTGCCCGATTTAGTAGCACCAGAAAAACCGCAATCGGTAGAAATCATCCCGCCACCCCTGACGCCGGAACAGTCTCTGATTGCTGCGATTCAAACTCAAGTTGCTGACATTACGAATCGCCTGGGCGGCGGTTTAGTTAAGTCTGTTCAAGCTGATTTCTCGATCGGGCTTTTGACTGTCAAAGTCGCTGAAGATTGGTACAAACTCAGCGAAGTAGAGCAAAATCAGCTTGCGAATCAAATGTGGAAAGAAGCTAACTCGCTCGATTTCAGCAAGTTACAAATTGCGAATCTGCAAGGAAAGTTAATAGCTAGAAGTCCGGTTGTTGGCTCGGAAATGATTATTTTAGAAAGAGGAATTAATAAAGTTTAAATTTTCTGTATCTGCCAATAGTCACATTAGCAGAAAATTCCAGGACGCAAAATCTAATTTTGTAGGCTTGTAGTGAAGACTGAAGTCCTCATCAAATGAGAGAGGACTGAAGTCCTTACTACGAACCTGAAAAGGCTGATTTACCGAAGATTAAATTAATTAAAATTGAGGAAAATTGAAAAATGACAATTTTAACTCAAGTCGAACAAGTAGAAATTAAATATCCCAGCAGCGACGGAGAGCCGATGGCTGAAAGCGATATCACGCGCGATTACATGACTTATACTGTAGAAGCTGCGAACCTTTACTTTCAAGGGCGTTCTGATGTTTACGTGTCAGCGAATTCTTTCATCTATTATGAAGAAGGGAACAACCAGGCGGTGGTGGCGCCAGATTTTTATGTGGTGTTTGGAGTAGTAAAACGGAAAAGAGATAATTATAAAGTTTGGGAAGAAGGGGGAATTACTCCAGATTTTGTGTTAGAGATTACTTCGGCAACAACTCAGACGAAAGACCAAGAAACTAAACCGGAAATTTATCGAGCTTTGGGAGTGAGGGAATATTTTCAGTACGATCCTTCGGGAGATTATCTGAATCCAATTTTACAGGGAGTACGTTTAGTAAACAATCAGTATGAGCCGATTCCAGCTAACAATATTGCTTTCGATACGCTGTGGTTGTTCAGTGAGGTTCTGGGACTGGAATTGCATCTAATTTCAGGAGAATTGAGGTTTAGAGTTCCTGAAACTGGTGAGTTTTTGAAGACTCACAAGGAAGAACAGCAAGCACGGCTGGCGGCGGAGTCAGCCTTTCAACAATCGGAGCAAGCACGGCTGGCGGCGGAGTCAGCTTTGCGATCGCTCTTAACTCAACTTTTAAATTCTGGAATGAATCTGGAACAGGTGGCGCAAATGATGAATTTATCGACCTTGGAAGTGAGACAATTGGTAGCGGAAAACTTTTGATCGCACTGACAGCAAAAAGGTGCGCATCGCGCACCATATACAACCAAATATGAACAGTCAACAGTCAACAATTAACTCATGACTAGAAAGGCTTATTCGTAGGTTTAAAACCCTGCTTTTGAAAATAGGTTCTAAATACCTCGTGAGCAATTGGTGCCGCTGATACAGCACCAAATCCGCCGCCTTCGACAATAACTGCGATCGCAATTTCCGGTTTGTCAGCGGGAGCAAAACCTACATACATCGAATTGTCAGGATGTCCGGGCATTTCCACAGTCCCAGTCTTACCAGCACTCAAAGGAATAGTACCGTCATTCATCGCCCGGCCTGTACCTTTTTTCACCACGTCAATCAATCCTTGTTTAATCACATTTAAAGTAGCCGGTTTAATACCAGTTTTGATTTTTTGAGTGATCGGTGTATTGGTTTGAGAAGCCAACAAATGCGGCTGCACTCGCCAACCACCGTTGGCAATATTTGACACCATGACTGCCAATTCTAGGGGAGTGCAAAGTACCAAACCCTGACCGATCGCCATTGTTACTGTATCGCCAACGTACCAATCTTCCCCATACATTTTTTGTTTCTCTGCTGGTATCGGAACTTGACCGTGATTGGCGGCGTCCAACCCCAAAAGCTCTAAATTAATAGTACCGCCAATGCCCATTTTTTTGGCCCATTTCGCCATTTCTTCCGGCCCGGCTGCCATGCCTACTTGATAGAAAAATGTATTGCTGCTGTAGGCTAAAGCATCGCGGAAACCGATGACACCGTAACCGGCGCCGTGTTCGTTGAAAGATATACCGCCGATATTAATTGAAGAAGATGATACTAAAGTCGAGTCAGGAGAAAACTTGCCCGATTCCATCCCGGCTACAGAAGTTACAATCTTAAAAGTGCTGCCGACTGGATAGCCTTGAACTGCCCGATTTAAAAATGGTTTGTCTGGCCCTTGGAGTCGATCCCATTCTTTTTGCGTCACCTTGCGGGTGAAAATATTGGGGTCAAATGTCGGCCAACTACCCATTGTTAAAAGCGCTCCAGTTTTTACGTCGATTGCGACAACAGCACCGAGGCGATTTCCCAAAGCTTTTTCCGCAGTTTTTTGCATATCTAAATCTAAAGTTAGCTGCACGGGTTTGCCGGGAATAGGCTCTTTTACACCTAAGTCTTGGATTTCCTCGCCCTTAGCATTCACCTCGATCAAACGGTTTCCCCAAACGCCTTCTAAAGTTGGATTAACTAATTTTTCAACTCCCATTTGACCGACGATCATGCCCATCGGATATGTAGGATTAGCTTTTAATTGATCTAAGCTAGCTTCGCCGACGTATCCCAAAAGGTGAGCTGCTAATTCCTGGTTGGGATTGTCTCGGCTCGATTCTGCACGAATTTCAACTCCCCGCAAAGTATTAGCTTGTTCTCCCAAAGCGACGAAAGTACCGACATCGATATCCTTACTAATTCGCACTGGTAGGGCTGATTTGTAGCCCGCTCCATCGATTTTTTTGATAATTTCGGTCGCAGGCACTTTGACGATCGGGCCTAGTGTAGCGGCGACTTCTTGCCAGTCTTTGGTCGATCGCTCTTTTGGCCACAAATAGACCGATCGAGATACGCGGTTGGCTGCAAAAACTTGGCCGGTGCGGTCTACAATTTGACCGCGAGTGGCTGCGACTGACACAGGGCGAATGCGGTTATTTTCCGCCCGCTGTCGGTTGTAGTCTCCTTGTACCAGTTGCAATTCGGCTAGACGAAAGATCGGCATCGCTACCAAGGTAGTGACGATGAGCATAAAAATCATCACTTGGAACGATCGACCGCGTTGCTGTCCAGGATTGTCCGAGGTATTTTTGTTTAATCGGACTTTAGAGTTAAAAGAAAAATCGCTAGCCATATGAATTAATCTGCTCTTTTATGCAATTAACAGCCATATCTGATTCCCATCCGGATTATTTGGCGGAGGATGCAGCCACTATAAATTGTCACTGTTTAGTGACATAGATAAATTCTGCCGATTGGCAGACAAATCAGCCAGATAGTTCAATTCATCTAGATCTTAAATATGAATTTTTTATAAAAATTCAGCCGAGAAGCGATTTAAATCCCCAGCCAAATATTTCTCCTGCTTTCTGCCTTCTGCCTTCTTACTTCCCAATCAGTGACGTATAGGCTGTCACCTTAATATCAATTCCAGTAATATCTGCGCCGACAACTACAGCCGCCGCTCCTAAATCCAATGCTTTTTTAGCCATTTCCGGCGCAGAAATCCCGCCTTCGCAGATAACGGGAACCTCAAGCTTTTCTAGCATTTGGGCCAGCAAATCAAATCCGGGCGGCGAAAAACTTTCAGTTTGGGGAGTGTAGCCAAAAAGAGTAGTTCCGACAGTATCTGCACCAGCTTCGGCAGCCACGATCGCAGCTTCTATGGTATCTACATCCGCCATGACTAATTTCCCTAATTCGTTGTGAATGCGATCGATTAACGTTTTTAAGTCTTCGCCAGCAGGACGATTTCGCAGAGTCGCGTCAATGGCGATGATATCAGCTCCTGCAAGTGCGATCGCCCGCGCGTCTTCAAAGCGAGGAGTAATGTAAATCTCGCATCCCGGCAATTGCTGCTTCCAAATGCCAATTATGGGAGCCGATACCTGTTTTCGCACCGCCATAATGTGAGCCGGAGTGTCAATCCGCACACCCGCCGCTCCTCGATTCACAGCGGTGCGAGCCATTGCCGCAATCACGCTCGGATCGTGTAGGGGCGAGTCAGCAGGTGCTTGACAAGAAACAATTAATCCTGTAGGAATTTGACAATTAATCATGGGTAATTGGGGATTGATAATTGGGCATTGGGCGAAGCGAAGCGGAGGGATGGGGCATGGGGCATCGGGCATCGGGCATCGGGCATTGGGGCATCGGGCTTTTTGTAATTTATTCCCTGTGCCCTATTGAACTCAAATAAGCGTTAAGTTTTGGTAGTAATTTATCGACAATTGGTTTAAATTTGCTTACTTCTTCGCTTGTGATAAGTTGTCTAGCATACGCTAATCTTAACCAGTTTACGGTTTCGTACAAAGAGCCTCTCGCAATTTTTACAAAACGCCGATTATCTTGGTCATTATAACGACCTCTTCCTTCAGCAATATTAGCACAGACACTATCAGCAGACCGAACGATCTGTTTGCCCATCGTATCTTTTGTGAAATAATCCCATTTTTTAACAATGTCCCAAATCTGATTCGCCAAACTTTCCGCCAACTTATAAACCTCTAATTCCTCAAAATCAGGTCTTCCCATAATTACCTCAAAAACTCAATTATATTAAATGCCCCATCCCTCCGCTTCGCCCGATGCCCAATTCCCCATCCCTCCGCTTCGCTTCGCCCGATGCCCCATGCCTAATTCCCCATGCCAATGCCCGATGCCCGATGCCCGATGCCCGATGCCCAATTCCCCATGCCCAATTCCCCATGCCCCATCCCTCCGCTTCGCTTCGCCCAATTATCCATTACCAATCCCGGCCATCAAAGAAAGAATTTTGTCAAGCAATTGCTGGGGGTGAATCGGTTTAGCCAAACAATCGTTAGCTCCCGCTGTCACGAAAGATATCTGATCGGCGGGAATTTCCTGAGCACTTAAAGCCAAAATTTTGATATTTTTAGTAGCGGGTTTTTGGCGCAGTTGCTGAATTATTTCGCAGCCATTCATCCCAGGTAAACGCATATTGACAATCACAGCATTCGGCTGCAAAAGTTCAATTTGTTCCACAGCCGCCGAACCTTCAATCATCCACACTACTTGCAGTCCTGCTGCTGTCAGGATATCGCAAATCAGCATGGCAGTTTCTTCATCTTCTTCGACGAGGACGAGGCTGCCCCGCAAGGAGGAAGAATGCAGCGGTAAAGATGAATTCGATTTTTCATATTTGAATTTTGTGGATTCATCTTTGCTTTTAGTTTGGATGGGTATGAAAACAGTAAAAGTTGAGCCGACATCAACTGTAGAGTTGACTTCGATCGCGCCGCCATGAAGTTCTACTAACTGTTTAGTTAATGCTAATCCCAAACCTGTGCCACCGTATTCGCGGCGGTAGGGAGAATCTAACTGCTGAAATTTTTGAAACAAGAGCGATCGCTGATTTTCTGGTATTCCAATGCCGGTATCTTTGATTTGAAACACTGCGGTGCTACCTGCTGGTGCAGTACCGGGCTGCCGCACTGCCGGCGTTCGATTTTTATCTTCTGTTATCCAAACTCGCAGGATGACTCGCCCGCCTTCGGGAGTAAATTTAATCGCATTTCCTAAAAGATTGAAGAGGATTTGTCTCAAACGGCGCGGGTCTGCGGTGAAGCGATCGCATTCTTGTTTGATCCGCTGTTCTTGCACGAGTTCCACGCCTTTAGCTAGAGCTTTTTCTTTGAGGGCGTGCAGGCTCTGAGAAGCTAATTTAGAAATTGAAAATTCACTAAGTTTTAATACACCTTTTCCCGCTTCTACTTGCGATAAATCTAAAATATCGTTAATTAATTCTAATAAGTGGTCACCGCTGTCCCGGATAGTTTGCAGGTACTGGCGCTGTTTTTGTATCGGCACTTCTTTCGCGCCAACTTTGCCGTAAGACCACCGCAGCAGCGTGTCGGAAATGCCGATGACGCAGGTGAGGGGAGTGCGCAATTCGTGGCTCATAGCTGCCAAAAATTCGCTCTTGGCGAGGCTAGCAGACTGGGCGGCGGCCAGTGCATCGCGCAGTTCTTGGGTTCGCTCTATGACGCGCTGTTCTGAGGTACACTTTTGCTGCTGGACTTCTGCATAAAGTTCGGCTTGGTAAATGGCGATCGCCAAATGTTCTGCTATTTGCCGCAAAAATGTTTTTTTGCTTTCTTCCCACTCGCACACACTACACTGGTGGGCAATTAGTAGCCCCCACAATTCGTCTTGAACTACGATCGGCACTAGCAACTTCGCCCGCACCTTCGCCCCTCGCATCAACTCTAAAAAACAAGGCTGCGAAAAGTAAGTTTTTTCCACATCAGTGACGCACAAAGCTAAACCTTTGCGATATTTCTCTCTGTCGATGACTCCATCGAGGAAACATTGCGCGCTTTCACTAAAATTCAGTACCGACGAGATAGCATCGCTGGCTAAAGCTTCGTAGGTAACGCGACCTAAATACAAGTAAGAACCGGAATTTTCTTTGACTTCGCCAGAAACCGCCGTAGGTATTTCTTTACCTAATTCGCCATTATGCGGCGCTGGCACTTTTTCAAATTGATAAATTAACAGGCGATCGACATCCAAAAACTCTCGCACTCTCGAAACTGCTTTTGACAAAATTACAGGCAATTCCAAACTCTGGCGGATTTGAGTTGTCACCTGATTTAAAAGTCGCTCTTGTTGGAGTTGCTGCTGCAAAGCATCTTCCACGGGCTGACAAAATGAAATACAGGAACTGGGAATTTGTACGTGATTAGCGGTTTCGGAAATCTGGATATGTAGCGTTTCTGGAGCTATCAGTTTGAGCGCGAAATCCCCCTCTATTTCTGTTTGCGTATGTAGCGGCGGGTGACTGTTTTTGCTGGCATCGGTAGCGAGAATGTCCAGCAAATTTAGGGTGAATTCGCTTTGCATAAATGCCGAGTTTGGCTGGAGATTTTTAATTGCTTGTTTGAGGGCGTGAATGTCAATTTGTCTTTGCGGTGGGGGCGTTATTTCTGCGAGTTTGTCTGCGAGGGGAGAGAGGAAATTGGCGATCGCCCCTGGATCGAAAGTCAACTCCACATTTAATTGGGAATTGAGATTTTTCCCGCTGTGTTGGCGTCCGTTTGTTGCCAACTCATCTAATACCTCGCCCCGCAACAGCGCGCTAAACCGATCGGATACCACTGCTGCAAACCTTTGGGACGAGTTTTCCCGATTGTCAGAATTCGCGATCGCCTCATCGGCCAGCCAAATCGCCCCTGGGAGTTCAGCCATTTGCTGTAACAACTGGTAAGCAGCCTCAAAGGTTGCTAGTGGCAAAGTCCGATTTAAGGTTTTTGGTTTCAATCTAGGTATTTTCCCGGTTGTTTTAAAGAAAAAAATATCAAGGCTCATGTTTTGGGGACAGAACCAGGGGGGACAGCAGGCGCGACCACTCCAAGAGACTTGAGATGAAAGTAGTCAGAAGGCAGGCTCTCTTCAGGCTCAGGAGCCAGATATCTGATTTTTCGTTATAGTTGTTATCACTTTAAACTATCTTAATCCAGTATAATATTAATATATAATTTGTTAACTTCTACTTAACACTATCCGGGTAAATGAGCAATCCAACTCAACTCACCCCCGATTTCACGATCGGACATCTGCCGTGTCACCACTTCCAAGTGAGTGCTGCAACTCCAGGACAGGTAGTGGCCCAAAGATTCGAGCAAGAACCAGACCTGCCGGGAGTGATTATTACTCACGAATCACAGGTATTGGGCATGATTTCTCGCGTCAAATTTCGAGAGCAAATGAGTCTCCCCAATCGCGTAGAAATTTACGGAAAGCACCCGATTCGAGCCTTGTTAGATTTCATAAGAATTCCGCCTTTATTGATGGAGGAAAACTGGAAAGTTGATGATGCCGTGCAAGCATCTCTCAACAGGCCTAAAGATTTGATTTATGAACCAATTATTGTGGTAATGCACAACCATAGTTTCCGCCTTTTGGACGTTCATACTCTGGTGATTTTCCAGTCTAAAATTTTAGCTCAAACTAACAAACTTATTCAAAAATACCGACTAGAAAGACAGAAATATCTGGCAATTATTCAACAAGAACAGGCAAAATTTCATCAATGCAACGAGCTGTTAAAAGCCCAACAACGTCAAGAAGCCCAAAAATTGCAGAATACTGCCAGTCCCCAGCAAGTGACACTGGTTAAACAAGCCGAAGAAATTGCTCAAATGAATCAGCGATTTGTCAGGATTGCGAAGCTGATTTCCTCGGAAGGTCGCCAAGCATTTCAAGCTACTTTTCAAGGTGCTAATTCTATTTGCAACAATACAGAGAAAATTTTGGGCGTTGGCAAAGCCATAGCTAATGATTTAGAAACGGTTAACCGCACTTCCCGAACCATCCGGGAGGCGATCGAACAAGTCAGGCATTTAGCGGTACAGGTGGCTGTAGTTACCAATCAAATGGGAAATCAGCCAAGCGGTCTGAGCCAAGTGAGTCTGGAAATTGGCAGACTGGCAAGTAAAACTTTTGAATTGGGGACTCAAATGGAGCAAATTGCCAGTCGGTTTAAACTTCGCGTTCACGAACTCACGGAGGCAGCAAGAGCGGGTGCTAATGTGGCTAAATCCGTGACGATCAAGATCGATCGCGCGGAAATGGCTTTGTTAGAGTTGGAGGAATTAATAGCGGAAAGAAATTTCAATTCACTGACCGCTATCACAGAACCTTTGGAAGTCAGACAAACTGTTACCGCTCATTCTTTAGTTAAGGAGATAGAACACGCCGAAGTCGTGGCTTCTGAGTTGGAAGAGATCGTGAAGCAGCAAGATTCATCGCAATATCTGATCCAAAAAATTCAGCAGGCGCTGAAGTCGAAAAAGCCCTAAAATTCCAGCGCTCATCTGATGGAAATTTTCGCTATGTATATAGCCTTTCTCAAAAAGATGAGGTACGCGAACAGGATAGGGCATAGGGCATAGGGCATAGGGCATAGGGCATAGGGCATAGGGCATAGGGGATAGGGGATAGGGCATAGGGCATAGGGCATAGGGCATAGGGCATAGGGCATAGGGCATGAGGCTCTCCTCACTTTTTTGAGAACCGCTATATATAGGATAAGGAAGAAGGCTTGAGTTGTGGTCGCAAGAGAAAGGGATAAAGCTCGTATTTAAGTAATCAATAACTTCATGATATTCTTGATGCTTGGCATGAAAAAATAACAACAAAAAGCAACAAATTTAAGATTTTATAAATACTGTTTCAAACGGGGGCAGACAAACTAAACTCAGAAAAGGCTATTTAAATCACAAGAAATGGTCAAATAACAGGCGAGGTTTATGAAGATTCTGCTAGTAGAAGATGACACAATTACAATTAATTTGCTGACTAGAGCGCTGAACGCTCATAATTACAATGTGAATACGGCAGCAGACGGCGAAACAGCCTTGCAGTTGGCGCAAGCCTACGATTACGACCTGATTGTTTTGGATGTGCTGATTCCTAAACTCGACGGTATTAGTTTGTGTCGGGAATTGCGATCGTCCGGCTGCCAAATGCCGATTTTATTGCTGACAGCCCTAGACAGCAGCAGCGATCGAGTCCAAGGTTTAGAAGCGGGTGCAGACGATTATGTGGTCAAACCCTTTAATCTCCAAGAATTAATCGCTCGAATTCGGGCTTTGCTGCGCCGGGGTAAGGCAACTTGGTCGAGTACAAGTTTGACTTGGGAAAAACTGCAAGTCAACCCGGACACTACGGAAGTAACTTATGGCGAAAAAGTGCTGCACTTGACTCCCAAAGAGTACAATCTGCTGGAACTTTTTCTGAGAAATCCCCGGCGCATTTTCAGCCGCAGCGCTATGCTCGATCGCATTTGGTCTGCCGGCGAATTTCCTCAAGAAGAAGCTGTTACGGCTCATATCAAGGGGCTGCGGCACAAGCTGAAAGCAGCCGGGATGACTGTAGATTTAGTGGAAACCGTGTACGGATTGGGCTATCGGCTGAAAAGTCTGCCGGAGGAGATTGAGAGTCCAAAAGTTGCCAGGGCGACGGCAGAAACTGCTAAAAGTCAAGAGACTTTATCTGCTGAATCTAGCGGGCAGAACCCGGAATTAAGCAACGATGAGCGCCGTCTCCAAGTCCTGAATGTGGTTGCGGAAATTAGGGGCAAGTTAAGAGCTAATTTTATCGAAAAGGTGGTGATATTCGATCGCGCGATCGCCCAACTGAAAACCGGAACCTTGGACAACGAACTGCGGCAGGAAGCCCAGGAGCAAGCTCATAAATTAGTGGGTTCTTTGGGTACTTTGGGGCTGCCGAAAGGTTCGATAGTTGCGCGTAAAATCGAAGATTTGTTCAAGGCCCAAAACGTCTTGAAACCGGGGACTGCTCAGCAGATTGAGGGATTGCTGCATAAGCTGAAACAGATATTCGATCGCCCGCCGGAACCTGAAAGCGAGCTGGTTACTGCGGTTTTGCAACAGCGCCGCATCTTGATCGTGGATGATGATAGTGTTCAGAGCGATCGACTAAAAATAGCAGCATCCGGTTCCGGCTTCCAGATAGAAGTCGCCAACTCTCCCGAAGCGGCAAGAAATGCGATTTCTCAACAGCCTCCCGACGCGATTTTGCTGGATTTGACCTTTTCCAGAATTCAGGAAAACGGACTTACTCTGCTAGCCGAACTCCGCAGTGAAAAACCAGATATTCCGGTGATGATTTTTAGCGGGAACAATCAATTGAGCGATCGAATAGAAGTTGCTCGTTTGGGAGCTTCCGGCTTTTTACACAAATCTATCCCCCCAGCAGATATACTCAAAGCAGTCGCCCAACTCCTCGACCAGACAGGCCCTGCTGAAGCCAAAGTTATGGTGGTAGATGATGACGTGCATCTATTGGCTGCACTGAGCATGATTCTACAACCTTGGGGATTGCAAGTCACAACATTGGATGAGCCCGAAAAGTTCTGGGAGGTACTCGAAACCACTTGTCCAGATTTGCTGATTTTAGATGTGGAGATGCCCGGTTACAGCGGGATCGAGCTGTGTTTGGCGGTGCGGAATGATTTGCGGTGGAGCAAGCTGCCTGTGCTATTTTTGACCGCTCATTCTGAGTCAGAAATAGTACGCCAAATGTTTGTCGCTGGTGCTGATGACTACGTGAATAAGCCGATCGTGGAACCGGAATTAATTGCTCGCATCCTGAATCGTTTGGAGCGGACTCAACTCCGGCACAAACTTGCTCTGACACAGCGTTAACAGTTGACAGCGAAGTTTTTAGGCTGGGGATTTAGGGCGGATCAAAGTCCCCCTTTCTTTCGGGGGATTTAGGGGATCTGGCCTCGATGGTAAACGAGAGATACAAAGGTTTTTAGGGGATTATTAGATTCTAGAATTCGGAGGTGGTGGCATTGATTGATATTTGCCCGATCGTCAAAAACACTGACTAATTTAGAAAAGTATTTACAATAACAAGAAAGCAATGGTATTAACCTCAAACACAGGCGATCGCAATGACAGTGACTGCGAATTAATTTACGATCCCGCTTCGATTCAACCTCACGGCATCCTGTTGGTGCTGGAATCTCCGGTGTTGAAAATTTTGCAAGTTAGCAACAATACTTTTGAGGCGATCGGCATTTACCCCGAAGCACTTTTAGGCAAGTTTTTACATGAATTTGTCGTGACTGAGGAAATTGAGGCTGTTGAAAAAGCTTTATTTGAAAACAGCTATCAAAATGACAGTATCAATTTATCATTCACAAGTCAAAAACGCAAGTCTTTTTTTCAGGGGACGCTGCATCAATCAAGTTCAGTATTAATTATGGAACTAGAACAGGTTGTTGCCCCAAAAAGTAGCGATTGTTTCAATTCTTATCATTTAGTCCAAAAGCCGATCGACAAAATCCACAACACACCCAACTTGCAAGTGCTGTGTCAGACAGTGGTTGAAGAGGTGCGGAGGATGATTGGGTTCGATCGCGCGATCATCTATCAATTTGATGCCACCGGTGCCGGGGAAGTCATCGCCGAAGACAAAGTAGAAAATTTGGCTCCCTTATTGGGAATGCACTATCCGGCTGCCGATATTCCCCCGCAGGCAAGAAAGCAGTTCAGTATGAATTTAATTCGGTTTATTCCCGATATTCACTATCAGCCTGTAGAACTAATTCCTGACTGCAATCCGCTGACTGGTCGCCCCCTGGATCTGGGATTCTCCTTGTTGAGAACAGTTTCGCCTTGCCACGTTCAATATCTCAAAAATATGAACATTGGCGCTAGCATGACCGTGACATTAATCAAAGATCGAAAAATCTGGGGATTGCTCGCCTGTCACCACCCAACAGCAAAGTATGTCAACTACGAAACCAGAACGGCTTGCGAACTGATAGCAAAGTTTGTGAATCTAGAACTCAGCTACAAACAAGATAGCGAAGACCGGGACTATGCAATTTATCTCAAAGAAATTTGCCATAAATTTATCGCGGAAATTTCTCAAGAAAACTCCTTTGTAGAAGGTTTACTTAAATCCCCAGATGAATTGCTGGCATTAATGGGCGCTACCGGTGCAGTTGTGTGTGCCAATGAAAATTTAATCACCATCGGCAAAACCCCGGAATTGGGAGAAATCAAAAAATTACTTGCTTGGATCAAAACTCAAATAAATAATGATGTTTTTTATACAGATTGTCTCTCACAAATGTATCCGCCATCCGATAACTTTAAAAAAGTTGCTAGCGGTTTGCTGGTGCTTGCCATATCCGAGATGAAAAATTATTACATTTTGTGGTTCCGTCCCGAAGCAATTCAAACTATCAACTGGGCTGGCAAACCAGATTGGCCAATTGATCTTAAACCAGATGGCACCCCATTGATGTCTTCTCGTACTTCTTTTGAGTTGTGGCAAGAAACTGTGAGGTTAAAATCTTTGCCTTGGCAGCCGTGCGAAATTGAAATCGCCGGAGAACTTCGAGTTGCTATTACTAGCATTGAGTTGCGGAAAATGAATCAGCAGCTCAGCTTAGCTTTGTCGGCTACCAAAATTGGATTTTGGGACTGGGACGTGCAGAAAAATCTCATTGTTTGGTCGAGGGAACACGAAGAGTTGTTTGGGTTGGCCCCGGGAACTTTTGCCGGAACTTATCAAAGTTTTGCAGCTCGCGTTCACCCAGAAGATTTAAAAAGTATTGAGAATGCTATAAATCAGACCTTGACCCAGCCAGTAGATTACTTTCAGGAATACCGCGTGATTTGGTCGGACGGCAGCATTCACTGGATTGAGGGGAAAGGTAAGTTTTTTTACAGCGAAGCAGGCGATGCAGTGCGGATGGTGGGGACAGTTACAGAAATTACCGATCGCAAAGCTAAAGAATTACAGTTGCGGCTGTTGGAATCAGCAATCACTACGACTAACGACGCCGTGTTAATTACGGAAGCTGAACCGATTAACGCATCGGGCCCGCGAATTCTGTATGCCAACCCAGCTTTCACACGGATGAGTGGCTATACGCTAGAAGAAGTTTTGGGCAAAACGCTGCGCATCTTGCAAGGAGAAAAAACAGATCGGGCAAGTCTCGATCGCATTCGGAGAGCTTTGGAAACCTGGCAGCCGGTGCGGGCTGACTTGATCAATTACCGCAAAGATGGGACGGAATTTTGGGTAGAATTGAGCATTGTGCCGATCGCAGACGAAAGCGGTTCGTTTACCCATTGGGTGGCAGTGCAGCGGGATATTAGCGATCGCAAAGAAGCTGAAGCCGCCCTCCAACAGCTCAACGAACTGTTAGAAATGCGAGTTTTGCAGCGAACCAGAGAACTAGAAAGCTCTCAAGCAGAACTCCGGGAAAGCGAAGCTTTATTTCGCTCTCTGAGCGAGAGTTCCCCCGTCGGCATTTTCCAAATCGATGCTGAGGGGAAATGTATCTATACAAATCCCCGCTCTCAAGCAATTGGCTGCTTCACAGCGACAGAAGCTTTAGGAAACGGCTGGATGCGGTTTGTTCACCCCGAAGACATTAAACTAATTCGGTCTAAGTGGTCGGAATCGCGATCGTTAGATGGGGAATTTCTCTGCGAATTCCGCCACATCCAGCCCGACGGAACAATCCGGTTTTGTCTGGTTAAAACAGCTCCGATTTTTGCCGACGGAGGTCAACTAATCGGTCACGTCGGCACAGTCACAGATATCACAGAAAGTCGGGCAATTGAAAAAATAAAAAATGAGTTTATTTCCATTGTCAGCCACGAACTGCGAACCCCACTTGCCTCAATTCACGGTTCTTTAGGTTTGCTGGCGGCTGGGGTGCTGAACGATCGACCGGAAACTGCCAAAAAGATGTTACAAATTGCGTCTAACCAGACCCAACGCTTAGTGCGTTTGGTCAACGATATGCTTGATTTAGAGCGGCTCGATTCGAGCGAATTTACTATTGTTAAGGAATGGTGCGAGGCGCAGGTTTTGATGCAGAAGTCTGCGGAAGCTGTGATGTCTCTGGCTGCTGAGAATAAGATTAATTTGTTGATTTTGCCCTCGTTGGCAAAAATTTGGGCTGACCCGGACAGGATTGTGCAACTGCTGGTAAATTTGTTGAGCAATGCGATTAAATTTTCGGCTCCGGGGAGTACAGTAACTGTCAGGGTTGATGATTTGGGCGATTCCCTACGGGATGGCTACGCTTCACGGGTTTTATTTGAAGTCAAAGATCGAGGGCGGGGAATTCCTGCTGATAAACTAGAAACTATCTTTGGCAGATTTCAACAGGTAGATGCTTCTGACTCTCGCCAAAAAGGAGGTACGGGTTTGGGTTTGGCTATCTGTCGCAGCATTGTGCAGCAGCACGGCGGCAGAATTTGGGCCGAAAGTGTTGTCTCTGAAGGCACGAGTTTCTATTTCACAGTGCCTGCACCGCTGGAAGGGGAAGGTTCATTCAGTTGACAGTTGACAGTTGACAGTTGACAGTTGACAGTTGACAGTTGACAGTTGACAGTTGACAGTTAACAGTTGACAGTTGACAGTTGACAGTTGACAGTTGACAGTTGACAGTTGACAGTTGACAGTTGACAGCTTGAACTGCCGAAAAGAAAAAATTCGGCGATTTCAATCGCGTCTACAAAAACGAAGTCGGCCTGCGCCGACTGAAGAAAAAATTCGGCGATTTCAATCGCGTCAATACAAACAAAGTCGGGCTGCGCCGACTGAAGAATTAAGGGGAATTTAAAGTCGGATGACGATCGCCAATCCGGTTTCTAGCTATTTGTCTCTTGCAAAAATCTCGAAATTATGTTACTAAGGCGGGTTTGTGCGTGCCGGAAAGTTCTGGTTTTGGTGGCTGTTTTCAGAATTTCCTCATTTTTTTGATTTAGCTTTGAGATCGATCGGTGATTGGTTACTTCCAACCCTGATTCTCTAGAAATTCCAGAGACAACTTCAGGGAGTCGGGGTTTTTTGTTGATCGTAAAGCCGATCGCCCGCCGCCGTATTTACATAGACACAAGATGTTCTATAAGTTACACACAAGTCCCTGAATAAACCAAGTTGTTTAACCAATACTCCGTAATGCAGCAAAGTTTTTTGGTAAAAAACCCAATTTCTGCCTAAGTGTTACAATCCATGCTTCGCTCAAAGTATATTAATTTAAAACAATCATTTTCTTCATAATTTCCTCATATTTTTTAGATAATGTTTATAGAAGGTTCTTGAGTTGAAAGTACCAATCTCAGCAGCATCCGGCTGCCAAAGAACGAACCTGTTGTCAGAAGAGTTCGGTTCAGTGACGATACTTTCAATTTTAAGGAGTGCGATCGCACAACCAACCTGAATCAGTCAGGAATTAGGCACTGCATACCAAACAAACCGATTTTTTTCACCTGGAAGGGTTTCTGTGCAAGTCTTCTAAGTGTTGGCAGGAAAAATCAATCAAAAATAAATTAATAACGGTTGATGTGATTAACACTGTCGAATAACGCCCCGAAAATAAGTCGGTCATTCTGTCAATAGCAAAACTGGCAATTGCCACCAATAGGCAAAGCGAAGTCTGAGTAAGTTTTTTAGAGAGTGTGGAGATTTCTCAAATGTCATATCAGCTATCTTCTCAAGGTAACAGCAAAATTTTGTGCTATTACGCAAATATTACCAACCAAATTCAGGTGGTGCGGATTGGTAACATTCCTAATTGGTGCTTTGAAAGAGTGATGTTTCCTGGACAGCGACTGATGTTTGAAGCTGCGGTTGAAGCAGTATTAGAAATTCACACTGGCGCGGTAGCAAGTGCTATTTTATCGGACAAGATTCCGTGCTACGTGCTGCGGGTTATAGAAGAGGTAAGTTATGAGTTCGATCGGGTTATTTCCGAAGAAAAATATGCGGTATTAACACGCTAAAATTCAGGAGAAATAAGACGAACTGGATATCGGAAACAAAGATATTAGTTAAGTAGTGTTTGGGGAAAGAAAAAATGCAGAAACATCTTGTCAATATCACCTTGGGCGTAGTCACAAAAGAAGTAGAAACTATCTTGGAGTCTTATCCCCATTATCCGTACCAACAGGCTTTTTCACACTCTGGGTGGCGGCAGGATTTAATTGCTTATGTGCTGAGCCGAGTTCCTAATAAGTATACTGCGATCGACTTCGGCGAGTCTGTGGCGAACCACACAAGTCAGGTTCGCTGTTCTTCAGAACAGTTGCTACAGATAGAAAATTTGATTCATACTGGCATTTGCGACTTGCTGCACACCTATCAGAAGGTCGATTACCGCCTTCCTGAAGAAGTTAAATTCGATGCGAGAGTTGCTAGTTGGTTTAGATAGTCTGTGGTAATTGAGCCCAAATGCCGATCGCCTCGGCACTCTTAGTTGGTCGATCGAGCTAGAATTGTCTGTGCGATCGATCGCGATATAGATTTTAAGGTTTTGCGGACTGTGCTTGGAGTGCGTTTGAGCGTTCGGATTTCAGTCCTCTAATTTTGATAATGACTGAAATCAGAACTGCGAACTAAATCTGATCTTATGCAATCAAAATCCCCAAAAATATGTCATTCCTTCGATGATTCCCCCAGCGCAAGCAGAGCCAGCTAAATAATGATTTTCAGTGCCGCATTCGCGATGCCATGCTAAGAGTTCTGACATAGCGTTAGCAACGATTACTCCCCGAACATCTTGTTCAAACATACTGATATCATTGCCAGAATCGCCGCAAACTAATGTTGCCTCAGATGGAATTTGCAGGCGCTTTTGTAAATAAGTTAGGGCATTACCTTTGTTGCTAGTTTGTGGTAAGATATCTACGTCGCGATTGCTGCTAAAAATAATTTGAGCTGCCAGTCCCGATCCGGTTAACTTTTGCTGCAATTCCTGGATAATTGAGCTGTTTTCTGCTGCTGGTTCTAGACAATAACTGATTTTCCAAGGATTTTGTTCTTTGAGGGATTGGGGTTGAAGCTGGGGAAACTGCTGAGCTAACGAGGCGATCGCCATTTTATCCCAGTCTTGAGAAAGATGTTCCGCCCAATCTAAATCCAGGGTTGCGTCTTGGTAAATTTCGCTACCTACACCTGCGATCGTAGAGTCTGGTGCTAGCAGTTGTTTTTGGGCAATTAATTCGCAAGTTGAAGCATGAGAACGCCCGGTAGCGTAAACCAAACAAATTTGCGATCGCATAGATTGCAAGCGCTGGTTGAAAACTTGAGTGGCTTCGTCATCTCCCACTAGCGTATTGTCTAAATCTGTAACTAATAAAAACTTCATTTTTGGCATTAGTCAATAGTCAGCAGTCATCAGTGATTAATGATATCATGTCCGATCGATTGACTGCGATCGATCTGGTTCGTAGTGCGGACGCCAGGACGCTCTCGCTGCGGACGCCAGGACGCTCTCGCTGCGGACGGCAGGACGCACTACAAACCGTTTTTGTTTTGGTAATCAAACGGAGACGATCTGATATCTCGCCTGCGTCCGAATATCAGCGAATTGGGAGTTCGATGATAAATTCAGTGCCTTTACCAGGTTCCGAGAGGCACTGCAATTTGCCGTTGTGTTTTTCCACGACAATTTGATGCGAAATTGACAAACCCAAACCAGTGCCTTTACCTACGGGCTTTGTGGTAAAAAATGGGTCAAATAAACGCACGATATTATCTTGGGGAATTCCCGGGCCGTTGTCTTTGATCCGAATGCAAATGCTCTTGTCATCAATCGTTTCAGTTTTAATGGTAATTGTAAGACCACTTGAATTGGGGGTGTTTTTGGCTTGGTTGCTGCTTTCTTCCAAGGCATCGATCGCATTTGCCAATATATTCATAAATACCTGATTTAGCTGTCCGGGATGACATGGTATTTTCGGCAGTTCTCCGTATTCTTTGATTACTTTAATACCCTCCCATTTTGCCTTGGCTTTCAGCCTACTGTTCAACATTAACAAGGTACTTTCTAAACCTTCGTGAATGTCGGCAGGCTTAAATTTAGCTTCGTCCGCCCGCGAAAAATTGCGCAGAGTTTGAATAATTTCTACAATTCGATCGCATCCTGTGTGCATCGAGTTGAGCAATTTCGGTAGGTCTTCTGCGAGAAATTCTAAGTCTATATCTTCTGCTTTTTTCTGAATTTTGGCTGGCGGATTTGGACATTCTTCTCGATACATCTGCACGATTTCTAACAAATCGAGGACGTAGCCGCGGACGTGGCAGACGTTGCCGGCGACAAAGCCAACTGGGTTGTTAATTTCGTGGGCAATTCCTGCTAGGACTTGTCCGAGGGAAGACATTTTTTCGGTTTGGACTAACTGCATTTGAGTTTGTTGCAATTCGTGCAAAGCTGTTTGCAATTCCTGGGATTTTTGCCGATCGCGCTTTGCGGAGGCGGCCCGTTCTTCCTCAACTCCGATCGCCCCAGCAATAATTCCGATCAGCTTGCAGTCGGCTTCTGTGGCCGCGATCGGTTCGGTGTAGATAACGCACACCGAACCGACGTAATCGTCGCCGCGCCGCACTGCTTGTCCCAGATAGCTTTTGAGTTCGTAGCGGATGACAGCGGGATCGCTTTGGCTGTAGATCGTGTTCTGCAAGTCAGGAATTGCCACAGCCCGATCGCTGGCTTGGTGGCAGACATCGGTGCAGATGTGTCCTTCGGCGCGATCGACCTCCGGGTAGTCAGGCGGCGTTTGCCAAGTTGCGATCGCCCGCAGCAGCCCGCCACCGACGTGGCTGTAGACGGCGCAGCTTCCGCCCAAAAGCTCGCCGGCTAAGGTTGTCAGGCGTTGGATATTGTCAGCAGCATCGGTGGTGAATCCCAAAAAACACTCGTTGATTTTGCTGAGGCGGTATTCTGCTTGCCTGCGCGCCGTCATGTCGCGGGAGTTGAGCACAATTCCCCTCACAGCGGGGTCTGCTAGCAGGTTAATGCCGACTCCTTCGAGAAAACACCAAGAACCGTCAACGCGCCGGAACCGACCTTCTACGGCGATGGGATCGCCGGGATTTGCGATCAATTGTTGGAGATAGGAAATCACCGAGGGAAGGTCGTCAGGGTGAATGAAATCGAGAACCATTCGACCAATCAGTTCCTCTGGTTCGTAGTCCAAGACTGTTTCTACAGAAGGGCTTTCGTAAACAATGCCACCGCCCTCGTCGAGAATAGTAATGATGTCGGAACTGTTGAGAATCAGCGATCGCCACTTAGCCTCATTTTGTAATAAAGCTGACTCGGCTTGTTTGCGATCAGTAATATCCTCCACCATTTTCAGAATAAACTGTGGCATTCCCTGGCTGTTGTCGATGACAGAGGCGGTGAGGCGTCCCCACCTGATGCTACCGTCAGGGCGGAGATAGCGCTTCTCGATTTGGTAAGCTTGGCGATCGCCCGCCGCCAACTGCCGGCGCAACTGGCGCGAAGATCGTGCGTCTTCCGGGTGCACGCAGGAGTCGATATCCACCCCCCGGAGTTCGGCTTCCGATCGCCCCAGCATAGCTTGAAATGCCGGATTAGTGGCGATCGCCATACCTTCGAGAGTAGCGACTGCCATGCCGATCGCACCGCGTTCAAAAATTGCCCGAAACCGCTGTTCGCTTTCGCGCAAAGCTGCTTCAGCTTCCACTTGCTGGGTGATGTCCCGCCCCGCCACTGCCATGCCTTTGCGGGAACCGTCGGGGTTGTACAGCGGCACTTTCCGCACTTCAAACAAATTGCTGCCGCCTGTGGGTAAGGGGACAATTTGGCTGCTGGAGGTAAGAGTGCCTGCTTCCCAGGTAGTTTCGTCGGTTTCCTGCCAACTTAGGAGGATGTCTCTGACTCTGGGATCGGCTGCTGCTGCGAGTTCGGCAGTTGTTTTGCCTTGGTAATCTGCGGTTTCCCAGCCCAAAAGTTTGAGGGCGCAGTCGTTAGCAATCAGCCAGCGCCCCTCGCCGTCTGTGAGGTTGATGGCATCGGGCACGGCATCGATCGCGGTTTTCAGCCAGTATTCTCGATCGCGCAGGGCTGCTTCGGCTGCTTTGCGATCGGCGATTTCGGCGACAGTTCCTTCGTAGTAAAGGAGTTCGCCTGCTTTGTCGCGGACTTCGCGCACGTTTTCCGAGATCCAGGTAGTGCTGCCGTCAGCGCGGCCGACGCAGGACTCAAACTCTTTCAGGGAGGCGACGCGGGTGATTTCGGCGATGAATTCAGCGCGGCGGGTGCGATCGGCGTAAAGGTTTTTTGCCGAACATTTTGCGATCAGTTCTGACGGGGAATCGTAGCCGTACATTCGGGCGAGTGCGGGGTTGGCGCTGAGGTAGCGCCCGTCTGGGGCGGTTTGAAATATGCCTTCGGTGGCGTTTTCAAAGATGCTGCGGTATTTTTCTTCGGCTTGTTGCAGCGCTTCTTCTGCTTGCTTGCGATCGCTGATATCCGATTGGACGCCGATGAAGTGGGTGACAGTCCCGCTGCTGTCGCGCACCGGCGAGATGGTGAGTTCGTTCCAGAAGGGGGTTCCGTCTTTACGGTAGTTTTTGAGAACGACTTTGCAATCGTGTTGTTCTTGAAGGGCTACGCGGATTTGAGCGACTGCTGCGCGATCGGTATCCGGGCCTTGCAGGAAGCGGCAGTTGTGCCCGATGATTTCGCTGCGATCGTAGCCTGTAATCCGCTCGAAAGCCGGGTTGCAGTAGACTATTGGTTTGTCGGGCTGTCGGGCGTCCGCGATCGCGATGCCGTTGCTAGTAGCTGCCAGGGCGCGATCGTACAGCCTCCATACTTCTTCTATTAAATTCGGTGGATTCCCACCAGTGCGAGTCGGCGATAGCGTTTCAGAAGGAATACTTATATTATCGATCTTCATGAGTTTCTTATAGATTGAGTTTCTTGTCGGTTCTGACTGACTGCACCCCAAAGTTCAACAGAATTGCCCTGTTTTCCGCAGCCACAAGTTAGAAGGCGATTATGCATAATTTGGGCCGTAAATCATACCTAGAAAAACTCTAGTCTCCCTCGTTTTTCTTTTCTTCTGCTTTGAGCCTTCTGCTTTGTGCCTTCAAACGACTCCTACCTGCTAATTTATAATAGTTGTTGCTAGGATATCTCTATCTCTGGTATGGTTTACTTGGCAGGCTTCGCGCCGCTTACCGGTTCGCGCCGCTAATTGTTTCTAATGAACCCAAAAAACTCCGGCTATCTTTAAATATTTTTTTTATTCAGAACTTGCAATTTTAAACGGTTTTCATCTAAAAAACTAAAACTTTTTAGAGGAAATCTGTTTAAACCAGATTTTTGAGATTACCTGGTAAGTGCTGTAATTATTTTATTTAAAAAAATAATTGAACTTCTTCTGAAACAAACCGACTCAAGATTAATTTTGAATTATCGCAGCAAGTTCCGAAATTTTGTCGATCGCAAAAGTCGGTTCTAAAGCGAGACACTCAGCGCGATCGCCATATCCGTAAACCGCCCAACAAACATCTATCCCAGCATTTTTCGCAAACAACAAATCAACCGCCGAATCGCCAACCATTAAAACTTGACTGTTATCCAAATCCGGGAACAGCGGTTTAATAATCGAGTGAAAAACACTCGGATTTGGTTTTTGAATAATTTGTCCGTCATCACCTAAAATTAAATCAAAATAACCGTGAATTCTCAACTTTTCCAAAAATAAGTTAACAAAATTAACGTGCTTGTTGCTAAAAACACCCATACTCAATCCCGACTTGCTCGCCAACTGCAAAACTTGCTTAGTTCCCGGAAATAAATCGAGCTGCTTTTCACCTTCTGTCCGATAAAAAGAGCGGTAAGTTTCCACCCATTGGGGAATTGCGCTTTCCTCGATCGTCGGATGCAGGATTTTGAAACTATTTGATAAATTTATCCCGATCGTCGCTTGAATTGTCTGAGCAGCAGGCGGATCAATATTGAAAATTTCAAAAGTTTTGGTAAAGCAATATACAATAGCTTTGTGAGTAATTGCCAAGGTACCGTCGAAATCGAAAATAATTAACTTATACTGACTCATCTTCCTGAAAATCTCCCATATAGCAACACCCGGTTTTCTCTGATACAATAGCATTATCCATATCTAATCCACCAATTATATAGCGAGCGCGATATCGGTTATGACATAAATAACCTCATAAATAGAGACGATACCCGTCAAAGCATAAATGGTTGAATTCCCGTACTGTGCAACTGTCAACTGTCCAATGTCCACTGCTATAAGTATAATCTTTCAACATTCAAGAGGTCAAGATGAATGTCACCGAAAAACCAGATTTTCTAGCAACAGACTTTCCAGACCACACTCAATTACCAGACTCCGACGGTACTTTTGTGAAAAATTTTCAAGAACACCCTCAAAGCATCCTATTAACAACATCAATTAGACCGATTTTAGACCAAGTTCATCCCGACGGACAATACTGCATCGGTCAAGATTCCGGTATTTACTGGCGAGTAGCCCAACCCCCGGAACCGCCAGAAAAAGGAGCCGAAGCACCCGATTGGTTTTACGTGCCCGACGTGCCGCCAACACTTGACGGAAATCTCCGCCGTTCCTATGTGATGTGGCGGGAATTAATGCCACCTCTGATTGTACTAGAATTTGTGTCCGGCGATGGCAGCGAAGAAAGAGATACGACTCCTCGCAAAGGCAAATTCTGGATTTACGAGCGGATAATTCGCCCTGCTTTTTACGGGATTTATGAAGTTAAAAAAGCCCAAGTTGAAGTCTATCATTTAGTCGAAGACCGCTTCGAGTTAGCCGCACCAAATAATCGCGGACATTACCCGATCGCCCAAATAGGAGTAGAATTAGGTATTTGGCAAGGAGTGTATCAGGGCGTAGAACTGCCTTGGCTGCGCTGGTGGGATGCCTCCGGGAATTTGATCCCAGCGGCGGAGGAACGGGCCGATCAAGCCGAATTGGCCGCAGAACGAGAACGACAAAGGCGCATAGAAGCTGAGTTGCGAATTCAAGCTTTAGAAGCGCGTTTGCGAGAGTTAGAAGGCAGCTAATAGGTGGCCAGAAACCGGATTTTTTCGCCAAAATATGCGCCAAAAATCTTCAATCTCCCAAAAACCCGGTTTCTTTGGACTGACGCATCGGTGACGAGAAACCGGGTTTTTGGGCCAAGGTATTCGATTCAAACCCTCAATCTCGCAAAAAACCCGGTTTCTTGATTGGGAGCTACCACCCTCAAAAACAAGATCGACATCGGTTATAATCCAGAATTTGCGTATATTAACTGGTAAGTATTGCATCACTTTTGTATAAATCCTATGGCACTAATTGTTCAGAAATATGGCGGAACCTCGGTTGGTACAGTCGATCGCATTCTAGAAGTAGCCCAACGAGTAGTCAAAACAGTAAAGCTGGGAAACTCCCTCGTCGTGGTACTTTCAGCAATGGGGAAAACCACCGACGGTTTAGTGAAACTCGCCAAAGAAATTTCCCCAAATCCCAACAAACGGGAAATGGATATGTTGCTCTCCACTGGGGAACAAGTGTCGATCGCACTTTTGAGCATGGCATTACAGGAAATGGGACAGCCCGCAATTTCCCTCACCGGAGCCCAAGTCGGCATTGTCACCGAAGCCGCCCACACCCGCGCCCGGATTTTGCGGATCGATCCGGCGCGGCTTGAAAGCCAGTTAAACAGCGGTAAAGTCGTAGTCGTCGCAGGTTTCCAAGGCATCGCTAACGCGGCAGAATTGGAAATTACCACTTTGGGGAGAGGCGGTTCCGACACAACAGCAGTCGCCATCGCCGCAGCCTTACGCGCCGACAGATGCGAAATTTATACCGACGTTCCCGGAATTCTGACTACAGATCCGCGCTTGGTAGCCGACGCGCAACTGATGGACGAGATCACCTGCGACGAAATGCTGGAATTGGCGAGTTTGGGTGCAAAAGTCCTGCATCCGCGGGCGGTAGAAATTGCCAAGAATTACGGCGTGCCGCTGGTGGTGCTTTCTAGCTGGAGTGACGCGCCCGGTACGCGAGTAGTGTCCCCACCCCCACAGCCTCGGCCTTTGGAGGGCTTGGAGCTCGCAAAAGCGGTCGATGCGGTGGAGTTTGACTTGGATCAGGCGGGGGTGTCGTTGTTGCGTTTGCCCGATCGTCCTGGAGTAGCAGCGCGGTTGTTTGGGGCGATCGCACAGCAAAACCTCGATGTAGACTTAATTATTCAGTCAATTCACGAGGGAAATACTAACGATATCGCCTTTACGGTGAGGCGAAATTCTCTGAATCAAGCTGTCGCGGTTGCAGATGCGATCGTGCCCGCCCTCGGCAAGAATTCTCGCCCAGAATTTGGGGAACCGGAAGTGAGGGCAGAAGAAAGACCCATAGCTAAAGTTAGCATTGCGGGTGCGGGAATGATCGGCCGTCCGAGGGTAGCGGCCCAGATGTTTAATACTTTGGCGGATGCGGGGATTAACATTCAGATGATTTCGACTTCCGAGGTGAAGGTTAGTTGTACGATCGATGCTGCGGAGTGCGATCGGGCAGTTGCCGAACTTTGCAAAGCCTTTGATGTCGCCAATTCGCCGATCGGGCTGCGTTGTGCGTCACAAAAACCGCCAGCAGTGCGCGCCGTGGCGTTGGATATCAATCAAGCGCGTCTGGCAATTCGCCAATTGCCCGATCGACCAGGAGTAGCAGCAAAAATGTTCGGACTTTTAGCCGAAGAAAATATTAGCGTAGACACGATCATTCAATCGCAGCGGTGTCACAATATCGACGGCATATTAACACGCGACATTGCATTTACCGTAGCACAAATTGACGCAGAAGCAGCTAAAGAAGTCCTGGAAAAATCAGCAGTTGAATTTGGCTGGGGCGAAGTAGCAGTCGATACAGAAATCGCCAAAGTTAGCGTTGTCGGTTCCGGGATGGTAGCGCATCCGGGAGTTGCGGCTAAGATGTTTGAAGCGCTTTCGCAGCACAAAATCAACATTCAAATGATTGCGACTTCTGAGATTAAAATTAGCTGCGTTGTGGATGAAGCACAGGGTGTCACAGCTTTGAAGGCAATTCACGCGGCCTTTGAGCTTTCGGGAAGTGAAAAAGTCCAAGTTCCAGCTTAATCAAATATAGAGTACACGGCAGTGCCGTGTCCCTACTGGCGGTTTTCGGTAGGGACACGGCAGTACCGTGTCCCTACCGAATATAGAGGAGACGGCAGTGCCGTTTCCCTACAAATATCGCTCGTCGCGCGATCGCCAATGATATCAGTTTTGACGGCAAATATCGCAGTAAAAGCCTGTGTTAAGATGAAATTGGCGATCGGCATTAAGGAATTTATATATTATGACTGTAGCTAACGAACAGATTACTGATAGCAGTAGCACGAAGCGATTATCAAACTTCCGCGTGACAGTTGAACGTCTTCTGGAACTTTTAGATTTAGAAGACGACGAATATGGAATTTTAAGACCAACTGAGTACGCTTTTAAGACAGCGATGAAATTGATTGTAGAAGCCTATGATGTTTTGGGCAATGATTTCCCTAAAGCATCAACAAGTACAGACGATGCAGGTAGTATCAGACTTGCTTGGCAAAATAAAAATGCTGATTGTAGAGTCAGGTTATTCTGCCCATCTAATGCTGATGCTCAAACTTACGTTTATCATCAAAAAAATGAGGAATATAAATCGGAAGATCTCATTTCCGCATCAACGTTAGTTCATTGGCTAGAGTGGTTTAATATTTCTGTCGCAATCGCTTCCACCACCGGCACACAAACAGAATTCCCAATTTGCTTGTAACTTTCCCCAACCCTGGGATGAACCTTAAAATCTTCAGGAAAACCCATCAGTCGATAACATTCTCTTAGCGTAAGTTTCCTCACAGTGTTGGTTTCAGGAAAATAGATAAAAAACCTGCCAGATGTTTCTTGCGAAGGAATTGTTGGATGCACACCATCTACCGAATAAATTCGATTAGGCTGTCTGTGAACTCTCGATAAATGTTCTGTATTTGGCCTCACACCAGTTTTCCAAGTACCTTTATTTCTGTAACCTACAAATAACAGCCCGGAAACTTGCTTTTTTGGACGATCGATTAAAGTGTACTCGGATTTATCCAATATTTCAAAATCGCCTGATTCGTCTAGAAATTCTCTTAGTTTCGGAGGGAACCTACTTTTGAGTCTATGAAATTCAAACTCTTTACCTTTAGTTCCAATAATAAATATCCTTTCTCGATGTTGAGGAATTCCAAAGTCTTTAGCGTTCAGGATTTTGTAGTCTACGCTGTATCCTAACTCTCGAAGACTGGCAATAATTACTTTTAATGTATTTCCCTTGTCGTGATGAATTAAGTGCTTGACATTTTCGAGGACTATAACTTGAGGTTGTTTGATTTTGATGATTTTACAAATCTCGAAAAATAGCGTTCCTCTCGTATCTTCAAAACCCAGTTTTTTACCGCAAATGCTAAAAGGTTGACAAGGAAATCCGGCAACTAAAACATCAAAGTCATCAAAATCGGCTGAATTGATTTCTTTGATATCTCCTACTGGAATCTCATTGAAATTATTAGTGTAAACTTCGCGGCAGTTTTTGTCAATTTCGCACGATAAAACGCATTCAAATCCCGCTTTCTCAAAACCTTGTCTGAAACCTCCTATTCCTGCAAATAAATCTATAAATTTCATCTATAATTTAAGACAAACTGTTACTCAACCCAATGATAACAGATTGTGTTTCTCTCTCTGCTCGCTCCTCTGCGTTCTATGCGCTCTCTGCGGTTCGTTCCTCAATCTTCTACCAATCATTAAAAGTCCCGCGCCGGACTTAGGCCTTGCTGTTTCCCTATAGATGGACGCATAAATATCAAAGAAACCGGGTTTTTCTAGAGATTAAAGGCTTCGATGCAGCATTTTCTTAAAAAAACCCGGTTTCTGCCTCCTACAAATATTGCGTAGAAAATCGCTTAGAAAACTCCCAAACTTGCGCCGCAGCCCACTAAACTAGAAATAGCAAAAAAAAATACAGCGATTATTTACTGCCTTTCCCCAACCATGAGTCAAACATTGGAAAACCTCACCGCCATCGATGACAACCTCTCCAAACGCCACCTAGACCTCGATCCGGGCGGCTACTTCATCATTTACATCGATCGCGAAACCAGCCTAATTTGCGCCAAACACTTCACCAACATTATCGACGATCGCGGCCTCGCTGTCGATCCCGAAACCGGCAAACCCATCCCCGCCCGCGGCAAGGTAGAACGCAGCCAGTCCACACTTTTTAGCGGCAGAACCGCCAAAGAACTTTGCGTCAAAATCCTAGAAGAAACCCGCCCCAGCCCGGTGACGATGTTCGATCACGCGGCTTATCTGGGACGGGAATTTGTGCGGGCAGAAATGGCGTTGTTGAGCGATCGAGAATACGTTCAAGATTAGTCCAAGCGTCAACTGTCAACTGTCAACTGTCAACTGTCAACTGTCAACTGTTTAAGAAAAACCTTGATACCAGAAATAAGTCACCATTGGAATCACTGTCGCCAACACCAACAACACAACCACAATAACTGTGGCATTACCTTGGTCTGTTTCTTCAGCTTTCTTAAATGTGCCTTCAACTTGAATGTTATCAACAACTTCAGGCGGGCCCGGATCTGGTTCACCCGACATCACAGTCGCAATCCGTGAACTAGCTTCGGCAAATGCCTCGTTGTATTTATTACCTTCCCGCAGCGGTACTTGCACGGTTTCCCCAGCTACACTCTGGGCAATTTCGTCGCTTAGCAGGGACTTCACCCCTTCCCCGGTGCGAATTGCCGCGCTGTTGGTAACAGTGTCGAGAGCGAGTAAAATTTGATTAGTCTGGTCTTCTTTGGCGGGAAACCACTGTTCAAACAGTTGGTCGGTGAAAGTGGCAGTCGTTTCGCCGTAGTCTAAGCGGTGAATGGTGACAAACCGGACTTGTTTTCCTGTTTTTTGTTCTAGGGTGTCGAGCACACTGCTGATATTGCTTTCGCTGCTGCGGCTGAGTACGTCGCCTTTGTCAAACACCCAAGTTCGATCGCCCGCTGACAATACTGGCATTTCGTACACGCCCGTCGCCAATGCCGGCAATACCGCTATTTGGGATGCGATCAGGACGATCGCGATCGCCACCGCCAAAGGTTGGAGATAATTTCTCCAGTTAAATAATTGCTTCAGGAGTCTAGTCATGAGGTTAACCGTAAAACTGACTTTTTTCCAAAAATACTATATAAACCCCCGTAAAATTCATTTTACACGGGGCAATATTTACAATTAGGCCGCCAGTGGAACTCCTCACCCGATTATTTTACCAGAAAAAAATGGTTTAAAGCCGGAACCCTTGTAGGGAGAAATTAAAAGCAGACTATTCATTAATCCAATCCTCTTACTTCCAGGTAGAGGTCGCTGTCAACTGTCAACTGTCAACTGAATGAAGATTTTAACTATGGAACCAGCAGACACTTATAAAGGTTGGATTATTCAATCCCAGAAAGTATTCTACGTCGAGGTTTGGGATGGCCGCGGCAACCGCCACGTCGCCGTCCAAAATGCCAAAACCGAAGAGGAAGCTTTGGAATTGGCGAAAAAGTGGATTGACAATTATGAGTCAAAACCCGGAAGAATGCCGATCGACGTACCGCATCCTTTCGGAGATATGATCGATATGCCATTTTGAAGTCAGTTGGCAGTTGGCAGTAGTCAGTAGTCAGTAGTCATTAGTCATTAGTCAACAATTCCAAAATTCCCGCCTTATACTACTAAGAAACTCCTCGCAATTTCCGCGTATTTTCTACCAAACTGCGAGCAAATTCATCGAACCTTTCAGACAGTTTATCATCCAACAATTTACCGTCTGGACTAAAAGTTTTCCAAGCTTGTCCGATCGCAATTTGTTCGGGAATTACCCAAGCGTGCACCCATCTCAAAATAGTTCGCAAATCGTTAAGCGCGTTGCTGTTGACTTGCCCTCCCAAAACGCTAATCGCACCCGCAACTTTGCCGTCCAAATGCTCGAAAGTGAGTAAATCGAGGGCATTCTTGAGAGCACCGCTGACGCTACCGTGATACTCCGGCGTTGCTAGAATCAAAGCGTCGGCTTGCTTTACCGCATTCCGCAGCTTTTCCACATCGGGGTAATCGGAATAATCATTATCACCGTCGCAGAATGGCAGATTGAGCGATCGCAAATCCAATATTTCAACTTCCGCGCCCAGTACCTGCGCCCGCTCAGCCGCTACCATCAGCGCCATCTGGCTGTAGGAGCCAGCCCGCAAACTTCCACCAATGCCGACTATCTTTACCATAGGACTTAAAAACAATAACAGAGCAAGTAAAGCGTACTCATTACGAGTATGATTAATATAACAAGGGCGATCGGCAAGTGTCAATCGATTTGAGATTTGAGATTTACGGAGGGGCCGAAAAACCGGGTTTTTGCCAAAATCCTTGGTGATAGCCGACAGATTTGGTAAAAAACCCGGTTTCTGAGTCGGAGTGCGTAAGTTCAGTGGAGGGGCCGAGAAACCGGGTTTTTGCCAAAATCCTTGGTGATAGCCGACAGATTTGGTAAAAAACTCGGTTTCTGAGTCGCAGTGGGTTCAAAACCCGTCATCTTAAGCGGTCTCTTGAGATCCCAGCGACAGATAAACCGATTCAACACCCGGCATCTTGTTAAAATAAATGAACGTAGCAAACCACAAGCGGTCAATCTTGGCAGTCTTCCACCTTGGGCAAAAAAGCAATATGAAAAATTCTTGGAAACACGCATGGCTGGGACATCTAGCTGTAAACAAAGACAAATCGAGCCAGCAGAATCCGAAAAAATCAATTCCAGGACGGAATATTTGGCGCATCCTGGGTAGTTTGGTGATTTCTCAAGGAATATTGCTCTCGACCCCGGTTTTCGCCGACAGCGCGCCAAACAACACCATGAGTTACAGCCAACTCATCGACAACATAGAAAAAGGGCAAGTCAGTAAAGTCGAAATAGACGAAATTCAAAGAACTGCCAAAGTTAAGCTAAAAGATCAAAAAACCGATCAACCCCAAATTGTTACTCTCTTCGACTACAACAACCGAGAACTCTACTCGCAAATCCGTGCCAAAAAGATTGATTTTGAAGTCAAACAAACAGCCGACAACGCCGCAGCAGTTAGTTTAGTAGTAAACTTGCTAGTGATTTTTGCAGTGTTGGCAGTGTTGATGGCTATCCTGCGTCGATCGACCCAATCGCAAGGAAATGCCATGAACTTCGGCAAATCCAGAGCCCGTTTCCAAATGGAAGCCAAAACCGGCGTGATGTTCGACGACGTAGCAGGGATCGAAGAAGCCAAAGAAGAACTGCAAGAAGTTGTAACTTTCCTCAAAAAACCCGAACGTTTCAACGCCATCGGCGCCAAAATTCCTAGAGGAGTTTTGTTAATCGGGCCTCCGGGAACAGGCAAAACAATGTTGGCAAAAGCCATCGCAGGGGAAGCAGCCGTTCCATTCTTCAGCATCTCCGGTTCCGAATTTGTGGAAATGTTCGTCGGAGTCGGCGCTTCCCGCGTCCGCGACTTGTTCAAAAAAGCTAAAGAAAATGCGCCCTGCATCGTCTTCATCGATGAAATAGACGCGGTAGGAAGGCAGCGCGGCGCTGGTATTGGTGGCGGAAATGACGAACGCGAACAAACTCTCAATCAGTTGCTGACAGAAATGGACGGCTTTGAGGGTAATAGCGGCGTGATTGTGATTGCTGCTACTAACCGCCCTGATGTGCTTGATACTGCCTTGTTGCGGCCCGGTAGGTTCGATCGACAAGTAACGGTAGATTTGCCCAGCTACAAAGGGCGTTTAGGGATTTTGGAAGTGCACGCGCGCAACAAAAAACTCGACGACGAAGTTGCCCTAGATATGATTGCCCGTCGCACTCCCGGCTTTTCCGGTGCTGATTTGGCAAACTTGCTCAACGAAGCAGCTATTCTCACCGCGAGGCGACGCAAAGACACGATTAGTAATTTAGAAGTTAATGATGCGATCGACCGAATCACGATCGGGCTGACGCTCAACCCATTGCTCGACAGCAAGAAAAAGTGGCTTGTAGCATACCACGAAATCGGACACGCCCTCGTATCAATCATGCTCAAAAATACCGACACGCTAGAAAAAGTAACGATCATTCCGCGTTCCGGCGGTATCGCAGGCTTTGCCAACTACGTGCTCGATGACGAAATGATCGACAGCGAAGGTTTGAGGAGTCGGGCGTGGTTGTTAAGCCGGATTACAGTAGCTTTGGGGGGACGGGCGGCAGAGGCAGAAATTTACGGCGATGCCGAAGTAACTCTCGGTGCCAGCAGCGATATCACAGAAGTTAGCAAGCTAGCGAGGCAGATGGTAACGCTTTACGGAATGTCGGATTTGGGGCCTGTGGCTTTGGAAAGTCCGAACAATGAGGTGTTTTTGGGCCGAGACTGGAATTCGCGATCGGATTATTCTGAAGCAATGGCAATTAAGATCGATCGGCAAGTCCGAGAAATCGCCATTCACTGCTACGAAGAAGCCCGCCGGATTATCCGCGAAAACCGCCATTTGGTAGACAAGCTGGTTGAAGTGCTGTTGGATGAAGAAACGATCGACGGTGATGAATTCCGCAAAATTGTCGATCGATACGCCGAGTTGACAAAAAAAGATTCATTGGTCATTAGTCAGTAGTCATTAGTCATCAGTAGTCAGTAGTCATTGGTCAGTAGTCATCAGTAGTCATTAGTCATCAGTAGTCAGTAGTCATTGGTCAGTAGTCATTGGTCAGTAGTCATTGGTAAGGGTGGGGATTGCGTAATACTTCTTCCCTCTGATTACTAACTAATGACTAATGCCCAATTACTAATGCCCAATGCCCAATGCCCAATGCCCAATGACTAATTAAGACTGATTGGAATACATTTCGCGAAGTACCAAAGCCGGGTCTACCCAACGTCCGCCGTACTTCAATCCCCAATGCAGGTGAGGGCCGGTCGTGCGGCCGGTCATTCCCACTCTGGCAATTCTCGCACCAGCCGGCACAGTTTGACCCTGCCAAATTTGCATACCACCTTCGCGATCGGTATAATAACGCCCGCCGTTAGCTGTTTGCACCCTACCTTTGAGGTGACAGTAGATGTGCTCCCAATCTCCCGATCGCACTACCATACCAGTACCGCAGCGGCCATCTTCCCAAACTTCCACAATTTGCCCGCCCCACCAATTGCGGATGTAGCTACCTTCCGGGGCTGCCATGTCCAAACCGTAATGAAAATCCCCGCCGCGGGAGCCGAAGGGGGAAGTGTAGGCTTCAAAACTTTCGACGGGAAAAGAAGCTTCTTGCCACAAATTACCCGTAGCGACTCTGCTTGGTAAAGCTGACTGAGCCATGACTAACTGCTGCTGCAAATAAGGGCTGATCACCACGATACCGATCGAAAGAACTAACAGTAGTATGTGTCTAGCGCGAAAAAAGCGTTTTACGGATCTAGGGCTCGTAGAGTCTTGCACGATTTATTTAACTCCTGAAAGTTTAATGTATTTGCGAATCTGCGTTGTCTGTTGTGCCAATTCGCTGCAAGATTGCCTCGCGTGCTCTACCCACTAGCGAATCAGTTAACCAACGTGTATTTTACTCTATGCACAACTCGTGTCAAGGCTTCGGGTTAAATGCTGCGGGTAACGGAAAATTATTTGCCAGCGGAATGCCTGCTGCGGTTGAATTCGATCGAGCTTTTGTTTGACACTATACTTTAGTACGGGATTTTGGATGCAATCTGAAATCTCAAATTTATAAAACACATAAGCAATGCTTACTGAAATTTTCCCTTTTAGTTTTGCCATAGACGCAACTGCGATCGCCGGTGCGTCATTGTGGTCTTTAGCCCTGTACTGGGGCCTGTCGCCCATCACAGAATGGGTAATCCTGCAACTCAACCGCTGGATGAATTTTGCCGAAAGATCCCTCTACACATCCGAAGCCGAGTTTGAGAGAACCCGCCAAGCCAGAGAAGCTCAAAATGCCTTTTATGCTTCGCTGTTGAGCATTGTGCCCTTTTTGATTGCGGGCGGATTGTGCAATTGGGGCGTAGAATTTTCTCTCGGTACTGGTTGGGCGGTATCTATGGGGACGATCGCCTGTATTGGCGGCGGCGTCTACGAGCTCGGCCGCCGAGACGCTCAGTCTTAGGCGATTTGAGATTTTGGATTTTGGATTTTGGATCGAGATATTCGGGGATTCGCAGAGTTCTAGAATGGACGATCGTCTCACATCCAAAAGTCAAAATCTCAAATAGACTTGCATTCCCTCAATCTTTGATTGATAGGTCAACCACAGATCCTAGGCAGATTAACGATTCAGAACGTAGGTAGTTTCAAGAATAGCGAGGGCATGAATAATACACTTGGAGTCTAAAATTCATAAGATATTTCAACCGTAATTTGACTCAGGATGCTTGCCTAAAAGCCGCAGTTGCCGTTCTGTAGCGGTAGCGAGAATTTCGGGGTTGAATTGCCACGGCCAAGGCGAAAATTTCTGCGCGATATTGCGGTGGGAATAATGCACTTGCAGCATATAGCGACTACCATCGACGGTGGTATTTCTGCCGCCAGAGTGCCAAATTTCACTGCGGAAAAACAGCACATCTCCTGCTTTGCAGACAACTGGTTCTAACGAGTTTCCATTCCAAGTTTCTTCGCCGCGATCGGGTTTTCTACCCGATTTGTGACTACCAGGAATAATATAGGTAGGACAGAGGTCTTCTGTGATGTCGCTGAGATAGAAATGGGCTGTACAAATCCATACTGGCAGTTGAAAAGTGTGATCTGCAAACACGCTTTCGGGCAAGGGTACAAACACCTGATCGACGTGCACGCGCCAACCATCGTAACCGGGCCCACTTTTCCATGCAGTCATGCCGATAATGTGGCAATCGCTGCCCATCAATGCTTCTGCCAATTCAATGATACCAGGTCGATCGATATATGAAAGCCACAGGCGATCGCGATTAAACACGCATTTAAAATGTTTGTTCAATTCACTCCAACTGCTACCATCGAGTCCGAAGGGTTGCAGGCGATCGAGTGCTTCCCGCGCCGCCACCATTTCCGACTCGCCGAGCACACCGGGAATCAGCGCAAAACCATCTTCATGTAACGCTGCTACCGCGCCCGCTGTATCGGAAAGATCGCAAGTTTTTTGCTGATAGCTGAAAACTTCGCTTAACGTGCTTGCGTTCATAATTCAAATTCGAGTAAAATTATTAACTGTTATTAAATTAACACTAATTCTGCTCGATATTTGCATACTCTGAAGTTATTGTAGGGTGCGTCAGTTATAAAATCTTTGCTAAACACAGATCAGTACATCAGTTTGTAGGGTGCGCATTGCGCACCGGCTGATCTTGTAGGATGCGCCGAAAAGCACGGGCTAGTCAACCAATGTTGGCGCGTTGGGTGTCTAAGTCAACTGGTGCGCAGTGCACACCCTACAAACTACAAAAGTTCGAGTCTAATTTGGGAATAAACCAAATGAAATATCAACCAGAACCAACATCATTAAGTCAAGCCCGCGCCACCTTTAAACAAATCTGGGGATACGACGACTTCCGAGCCCCCCAAGGAGAAATCGTTAGCAGTTTGTTGGCCGGAAAAGATACAATCATAATTATGCCAACTGGTGGCGGCAAATCAATCTGCTTTCAACTGCCAGCATTGTTACAAACAGGCTTAACTTTGGTGGTTTCGCCGTTAGTCGCACTAATGGAAAATCAAGTGCAAGAATTGCGCGATCGCAATTTGCCCGCTTCCCTCCTCCACAGTCAAATGCCCGCACAGCAGCGCCGCCAAACTTTGCAATTGCTGCAACAAAATAAGTTGAGATTGCTGTACCTTTCTCCCGAAACATTACTCAGCAAACCTGTTTGGGAAATTATCAGTCAGCCACACATCCAAATCAATGGTTTAATATTAGATGAAGCTCATTGTTTAGTCCAGTGGGGCGATACCTTTCGACCAGCTTACCGCCGTTTGGGTGCAGTGCGATCGGCTTTGTTGAAATCTAAGCCGGAAGGAACTAAAATTGCGATCGCAGCTTTTACCGCTACCGCCAACCCGGAAGCACAGCAGACAATCAAAAATGTCTTGCAACTGCACAAGCCCGAAGCATTTCTGCTAAGTCCCTACCGTTCTAACCTGCACCTGCAAGTGCAGACTGTCTGGACACCGAGAGGACGCAGACAACAGTTATTAAATTTTATTAAATCTCGACCAAAACAAGCAGGTTTAGTCTACGTCCGCACGAGAAAAGATAGCGAAAATTTGGCTAATTTGCTGGAAGATGCAGGTTATAAAACCGCAGCCTATCATGCAGGTTTGAGTCCAGAATCGCGCCGAAAAATAGAAACAGCTTGGCTGAATAATGAGCTTAAATTTGTGATTTGTACCTGTGCTTTCGGGATGGGAATTAATAAGCCGGATGTGCGGTGGGTTGTTCACTTTCAATCACCTTTGCTATTATCGGAATACATTCAGGAAATTGGGAGAGGCGGACGCGACGGCAAATCGGCGATCGCCCTGACGTTGATTAGTGAACCGACGGGTTTGCTTTATCCCGATGACAAACAAAGAGCACAATTTTTTGAAGATAAATTACGATCGCAATACCGAGAAGCGCAGCAGTTGGCCAAACAACTGCCAGTTAAAGGCGATGTAGATGCTGTGTCGCGGGAATTTCCCGAAAGCGCGATCGCCCTTTCCATCTTACACAGCAGCGGACAGTTGACATGGCAAGATCCTTTCAATTATGCGATCGACAAATCCGCACAGCAAAAAGTTGGCAAACAAAACTTTACCGCCGCCGCAGAAATGGCACAATATCTCAAACATCGCCAGTGTAGGTGGCAATTTTTGCTACAAGCTTTTGGTTTTACCAAGGAATCTAAATCTATGCGGTGCGGCCACTGCGATAATTGTAAGTAGATGAGTATAAAAATACATAAGTATGTCATTCTTAGTCCGCGTCGGCGGACTAAGAATGACAAGAAGCGATTTCAATCGCCGAATCATCCACGAGATAATCGCGCCTAAATTCTAACTCACCGGCTCAGTGTACTCGCAAAAAATATTCAGACCAATTTTGAGAAGATACAGAACCACAATAGTAGCAATACTAGGATCGATCGGGATTCCAGAAGAAGCCCCCAAGCCGACAACAGCAACAATTAATCCCGTAAGTAAAGGCGTACTCCCAGGGTTTTTCGTGTAGTCTTTGAATTGGGCCCGCAAACCATCATTGCCGCAGAGTTCGGCGCGGAGAGTTTTTAGGGTGACTTGCCATAGAGATTTGCCATTTTTTGGCTGTGTAAAGGATTCATCATTGTTGTTTTCAGCCCACAATTCATCAAAACTCATGTCAAGTCTGCCATTATGTTTTTCTAGTATCGCCAAAGCTGCTTGGGCGGGAGCGTAATCTTGCAACATCATGCGCTTTTCATTCATTTCGGCGTGAGTTAGTATTGGTTCCATATGATTGCGCGGGTAAGTTAGTTAAACAATTTTGATGGTAATGATACCATAGTTGTAATACTCGATCGCACCTGATATTAGCTCCGATCCGATCGCTCGCAATGACCGTATGGGCGGGTTTGCCAACAATATCGGACAATAAATGAGAATCTCAAAAACCCGCCCCCTCCCAACCTGCAATTTCAATGTACCTCCGATCTCGATCGATTAATGATTGAATGAATCTCGGATTTGTATTATCGATCTTGGTTATCCTCCCCCCTTGTATTTTGAAAGAGGTAGATGGGGATTTTCCGTTGGGTGGGGGCGGGTTTATGAGATTATCGATCTTAGGCTAATATTGTTGGTGAACCCGCCCCTACAGGAATTATGTGTATTTAATTAGGGTCGATCGAACTGGCTTCCTGAATATCTGAAAACCACTCTTCCGAACACTCATCACCCGTAAACTCTCGCCAAATTATCTTAAACTGACTTTCTCCCAACTGCTTGAGCATCCGCCCTAAATCTGCGATATCCGAGCCAATCCACTCTTTATTATGCTCGATATCAATGGCTAAGGCGTGAATGTAAATTTTCGCGGCTTCATTCCAATTTAATTGGGCTTCCAGGGTTCTGCCCCATGCAGTTATGGTTGAGGATGTTTTGCGCCCATCATTTGTGGCACTGAACCCTTCAAATGCTTTTTGGAAATAGGCAACAGCAGTCTCAAACTCTCCTTGCTCTTGGGCTACTGTTCCTAATTGGTAATAGTCGTCAGCAGCCCTGTAAAAATCCCCCGCATCTTGATAAATTTGCAGAGCTTTACGGTAATAAGAGATCGCATCGTCAAATTGCCGTTGCTTTTGGGCTACTATTCCCAGATGGTGATAGTCGCTGGCAGCCATGTGAAAATCCCCTGCGCCTTCTTTAATTTGGAGAGCTTTGTGGTAAAAAGTAATGGCCTCATCAAACCGCCGTTGCTCTTCGGCGACCATTCCTAGTTGGTGATAGTCGCTAGCAGCATTGTAGAAATCCCCCGCATCTTCTTTAATTTGGAGAGCTTTATTGTAAAAAGTGATCGCCTCCTCAAACCGCCGTTGCAGTTCCGCTACGATTCCTAGTTGGTGATACTCACTAGCAGCATTGTAGAAATCCCCCACATCTTCATAAATTTGGAGAGCTTTGTTGTAAAATGCGATCGCATCGTCAAACCGCCGTTGCTCTTGGGCTACAATTCCTAGATGGTGATAGTCGCTAGCAGCACTGTAGAAATTCCCCGCATCTTCTTTAATTTGGAGAGCTTTATTGTAAAAGGCGATCGCATCGTCAAATCGCCGTTGCTCTTGGGCTACTCTTCCTAGATGGTGATACTCATTAGCAGCTTTGTAGAAATTCCCCACATCTTTATAAATTTGGAGAGCTTTGTTATAAAAAGCGATTGCCTCCTCAAAACGCCGTTGCTCTTCGGCTACCATTCCCAGTTGGTGATAGTCCGTAGCCGCTATGTAAAAATCTCCCACATCTTCTCTAATTTGGAGAGCTTTGTTATAAAAAGCGATTGCCTCCTCAAAACGCCGTTGCTCTTCGGCTACCATTCCCAGTTGGTGATAGTCCTCAGCAGCTTTGTAGAAATCCCCCGCGTCTTCTCTAATTTGGAGAGCTTGGTGGTAAAAAGAGATCGCATCTTCAAAGCGCCGTTGCTTTTGGGCTATAATTCCTAGATTATGATAGTCGCCAGCAGCGGAGTAAAAATCCCCCGCCTCTTCTCTAATTTGGAGAGCTTTGCGGTAAAAAAAGATCGCATCTTCAAAGCGCCGTTGCAAATCAGCTATATTACCCAGTTGGTGATATTGATTAGCAGCATTATAACAATCCCCATCATCTTCAAAAATTTGGAGAGCTTTATTGTAAAATGCGATCGCATCGTCAAACCGACGTTGCTCTTCGGCTACCCTTCCTAGATTGTGATAGCCTCTAGCAGCGTTGTAAAAATCCTCCGCGTCTTCAAAAATTTGGAGAGCTTTGTTGAAAAAAGCGATCGCCTCCTCAAACCGTCGTTGCTCTTGGGCTACGATTCCTAGTTGGTGATAAGCAACACCAATACTGCCATTCACGGAGGGGTCATTTAAGGCTGTCAATTCATCCATAATTTCTTGATTAATGGCTCTTGCTGCTTCCAAGTCAGCACTTTGAAGAGCTTCATTTGCATCTTCTCCCCGCAGATACATCCAGAAATTAAAGACATCTTGCCCCTTTGCCTTGGCTTGTGCCAAGTGGAAGCCAATTTGGTTCAGCGCCCGTTCTCGCAGCGACTTAAATTCCGATTTGCGCCCCCACCGCTTATATACCTCGCCCAATGCTTGCAGAATTGCTTGAGCGTGAGCCCATTCTTCCTGCTTTTCTGCCAGTCGTAAATGCTGCAATAGGTTCGGTTCTTCAACTCGCAGTACAAAGGTTGCCAATTCCGCATTGCTGATTAGTTCCTTACGGTATTTATGCGCCAACATTGCGTAGAAAACCCGCAGCTTTTTTTCCAGGTTACTGATTACCTCTGAGGAACCCATTTTGTCTAATTTTTGTCGCAAATACCAAGGCAGTGCCGGATGAATTTTGTAGATACTTGACCCCAAATCTTCCAGAATTCCTGCGGCGGCGGCTTCGTTGAGCAATACCATCCAATCAGGTTTCTGCAAGTTTTCTCCAAACACCGTCCGATATGCTTGTCCCCAATCACTATCAGGGTTTCGAGAAAAAGCATGGAGCAAATCTGCACCCACTCGATCGGAAAATAGCCCTAAAAACGGCAAATGCTGCCGCGCCCGTTCCGACAAATTGGCAAACGAATAATCCAGCGACACCGTTAGAGATTTCTCTCTCCCTTCCTCCTCAGCACCCTTGAAAGTATCCAATCCCCGCCGCAGCGCCTCAATCAACTGCACCGGAGTTTGCGTCTTCAAATGCCGCAACACCACCCTCAGCGACAGCGGATGTCCGCCCAACAGTTTCAGCAACTCCAGATATTCAGCAGGCAATTTCGCCCTGTCAACCCCCGCTTCCCGCAGAATCTCCGCCGCCAACTCTTCCGCATCCGGCTTTACCAATCCCTTTAACTCCCGTAGCGCGTAACCGCAATCCAACCAATTTTCTTCGCGCCGACTGGTAATCAACACCCAAGAATTCCCCCCGCGCAAATCCTTGAGAAATTGCTGCAAGCTTGCTCTTTCCCCAGCCGATAAAAGTGGCTGATTTCCCTGGGGAAACCCATTCACCGGTTCAAAATTATCCCAAATCAACAAACAAGAATTAGTTTGCAAATGTTGTCGCACCACCGCTTGCTGTTTTTCCGGCGACAGTGACGCGAACTTTTCACCGCCCAGTTTCCTGCCAATTTGATTGACTACCTGACTCAACCCCGCACCGCGTTCAAAGGAAGTGAAGAAAACCCCTCCAGTGCGCCCCTGAGTATCAGCCAACCACCGCGCAAACCCTCCTACCAACTCAGTTTTACCTACGCCGCCCATTCCCTGCAACAGCACGACATGATTTTGGCGAAAAGCTCTTTCCAAGCACAAAATATCGTAATCTCGCCCAATAAAACCATAGGCACTAACATCTGGCAAATCTACCAGTAACGCCGAATCAATCGCAGATGAATTATCAGCTTCCCCCATCAAATCGTCAAAACTAGGAGTTGTAGTTTTGGGCCGAAAAGGCGTGTATGGTTCCTGCTGATACAGCACCGGCACCAGCCAATCTTGCAGCGGTAACAGCCCTTTGGGACTGGGGCGCTGTTTGTCTATCGACATAGATTTGCGCCCCGCAGCCACCGCAGAGGCAATGTCTTCTCCCCGCGCCAATTGCCCATAAAGCCGTCCCATGAAGTGTTTCGCGCCTGCCGCGTAGACGGAATAAGCCATAGCGACAACGCCTTTTGCACCCAATTTCACCAACTGTCCCGCCACCGAAGAAAAGGCTTCTTCCCCAGCTTGTCCCGACTTGCAAGCATTGAGAATAAAAATCGGCACGCGGCAATCTGTCAAATATTGGGCAATTTCCCTAGCAGTAACTATTTCCGGGTTGCCATCAATATCTTCAAAAACTAAAACGCCTTCTCCCAATTTTCCATATTGAGTTTGAACGGTTTTGCTATCAGCTTGAAAGTCCCCGTGTCCGTCAAAATGAACGATATGATAAAAACCTTTGCGGGCGTTAAGTTCTGCTTCAAACTGCTTTAAACTGGGCGGACGCAATACGGTAAGATTCACCTGTCTTTGAATAGGTTTAAGCGCCTCTAACATCGGGCGGGCGATGGTTTGAAAATTAATATCGCGCTCTCCGTAGGGTCGAGCAATTACCAGTAAAATATTTAATTGTTCGTCAGACATTGTACCCAATTCTGCCCGAACAGCATAGTTGCTAAGACTGCGATACATCCCCGCCAGCAAGGGCGCGAGAAATTGATAATCTGGGGAAAACAGCAATTCCCAGGGCAAATTGAGTACGGCGGGTTCGTCAGCAACAATGCTAATTTCGCACCTATCCAATCCGTCTCGCGTCGCTTCCTGAAAAAACTCCCGCGCTTTGTCGCTGCTGCGAAATACTAAGTCAAATAGCTGCTGCCCCCAAGTTTGCAACTGCTGTTCAATTTTTTTAGCATTTTCCGGTTCTAGTCCGTAGGGAAAGCGCAGATATTCTTCGAGATACCAGCGAAAATCGGCTAATACTTTGCTGTCAAAGGGATGTGCAAAGGTGACGGGAGGCGCGTTTCGGGGTGCTGCGCGGCCGCGCTGCCAGGATAGTTGGATGGAATCGCCGTCGTGATTAATGCGTAGGAAGTTTTCTGTCATGTTTTGTGCGACTGGATTTAAGTTATAATTATATTCAAAGAAACCGGGTTTTTCGGGGTTTCTGCGCTGTCACGAAGTGTTTTGGCAAAAACCCGGTTTCTTGGCACTCGTCGCAGCTAAAGTCGCCATCAAAAAATCGAAAAAAAAAATGATTTAAACGTACTATAGCGGTTATCAAAAAAGTGAGGTATGCCCTATGCCCTGTTTGGCCCATGCCCTATGCCGGATAGTACCTCATCTTTCTGAGAAAGGCTATAATATATTAAGTTATTATTATATAATAATTTACCATCATAACTAAAAAAATGCTAGAAATAGATACCAAACAAATGTACATAGTAGAAAATACAGAGGAATTTAACCAGAGTAATGTCACTCAACGATTAGATATTTGGCTGTCAAACCAGATACCAGACTTATCCCGATCGCGCGTGCAAACCCTCATATCACAAGGCAACGTCAAAGTCAACGACCAAACCTGCACCTCGAAAAAAATATCAGTCAAAACGGGCGATCGCATTCACCTCACATTACCCGAAGCCCAGCCCACAAAATTACAAGCCCAAGCAATTCCCCTCGACATTCTCTACGAAGACGACAGCCTAATTATCATCAACAAACCAGCCGGATTAGTCGTCCACCCAGCCGCCGGACATCAAGACGGCACTTTAGTCAACGCCCTCTTAGCCCACTGTCCCCTCGCAGAAATCGGCGGAGTTCAACGGCCCGGAATCGTCCACAGATTAGACAAAGATACAACAGGTGCGATCGCGATCGCCAAAACCGACATTGCCCACCAAAACCTGCAAGCCCAACTCAAAACTAAAACCGCCCGCCGCGAATATTTAGGCGTAGTTTACGGAGTTCCTAACGCCGAAAAAGGCACCATAGACCTACCCATCGGCCGACATCCCACAGACCGCAAAAAAATGGCAGTAGTATCAGAAGAGAAAGGTGGCCGCCCCTCAGTTACTCACTGGACAATCAAAGAAAGAATCGGCAACTATTGCCTAATCCACTATCAATTAGAAACAGGCCGCACCCATCAAATTCGCGTCCACACAGCCGAAATCAAACATCCCATTATCGGCGACCCGATGTACAGTTGCAACCGTTCCATCGGCGTAAATTTAACCGGACAAGCCCTCCACGCATGGCGGCTACAATTGCAGCATCCCTTAACCGGAGAGTTGATTGAGGCGATCGCACCTTTGCCCGATCAATTCAACACTCTGTTAAAAATATTGCGCCTGCGAGCTCACAGTTGACTGTTGACAGTTGACTGTTGACAGCGACCTCTACCTGGAAGTAAGAGGATTGGATTAATGAATCGTCTGCTTTTAATTTCTCCCGATCAGGGAGAGGCTTTAAACCAATTCTTTCTGGTAACTGGGTATGAAGAATTAAAATTGGGAATTGATAACTACTGACTACTGACTACTAACTACTAACTACTGACTACTGACTACTAACTACTGACTACTGACTACTGACTACTAACTACTAACTACTGACTACTGACAAAAAATCAAGAGTCCTGAGTTTTGGATTCCAAGTTTAGTAAAAAAACTCAAACCTCAAAACTCAAGACTCAAAACTCTCTCAGCCTAAAAGCCGATCGATTAAATCCATAGCGCGACACAAATAATCGCACCAAGCAGTATCAATTAACGGCGAGGAACCATCGTGGCAATATTGATATTAGCCAGAGGCACGCGCTGCGGGGGAGTAGCAGGCAGAGGCATATTGCGCGCCATACCCAAATAGTTCGACGGATCGCCAGCCTTCGCTTGCTGCTCTTGAGGAACAAAACGGCGAACGCTTGTCTGCCAGATGATTTGCGGGAAGCCAAGCTGCGAGCGGTGGTACTCACCGTAGCGAGGCGTTTTCAAGTTGAAAGGAGTTTCTCCTCCAACTCGCTGAGGCAACACCCGGCGCTGTTGGTAAGGTACTGTATCGTATCCGAACTTGCCCAGGTACTCATCGCTATTGACCAACTCGTCAATAAAGCCTTGAGGCCCCTTATTTGCTACCACGATCGACCAAGCAATCTTTTCGCGATCGCTATACACATCCCGACCCAAAACGCGCTGCACGCACATTTCCACAAATCGGTAGTTGCTGTTAGTTTGGTAATTCCGCTCTAGGAAAGGAGCCGAAGTCGCCAAACCGCGAATAAAATCCCGCACCGTAATTTGGCCGAACTTGAGTTGCGACTCCAAAGACTTTTGGCGGTTGCTCTTGAGGATTTGGTGTTCGCTGTAAATCTGGCGATATGCAGCCCAAATCAAATTTTCCATGTCTCCAGACGAGAGCACATTTTCGGTTGTGAAAACTCTGGGCTGCTCATCGCCCCCTACTTCATAACCAGCGACGCGCTGGTTTTGGCTCTTAGGAGCGTAGTTTAACAAAGGAAGCGCCACGTTATAATCTCCGTTATCTCAAATTTCAGAAATAGCTGACACCGCTATCGGCCAGCGTAATGCTACAACTAGCCAACATACAGATTAGGGGATTCTCGCAGTCTAAATCTGATTTTCCTGAATTTTTGCAACAATCTGTAATATTTGTTGACTTTGAAGGAAGAGGGAAGAAGGAAGAAGTCATTAGTCATTAGTCATTAGTCATCAGTCATTAGTGCTGTCCCCCCGATCGAACGTCCAACGTCATCAGGAAGAGGGAAGAGGCAAGAAGTCATTAGTCATTAGTCATTAGTCATCAGTCATTAGTGCTGTCCCCCCGATCGAACATCCAACGTCATCAGGAAGAGGGAAGAACGAAGAAGGAAGAAGCCACTGATGCAGCAATAACGCTAGTTCCCAGGCAGAGCCTGGGAACGGGCCGATAACCGATGCTATGCCTCGTTAAACGGGAGGCAGAGCCTCCACAAGAGCATTCCCAGGCTCTGCCTGGGAACGAGCTTGCTAGCCTGAAAGCTGAAAAATTACCAGCCTAGGGCCGAGTAAAACTCGCTAGCAACCGGCTCCTTCTCCGCAGCCGGGGCCGCTGCATCCGAGTCTGGTTCCACGCGAACTTCGGTGCAAAAAGTCGAAGTGCTGAAACCGCCAAAGCGCTTTACCGCACTCGTCCGCATCCGCACGTTCGGATTGGCAAACCAAAAACGCTCGATCGAACTCATCGTCTCGTATTCCGTAATCAACAGCAGCGCATCCTCATCATCCATCTCAAAACGGCCGGCCACCGGCACAATTTCCGCATAGCCCCTTTCCCGCAACATCAAACCCTGCCGCGGATTCTCAGGATCTGGGACGATCACGAATACAGTAGAGCCCTTATGATTCTCATCATCCTTATCCCACGCCATAGTGCCGTGCCAAGTCACAAAAGCTCCCCCAGCAGCCCGACTCGGATCGACCTCGTGCATCTGGCAAATCTCGGCCACTCTCGCGTCATCCGCACCTAGCGCCGTTACCTGAATATTTGAATCCCCAATCTCCGCTTGACGGAAAGCGAGGTGGTGAGTGCTGCGCTGCGATCGCCATTCTCCAGCACTACTCTGAAAAAACTCCATTGCATCCATACAAAATAACTCCTTTGGCTTAGGCTTCCCGGTTTTTACCCTGTTTTATGATAAAGCTCCCCCCACTTAGATGTACTTTTGCGACACAAATTAGTCTCAAAATGTCTACTTTGGACATATTGTCAAGACAATGTTATGATAGTTTACAATGTAGGAGACACAACAAATCCTGCGAAACGTCATTTCGATCTATCTCGCATCGATCTCAGCAAACTGGAGGAGCGAATTATGGATATGCCTACAACCAGCCTCAGCATGGAACAGCAGTTTAAATTACAAGTGCTGCGCGAACAAGTTAAGAGCTTAAGCCAAGACCAAGCTCAGGAATACTTGCTAGAAGTTATGCGGCAAAATATGGTCAAAGAAAACTTGTTAAAGTATTGGATGAAGAAAATGTGAACTCTTCGAGAACTTCTTCCACAAAATCAGCGGCTTGTATGTGCAAAAAGTGCGAGCGAGCTATTAAACATAAAACCTAGAATCCCGGTTTCTTTGAGAAATCGGGATTCTTGAGTTATATTAAGTCCAGTCAATTACTCGCGATAAAGATAATTGATAGTGAGGACTTTAGTCCTCTGATTTATGCGGACTAAAGTCCTCACTACGAACCAATTTGATTGTCCTCGTTTGTGTAGCGCGATTGTTTCAACATTCCGCAAATCAACCAAAACGGCCGCTGACATAATCCATAGTAGACTCTTCCTTCGGATTTTGGAAAATCACCTCAGTCCTGTCACACTCCACAAGATAGCCAAACCGCTTCCCATCATCAGAAAGTTTCGCATTGAAAAAAGCAGTCAAGTCAGAAACCCGAGAAGCCTGCTGCATATTGTGAGTCACAATCACGATGGTATACTTCTCCTTGAGTTCCCGCATCAACTCCTCAATCTTAATCGTGGAAATCGGGTCAAGGGAAGCGCAAGGTTCATCCATTAATACTACATCAGGATTAATGGCGATCGCCCTAGCAATACACAAACGCTGCTGCTGGCCGCCCGAAAGCGAAAAACCGCTTTGCTTCAACTTATCCTTCACCTCATCCCACAAATAAGCTTGGCGGAGGGATGTTTCCACCAACTCATCCATATCCCCCTTGTAATTATTCACCCTCGCACCGTAAGCAATATTGTCATAAATCGACTTCGGGAAAGGATTCGGCTTTTGAAACACCATCCCAATCTTGCGGCGCACCTCCACAGCATCAATATCAGGATCATAAAGATTTTGACCATGATAATCAATCCGGCCCTCTAAACGAAACCCATTAACCAAATCATTGAGGCGGTTAAAACATCGCAAAATTGTACTTTTGCCGCAGCCAGAAGGCCCAATCAAAGCAGTAATGCGATTTTTAGGAATCTCGATACAAACATTTTTAACAGCGTGAAAACCGCCGTAAAAGATATTGATATTTTCAGTCCGTAAAACAGTTTCCGTTTGCTTATCCAAATCCATCATACAGTTAATACTCCAATCGAGTTTTACAAATGACCAATTACAACTGACCAATGACAACTGACCAATAACAACTGTCAACTCTCAACTGTCAATTGTCAACTGATTAATAAACTTTTTGGCGAGTAGCCCAGCGAGAAAGAATACTCGTCAGCAAAACCATAAACACCAAAATCAAAGATGCAGCCCAAGCCAACTCTTTCTGTGCCTGAAAAGGAACCGTTGCAAAGTTGTACACCAAAACCGAAAGACTCGGAGTTGGCTTATCAAATCCCGCCGGCCAAAAAGGCGAATTCAGCGCCGTGAAAATCAAAGGAGCAGTTTCTCCAGCAGCGCGAGCAATTGCCAGCGTCACACCAGTTAAAATAGCCGGAATTGCCGCAGGCAAAACCACCTGCAACACCGTTTGATAATTAGAAGCACCGACGCCCACGGACGCCCATCTGATATCTTGCGGGACAATTTGTAGTGCTTCGTCAGTAGTCCGTACAATCGTCGGCAACATCAACACAGCAAGCGCCGCGCCCCCTGCAATTGCCGAAAAACCTCCCATATTTACCACGAACAAACCGTAGGCAAATACACCTGCAATAATCGAAGGAACGCCGCTGAGCACATTAGTCGCAAACCGCACCCCGCGAGCAATGTTGCCTCTGCTGAACTCCGACAAATAAACGGCTGCCAGTACACCAAAAGGAACAGCAATTAGAGAAGCAATTCCTACGGTCATTAATGTACCGAGAATGGCATTGGCGATACCGCCTCCCGACAGTCCGGGCGCGGGGGGCAGCTTGGTAAACAAATCTAAATTTAGGCGATTAAAGCCTTGTACAGTTACGTAGGAAAGCACTGCAAACAAAGGCATAAGAGTGACGGCAAGACCAGCTCCTGCCAGTACAGTCATCGCCAGACCAAACAGCGCTTGCTGGCTGTTTTTAACCTTCTTCAAACTGCCTGTTTTCGATCCCAAAGGATTCTCATCGGAGACGCTATTTGACATAAACTAAAACTCTGTAGGAAATTGTGGCAAACTTCTAGTTGTACTTCGCTCTTACTTGAGAAACAATCCACTCTGCCAAAATATTGACAATCAGCGTCATAATAAACAGAATTAGTCCGGTGTACATCAGAGCCGCAACTTGCAATCCTGAAGCTTCGGCAAATTGATTTGCCATCAGAGAAGCAATAGTATTTGCAGGAGCTAGCACAGAAGCACTTAACTGATTGGAATTGCCAATTAACAGCGTTGCGGCCATTGTTTCTCCCATCGCGCGGCCGAGGCCTAGCATAATTCCGCCGACAATGCCGGAAAAAGCGGCTGGTACGAGAACTCTAAAGATTGTTGTCCAGCGAGTTGCTCCCAAACCCAGAGATGCTTGTCGCAATTCGGGCGGGAGGCTTGCTAAAGAGTCGCGGGAGATAGCAGTAATAATGGGCAAAGTCATAATCCCCAAAATTACTCCGGCGGGTAACATTCCCGGCCCCACTGGCGGTGTGCTAAAAATCGGCAGCCATCCGAAGTTACCGTTGAGAAACTTTCCGATGTTGGTAATAATGGGGATCAATACAGCAATTCCCCACAAACCATACACTACGCTGGGAATGGCGGCTAAAAGTTCTACTAAAAAAACTAAAGCTGTACGCACTGGCAGCGGCAAAAAGTCTTCGCTCAAAAAGATGGCAGTCCCTACTCCTAATGGTACTGCAATTAGGAGCGCGATCGCAGAACTGACGATCGTCCCATAAATCATCGGCAGCGCACCGTACTCTTCTTTAACGGGATTCCAATCACTGCTAAACAGAAAGCCCAAACCGTACTGTTGAATCGCTGGTAAAGCTCTGAAAGCAACGGTGAGCGCGATTACCAGCAAAATTACGCCAACTCCGATTCCCAAAACCCGAGTCAGCCAGATAAAGCCTTGGTCTAAGGATTTTTCTATCCGAGAGCGGGAACGTTTCTCTGATTGAGCGATGTTACTATCTGAAACCATATACAAAAATCCAAAAAAATATTAAGGAAAAATTGCATTTTTGCCAAAAAGCTAGAAGCAACTGGAGAAATGCACAGGCGCTAGAAGGAATCAAAATACACAGGCGGGATGCCTGTTCCACAAGGAAGAAGAGAAGAGAAGAGAGGATGTTGATAAGTGATGCACTGATTATTATCTAAAACAAGGGCGGGTTGATTAATTCCCTGACTTTTCCACAAATATTTCCGCTCAAACCCACCTCTAGAGAAATATCTCTTTTCCTTCTTCCTTCTTCCTTCTTCCTTCTTCCTTCAATTACTATTTGCCAATCTCAATCTTGTAGTCGGGGCTGATGCCATCGGCTGCCAAAGCTACTTTTTCTTTGACGCTTTGGGGCAGAGGAACGTAGCCCAATTCGGCACTAACTTTTTGACCTTCGGTTAAGCCGTATTCCACCATTGCCTCAATAGCTTTGGCTTTGTTGGGGTCGGCAACTTTTTTGGGAACGAGCATCCAAGTGTAGGTGACAATTGGATAGGATTGAGCGCCTTCGGGGTCTTCGATAAATGCTCGCAGATTTTCCGGTAGGGGCACAGTCGCTAGAGCTTGAGAAGCTGAATCGTCTGTAGGTGCGACAAATGTGCCTGCTTTGTTTTGCAGAGATGCAAATTTGACGTTGTTGTTTTTGGCATAGCCGTATTCGATGTAGCCGATGCTGCCTGCTGTTTGCAGGAGTTGGCTGGTGACGCCTTCGTTGCCTTTTGCGCCTACGCCTACGGGCCACTGTACTGTTTTGCCTTCGCCTACTGCTGTTTTCCAGTCGGGGCTGATGGCACTCAGGTGTTTGGTGAACACGGCTGTGGTACCGCTACCGTCGGAACGGTGGACGACGGTGATGTTTTCGTCTGGCAATTTAGCGCCTGGATTGGCTGCTGCTATTTTGGCGTCGTTCCACTTGGTAATTTTACCTTGGAAGATTTCTGAATAAACCTCTCTGGGCAGTTTGAGCTCGGGTACGTCTGGCAGGTTGTAGCCGATGACGATGCTGCCGGCTGTCATGGGTAGCAAAATCACGCCTTTGTCTGCTGGAACTTTGGCGATTTCGTCGTCTTTCATGGCGGTGTCGCTGGCCCCAAAGTCTACTGTGCCTTTGGTAAATTGTTCGACTCCGGCGCCGCTGCCTACTGATTGATAGTTAATTTGTACTTTGGGGTTGATTTTGTTGAAGTCTTGAAACCAACGCTGATATAGAGGCGCGGGGAATGAGGCGCCTGCTGCCGTTATGGCTACGTCTGAGGCTAGGACGAGTTTGGTGTTTGCTGCTGTACCGGTGGCTGCAACGGGGGTTGCGCCTGGGGTGGGGCTGCTGTCTGTGGTTGTGGTGCTGCTGCCGCAAGCTGCTAAGCTGAGGGCGATCGCCACAGCGGACATTGCTGTTGTTACGCGATTCGGATTAATCAGGTTCAGACGAAAAAGCATAGGTATACAAAATCTGCGATCGTTATACGGGTGTCCCGCCATAGCATATCGCGCGAAAGTAAAGCTTAGGTTAAAAATATTTACATTTTATCTTAATCTAATGTTAACCAAGATTAATTTAATTCATTGATGAGCTTGACAAGTGTGATTTTATCAGATGGGTGAAAGATCAATTTGTGGGGAAACAAGGGTGCGATCGCCCGGCTGCGAAAAATTCCCACGATCAAAGTATCACAACATCCTGGTTTGAGAACCAGAAAACCCTACAATGATGGTTGTTTTGACAGTAGTGCTAGTATTGAGAACTTAAAAGTTGCGGGCATTCCAGGCTGCATCTGACAAATGCTGATGATATAGCAACCGCCCTGACGGTTAGGACGTTCTGGCATTGCACAAACATAAACTGTCGGTTACAACTTCCTCTTGAGTTCTTCCTCTTTGCCTTCTGCCTCCTGCCTTCTTCCTGATGACCAATGACCAATGACCAATGACCAATGACCAATGACCAATGACCAATGACCAATGACCAATGACCAATGACTAATGACTGATGACTAATGACTAATGACCAATGACTTCAACATCTGCTATAATGCCTGCTCCTATTGAATTAATCTGGGCTTTTATTGGTTTACTCCTGACGATAGGAGGCACTTTTTTACCTGCATCTGTCACAATGCCGATCGGGTTTTGGGACGATCGCGGACTTCAGGCATACTCTTTAGGTGTTACTTATCAAATTGGAGCAGTATTGCTAGTAGGCTGCATGGGTGGCAAAAATGCTGCGGCGCTCTCACAAATTGCCTATTTGGTATTAGGATTAACTTTGTGGCCAGTTTTTGCTCAAGGCGGCGGCATCGGCTATCTCAAAGAAGCGAGTTTTGGGTATTTGCTGGGTTTTGTGCCTGGTGCTTGGGTGTGTGGCTGGGTGGCTTTTAAGGTGGCTTCGCGGCTGGAATCGATGGCTTTTAGTTGTTTGTGCGGTTTATTTACCGTTCACGCGATCGGCTTAATTTATCTAATTTTTAGTTACTTGCTGATTCCGGGTAAAAAAACACCTTTATTCGATGAGATTCTGAAATATTCGGTTTATCCCCTGCCGGGGCAATTGGCGGTGGTTTGTGCGATCGCACTTCTGTCATTTACTTTGCGACGCTTGATGTTTTATTAATTTGTCAGTTGTCATTGGTCAGTTGTCATTAGTCATTAGTCATTAGTCATCAGTTATGATATTAGGTTATACTGTGTTTGCGGATTGGTGAGCAATCTCACTGCGACTCAGAAATTTGCGTAACTTTTTTCCTGCCCGATGTCCTATATTTTACTACCTAATCCATGCGTTTTAAAAGAAATCCCTTATTCTGGGTTGCTGCTATTATCAGTTTAGTTTTAGACCACTTGACTAAGTTTTGGGTGGTGCAAAATTTTGACTTGACAGTTCCCCCGCAGACTCAGCCACTGTTACCTGGGATATTTCACTTCACCTATGTTGTTAATACCGGTGCAGCTTTTAGTTTGTTTAGCAATGGGGCGATTTGGTTGCGGTGGCTGTCTTTGGGCGTGAGTGTGGGATTGATGATTCTAGCTTGGTTCGGCCCGCGAATTAATCGCTGGGAACAAGCTGGCTACGGTTTGATTTTGGGTGGCGCACTGGGGAACGGGATCGATCGATTTGTGTTGGGCCATGTTGTGGATTTTATCGATTTTAGGATAATTCGGTTCCCGGTATTTAATCTGGCCGATGTGTTTATTAATGCTGGGATTATCTGTTTACTGATTGCAACTTTTCACGGTGCACCGCCACCATCGAAAAACCGAGATGATCGCGATTCTATTTCAGAGTAACTTGGAAGCAGGAAGTTCCGCAACGGATTGTGTAGCGGATGTAACGGATTTAATAAGTGTTAGCTAACTAGCCGTAGGGTTCATCAGAGGGAGATTTTTAGTTTGCGATTCAAACATTCTGCTCGAAGCAGCACGCTACAATAACTTCGGTAATGGCTTAAAATGATACATGAACAGACTTATTGTTAACACTAAACTTGCTTGCCTGTGACTCCTAATCCATTTGCCCAAGAACGCCTGCTATTTGCCCCAGCAACCCCCGATGCTGATGCTATCCCGACTATTTTTGCATTTCCCAACGAGTACACGGTTGGTATCACCAGTCTCGGCTATCAGATTGTGTGGGCTACTTTGGCTGTGCGATCGGATATTGAAGTCAGCCGTTTATTTACTGATATCCGCGAACAACTTCCCCGACATCCAGAATTATTGGGATTTTCGCTTTCTTGGGAACTAGACTATGTAAATATTCTCAATTTATTGGAATCTTTAGACATTCCGATTTGGTCATCAAAAAGAACTGATAATCATCCAATTGTATTCGGTGGTGGTCCGGTATTTACTGCTAATCCTGAACCTTTTGCAGATTTCTTTGATGTGATTTTGCTGGGAGATGGCGAAAATCTGATTGACAATTTTATTGATGCTTGTAAAGAAGTTCGTAGCGCCGACAGACAAACTAAATTGCGTCATTTAGCCCAAGTTCCGGGAGTGTACGTTCCCAGTTTGTACGAAGTAACTTATCTGGATGCGACTCAGGGGATTAAATCGATTCAGCCTGTGGATTCGGAAATTCCCAGTATGGTTGAAAAACAGACTTATCGCGGCAATACTTTATCTGCTTCGACTGTGGTGACAGAAAAGGCGGCTTGGGAAAATATTTACATGGTGGAAGTGGTTCGCAGTTGTCCAGAAATGTGCCGTTTCTGTTTAGCAAGTTATCTAACTTTACCATTTAGAACTGCGAGTTTGGAGGATTCGCTAATTCCGGCGATCGATCGCGGTTTAGCTGTGACTAATCGTTTGGGTTTGTTGGGTGCTTCTGTGACTCAACACCCGGAATTTGAACAGTTGTTGGAGCATTTGAATCATCCGAAATACGACGGTGTGCGGCTTAGTCTTTCTTCGGTGCGGACGAATACGGTGACAGTTAAATTGGCGCAAATTTTGACAAACAGAGATAGTAAATCTGTGACTATTGCGGTGGAAAGCGGTAGCGAGCGCCTCCGTAAGATTGTCAATAAAAAACTCACTAATGATGAAATTATCCAAGCTGCTATCAATGCTAAGGCGGGGGGATTAAAGGGGATTAAACTTTACGGGATGGCGGGAATTCCTGGTGAAGAGATGGAGGATTTGGAGGAGACGGTGGCGATGATGAAGGCGATTAGAAAAGCTGTTCCTGGTTTGCGATTGACTCTGGGATGCAGCACTTTTGTGCCGAAATCTCACACTCCTTTTCAGTGGTTTGGTGTGGATAAAGATGCGGAGAAGAGGCTGAAGTTTTTAGATAAAGAAATGCGGAAGTTAGGGTTAGAATTTAGACCTGAAAGCTATAATTGGTCGGTGATTCAGGGTTTGCTATCGAAGGGCGATCGCAGATTGTCTCGGCTGTTGGAATTGGTGCGGCATTACGGCGATACTTTGGGTAGTTATCGGCGGGCTTTTAAGGAGTTGCGGGGACAGTTACCGGAGATGGATTTTTATGTTTTTCAAGAGTGGGAATTAAATCAGGTTTTGCCTTGGAGTCATTTGAAAGGGCCGCTACCGGAGGCGACTTTGAAGAAGCATTTGGCTGAGGCGATGACTCATTTTAAGACGGAGGATTTGCAGTTGACGAGTTAGGAAAGAGGATGCGAAAGTCTACACAAACGAAGAACAGACGGCGGTTTAAACCGCGTCTACACAAACGATGTCCGGATGGTGCGCGGACTGAAGAAAATAACGTAATTTTAATTAACCGCGCGGTATTCAACCCGCGCACCATCCGGGTTTTGTTTGTAGAGACGCGGTTTTTAACCGCCCGGTCTTCTGGACTTACAATAGGATTTAAAAAATGCCTAAAAGTTTACCGTATCATGACTTTTTGATGGCGCGACTAAAAGACCACAGTTTTGCGGCAGTATATCTCGAAACTCATTTTGAATTAGATGAAGGCGAAGAACCTGATCAAGCATTAATCAGACTTGCTTTGGGCGATGTAGCCGAAGCTTTGGGTAAACCCAAAATGACTCCTGAAGAATATGAACTGCACTTAAAAAAACTGGATGAATTGCTTTCGCAGCAAGGAAGTGATACAATCTATAATCTGGGAAATTGGCTGAATGCTTTGGGGTTGAAATTAACTGTTGCTGTTTGTACTTAGACAGAGGATAATACTATAAATGTTGAAGCGCGATCGCAATTAACTGTCTAACCCAACTATAATATAATTATGCCCGAAGTTCACCCCAGGGAAATTCAGCGTTATGTCACATCAGAGGGCAGAGTACCTTTCGCTGAGTGGTTTGATTCGTTCAAAGATACGAATACTAAAGCCAAGATTAGATCTAGGCTAAACCGAGTTATTTCTGGCAATTTCGGAGACTATCGTTCAGTTGGAGAAGGAGTTTGTGAACTCAGAATAGACTATGGCCCTGGTTTCAGAATCTATTTTGGGCAAGTAGGAACAACAATTGTACTTCTTCTGTGCGGAGGAGATAAAAGCACTCAAGACCGAGATATCCGCCAAGCAATAGAATACTGGACTAATTACAATAGGAGTTAAAACAATGGTTAAAAGTATCCCGGATCATCCGTTTTTAATTGAATCTCTGAGAAAAAATCTGGCATTGTCAGCAGCCTATATAACCGCGACTATAGAGGAAATAGATCCGGAACCTGAACTGCTGAAGCGGGCACTTACCGATGTAGCAGAAGCTATAAGCCAACCAAAAATGACTCCAGAAGAATATGAATTGCACTTAAAAAAACTGGATGAATTGCTTTCGCAGCAAGGAAGCGATACGATTTATAATCTGGGAAATTGGCTGAATGCTTTGGGATTGAAACTAACTGTTGCTGTTTGTACTGATGCTGTTTGTACTGATACAGAGGATAATACTGCAAATGCTGAAGCGCGATCGCAATTAACCGTCTAGCCTAATGATCCGTAAATCCACCTGCTAATTAAACGTCAAATACGGATAGCTAAAAAGCTTGCTGTATATATCTTCTTCCTTCTTCCTTCTTCCTTCTTCCTTCTTCCTTCTTCCTACAATGCCCAATTTTAAATATTCGTCGCTGATTAATGCCACCGTTGAAACAGTCTGGAACTTTCACGAAAGGCCAGATATTCTGCAAATGTTGAGTGCACCTTGGCAACCTGTGAAAATCATTCGCCGCGAGGGGGGACTCGATGTGGGTGCTGTATCAGAATTTCGGCTGTTATTGGGGCCGATTCCGGTAAAATGGGTGGCGACTCATACTGAGTGCGAACAATATCGCTTATTTGTTGATGAACAAACTGAGGGGCCTATGGCGCGTTGGACTCACCGACACGAGTTTACCACAGAAAATGGCCAGACCCGATTGACAGATGCGATCGCATTTTCGATACCGGGCGGCCCAATTGTCGATTTGTTGTTAGGTTGGTGGGTGGAAATGCGGTTAACAGATATGTTTCGCTACCGCCATGAAGTTACAAAAAGAGAGTGCGAAAAATATCCCAACAATGGCTGACAATTTTCAGGCTGATTTAGTATAATTCATAAACTTTGAAGTGGCTGCTTCGACGAAAGCCCGAAAGATTCCGCAGTGGGCGAGACTTTTTGTCGATAGTTCTGGATGCCACTGAAGTGCTACGATCCAAGGATGATATTTATACTCCATTGCTTCCACTAAACCGTCGGGTGCTCGCGCTACAATTTGCCAATCAGGTGTCACATTCTGCACAGCTTGATGATGCCAAGAAACAACTGTTGTTGCTGTTGTTCCCATGATTTTTGCTAACCGACTGTCTGGATCGATTTTAATGATATGCTCGATCGCACGTGGGGGAATTCCGGTTCCGTGACTAACATCCTCTCCGTAAGCATCTGGTACGTGAACGACCAAATTACCACCGCTGGCTACATTCAGGATTTGCATTCCCCGGCAAATCCCCAACACAGGTATGTCCGCCTTCAAAGCTAGCTTAGCTAAGTTTAACTCAAAATTGTCGCGTTCTGCGTTAATTGAGTAAACTGTGCGATCGAGCAAACCGCCATAATGTTCTGGGTTGATATCTCCACCACCTGAAAAAATCAAACCATCTACGGCATCAAAAATACTAGCTGGATTTAATTGATTGGGCGGCAGTAAAATCGGAATGCCACCTGCCGCCTGCACTGCATCAATATAAGTTCCATTTAAGCAATATTCGCCTGCTGGGCTGCGGTTGTAAGTTGTAATGCCAACGATGGGATGTTTTTTCATTTCGTTGAAAGTGGGAGATAATTATTTACATTGGTTCTCGGATATTCTAGTATTATCAATAAGTTTTTATTGCACGGGCTAGAAGCCCATGCTACCAGAAAATTTACTGATTGTGGAACAGGCATCTTGCCTGTCTTTTGTATAATTACTTGTGATTGATTCCTAGATTAAACTAAGCATTTCCTGAATTTCTGTCTAATTTGTAACAGTTTTAGGATTAGTTTCCGGCAGCGGTTGGCGCGTGCACAGATAAGCCAATGGCCCGAATAGTGGTACTAATGTTACTGCCCAAAATGCTGTAGAGTTATGCATTCCTCGGCGCGCCATATCGTCGGCTAATAAAGCAGGAAATACCAGGCAAAGCATACAAAAATCTAAACTCATGACATGGATAAAGCGGCTAGTTTGCCACTGCTGAACAAAATCAGACCAATCGCCTTTTGTCAAGCCAAAGGCAACTAACGCAGCAGCGCCTAATGTGAGGAGAATCCCAGTAAAACGGGAATCTAATATTTTTAAGAAGACATTTTTAGTGCCGGAAAATTCTGGATTAGGTTCGCGCAGGGCTAGATAAGGCAGCAAGGCAAAAGCGCCCACGCCAAAGGATAAAGTTGCAAATAACCATGCAGGTATTTTCTGCCCTCTGCCGTCGGCAAATAAGACGCAACTGTATATGAGTGGCCAGACTCCCATGATGTTGAATAAGGCTACAATTAAAGGGTTGATGTCTGCTACTTTGCCTGTAGAAAGATTGGTAATTAGTGCGATCGTTTCTGGGCTGTCGGGTGGTGCAAATATAAATGCGTAGGTGCTGAAGGCAATCCAAAGCAACCCAAATCCAATTTTTCTCGACATAGTTAGTTTTTTTACTTTTGATATTAGTATAGCAATTTTCAATAACTTTTGAATTTTTTTATTAACCGCAGAGGGCGCAGAGTACGCAGAGGAAGAGCAGAGGAGAGAAGATTATATTTGAATGTATTGCTATTTAGTGTTGCTGGTTTTGGGCAGATTGCTAAATTTTTGCATGAATTGGCGATCGATCCAATCTTTCCAGTACCACAGCAGCGCGGATTCCCACATGAAATTGCCGCGAGATGCGATCGCCCTTTTATTCCCAGTACCAATTAAAGCTAAATATTTTTCCTGCGGTACAAACGGTTTCAGCGGTTTTTGCAATAAAAAATTCTGCAAATTTTCAAACAGCGGTTTGCCCTGACGCACCGCAAACACGCCTGCCTTGGGACGGGGATAATTAACCATCGTAGCGATGTCTCCTGCCCCAAATACGTTGGGGTGAGAGACGGATTGCAGGTAATCGTTGACTTGCATAAACCCCTTGGAGTCGATCGCTAATCCCGATTCTCCGATCCAATAGGCGGCGGATGCTTGTGTCACCCAAAAAATGCGATCGCACTCAACGCTCAAACCAGATGCACAATATATTTGGGCATTGGGCATTGGGCATTGGGCATTGGGCATTGGGCATTGGGCATTGGATGCTATTTCAATCATTTCTTGGTTTTCTATGGCACAGACTTTTTCCATTAAATGTACTTTAACGCCACGACTAATCAGAATTTCTTTGAGGCGATGACGTACTCTATAGTTATGTCCCGGCATCAATTCAGCACCGCTATGAAATAAGTGAATTTCTAATCCCTCTTCCTGCTTAAACTTTCCTCTCTCCTTTAAAATCCATCCGTTACATCCGTTACGAAATCCGTTGCCGAACTTCCTTCTTCCTTCTTCCTTCGCCATACGAGATTGCATATTTAATGCTAATTCTACGCCGCCCGCACCGCCGCCGACAATGGCAATCCGCAGAGGTTTTTCGGGATGATTTTGTCTTTCGGAAATTAACTGATTCCAGCTAGCTAAAAACTCCGGTACTGGTTTAGCTGCAATTGCGTATTCTGCGGCACCTGGCACAGATAAAGTCGCGGGAGTGCTGCCGATATCCACAGACAGCAAGTCAAAATCAACCGGAGGACGAGTTTGACAAATAACTTGATTTTTGCTAAAGTCGATCGCGATCGCCCGATCGACCAATATGTGACATCCAGCAAACTCCGCGAGCGATCGCAAATCGATGTGACATTCATCATAATCGTAAAAGCCAGCAACGTGCCCCGGCAGCATCCCCGAATAAGGCGCGTACAGGACATCGCTGATCAGAGTCAAACGCACTCCCGGCAGCGGTTTCATGCCGAACATTTTTAATACAATAGCATGACTGTGACCGCCGCCAATTAAGACTAAATCTTTCACAATTACAGATGTTCGATCGAGATGTTCTTTCCCCCGATATTGTACAACACTCGCATGGATTGGGCAGGACTGTCCGGTCAGGAGAGCTGGCAGCGCGTAATTAACAATTGCCCCAGCACGTTGACATCATACTCTCACTTACCCTCTGGATTACGGATGATACTTGGTCGAGTTGCGATCGCACATTCAGCACAAATAGCTGTAGACTGTAGAGCGAGCAAATTTTATCACCAAATTATGCCGGGGTGCGTTTGATAGCTAACTCACCATTCACAACTATGACATTACGGATTATTCCTCGCAGTTGGCTGCGATCGATTAAAAGCCTGTTACCACTACTGTTTGCCCTCTCATTCATTGTAGTATTGCTGGTGAATAATGTGATTCCGGCGATCGGCCAACAACCCCGCCAGGAAATTCGCGGAGTTTGGATGACGACAAACGACAAAGACATCCTCAGAGATAGGCGCAAACTAGGAGATGCCATCACTCAATTAAAGCGGTTAAATTTCAACACAATTTATCCCGTAGTTTGGAACTCTGGCTATGCAATGTATCCCAGCCCAGTCGCCCAGCAAAGAGACATTCAACCCTTTGTTTACAGAGGGTTAGACGGACAAGATATGATTGCAGATTTAATCAGTCAAGCTCACCGCCAAGGCTTGCTAGTAATTCCTTGGTTTGAGTTTGGTTTCATGACTCCTCCCACCTCAGAATTAGCATTAAACAATCCCGATTGGCTCACCCAAAAACAGGACGGTAGCCAAACATCAAACGGTGCGGGTGGCGAAGTAGTTTGGCTCAATCCGTTTCATCCAGAAGTGCAGAAATTTATTACCGAACTCGTACTAGAAATCACCACACAATACAACGCTGATGGCATCCAATTCGACGATCACATGAGTTTGCCGTCAGAATTTGGCTATGACGAATACACAGTTGCTTTGTATACCAAAGAAACCAAAAAAACACCTCCAACAGATTTTCAAGACGCAGCCTGGGTGAAGTGGCGAGCCAATAAAATTACGGCTTTCATGTCGCAACTAAATCAAGCAGTCAAAGCAGTCAAACCCAATGCAATTTTCTCGATTTCTCCCAATTACTACGAATTTGCTTACAAACATCACCTCCAAGATTGGCTGGCTTGGGTGCGTTTGGATATTGCCGATGAACTAATTGTGCAAGTTTATCGTCCCAATTTAGAATCATTTGTGGACAAAATTAACCGTCCAGAAATGCAAGAAGCACAGCTAAAAATTCCCACCGGAGTTGGGATTATGACAGGATTAAGAAATCGCCCAGTAGCGATTGAGCAAATCAAATCTCAGGTGATGGCAGTTCAAGAATACGGCTTAGGTGCGGCTTTCTTCTACTACGAAAGCTTGTGGGAAGATGCGCCCGAATCAATTGGCGATAGACTTTCTCATTTTAGTGCTTTCTTCCCATATTCTGCATTCCGTACAGCGCTACAATTGCCCAGACGTGCGGCTACTTTCCCTCCGCCACCAGCACCCAAACCAGATCCTAAAAATAAGCAACAACAACCTATCAAAAATAGCCCACCTTCGCCCTCACCAACCACATCAAAGAAGTAGGGTGTGCACTGCGCACCGGTTGAGTTTGTAACTAACAAACCATAGTTTGTAGGGTGTGCACTGCGCACCGGTTGAGTTTGTAACTAACAAACCATACATAGTTTGATCTCAAAATCAAAACGCTGAAACTGAGTCAACCGGTGCGCATTGCGCACCCTACAAGCTGAACTGGTGCGCATTGTGCACCTACAAATCAAGGCTAACCGCAAAAAGTTTCCACGCATCGTACAAACATTTCTACACCCATCCCCAAGGCAGTTTCATCAAAATCAAAACGCGGGTGGTGGTGCGGGTAAGCCAAGTTTTTCTCTGGATTTGCAGAACCCAAAAAGAAATAGCAACCGGGGACTTCTTGCAAAAAGAACGACATATCCTCGCCGCCCATTGTTTGACATTCCGGCACGATTCCCGCAGGAGTTTCTACAACCGATTCGGCTACGCTGCGTACTAAGTCAGCCATGCTCGAATCGTTGATGACTGGCGGGTAAAGGGCGCAATAATCGAGTTTGTAAGTTGCGCCGTGACTCTGACAAATTCCGGCAATTACTTGCTCGATGCGCTGAGAGAAATAACCTCGATATGTGGGATTGAAATAGCGCACTGTGCCGCCGATTTGGGCGGTGTCGGCGATGACGTTGTGGGTGTGGCCTGCGTGGAATTTGCCGACTGTGACTACCGCTGAGTCGATCGGGTTAATGTTCCGTGCGACAATTGACTGTAGGGCGCTGACAATTTGGGCTGTAACTACGATCGCATCTACAGTCTGATGTGGCATTCCACCATGCCCACCTTTACCAAAAATCGTGCAGTCAAAAACTTCTACAGCCGCCATCAGCGCGCCACTACGGACACCTACAGTGCCTAAAGGTAGATTGTTCCACAAATGCAAGCCGACGATCGCATCAACATCAGGATTCTGCAAAACTCCCGCTTCAATCATCGGTTTTGCGCCACCTGGGCCTTCTTCGGCGGGCTGAAAGATGAATTTTACTTGACCCGAAAAACTGTGTTTATGCTTTGCTAGATAATAGGCTGTCCCAAGGGCGATCGCAATATGACCGTCATGGCCGCAAGCGTGCATAATACCATCATGCTGCGATCGATAATCCACCTCATTTTCCTCTTGAATCGGCAAAGCATCCATATCAGCCCGAATTGCCAAAACCCGCCCCGGTTTGCCGCTGTCTATCGTTGCCACAACACCAGTTTTAGCAATATTAGTTTGATGTTCTATTCCCCATTCCTGCAACTTTTGGGAGACAAACTGCGCCGTTAAATTCTCGTCAAAACTCAACTCCGGTTTTTGGTGTAAGCGGCGCCGCCATTCGACTAACTGAGGCTGCAAATTTCTAATCTCCAGCCGCAACTGAGATAAATCGACATCAGTTAAATTCGGTAAAGTAGAAACCATGTTTTTTCTCCTTTTTAAATTATGAACAACTTGTAAAACTCTCTCTTTTCTTCCTCTGCGCTCTCTGTGTTCTCTGCGGTTAAAAAAATCTTATTCAAAAATCAAATATAAATGCTATGTCAATCCTATTTGAGTTGTGCCGGAGATTTTTTTTGGATGAACCGCAGAGGGCGCAGAGTACGCAGAGCAAGAGAATAATGAGCAAGAGAGGTGTTGAGAATAGGGTTATTTAGCAATTTTAGAAACTAAATTAACTCCTGGCAATAAACGTTCTAAATCTAATTCTGAAGCTGATGCCGCTAACTTAGTCAGGTCATTTGGATCATCTAAATATGGCAAAGTACCCAACACAGGAATTTGAGTCAGCGACTGGATTAAATCGATCGGTGTCCAGTCGGCAATTTCTTGTTCAGAACAAGCTTGAACGCAATTAAGCACAATTCCTCTCAGCTTAAAACCAGTGTGTCTGGCGAGGGCAACATTCGCTACAGCTTGCCCGATCGCACCTAACCTCACAGGTACCACCAAAACTCCCCTCAACCGCCAATCCCTGGCAATATCAGCCACCGTCAATTCCCGCGTTACAGGCGAACCCAGCCCTCCCAAAGCTTCCACCAACACAAAATTCTTGCGCTCACAGAGACTTTGCAGCGTCGTCCAGACCTTTTCTAACTCAATATTTTTTCCCTCCCGTTCGGCAGAAATCGGCGGTGCTAGAGGCGCGCTAAAGTGCAGCGGATTGAGTTCTTCGGGGGATTGGTCGAGTGTAAATAAACGGGTGTAGAGTTCGCGATCGCCCGTTCCGGTTTGCAGCAGTTTCATAATTCCCAAACTGCGATCGCGAAAATACATTTGCCAATAAGCAGCCAGAGCGCTGGTCAAAACAGTTTTGCCCGCGTCAGTATCAGTTCCAGTAATTAGCAGCGAGTTCATCGGCAAATAGCTAATAAGTAATTGGCTTCAACTTTAGTCTAGGGGAATTTTGCCAGAACTAGGGTGAAGGCGAGGGTGCGGGAGTTGGCGCAGGTTCCGGTGACGGCGCGGGAGTTGGCGCAGGTTCTGGTGACGGTGCGGGAGTTGGCGCAGGTTCCGGTGACGGCGCGGGAGTTGGTGCGGGAGTCGGTGCGGGAGTCGGTGACGGTGCGGGAGTTGGTGCGGGCGTCGGTTTCGGTGCCGGAGTTGGTGCGGGCGTCGGTTTCGGTGCCGGAGTTGGCGCGGGAGTTGGTTTGGGCGTCGGTTTCGGTGCGGGAGTTGGTGCGGGAGTTGGTGCGGGAGTTGGCGCGGGAGTTGGTTCCGGTGTTGGCGCGGGAGTTGGTTCTGGTGTTGGTTCTGGCGGTAGCGTTGGAGTTATTTCCGGCAAAGGTTCTGGAGTTATTTCCGGCGAAGGTTCTGGAGTTAGTTCCGGCGAAGGTTCTGGAGTTAGTTCCGGCGAAGGTTCTGGGGTTGGTGTTGGTTTGAGTGTCGGAGTCGGTGTTGGCAATGGTTCTGGGCTTGGTATCGGATTTAGTATCGGCGTCGGAGTTGTGAATGCTGGCGCTGTCGGAGTTGCTTTGGGCGTCGGTTTGTTGAGAAATGAGCCTACCAAGGCCCAGGAACCGAAGCCTGTCAAGATGACTAAGCCCGTTAATAGTCCGATCGCAGCCACGGGATTGTCCCACAAAGAGCCACCAGCAGGCTCAATTAGAGGATCTGGCTGGTTTTGCGGGCCGGCACTTAGGGGCACCATCGGCTCGGATTCTGGCGGCCTACCCACGGCTACCGTTGCGATTAGCGAAGCATTTGACGGCGCGACTGCTGATGCTGGTGGTGCAGTTGGCGCGTTAGATTGAGAGTAAGGATTCGTTTGGCCGTCGAGTGCTTGGGCGACTTCGCTGACAGATTGATATCGATCGCCCGGAGAGCGATTTAACATCCGATTCAGTACCAAAGCTAAACCCGCGCTCACCTGCACTCGCTGCTGCCAATTCCAGTGCAGCGTTGTTTGATCCAGCAATTCCTGCGGTTCTTTGCCTGTCAGCAGGACGATCGCCGTTACAGCTAAAGCATACAAGTCACTGCTGGCCGTGGCGCGCCCGCTTTGCAACTGTTCCATCGGCGCGTAGCCGATTTTACCGACTGTTGTCGCGTGGGCTGTTCCTTCGGGAGACTGAACCTTGGTAGCGAGTTCTTTCACCACTCCAAAGTCAATCAGTATCGGCAACTGGTCATTTTCCCGGCGGATGATATTTTCCGGCGAGATGTCGCGGTGGATGATGCCGCGGGCGTGAATGTGAGCCAGTACCGGCAGCATTTGTCGGATAAATATCAAAACTTCTGCTTCACTAAAGGTACGGCCTCTAGCAGGATCGAGTAACAGTTCGCGGTAAGTCATGCCTTCCACGTAATCCTGCACTAAAAACAAACGTTGATTCTCTTCAAATATTGCCCGAAACTGGGGAATTTGCGGGTGCGCAATTTGGTAAAGTATTGCCGCTTCTCTTTGAAACAATTCCTTCGATTTTTCCAAAACGTAAGGCCCGCTTTGCATCGGAATCAATTCCTTTAGGGCGCAGCGTTCTTTAAACCGCCCCTCGTCTTCTACTAAATAAGTCCGACCAAATCCCCCTTGACCTAAAATATTCACCAAGCGGTAGCGGTTTTGTAGGAGAGTTCCAATAGCAATAGGTGGCTGCATAAGTTTAAGTAGAAATTGGTGAAATACCTAACACTAACCTTACGGTGAGCGTGTAGGCTTCGTGTCTCGTTTGCCGTTGCTCTGTTGGGGATATCCATTGCTGAATATTCGTCACCAAAGACGATCCAAGTCTTACACAGCATCTCTGGCTTTACAGCCTTTATCCCTTCGTAGGGAACCCACGCAGAAGCCCTGTTTCCCAAGGCAAAAAACTATTTCGTATGACAAACTTGGATTGTATTTCACATTGGGACGTATCGCAATAACCAGCGGTCTGTCTTTTCCCCCTTTCTCTCGCAGTTGTCCGAGGCCAAGCATATTACTGCTGCTGTAGCCTCTTGTTCGCAGTCGAGTGGGTGGGTCGCAACCACTTATATCATACCATCTTTTTGTGAGAAATTCACTGACTTTGTTTGGCTTATATCCCAGCGCTGAATTGAGTACAATTACAGCGTGGGACTTACGCCAATTAAGTTAAAAAATAGGCGATCGCTAGACGGACGGCGGTTTCAACCGCCCTAAATCTTTAATGCTCAAGATCCTACTTCACTGCTTGTAGTTCCCAGTCCCGACCAAAGTTAGCATTTTACATTTTTTTGAGCGACTTTGAGAAATCGGGTTTTTGTGGGCGATCGAGAAGAATGGGCAACCACAGGGGGTTTGCCCCGATATTTCGTTTATTTGGGCGATCGCAAAAGCGAAAAATTAGGAGATTTGCTGCTACATTCTTCCCAACTCCCAACTCCCAACTCCCAACTCCCAACTGCCAACTGTCAACTGTCAACTGTCAACTGTTAAGCTTTGCTTTCACCATGTCTTGAATTCTGTTACCATCTGCCTTGCCCTTAAGCTGCTGCATTGCCTTACCCATCACCTTGCCCATATCTTTTGCAGAAGTAGCGCCCACCGAGGCAATCACCTCGTCAACGACTTGACTCACCTCTTCATCTGACATCTGCGCCGGCAAATACTCTTCCAGAATTGCCAACTCCGCCACTTCTTGTGCAACTAAATCTTCGCGGCCACCTTTGCGGTATTGATCGATCGAATCCCGGCGCTGTTTCGCTATCTGCATCAAAATTTCCAATTCTTGAGCTTCTGTCAGCGTATCTTGCCCCGAAGGACGCAGACTGACCTCTTTTTCGAGAATAACTTTCTTGATGCCGCGAACTGTTTCCAAGCGAACTTTGTCCTTGGACTTCATGGCTGCTTTGATTTCTGCGTCAATCCGTTCTCTTAAGCTCATCGATTTCTACCTTGCTTTCCCTAATATCCAAAATCTGGAGTATACTTCCGATTCTTAACTGTTTTTGCAGTTTTTGGCAAGTTTATTGCCTGTTGGTGGCATTTTGATCACCTTGATCCCAAATGTCTTCGGGTTTTGACCTAATTTGGGGCGGCTGCACTTCGAGTCTGGGCCCCAAATAGACTATCGGCAGAATTTTTAGCGATCGAACGCTACCCTAAACATAAAATCTATCCTAATGTTGGCTGAACATTTTTAGTTTCCGATGGTAAGATGACGGTAAAATAAACGTCTTGCAAGAGGCCTGCTGTGATCCGTTCTGCTACTTTACCGCTTCCGCTTCCCCAGTCGCCAGTTTCTGCTCACGACCGTCTGCGACTGTTCTCCGGTTCTGCTAATGTTCCCCTCGCCCAAGAGGTGGCTCGCTATCTGGGGATCGATTTGGGGCCGATGGTTCGCAAGCGGTTTGCTGATGGGGAACTCTACGTTCAAATTCAAGAATCGATTCGGGGTTGCGATGTTTACTTAATTCAGCCTACTTGCTGTCCGGTAAACGATCGCCTCATGGAATTGTTAATTATGATCGACGCTTGTCGTCGCGCTTCGGCAAGACAAGTTACTGCGGTGATTCCCTACTACGGCTATGCTAGAGCAGACCGCAAAACAGCCGGCAGAGAGTCAATTACTGCGAAGTTGGTCGCGAATTTGATTACTGAAGCTGGGGCCAATCGCATTTTAGGGATGGATTTGCACTCGGCTCAGATTCAAGGTTATTTTGACATTCCCTTCGATCACGTTTACGGTTCGCCAGTGCTTTTGGATTATCTGGCGAGCAAGAAATTGACGGATATTGTTGTGGTTTCGCCGGATGTTGGCGGAGTCGCTAGGGCGAGAGCGTTTGCTAAAAAGCTTGGCGATGCTCCCTTGGCAATTATTGACAAGCGCCGTCAAGCTCACAACGTCGCCGAAGTGATGAACGTCATCGGGGATGTCAGAGGCAAAACAGCCGTGTTAGTGGACGATATGATCGATACTGCGGGCACGATTTCCGAAGGCGCAAGATTGTTACGCCGCGAGGGTGCGAGACAGGTATATGCTTGTGCTACTCATGCGGTTTTTTCACCTCCGGCGATCGAGCGTTTGTCTAGCGGATTATTGGAAGAGGTAATTGTTACGAATACAATTCCTGTACCTGAAGAGCACCGTTTTGAGCAATTAACTGTGCTTTCGGTAGCGAATTTGCTAGGGGAAACTATTTGGCGGATTCACGAAGATAGTTCTGTGAGCAGTATGTTCCGGTAGGCATAAAAGGCATTTTTTCAATATTTATTTTAGGGTGCGTTAACTAAGTGTAACGCACCATTTTTTTAAAGAATATTCCCCTAAATCCCCCTTGAAAATAGGGATGCAAGAAAATACTCTTGTCGCCCCCTTGAGAAGGGGAGGCCAGGGAGATCAGACTTAACTGCACCGTATTCAATTTTATGATATTTGCGCGATCGCACTTAGCATCACCGGAACAAGAGATGGTAAAATTCTATCTTGTTGTCTGAGCAGCGCGACCTTTTCATATTCTAGATAGGTCTCATCAAAACAAGGGGTAAATAGGGAAAAACTATGAAACATTCACTGGTACGAACAGCGGCCGCACTTGTCGGTTCAGCAATTTTAACACTTGGCGCGATCGCTCCGGCGAAAGCATATACTTTTGACGAAACCGAAATTAACCAAGATCGAGTAATTGCGATCGCCCAACCGGGCGGTCTGACCGGCTACCAATTACTAATTGTAGAACAGGTCACAGACAGACGCAAGTGCTGGAGCGAAAGCGGCTCTAATCCCGTCGTAGTCAATCCGTTATTAGCTACTTTTGATTTCACCGGCATTTGCGGCCGCGCCACAGACAGCAACGGCTTTTCTATCCGCATGGCCGGCACCGATTTAGCATTAAAATATAGCCTAAGTTTGCAAGTCGTTGACGGCAACGTTTTACTAATGGGAACTCCCATCGATCCTAACGACACTCAACCGATAATTATCGGCCGCACAAACGGCGACAATAACGGCTTCATGAAAATCACCCTCGATCCCGCTTGGCGCTTCAGTAAAAGAGCTTACCAAGGCAAAATATTAGGTCACTTTTATTTTACTAGCAGTCAACCCGCACCGGGAGAAACTGGAAATACCGGAGGAAATACCGGAGGAAATACCGGAGGAAATACCGGAGGAAATACCGGAGGAAATACCGGAGGAAATACCGGAGGAAATACTGGCGGGAATACTGGCGGGAATACATTCGGAGATATTGCTAGCGATATCTACGCTTCCGAAATTAAAGAAGCTGTGGCGCTAGGATTTGTAGCTGGATTTGCTCAAGATAATACCTTTCGGCCACAACTTGCTGTTACCAGAGAGCAATTGGTATCTTTAGTATTAGAATCATTGAAAGGAATACAAGGTGCTAACATCACATTTTCTAGCAATGTTTCCACCCGTCCCTACAGCGATGTTGATAGCACGCGCTGGAGCGCGGCAAAAATTCTATTTGCACGGGATAATAAGATAGTTAGCGGCTATAAAGATGGAACTTTTAAACCTACGCAGCCGGTGACTCGCGCTGAATTGATGGCTGTGCTACGAAGAGCCTCAGAATTTGGTTTGTCGGCGCGGGGATTGCAGCCTAATTTAATTGGTAAGCAGCCTCCAAAAACTTTTGCGGATACTCAGAATCATTGGGCTGCTGCTATTATTACTCAAATGTCTGCTTATTGTGGTGTGGCTTCGTCTCTCAATGAAGTTGGAACTCGTTTTGCTCCCGATGATTCGGCAAAGCGGAATTACGCGGCGGCGGCTACTTTGCGGATGCTGAAATGCGTTAAAGCTCAGTAGGATTATTGTAGGGTGCGTCACAGAAGCGAATGCAAAATAATTGGGATTTTCCCAAGAGACGCGCCCTATATTAAGTGGAGATCTGTCAACTGTCAACTGTCAACTGTTTAGGCTACACCGTAATCAGTATATGGTCGTTTGTATGGCGGTTGCAATCCCAAAACGATATCCTCTCTTGGCACTCCCATTTCAACTAATTCCTCCGCTGGATTTTCCTCTGTCAAATTTTGTTGAAGCCAGATTTTTCCATCTTTTATATCAATGTGAATGATGGTTTGATAAATCCGGGTTAAGTGTTCCCAGCCGACATTCATCCACTGATAATGATCTCGTTCTGTGTCGCAGATAAGTTGCACTTCGACTTCATCATCAGAAACATCATCTTCGGCATAACGGGTGATTAATGTCTGAACGTATTGACGATATTGAGCTAGTTTGTCCATTGCACAATTACCTCATTTTTTGAATCGTATACGATTAGAAATACCTGATACTGTTGTACCGCAGCTTGAGTAAATTCAGACTGAAAAAATGTTTTATACACGTCAATTGGTACTGCTAAGTATAATTTCCGATTAGGTTCAACAGATGCCAGACCTAGCCGATAACTTAGAAATTGTCCCAATGCAGCATAAAAGTCTGTAATCACAGAGGGATTGAGGAAGCTTTTGATTTCGACTGCAATTTTCTCCCCTCCTCGCTCCGCTGCGACTAACCTTTCTGCTCCCAAATCGACCTGAAATTTAATATTACCAAACTTAAACCTTAGTGGATCTGCAGTAATCACCCACTGTTCTTTTTCAAGAGATCTCTTTACGGATTCGTGGAAGGTATCTTTGGCGGACACAAATTTAATCTCAGCACGATCGCATACAACTACAAATTATAGCAAAATCACAGTATATTGTCAATCAGTAAAAGACTAAGTTTCTCAATATTTTTTAGCCAATGTGGACTTCAGTCCGCACTACAAACAGTTTCGTAGTGAGGACTTTAGTCCGAATATTACTTGTTTCCCGACTCCATTTCCTTGCGTTTCTTCGTTGATGACTTTTTGCGAGTTTTCGGAACCGGGATTGTCTCTGATTCTGGCTGTGCGATGTCTGCGATTGATTTGCACAATTCATTCAACAATTTCTGCTGAGATTCGAGCTCATTCAGCCGATTTGATGCTGTTTCTAATATTTGCTTTCCCTGTCTGGCTTGGATGGTAGTTTGATTTTCGATCGCATCCAGCAACACAAAAACTGATACAATTTGCCAAATATCCAAATCATCGCCCACGACATCGCACTGAGACACGATTTTGCCGTTTTCTGGGACGTGAATCCCTAGGCCGGAAGCTTGGATCAGCGGCTGGATTTCTGCTAGACTTAAATTGGCAAGGTCGGTAATTTTATGTTCGAGCGATACGAAATCTGCTAAATCTGGTAAGTTGACCGATTCTGCGGCTAAAGCATCGAATTTGAAGGTAAGAGTTTGATTTAACGGATCGGAAATCGCGTAAATTGATTGAATGTGCGATCGACTAACCGCACCTTGATCGAAAAAATCTTTGCCTAAAGGTGCGATCATCTTCGTTGATGAGCCTCCCGTAGGGGCGGGCTTCGCTAACGCAATTTTACCATTATCCGCCACCTCCAAAATCTCCAAATTAACCAAATTCGTCGCCGTAGTTTTCACAAAAACCTGATCCAACCCCAGCAAATCCGCCAACTCCTGCAAAGTCGGCGCAGGATCAAACTCAACACCAGCCCGCAAAATAAACTCTTCCAACACATTAAACTCGCGCGGTTCACTAATCGCCACTTCCAGCGGAGTTTGGCGAATTGCAAAGCGGAATTGACGCGCCGCCAACACTGACAAACCAGAGTTTTCCTGCTCAATTTGTTGGGCTAGCGAACTTAAATTCGCGTCAATTTGTTTAGCCGATGACGCTAGCAACATCTACAAAACCTCCGCAGTGACGCACCATTTTTGAAACTTCCTGATACATTTTTCCGACAGTACCTGTTTGTTGGGTAAATAAATCGTGACAGCCGACAACTATCAGCAATTCTTGAGCACGGGAAAAAGCCACATTCACCCGTTCCGGTTCCTTAGCAAATCCAATATCGCCCCTAATATTATTGCACACTGTGCTGACAATAATCACAGGTCTTTCCATGCCTTGAAATATGTCAACCGTACCAGTGCGGATACTCAAAGAAGGGAATCTTTCGGCGGCGATTCTATCTTTAATTGCGTTCAATTGAGCACCGTAAAAAGTGATAATCCCGATTTCCTTCGGCGGTTCACCCTCTACCATTTTAGGCCGCCAAGCGGTTTCCATCTGTTCGCATAAAAGCTCGATCGCATCAATCTCCTTCACATTCAACCGCGAAGTGCCCTGTTTTCCCTCTTCAAACCCTTGTCCCACCGGCGTTTTTACCCATAGGATATGATTGTGTTCTTTAATGATGTCACCTGCGAGATGGTGCGCGCGTCTCGTGTCTGCTTCCAGAATCCCACAATTGAGCTTTTGCTGGTAAAACTGATTGATTGCGCCCATAATTTGCGGGTGCATTCGGTATTGAGTTGTCAGCATTTTTTTGATACCGTCGCCAGCACTTTCAAACAATATTTTGAACAGCGATTCTTTGATAAAACTAAGTTCATCTCCCGTACAACCAATGTCTTCGGCGATATCGTCGATCGTACTTTGATTAAACATCGGCGGCAATTGCCTGTGATCGCCCACCAATACTAATTTTCTGCCCTTCAAAGCGGGAATTAATAACTCTGGTGGAGTGCATTTACTAACTTCGTCAATAATCACTGCATCAAAGCTGGGAAAGTTTTTGCTAAAATCGAAACTCGCAGCTTGCACGCAGGTAATGCCGATCACGTTGGCGTTGTCAATATAAATTTGCTTTAAATCATTGCGGTCTTTTTCCGATGGATTGCGGAGTTTTTCAATCCAATCTGTGACAAAGTTTTGAGAACGCTTGAGGGCTATTTCTTCTTGTTCTAATTCCCGCTGCCAATGTTTGAATAAACGCTTGATTTTGCTTAAAAAATCTACGCTGAATAATCCGGTACTGGGGACTTCCGGCTGATATTGATCCGGGATAGTTTGCCATGCTGATTTCCACCAATTTCTCTCTACAATTAACTCTGCTGTTGGCTGCTGTTGTTGGAGTTGAGCGGTAATATCGCTCAATTCTGCTTGAAGTTGCGCGAGTTGCTCATGCAAAGCTGTGGATGCAATTTCCAGCGGTGATAATTGCTCGTCAAGAGTAGTTTTGATGACTTCCAAAATTGCGAACGGATCTAAGTCAGCAATGGATTTTTCAAGCTGAATCAGACTGGTTTTCCAAACATCAATTTGCTTAACAAAATGCTGCGGCTGTTCCCAAATATTTGACTTTTGCGCGAGATATTGAGAGGCTAAGATCCGCAATTTTTCCGGTACGTTTGGTAGTTCTACAATTGCTTGCAATAAATTCGTAACTTCGCTAATTTTTAAGTTAGCTTCTTGCTGCGCTGTTTCTACCTGAACTTGGGCGGCGGATATTTGCTGCTGACTGACGGTTTGACCGATTTTATCTAATAACTGTTGCTGTTTGATCAGTTGTTGTTCGGTTTCGGTTTTTAGGGGAACTATGCACTGACGGGCGTTTCCGAGAATGCTGTGCAGCAATTCTTTGACTAGGCGATCGAAGGTTGCCTGGATTTGATTTGGCTGCAATGATTCACTATAAAATTGTTGGATGTTAGCTAAGAAAGTGCTAGCTTTTTCGATGATAAATTTGCGTTGACTGGGACTGACTTGGGTATAGCTGGCGAAGTCTTTGGCTAGTTGTTGCCATTGCGTGCGATCGCCCGCAGTGAGCACGATCGGCGTTTGACTCAAATTTAGGTGTAAAAACTCGCTAAATCGGAACTGCTGCCCTTGAATGTCCTTAAAACCTGCGGTGGCTTCGTGGGATAGCGCCTGCCGCAACCGCTCCAAATCGGGCAAACTGACTTTACACTTCGGCGGGACGATCGGCATTTTGAGCTGTCGAGCAATTTTCAGCAATCCTGCGGGCAATTCTACCATATCATCCGTCAGCATCGCGCCCGTTTCCCAGCAAGCTTTCACGACTTCATACAATCCCGTATCCGCCGTCTCAATCCATCCCGCAACGGCGACGACAACCGCCGCAATTTCGGTTTTTCGGAGTTCCAAATTCTGGATTTTTTGTTCGAGATTGTGGCGATGTGTCTGATTTTGCTTGTCGCCCAACTGTAGCTGATTCACCGCATCCGACAACTGGCGCGACACCCGCAACGACTCCGCAACCCCTGACATCGCGTGACAAACATCCTCAGCGCGATCGCACGCCGTCTTAAATTCGGATAATTGCGGTGCTACAGTTTCGCGCAACCAAACCGCAATTCCAAACGCGCCGCACATCGGGCGATCGAATCCTATTTGAATAGCATGATTGACGCAAATCCGCACATTTGCCATAAAGTTTTCGACTAAAACATTGCCTTCAGAATAAGGTTTTAGTTTCGGCATAAACTCGGCAATTTCTGAAGATTCCCAGTTAACATCCGGCGCAGATAGAAGATTGGCCAGCCCATCAACTAAAGATGCAATCTCGCTTTTGGCAGTTAAACTTAGTTGATAAGCTGCTGATTGCACGCTCAACCTTTCCTCAATATCTGCCTGACTATCATGTAGGTGTTTTAATCCCTTGAAAAAAGCTCTCTCGGCGGCAGAATAGGGATTAAATCTGTCGAAATCTGCCAGCAACTGCCGCAAAGATGTGACATTAATCTGACGCTGCGACAGTTTTTGTTCGCAATCAGTCGCCGTATTTTGTAGCCAAGTGCCGATCGCATTTTCTTCTAAAAACGGCTGCCCTTCTTCCTGCACCTTATGAGCTTTTCCCTTCCGCAAAGCCCGAATCGCCGGATTATGAACCAACCGACTCAAAGCATTATCAACCGCTAAATTAGCTTGCGAAGCAATGAGAGTTTTCCCACCTTTACGGGCAATTTGATAGCAAATTTCCGCAATCACCGTCGTTTTTCCGGTTCCCGGCGGCCCTTGAATTAGAATTAAATCCCGCGCCGAAAGCACCATTTCTACGGCGGCGAGTTGATCATCATTAGCATTGCGATTTAATAAGTCTTCCCGATCCAACTTAACCAATTTATCGGGAATTCTCGCCTGGGAAGAGTCGAATAAAAACTCGCTTAAATAGGGATTTTGAGCGCGGCCATCCGTGAGCATTTTTAAAGCTTTTTTCTTGCGATCGATCTGACTGATATCGCCCGCCGCCTCGAAATACAAGAATCCTTGTTTTGGTAGTTGATATCTGCCGCCCGCCAGGCGATCGCCCAAATCAACATCTAACTTAATCCGTAATTTACCATGATCAAACTCAATTTCCGCAATGCTACCCAAAGTCTCGCCATCGCGGCCACTTCTGCTTCCCGGTGGCGAATCAAATAAAATAATGTCTTCATTTCTGGCTTTTTTTAGCCTTTCGCGAAAGTCGCCGATTTGTAAGGGATTCTCATCGTAGCCGTCAAGAGTTGCAGAATTGCGATCGATTTCAAAAGTAACGATTTTGAAGCCGGAACCGTAGTTGTGCGCGCGGAAAGGTACACAAAATTGACGCGCCTCGGCGATGCGTTTTTCGACATTTAAGAAAGTGTGCCAAACTTTTAATTGTTCGGTACTCGGTATATGTCTATCGTCCCAGAATGGCATTTGTTGGACGCGGGCGATCGACTTTGCGGGAATTGGCGATCGACTTTTCGGCAAAAGTCGCAACTGTACCGGCAAAACATAGCCATCTTTTCTCCCTCTGGGAACCGCCACCAAACCAGCATCCAGCAGTTTTAAGCCACCGATTCCGTCTTCTATGCGTACAGTTGCTAGTAATCGCAAAGTGCGATCGGCTTTTTGCAACAATTCCGGCAATTCAAAATAATCTCCATCCGTAGCAAGAATCAATTCCCAGATTTCTTCCTCAGAAAATCTCTCATTCACCTTTTGGCGGCGCACATAAAAAAGACTGTGGGATTTGCCGGCTATCTCCGACATCAGAAGTTCCGCACGATCCCTGCATTCCCAATCGCAATATTTCGCTAAAGCCGCGTCCCCTTCAACTTGGCCAATAAACTTATTAATCGTGCGATCGCCACTAAATTTATATCCCCAATCTTCTGCTACTAAAGATGGCATATTTTGATTTTAGATTTTAGATGTTAGATTTTAGATTGGATTTAAGATTAGCACATAGGTTCGTAGTTTGTAGGGTGTGCACCGCGCACCAATTGAATTTGTAGTGTGTGCACCGCACCGGTTAAGAAGAACGGTTAAGAAGATCCGGCGGTTAGAAACCGCGTCTACACAGACGAAACCCGCCTCCGCGGGTTAAAGACGAAGACCGGGCGATAAAAATCACGTTACCTTCTTCAGTCCGCGGAGGCGGACATTGTTTGTGTAGACGCGGTTTCAACCGTACGTCCGATCTGCATCACCGCACACAAGGCGCGTCTGAATCTGCACAATAAAATCAAAAGGGCGAATGATGGGAATTGAACCCACGAATGGTGGTACCACAAACCACTGCCTTAACCACTTGGCTACACTCGCCATAACGTTTATAACTATAGCATCATATCTCAGCACAAGTCTAGGGGTAAAGCAAAAATATTTCAAAATATTTTTCAGCGTCCCTGAACCCGACAGATCAATTGCGCCTCCCATTCCAGGCACAGCAAGAGTTTAGCACAATTTTCCCTTTGGGAAAGCTGCAATAATCCCGCTTCCTGAGTAATCACGCAGCTTGGGATCAGCAGGTTTCCCAGCGTCCCGATTCAGCCCAGCACACTAAAATAGCCTCATAGCCCAGACTACATCAATTCCCTCATCCTTCCCTTCTTTCTTCCTTGGCGCCCTTTGCGCCTTCGCGGTTCGTTTAAAAAAAATCCAAAATCAATATGAGTTACTGCCTAAATCCAGAATGTCAAAAACCCGAAAACCCCAACACCGCAGAACATTGCTTAAACTGCGGCTTTAACCTATTGCTAAGACAGCGATATCGCCCGATTCAACTCATAGGTAGAGGTGGATTTGGCAAAACTTTCCTAGCAATTGATGAAGACATCCCATCGCACCCCCGCTGTGCAGTAAAGCAATTTTATTTTCACGATCGCGATCCAAAAATATTCAACAAAGCCCTTGAATTATTCCACCAAGAAGCCATCCGTTTAGACGACCTCAAACACCCACAAATTCCCAAATTATTAGCCTGCTTTGAACAAGAACGCCAGATTTATTTAGTTCAAGAATTTATAGACGGGCCGACTCTCAAACAAGAATTAGAGGAGAGTGTATACGATGAAAATAAAATTTGGCAACTGCTGCAAGACCTATTACCCGTGCTGCAATTTATCCACAATAGCCACGTCGTTCACCGCGACATTAAACCAGAAAATATTATCCGCCGCCAATCTAACAATAAACTTGTATTAATTGATTTCGGCATTGCTAAACTGCTGACTGATTCAGCCCTACTCCGTCCAGCAACGCTCATCGGCAGTCAAGATTATATAGCTCCTGAACAAATGCGTGGTAAAGTATTTCCTGCTAGTGATCTTTACAGTTTAGGTGTTACTTGCGTTCGCCTAATGACGCAAGTTCCGCCGTTGGATATGTATGACTGCAACACTGAACGCTGGTGGTGGCGCGACTTTCTCCCGAAAGGCACGAGTATTAGCAACGAGTTAGGTGAAATTTTAAATAAATTGCTGCAAACTCATCTTTGTCAACGCTACAGTTTTGCGTCGGAAGTTTTGCAAGATATCAATGCAGTTTTAGATGTTCGCCCTCAAGATTTACTTTTGCCGAAACAGCCGTTAGCAAAGCCCTCGCAGAGGATCGCCCCTACGATCATTGATAGCCCTAACTCAGATAATCTCACCGCGCCACCAACTCCTAATTTTCCGATTTCACCGACCAAAACTGCGGCTAATTCGCCAGAAAGTTTTTATTTATCTGTTACTTCTAATTTCGTTCCGACTATGACTTCTGCACGGGCAGTTGATTATACCAAACTACGGGATTGTTTGTCAAGCAAAAAGTGGAAAGAAGCCGATCGCGAAACTTGGACAGTCATGTGTCAATCTCTCTCGCTAGAACCGGGAACTCCGTTAGAAATCAGCCAAATTTACAAGTTACCGTGCCCAGATTTGCAAACAGTCGATCGCCTGTGGCTACATTATAGTCAAGGTCGGTTTGGTTTCAGTGTCCAAAAGCAAATCTACGAAAGCGTTAAGGGAGATTATATCCGATTTTGCGATCGGGTAAACTGGCCAACTTACAACTCTACTATCGCTTCAGGACAAATTAAATTTACTCAAAAAGCACCAATCGGACACCTCCCGTCTCGCAGTTGGGTGGGCGGCATTCAGTGGGTGCGACACCTCGATGCCCTGTCAGCAAAATTAACCGAGTGCAACAATAATGAGCCTGCTAAATCGTAATCCTTGTGTACCAAATAACTAAGTAAAATTTTATATTTTAAATCTACCTGAAAGCAGAGAAATGGCTCCCGCTAGATGTATCCAGCGAGCGAGGTTCGAGGTTCTCGCTTGTCGCACAATGGATGCTGAAGGTAAACACAGATACAAGTCGGCAATCTGGCGACTGTAACAACCGAACTAAAGAGAGGTATCGATCGATGTTTTTTCACAAAAAACAATTAATGGCTGCGGTGACTGTAGACGAAGCCAACCCCCGTTTTGCTCAATTGCTGCTAGAACAGTTTGGCGGAGCCACCGGAGAACTGACAGCAGCTCTGCAATACTGGGTGCAGTCTTTTCACTGTGAAAATGCAGAGATTAAGGATATGCTCCAAGATATTGCGATCGAAGAATTCAGCCACTTAGAAATGGTGGGCCAACTCATCGAAATGCACACCAAAAACGTTGATCAAACAGATGCTTACAAAAGCACTTTGTTTGCGATACGTGGTGTAGGCCCGCACTTGTTGGACAGCCAAGGTCAAGCTTGGACAGCAGCTTATATCAACGAAGGCGGGGATGTGGTGCGCGATTTGCGCGCTGATATCGCTGCGGAAGCAGGAGCTCGCCAAACCTACGAAGAATTGATTAAACTAGCGCCGGATGCCGGAACCAAAAAGACACTGCACTTCTTGCTAACTCGGGAAATTTCCCACACTCAAATGTTCATGAATGCTCTGCAATCAATGGGCAAACTTACCGATCCGCTGTTCGGAAATATCGCGCCAGATTCAACAGTAGATTTGTTCTTTAACTTGTCTAGTGATGGGAAGGACAAACCCAATGCTTTGAATTCTGAACCTACTTTCAAGTACGTCGCCGATCCTGAACCCAAAGGTTAATCAAAATATTCGGCAACTTATATCCCCTACTTCTTATAGAAGTAGGGGATATCGTTGTTATGTTTTTTTAGGAATTTAGGCTCCCAGATGTTAGAATTATTCAACATCATCGACCCTTAACATCAAATCCCTATTGAAATTGCGATCGACCTATTTATTAGTTTCCCACGGCAGCCGCGACCCCAGACCCCAAATCGGTTTGGAAAACCTAAGTCAACTGCTGTCTCAAAAATTGCCTGACTCGTTCCCCGCAGTCGCCACCGCCACCCTAGAACTCGGCCCCGCGCCACTCCACGAACAAATTTGCAGTTTTGGCGAACATACCCTGTCGCTGGGACTGACAGAATTGCAAATCCTGCCCGTATTTTTATTACCGGGAGTTCACGTCGCCGAAGACATACCCGCAGAGGTGGAAATTGCCCAAAAAATTTTTGGTTCCCGGTTAAAAATAGAAGTGCGCCCGCATTTAGGTTCCCAGGAAGCGGGCTTAACAAACTTGCTGAAAACTCAGATGCAAGACGTAGCTTTTCTCCCCAATTTGCTATCCCCAAAATGGATTGTATTATCTCACGGCAGCCGCCGCCCCGGAGGTAACTCGACAGTCGAGGAAATCGCCAGCGAACTCGGTGCACAGACAGCTTATTGGTCGGTAAAGCCGAGTTTGGAAGAGCGAATTGACAGTTTAGTTCGTGGTGGACAGCAGCAAATAGGAATTGTGCCATACTTCTTATTTAATGGAGGAATTACAGATGCGATCGCCAAAAATGTCGCACAGCTAAAGCAGCAATTCCCTGCGGCGGAGCTTCATCTCGCAAATCCTCTAGGCGCAAGTGTAGAATTAGCAGACTTAATTCGGGATTTAATTCAAAAATGAATCGCAAAGACACAGAAGAGGTCAAGGAAGCAAGCAAAATGTCTTTAGGTAAAGTGTATTTGGTAGGTGCAGGGCCCGGAGACCCGGGTTTGATGACGTTAAAGGGAAAAGCTCTGTTAGAGTGTGCGGATGTCGTGATTTACGATGCTTTAGTCAGCCCTCAAATTTTGGCAGTAATCAATCCGCAAGCAGAACGAATTGATGCCGGCAAACGCAAAGGCCGTCACTCGTTAATGCAGGACGAAACAACTCAGTTAATGATCGAAAAAGCTCAAAATAATGCGATCGTAGTTCGTCTCAAAGGCGGTGATCCATTTATTTTCGGGCGCGGTGGCGAAGAAATGGAAGAGTTGGTAAAAGCTAGAGTTGCGGTGGAAGTCGTTCCGGGTGTAACTTCTGGGATTGCGGCCGCTGCTTATGCGGGAATTCCTCTCACACATCGATCGTACAGTTCGTCAGTTACCTTTGTCACCGGCCACGAATCAGCGGGAAAATATCGGCCAGAGGTAAATTGGCAGGCGATCGCCCGTGGCTCCGAAACCATTGTAGTATACATGGGAATCCACAATTTGCCTTATATCATCGGCCAGTTAACAACAGCCGAATTGAGTGCAGAAACGCCCATAGCATTAGTGCGCTGGGGAACGCGGCCGGAACAAGAAGAATTGATCGGCACTTTGAGTACAATTGTAGAGCAAGTTGAGGTGGCTGGATTTTCCGCACCTGCGATCGCGGTAATCGGAAATGTCGTCAATTTACACTCAATATTGTCAGGCTGTCGGCCATATCAGGCGGCGGTTGAAACCGCGTCTACACAAACCATGTCCGCCTCCGCAGACTGAAGACGTACGGTTGAAACCACATCTACACAAACGATGTCCGCCTCCGCGGACTGAAGAAGATAACGTAATTTTAACCGTCTTTGTCTTCAACCCGCGGAGGCGGGTTTTGTCTGGGTAGACGCGGTTTCAACCGTCGTCTCTTCTTAAATCCCCAGCCTAAAAACTTCGCTGTCAACTGTCAACTGTCAACTGTTAACGCGCCACCTGCCGCATATATTCGCCCCACAACTGAGCAGCATTTGCACTACCTCCGGCAGTCGGAGAATTATCATCATTTCCCAACCAAACTCCCGTCACCAGTTCCTGACTGGGAATATAACCGACAAACCACAAATCCTTATTATCATTAGTCGTGCCTGTTTTTCCAGCTTCTCCCAACCCCAAAGCAGCACTACTACCCGTACCTCCCCGGACAACACCTTGCAGCATATCAGTCATCGTATCCGCTACGGCTTCAGAAACTAACTGCCGATTAGCAACGCCATCTTTTTGATAGTCATAAATCACCCGACAACTTTTAAAATCATTTCGATCTTTGCAATCGCTGCTGTCAATAATTCGCTTGATCACATGGGGGCGATTGCCCAAACCCCGGTTCGCCAAAACCCCGAATGCACCCGTTAATTGTAATACGTTAACTTCACTTTCACCTAACACCAAACCAGGGGTAGAACGCAGTGGAGATGTAATCCCCAAACGTTTAGCCATCGCCACTACATTGTCTAAGCCGACATCTTGTGCGACTCTCAAAGCAATGGGATTTTCTGACTGTGCTAAACCCCGATACATATCAGCGCTACCGCTAGTTCTGGCACAGCCGCTGTAACTTTGTCCGCCCCAGGAAAGCGGCTCGCAAGAATAGGTCTTATTTGGTGATATTCCGCTTTCTAAGGCGGCTGTATAGGTGAAAATCTTAAATGTAGAACCGGGCTGTCTCAATGCTTGGGTGGCTCGATTAAATTGACTTTGCAAATAATCTACGCCGCCAACTAAAGCTAAAACTTCTCCAGTTTTAGTATTAAGAGTTACCACAGCTCCTTGAGAAAAACCTGCACTCGCTCCGGCATTTTCTACAGCATTTCTCAGGGAAGATTCAGCCACTTTTTGCAGACCGGGATTTAAGCCTGTTTCTACAATAAAATTGCCTTCTCTGGCTAATTGCGCCCCCAGCAAAAATTCTAATTCGTCAAATACATAACTGTAGAAATAAGGCGCGATCGTACTTTGCAGGTATTGGCGGGCTTTGGGATTGATGTCGATTCGCGATCGCCTCGCGCGATCGGCTTCTTCCTGAGTAACAGTCCCCATTGCGCGCATTCGTTCGATTACCCGATCGCGATATTGCACCGCCAACTGATAATTTTGAATCGGATTAAAACTGTTTGGCGCTGGCAAAATGCCCGCCAAAGTCGCTGCTTCCGACAAACTCAAATCCTTCGCCGACTTGCCAAAATAAAACAGAGACGCATCCTCAAAACCGTACAGGTCAATTCCCAAAAACACGCGATTCAAATAAGTCAGCAATAGCTCGTCTTTGCTGTAATAACTCTCCAGTTTCAAAGCAACTACGGCTTCCCGCAATTTGCGTCCGGCGGAATCTTGAGTTCCCACATAATCTCGAAACAAACTCCTCGCTAACTGCTGCGTCACTGTGCTGCCGCCTTCGCGAATTCCTCCGCCGCGCACGTTGGTCAACAGCGCGCGCAAAACCCCGATCGGATCTACACCCAAATGCCAATTGTAGCGGCTGTCTTCCGAAGCAAGTACCGCCTTGGATAAATAAGGCGAAAAATCCTGCAATCCCTTTAATTCTACGTGAGCGTTATTCTGCGGAGGGCGCAGGGGAGTTTGTCCGTCGCGGGCGTAAACTATCACGGGCCCGTTGATACTTCTCGGCAGAGGTCGTACTTGAAACTTGCTCGATTCAAAGCCGACCAAAATAGCGATCAAAGTGGTAATTCCGCTGACACCGTAAAAGCTGTAACGCAAAAATTCAAAATACCAAGGTGGCGGATCTATGTACTGAACTCTGACGGCGGCGGCAAGTTCCGGTGGGCCTAAGGTGAACACGTCTCCGTGACGCAGGGACATACTTTTAACTCGTCTTTTACCTCTGTAAATGCCGTTGGTAGAGTCTTCATCTTTGATCACAAACGGTGTTCGCCGTCGAGTATCTCGCGCCAGGGATAGGTGCACGTGACTGACAACGGGATTGCGAACTACAATATCAGAAGCTTTGGACGATCGACCTAACAAATATCGATCGCCCAATAGCGGATAAACCTCGGCCTTTGCAGCGCCGGCATCTTGTACCCACAGTTCGGGTACTTTGGCATTCGGTTTGAGGGCTAGCTGGTTAAAATTAACCTTGGCAATAGTCTGGACTGCTTGGGTGATCGCACCCAAGACGGTTTGAGGTTTGCGGGGTGGCTGCGGTGGGGTCATATTTCGCTGTGGACTACGATCGAGCGATCGGCTCTTGCACCATTCTACTCGCAACTTTTGGCCAATTCCAAAAGCAGGCCCGATCAAGAAAAAATCGAGTTTTTATGGAGATATAGCCTTTCTCAGAAAGATCAGGTACGCGAACGGCATAGGGCATAGGGGATATGGCATAGGGCATAGGGCATGAGGCTCTCCTCACTTTTTTGAGAACCGCTATATCTTGAAAGAAACCCGGTTTCTCTAAAATTGCACCAGTGGCTCAGAAACCGGGTTTCTCATAAAATCTCGGTTGGGTGGCTAAATATCTCGAAAGAAACCCGGTTTCTTGTATATAAATTATCATAAAATTGCCAAAATCTTCCTTCTTCCTGATGACTAATGACTAATGACTATTGACTACTGACTACTGACTTCTTCCTTCTTCGTGATGACTAATGACTACTGACTAATGACTACTGACTACTGACTACTGACTACTGACTTCTTCCTTCTTCCTTCTTCCTTCTTTTATAATTAAAACCCCCCTTTTTCAAGGGGGGTTTTAGGCGTAAAATACGCGAGATTCTCCTTACATCGAAGAACCCAAACCGGCATAAGCACCGTAGAAGAAAAGGCTGACAATGCTCAGAACACCGAGGCCTGCGACGGTAGCTACCAGCCACAAAGGAATTCTGCCACTTTCACTAAACATAGCGATTACCTCACTAATTCACAGCTAAACAAATTGGATTGAACCACAGAGATAAAACTCAAAAACCAGTTAATTAAAGAAATAACTGGAGAACAAAATACCCAGAGTAAAAATCAGCAACAGACCCAAATAAAGGGAAGTCCGATTTAACTCTACGGGCTGCTCGTTGGGATTAGGAACGCGCTCAGGCATTGTAAACTCCTATCGTTGAATAAATTGCATTGCTGCGATCGCGCCCAAAAAGAAAATTGTTGGGACACCTAAAGTATGAACTGCCAACCAGCGTACCGTAAAAATCGGATACGAAATTGGCTCATTGTTTGGCGTTCTGCTCGTCATTTTTCCAAATCCTTGTAAAATTACTTGCCAATGAACTGATCTACTTGTTTCTTAGCTTCAAAGCGATCCGAGATAATCGGCACTTCTTCCCGCTGCTCTGTGAAATACTGGTTAGGGCGAGGAGTTCCGAAAGCATCGTAAGCCAAACCCGTTTGCACAAACAGCCATCCAGCAATAAACAAAGCTGGAATGGTGAGGCTGTGAATTACCCAATAACGGATGCTTGTAATAATGTCCCCAAACGGACGTTCTCCAGTTGTACCAGACATTTAGATTCCTCCTTTCAACAACAAATCAACAGACAATCTCTATTACTATTCTACTATCAAGCAGCTTGCGCTGCACCTTGATATTTAAGTAGAGTGCCGCTCGCGCCAATCACAAATCCGCGATCGGGGCCCATGAAGACAATTTTGTAAAAATTAGCGGGAACATCCTCAACTTCGCGGTCTTTTTGCCAAGTTTTCCCGCCGTCCAAACTGCACAGCAAATTGCCGCCGCCGCCGGCTACCCAAACTTCATTATCAGTCCGGTAAGCCATATCTAGCAAACCCCAACTCGCCTTGCGATCGGGAAAAAACGGTTTTCCCCAACCTTCAGCACTTTCGGGATCGCTAAACTGAATTTGACCGCCGCGGGCGAGCATCCACAAACGCCCGTCCTTCGTAAAGCCCATATTTTGTAGGCGACGAGAACTGTTACGGTTGTGAGGTTCCCAAGCATTTTGTCCTGGTTTCCACACGGAGTAGAAATTGCCCTTTGAGGATACCGCAACATACTGCCCGTCTTCTGAACGGTTGATATTGCGAACTACCCCAAAGGAATCCTGGACAATCGCTTTCCAATTTTTGCCGCCGTCAGAAGTGCGGTAAATGGCGCCTACATCCGTCGTCATGTCAGCCGTATTTGGGCCAATAGCTGCGATCGTACTGGGAGAACCCGGTAACTGAGCACTCAAAGCAATCCGCGTCCAAGACTTGCCCTCATCGGTAGTGTGGAGCAAAACCGAAGGCTGCCCGACTATCCAGCCTTCGGAACCGGAAAAACTCACCGACGAGAAACGCGATCTCGGCTCGTCTATATCCAGTGCGATCGGCTTCCAGTTAGTCCCGCCGTCGATCGTTTCAAACAGAGTCGCCTCCGAACCAACAACCCAGCCGTGCTGATCGTTGCCCGTAAAGGCAATATCCTGCAAATTAGCGGACGTAGGCAAGGAAATCACCTGCCAAGGGTTGTAACTCACAGAACCGATCGTGCTGCAACTCGTACAGATGAGTGCAGCCGCCAATAACATTACAATTCGTTGCCAAAATCTCACAATCGTTTTACTGCAAACCATACATACTAAGTAAAAACAAGAAACCAACGACCAAGCCGCCAAAAATCAGCAAACTTTTCTGACCTTCGGTCATGCCGTTGACACCGACACCGTAACGCTGATTTGCCTTAAACCCCGACACCCCTTCCAGCAGGCCGAGATTTTGAAACACTGACTTGCGCCCCGCACAAACGGGACAAACCCAAGTTAGGGGCAAATCTTCAAAAGCCGTGCCAGGGGCAATGTCATTTTTAGGATCGCCCTTTTTCGGATTGTAGACGTAGCCGCAGGCGCGGCACTCGTGCCGATCGAGGGTCTTAGTCTCAGTGGCTCGATCGCTCATAGCTCAAAAGAGTAGGTCAGCTAATCTTAAAATATACATTAAAGAGTGTAGCAGTTCTTAGGACTAAACCATATAGGGTTGCAGAAAGCGTATAGGTAAATATAGCTAAATATAGTGTTCTTATTTGTCAATAAAAACAATAAATGAGAATGTAACGAGAGAGTGAAAATAGAGGGAATAGGGTAGGGTGGGTAGTGAGTAAATCAGAAAATAGGCACAAAAAACCCCGCCGGGCTAGGGCGGGTAGTAAGTAGGTTGTACTGGGTAGGGTTAGATGCCTGCAAAACTTACATCAGGGTTAACCCCTAAATAGTGTTTCTGGATAACCTCTACACTATTGCCGCACGCTGTAGCCAGCAAGAATAAGTCAGTACCTGCGTGTGCCTGTAGGCTTATGAACGTATGACGGCAGCTATAAAAAGGCAGATACCCGCTGATTAAGCCATCACTAACTAACTGAGATACAATGCCGGGGTATTTATACCTAATATCCCCTCTGGTGTTTACACTTTCTGTCCATAGGGTGTAAGCATTACCAGTATCCCAGCCCTTGCCATTTAACTTAGTAAATACTAAATCGTTAGGCTGTGCGTTTTCGGGCTTGATTCTTAACAAAAGTTCCCTTAGTTTAGGGTACATTTTAAAGATGCGTATATCACCTGTTTTCGTCTTCTTTGTTACCTTAGATTGCCCGTCATAACTGCGACTAAAAACGATATTGTTTTTCTCTTCACCTCGGAAGCAATCACGCCAACGCAAAGCAAACGCCTCACCACTACGACAACCTGTTAGAAAACGGAATTCGACTAAGGGAGCCATTTGACGTGGTGATGCGTTTTTATGCTTGTAAAAAGCATCAATGATCGTGTCACGTTCCTCTTTTGTAAAGGCACGTCGATCGCGCTCTTCGGCGTCTGATTCATTGTCGGGTATATCCCACCATTCTCGCTCTGTACCGTCCGCATTGATAATTGGTTGGTAGATATCCGTTGTATTTTCAACTTTGTTTTCGAGAATAAACGGGTTTTTTGTTAGCTGAGTTTTGCCTTGATACTGTAGTCTGGTAAAGGCTTCTGATAAGGCGGCTAGCGTTCGTTTTGAGTAATTATCAGTGATGTTGAGCGATGTCACCATATCGGCATTTACATCCAATAGAACCTTGTCAGCTATCCCTTTACCCGTATCTAAAAGCTTTCTTTCGATTGAATCCCAAACCAAACCTTTAATTGTGTTGGTAAAAATTCCTGCGTGTTGCTTTAGAAAGGTAGTTGCTTGCAATTGCGGGCGCTTCCACTCTAAGTAGTCCTCCCACATTGCACCCACCGTCAACTCGGCTTCCGCCTCTGGGATAGGCGCTGCTAACTGTAAAGCTGCGTACTGTGCTTTTAGTCCGTACTTGGCAAACGTAGGGTCAAACAACTGATCCCAGTCGGGGTGTAGCAAATCGTTTTCGATCCGAAAGGCGATCGCTTCTGCCCGTTGACGATTCTCAGGTGTATCCTTCATCCCTAACGGTTGATACTTGCGCTTCCCACCAAAAATGGGGTTGTACCGAGTGCTGAACTGTAGTCTGAGAGATTCTCTATCAGCCTGTACTTTCACGGTGTCAGCGGTGCTGTTGCTGTTTTTTGCGTACATAGTATTTATTTGTCAAGGTACGGTGTAGTAAGCTTTTCACCTCCTAGCAACCTACTATCACAGCTTACTGGTTTTGTGGAATATTACAACATACGCATAGCGTGAACAAAGGTTATAGCGTGACCAGCCGGGTTATGCTATCAAGATTAAAAAATATTGCAGAAGATGGACGATTAATCTCAACCAATTCGTAATTCTAGCTACGCAAAATCTATATAATGTAAAGATCGAGTTACAAACCCTTTCACAGAGGCAGTAATCATTCACCGTGTTTGCACTTAGCGGCTACGAGTATTTCTTAGGCTTCCTGTTAATTTCGAGCCTAGTGCCTATCCTCGCCCTCACGGCGTCTAAGGTACTACGGCCCAAAAGTCGTCCCTACGACCGACGTACTACCTACGAATCTGGCGTCGAGCCGATCGGCGGAGCCTGGATTCAGTTCAACATCCGATATTATATGTTCGCCCTGGTCTTCGTCATCTTCGACGTAGAGACCGTCTTCCTCTATCCTTGGGCGGTAGCTTTCAACCAGCTAGGACTCTTGGCTTTCATCGAAGCCTTGTTTTTCATCACGATCCTCGTTATTGCTCTTGTATATGCATGGCGCAAAGGAGCCTTAGAATGGTCTTAAGTTCTGACACATCACAAAAATCGCTAATTGTCAATCCGGCAGAGCGTCCGCAAGTCACATCCGAATTATCCGAGAACGTCATCCTAACTACGGTTGATGACATCTATAACTGGGCGAGACTTTCGAGTCTGTGGCCACTGCTTTACGGCACGGCTTGCTGCTTCATCGAATTTGCAGCTTTAATTGGATCGCGCTTCGACTTCGACAGATTTGGTCTAGTACCGCGATCGAGCCCCCGGCAAGCCGACTTGTTAATCACCGCCGGTACAATTACCATGAAGTACGCCCCCATCTTGGTGCGGCTGTACGAACAAATGCCTGAACCCAAATACGTGATCGCGATGGGCGCTTGCACCATCACCGGCGGAATGTTCAGCGTAGACTCGCCCACAGCAGTCAGAGGCGTTGACAAACTGATTCCCGTAGACGTGTACATCCCCGGTTGTCCTCCCCGTCCAGAAGCGATTATTGACGCAATTATCAAACTGCGGAAAAAAATTGCCAACGACTCGATGCAAGAACGCGCAAACTTGCTACCGACTCACCGCTACTACACCAGACCCCACAAAATGAAAGTAGTAGATGACATTTTGGACGGCAAATATTTGTCAATTCCCGGCCGGATAGCCCCACCGAAGGAATTGACGGAAGCAATGGGAATGCCCGTACCGCCCGCCCTGCTTGCAGGACAAAAACAGGAGGTACAACGTGGCTGAGACAGAAACTTCGATTGTTGAAGCTGGGAAGGTTTCTCAGTGGTTGACTCAGAATGGCTTTGAGCACGAAGCTTTGGCGGCCGATAATTTGGGTGTGGAGATATTAAAGGTCGATCGAGAATTCCTAATTCCGATGTCAACAGCACTGTATGCCTACGGTTTCAATTATATGCAGTACCAGTGCGCCTACGACCAAGGCCCTGGAGAAGATTTAGTCAGCGTCTACCACTTGGCTAAGCTGACAGATAATGCTTCCCATCCCGAAGAAGTCCGCGTCAAAGTATTCATCCCCCGCGAAGATCCGAGAGTACCATCAGTGTACTGGATTTGGAAAGCGGCAGATTTCCAAGAGCGGGAATCCTACGATATGTACGGCATTGTCTACGAAGGACATCCGAATCTGAAACGGATTTTGATGAACGAAGATTGGGTAGGCTGGCCGCTGCGGAAAGATTACATTTCCCCTGATTTTTACGAATTGCAAGACGCTTATTAAGAAAATTTTGAGTTTTTAGCTCAAAATACAGTTGGTTATTTTGCACCCACTTCTTTGAGGAGTGGGTACATTTTTTTTGTGCGTTTTTTTTTGAAATGTCGATCAAAATTTTTTGGGATATGATGAAAGTGTACCCATCACCTTGTCATATTTTTAATGTCTGCTTATGCCCAAAAAGATTAGAGAACTCAAAAGCCTGTTGCTAAAAGCTGGGTTTACTTATCGTTCGGCAAAAGGCAGTCATACAAGATGGGTTCATCCTTTACTACCTAATGAACCAATTACCATTGCTGGAAAAGATGGCGATGATGCGAAACTGTATTTAGAGAGAGAAGTTAATCGAAAAATTGGAATATTGAAAGCAATTGAAGAAGAGGAGTCTGAATCATGAAATTACCTTATATAATTGTTATTCAATGGTCGGATGAAGATAATTGCTACCTAGTTCACTTACCTGATTTTCCATCTCAGCAGTTCCACACTCACGGAGATACCTACGAAGAAGCTTTGCAGAATGCAGTGGAGGTATTAGAGCTTTTAGTTGAAGAATATCAGGTAGATGGTAAATCTCTCCCAGCACCTAAAACTTTAACAGAAAACTTGCTGTTTGCTTGAATGTAGATTTGAAGTCATTGAGCATGATTCGGAGATTCCGAGATTAACAACCTGCTATCCTATGTAATGTCTGGAGGCAATAAGAGTGACAAAGAATACAATTAAATTGTATCCGCTCAATAAATCGGGGTAACAGCAAAAAAGAAGGTTCACAATCTAGCCACAGCATGGTAAAATACAAAACATGACGCAAAAAACATCTGGTGACAAATTAGTAGAAACCTTACTGCAAAGC
>NZ_JAIGNI010000059.1 GCF_026130175.1 Lyngbya sp. CCAP 1446/10 | reverse complement strand
ACGCCGCTCTTTCTTTTTCCATATCTTTCTGTGGCATTTGTAAGTTATTCATTTTTTTATTGTCACAATCAATTATTGCATATAATTATATCATAATAAGTGTAGATAATGATTTAGGATTGCTATAAGTGTTGCCAACTTAAAATAAAGCGGGCTAAAAATGATAAAATCCGACTTTACCTGGTGTTGAGCCTGCGTGGGTGTCAGCCGATCGACCTCAAAGCAAAATGTCAAGGCAAAATTGACATTGGCAAGGAAGCAACACGAAGACGAAAGTTGAGAGAAAATTAATGAAAAAAGTAGTAGAAGTATTAGCAAATCGGGAAGAACTCATAGAGCGCTCTCTCGCGGTTGTCTTGTCGAAAATCCCAGCAGCCATCGCAGAACGCGGAATTTGTACGATCGCCTTGGCGGGCGGCAGCACACCAGAACCGCTCTACAGAGCGATCGCCACCCAAGACCTGCCTTGGGACAAAATTCACGTTTTCTGGGGCGACGAACGCTACGTTACCCCACAGCACCCGGACAGCAATCAAAAAATGGCGCGCCTCGCTTGGCTCGATCGAGTAAACATCCCCGCCAGCAACATTCACCCCATGCCCACAGGCGCGGCTGACCCCGCAGCCGACGCCTCAGCGCACCAAACCGAATTGCAGCAGTTCTTCAAAATATCAGAAGGTGAGTTTCCCGCTTTCGACATCATTCTATTAGGCATAGGAGACGACGCCCACACAGCCTCTCTATTTCCCGGCACAGCAGCCTTGCAAGTCCGCGACGCTCTAGTAACTGTCGGCAACAAAGACGGTCAACCCCGCATCACTTTTACAGTCCCCTTAATCAACCGCGCCCGGTGCGTCATCTTCATGGTCGCAGGAGCCAGCAAACAACCCGCCCTCGCTCAAATTTTTGCCCCCGCAGCCGACGCAATGACCTATCCAGCCAGACTCGTTGAACCAGAGGGCGAACTTTGGTGGCTGCTCGATGCGACCGCAGGCGAAGCGGTAAAATAGCCGAGACAGCTTGCGCCATGCCAATATAGTCAACAGTATCACTCACGGACGATCGCCAATCAGCGCAAACGTCACGGCGTGAGTGGACTTGCTAGTATTAGCTAAGTAGTATAAGAATTGTGGCTGTTAAAGTTAAAATTTGACTATATACACGACTATTTTTATGAGGCTGATTTGAAAATCTGGCCGATAGCAAGGAGAAATCGATGATTGTCTGTCCCAATTGCAATCACCAGAACCCCGACGGGGCCAGCCAGTGCGAGTCTTGTTACACGCCTTTACCCGTTACCGCCAGTTGCCCAAACTGCGGTGCAGCGGTTCAGGCAGATGCAGCATTTTGCGGTCAGTGTGGCTTTAATTTGCGTCCGGGTTCCTACGTTCCAGAAGTTGAGGTGACAGTACCGTCCGCCTCGCCTGTGGGCCCCACAGTGGTATCGCCACTGGTGCCGGACTTAGCGCCAACCGAACCCCTGACGATCGCAATGGAACCTCTAGTTACCCCAGATCTGGGGCCGAACTTGGAAAAAACTCCCGTCAGCATCCCTACGATTGCAGAACCCTCGCCGTCGCCATCGGTTCCTGTTACAACTGAATCGGTGGCAACAGCACCAAATACCTCTCCCCCGGTTCCCAACCCACAGCCAGCGGGTGTGGCGAAAACTCAACTGCAACAGCAGTCGGCGCGTCTGATACACGTTCAGACAAATACGCCGATCGAATTGCCTCACAATCTGGCTGTGATTCACATCGGCAAGCCAAATGATTTGGTGCCGCCGGATATTGATGTTTCGGGATTTGCTAATTCTGAGATAGTTTCTCGGGTACACGCAAATCTCCGGGTGGAGGGAGATGCTTGCTACCTAGAAGATGTAGGGAGTTCTAACGGCACTTATGTCAACAATACTTCCCTGCCCCGCGGAAACCGACATCGGTTGCGACCGGGAGACCGCATCTCTCTGGGGAAAGGAGACCTGGTTACGTTTCTATTTCAAATCTCTTAGATCGAGTTTGGATTGGGCTAGAGAAAGTCTAAAATCTAAAATCGCATCTTGAGGCGCTCTACCAAAACTCAATGCTGCCAATGTGATTAAGCTGACCTTGCTACATCCACTCCAGTCTATTCCCGTCCGCAGTTGGATCTTTGATGACGAACAGGTCGTCCGGATCGGGCGATCGACCGAAAACCACGTCGTTCTTTTTAGCGCTGTGGTTTCTCGTCGCCACATCGAATTGCGACGCAGCGGTATAACTTGGGAACTGATTAATTTAGGTACCAACGGCACTTACCTCGATGGTAAGCCGATCGCTAAGGTTCCCGTTGTGGACGGTCTGATCGTTCACTTGGCTCGATCGGGACCGAAAATTCAAATCAACGTCGATGCGAATCAGTCCTCAGTCCAGTTAGCACAAATTAGCGTCAAGTCAAGGGAAGCTAAGGTAATTGACGCTCCCTCGGAGGACGCCCAGATTAGCACGATTCCTCTTCCCAGCCACAAAGAAGTTGGCACTTCCAAGGAAGAAGAGGAGTTGACGGAGGCAGAAAATACTCGCAATTATTCGGAACAAGAAGAAGAATATTAAATCGGCATCTTTGGACGATCGACATTTTTCTCTCGCTGGCACTCAGGAGTTTATTTATGAGTACATCACAACAGATTGTTAGGCGCAGTTCGCTGCTCAACCGTCGCACGATCGACCGCCGCACGGCGGAAGAGGTCGGCAGGGTGGATCGGCTTTGGCTCGATCCTCACTCCCAGCGGGCGATCGGCTTTACTTGCAAGTCGGGACTTTTGGGCAGCAAAAAAACCTGGTTCGCTTGGGCGCAAGTTGATACGGTGGGCGAAAATGTTTTTGTGACGATTAACCCGGAACTCCCGGAATTGCATCAGCCGGAACAAGCTGTTTGTCCGATCGGGCTTGAGGTGCTCACGGATGCAGGAAATAAGGCGGGTACGGTGGTTGACTACCTATTTGATGTCCGCACTGGTTCTGTTACCGATTACCTGTTTAAATCGAGCGGCTGGCGCGGCGTTTTAGACGGGATTTACTTGCTGCCGGTGGCAGCTATTTCGACCATCGGCAGCAAGCGGGCGATCGTCTCTGAGGCTACTGTATCGGAACCGGTGCAGTATGCGGAGGGACTGCACCACAAAGTCGGGATCGTAGCAGAGTTTTTACAGGAAGATTTCGACAAAACTATCAAAAATGTGGCTGGCGTGAAGCGGGGCGCTCGAAATCTGGCGGGGAAAATTCAAGATAAAGCTCTAGAAGTCAGGGATGTAGCTCAAGAAAAAGTGGCAGAGTTGAAGCGGCAAAGGGATGAATCTGTACCGCCAGATCCGGCACAACCGCCAGAGTCCGATTTGCCCTCTTAGTGTGGCCTCCCTGATCGAGAAAGCTGCTACTTGCCGATCGCATTTTTGGGGCGGCCCGTACCAGGAAGGTCGATCGGTATTTTCGTAGGAGATTGAGGCTTTCTGTGCGAGGAATTCCACCGCTACTCAAAGCATTGTATTTTAAACGTATTGCATCAATAAGGAAAATGTTAGCAACTCAAAAAGACCTATGCTGTTTGATACAACCAACTATTATTTCATCTAGAATGAGTAGCGTCGGACTGATAACGCCTTTAATTATCAAATTTTTTGCGGTTTTATCCCAAAAATTAGCTCTTGAATTATCCCCGTTTCTGTCTTGCGGTGGAGTGTCAAAACATCAGTGATCACCTTAACTCTGCTACATCCTATCCAGTCTGTCCCGGTTCAAAGTTGGTGTTTTGAATCCGAATCGGTGGTTCGGATCGGTCGATCGAACGACAATGATGTAATTATTTACAGCGCTGTAGTTTCCCGCCACCACGTAGAGCTGTGGAATCACCCTTATGGCTGGGAAATTATTAATTTTGGCGCTAACGGCACTTATGTAGATGATAGACCGATCGCTCAGGTTTCATTAGCGGACGGGATGACGATTCGCTTGGGCAATTCCGGGCCGAAAATCAGGATTCGCGTGGGCGCGACGACTGTCCCACCGACCAAAATAACTCGGCCGCCACATTCTGAACTCGCCGACAAAAAGGACGAAGTTTCAAAAGAAAACTCAACTACTTGGTCTCAGACTGGGGGAATCATCGAAGACTATGAACATGGAGCGCTGACTCAAATCGATCTTGACTGACCGGCCGGTATCTATGCCTGCTCGCAAACTCCAACAAAGCTTCAGCACAATTCGATCATCTAACTAATATCTGGGCAATTGGGCTGATTTTTGCCCAAATATACCTATACATTAATTCATAAAACGAATTGCATAAATATTTAATAGAGCGGGTCAACCGCAGATAAACACAGATAAACGCAGATAAACGCAGATGATTTCAAGAATTGAGAGCGAGGGCAATGCCATGCAAGTCTACAGATTCTCTAGTACGAAATCAACCTTCTAAAGACAAGATTTGAGGAATATCACTCGATATTAACTCAGTTTCGTTGCTTGCCCACCGGCGATAATCTAAAAGTAACTGGTACATCAACCGCTGTTTGACGCTCAGCAGCACGCTCTTGAGCAAACCGTTGCCCGTTGCTTCTAAAATCGATTTGGGCGTCAGCCAAAACGGTGGTGGTAGCTCTACTTGCACTTCCAAATCCGCTTTTCCCTTCAAGTATGCTACCCCGCTACTTTGGTGCACATAAAGCTTTCCTTTAAGATTGAGAGCAAAGCGATCGTTTATATAATCCACGCCGAGAATTTCGCAGGCGACGGACTCCAAATTGATTGTGCCGTCCGACTGCGCCCACACTCTCATGTCTACTGTGGGTTGAATGCTCAGCATCATAAATTGTAACGGCCGCATTTTCAGGCGGAAACAGTCATCGCTAAGTTGCTCTGTGCGAGTGCGATCGACCAGAGCGTTCACCAGTCGCCTCGGCTGGCGCAGATAATGTTGAATGGGAACCCGTTCATCTGGTACGGCGATCTCAATGGATTGGAAAGCATTAAAGCGTATATACATGAGAAGATATCAATATATAGGATTCGTAAGCATATCTTAATAAACTATAACTTTTTTTAGGTGATATGAGTTGCGGGTTAACTCGCACACTCAGGCAATGTCATCCGAGAAATAACGGATAAAAGCTTTCGGTACATCACTAATTTTTTCATCATACTTGCTCGCTGATGAGAGTAAAGCAAACATTTGTAACGTAAAATTACCGATTATTATGAAAATTTCCTTAGCGAAGCCCTCGAAGACGATCGCACATCTCGGCCCTATAGGTACTAATGCAGAAACAGCCGCTCTATCTTATGCCAAGTGGCTGAGCCAAGAAACTAACTCCGAATGCACCCTGTGTCCTTATTCAACCATTTCTCAGGCACTAGAAGCATCTGCCTCTGGACAGGTTGATTTTTCAATTGTGCCGGTGGAAAATTCGATCGAAGGTAGCGTGACTGTTACCCTAGATACCCTGTGGCGACTGGATACACTGCGCATTAAACACGCCCTGGTTTTGCCGATTTCCCACGCGCTGCTGTCAAATGCTCAAAGTTTTAACGAGATTCAAAAAGTTTACTCTCACCCGCAAGCCCTAGCTCAGTGTCAGTTGTGGTTGGCCGAGTTTATCCCGGAGGCTCAGTTGATCCCAGCCAATTCAACCACGGAAGCGTTGCAGTACCTGGAAGATAGTAGTATAGCGGCAATCTCTTCGCCCAGAGCCGCCGAACTCTACAAATTGCCCGTGCTAGCGAGCCCGATTAATGATTATCCCGACAATTACACTCGATTTTGGATACTCGGCCCGAATGCAGGAGAAATTGGCAACCCAGAAGCCGCCGATGAATCATTGATCAAATCCATCACCAAATCTGCTGCTACATTGATCCTTGATGCTTTACCGTCCAATTGTACTCACACATCACTAGCTTTTAGCGTACCTGCAAATATGCCGGGAACACTGGTAAAACCTTTACAAGTATTTGCCAGTCGCGGTATTAACTTAAGTCGGATTGAATCTCGGCCGACTAAGCGATCGCTCGGAGAATATATTTTCTTTATGGACGTTGAAGCGGATGCTTGTTCTACATTAGTGCGATCGGCACTAGAAGAGCTAAAAAAACACACGGAAACTTTAAAAATCTTTGGGTGTTACACTGTACTGTCAGTAGTATAATTTTAAATACAACTTAGGAGGCTAGCCAGATGAATGCGGATGAACTTCTGAAGCGATATGCAGCCGGAGAAAGAGACTTTCATGAAACCAACTTGAAAGAGGCTTCTTTGCGAGAAGCTTTCTTGATTCATATTAATCTGGCTTGTGCCATTTTGAAAGAAATCAATTTAGCTTCGGCAGACCTAAGTTGGGCGAACTTAATAGGTGCCAACCTCAAAAATGCTTGCCTGGTAATGACCAAACTAAAGGCGGCCGATTTGACTGGAGCAAATCTAACTTTTTCCAGATTGACAGGAGCTGACATGATTGAGGCAAACCTGAAAAACGCCAATTTGAGCGACAGCAAAATGATTGGTGTTGATTTGAGCGGGGCTTCATTGTACCGGGCAAACCTAATCGAAGCCAACCTCATTGATGCTTGCTTGGACAATACAGACCTCAGAGAAGCCAATCTAAGCGAAGCAAAACTGCGGGGAGCAAGTCTAAAACAGGCTAACCTGAAAGGAGCATTGTTGTATGAAGCTAATCTTCAGGGCGCCGATTTGACAGAAGCTGACTTGCGCGGTGCTAATTTGAGCGGAGCCTTTTTATGCGGTGCTAAGCTCGAAGGCGCTAAATTTGATAAGGCAACAAATTTAAGCGGAGCGATTCAGTTTTGCATCAGACAACTCTGAAATTACGCAATATATACGCGCAGAATTCCACAACTAAGGACGAAAAAATATATTATTCATTTGGCTGAAAGTGCAGTTAATTTGCTCCTGTACCTTGGCAAAATGAAGCTGCATCTTCAGAATCTCTTTTTTAGAATTAGCTTCAGCAATCTTACTTTCCAAAGCTAGCAAGTTGCGGTTGAGAGTTTCTACTCGCACAGTTTGGTCGTCTAAATCAATTTTTAGTTCTGCTACCTTATCTAACTCGATCTGCTTCCGAACCCAGGCCTGGCGAACCACATTTTCATCGCCTTTCTGAAGAGCTAGCAAAGCTCGCTGCTGCCACTGATTGGCTTGAGATTCAGCTTGATTGTACTGCCACTGAATGCGGAGTTGGGCGGAAATCGCACTGCCAACAGCCTGACGCAGTTCTTTGAGAAGTTCCTGAATTTCTGAGATTAACAACTCCCAAAGATTCATCAGTTCGCTGGTAAATTCTTCGCGTTCTACAGAGGCGACTAATGCTTCTAACAGCAACAAATTTGGTTGCATTTGCTGCATAATTGTCTCAAATATTAACTGTGCTTCTGACAACTGTCGATCGATACTTTTTTCTGAGACTGCACTCGGTGAGTTATTTAAGATTTTTTGAGTCCTGTCTGCCCCTGTTTCGGAATCTAAAGTTGCAGGTACAAAGGCCTGTAATTTTTCGCGGGCGATCGCACTCAGCCTTTCTCGCAGCAAATCGCAGGCCGCCCGCTGCACAGGCCCTGTTTCGGTTTGACAAATCTCGATCGCTATTTTTAAGCCTGCATCGCCGTAATTCAAAGCTTCCTTGAGGGCGGCAATGCGATGTTCGCTAACAGAACTAGACAGCCGATGTTTAACTCCGGCTAATCCGCCGAGCACGACACCGCCCACAGGAGGTGGCAGTTGACCTCCTCTAACTGCATCGTATGGTTTCGGTTGGTCGAGATTTTGTGACACAAGCATCTAATTTTGGAACGGGCAAGATGCCCGTTCCACAACAATAAATTTTTCTGTGGAACGGGCATCTTGCCCGTTCCTAGATATTTTTGTAAAAGGTCTATTAATTCTCAATTATTTAATCTCCAATGCGAAAATCTAAAATCGAAAATAGTATGATTTGTGTGTAATTTTGGCTTCAATGCAGGCAAAACCGATCGTACTTTTTGCCTGCGCTAATTCCCTATTTGAGCGTATCTTTCAGTACAGTCCTTGCTGCCAAGTGATTGCGAGTAGAGGTCAAAATTTCGGTTTCGCGTTCCAATCTCGCTGCTGTATCTTGCAATTCTAAAAGAGTTTGCTGTTCTGTCGCTGCACCGTAAAGATAGCTGGCTACCCAGTATGACAGTTCTGTGGGCAAACTGGGAATGTCATCCGGTAGGTCGATCGGCTGATCCATCAATTTGCTAGACAGGCGAACTACATCTCTCAGCAGTTGTTCGACTTCTTTGCCCAAAGATCGGAGGTCTTTTTGCGGCGGTTCGTCTTCAATCCATTCTACTAAACCGACTAAATAGGGTTTTTCCCGAACGGCATCGAGGACTCGGAACCGCTGCTGTCCGAGAGTCATGATTTTCATGCGATCGTCCGGGAGGCGCTGACAGTGAATCACTTCGGCGCAACAGCCAACGGCTGAGACTTTGTTTTGGTTGGGGTCCCACATGAGTACACCGAAACGGCGATCGCCCTCAAGAATCGTATTCATCATGATTCGATAGCGAAACTCGAAAATTTGCAGCGGCAGCGGTCTACCTGGAAATAGAACCACTTCCGGCAATGGAAATAGGGGGAGTTCGCGAACTGCTACAGAGGAGGAGGATGCCATTGTCGCTCAAAGGTGACGGTACTTGCGCTTCTTTTTCTTACTTTAACTGATTTGAGTAATTCTGGGGCGGGAGCGATCGGGCTTTTGCAGGGTCTTCGGGATCAACTGCGGGCGATCGCCAATCCTCTCAGCAACTGCTGCCAGCTTGAACAAGCCGTCATACCTTTAAAAATGATAAAAATTATGTTTTTGCTTAATTAACTATGTTACAGGCTATGAAAGCCACTTTACAATGACCATTTGTTTGATGGCCGCTGATCGATAAAATTTTACGTTTAATTGGAGCGATTTACTTACAAACCACTAACTACTGACTACTGACTACTGACTACTGACTACTGACTACTGACTACTGACTACTGACTACTGACTACTGACTACTGACTACTGACTACTGACTACTGACTACTGTTGATCGCACTTTCAACAAAAAGAAGGAACAATGTATTTTTCCATTGTTCCTTCTTTCTGCGTTTAAAATCCGTCAATCTACAGCTTAACTTCGATATCTACACCGGCTGGCAAATCCAGTTTCATCAAAGCGTCAATTGTTTTAGCAGAAGGCTGGTGAATGTCGATAATGCGACGGTGCGTGCGGGTTTCAAAGTGTTCGCGAGAATCTTTGTCTACGTGTGGTGATCGCAGCAAGCAATAAATCCGTCGTTTTGTCGGTAGGGGAATCGGGCCGATCGCAGTGGCGGCTGTCCGATTTGCTGTATCTACAATCTTTTCGCAAGATGCGTCTAGAATTCGGCGATCGAAAGCTTTGAGGCGAATGCGGATTTTTTGCTGTGGAATAGTTGCCATTTTTTTGTTGAATTTTCTAGGTTCAGTTTGTTTTTAGTTGTTAGTCAGGAGTCAGGAGTCAGTAGTCAGTAGTCAGTAGTCATTAGTCATTAGTTTTCACTTGTCAATTGTTAGTTGTTTTTTTGCTAACAACTAACTGCGGACTAATGACCATGCCCAAAAACGGTCTTCTCCGACTTTAGTCGTGGATATCCTAAAATTTTAGACTGCTGTTGAATATCCAGATTGAATGTTGCACATCAATCTAAAATCTCAAATCGACTGACTGATGACTCATCAATAAATAGCAGAAAAGCCACTAAATTTAATTAGGCTTTTCTGCTATTTAAAGCGTTAGCGGATTCCTACTTGAGGATTTTGGAAACAACGCCGGCGCCGACTGTACGGCCACCTTCGCGGATAGCGAAGCGCATTCCTTGTTCGATCGCGATCGGGTGAATCAGATCAACAGTCATTTTGATCCGGTCACCAGGCATCACCATTTCAGCTTCCGTACCATCATCAGCAGTGAACTGCATGATTGTACCAGTTACGTCAGTTGTACGGACGTAGAATTGAGGGCGGTAGCCAGAGAAAAAGGGCGTGTGACGGCCGCCTTCTTCTTTTTTCAGAATGTACACTTCAGATTCAAACTGAGTGTGAGGCAAGATGCTCTTCGGCTTGGCAATTACCATGCCTCTTTCAATATCAGCCTTCAAAATACCCCGGAGAAGTAGACCCACGTTGTCGCCGGCCAAGCCTTCCTCCAAGGACTTGGTGAACATTTCCACACCAGTCACCGTAGTGCTGCGAGTGTCCTTAAGACCAATAATTTCGACTGTTTCGCCGACTTTGACTTTGCCACGTTCAATCCGACCAGTCGCCACAGTACCCCGACCAGTAATCGAGAATACGTCTTCTACAGCCATCAAGAAAGGCTTATCAATTTCGCGTTCTGGAGTAGGGATGTAAGAATCCACTGATTCCATCAGCTTGTAAATCTTGTCAACCCACTCATTCTCGCCTTGTTTGGTTTTGGGATTAGCAAGCATCGCTTCGAGAGCTTTCAATCCCGAACCGGTCACGATGGGGATGTCATCGCCAGGAAAATCGTAGGAACTCAACAGTTCACGAACTTCCATTTCTACCAATTCCAACAGTTCAGCGTCATCCACCATGTCTTCCTTGTTCAAGAAGACAACCAAGCTGGGAACGCCAACTTGCTTAGCTAGCAGGATGTGTTCGCGAGTTTGAGGCATGGGGCCATCTGCTGCTGACACTACTAGGATGCCGCCGTCCATTTGAGCAGCACCGGTGATCATGTTCTTCACATAGTCAGCGTGTCCGGGACAGTCTACGTGAGCGTAGTGGCGACCTGTAGTTTCGTATTCTACGTGAGCGGTATTAATTGTAATACCGCGTGCTTTTTCTTCTGGCGCAGCGTCGATGTCGGCGTAGTTTTTACCCTTAGCCTGACCCAGTGCAGAAAGAGTCATCGTAATCGCCGCGGTCAAAGTTGTTTTGCCGTGGTCAACGTGACCGATGGTGCCGATGTTTACGTGGGGTTTAGTCCGTTCAAATTTTGCGCGTGCCATTCTCGATCTGTTCCTTGTTTTTTTTAGCGATTTTAGACTTGAGATTTTAGATTCTCGATTTTGGATTCAATCCAAAATCCAAAATCTAAAATCCAAAATCATTAGTTCCCTTTGTTTTTCGCGATAATGGCTTCAGCCACATTTCGCGGCACTTCTTCGTAATGGCTGAATTCCATTGTGAAGATGCCTCGACCTTGGGTTTTTGAGCGGATATCGGTAGCGTAACCAAACATTTCTGCTAGTGGAACTTTGACAGAAACTTTGGCAATTCCCTGATCCGTCTCTTGACCCTCGATCTGACCCCGACGCGAGTTGAGGTCTCCGATGACGTTCCCGATGTAATCTTCGGGAACTTCAACCTCTACCTTCATCATAGGCTCTAGTAGCACTGGCGACGCCTTCATCACGGCTTCTTTGATCGCCATTGAACCGGCGATCTTAAATGCCATTTCTGAGGAGTCTACGTCGTGGAAAGACCCGTCTACCATAGTAGCTTTGAGGTCAATCACGGGATATCCTGCTACAATACCCGATTCGCAGGCTTCTTTCATCCCCTGTCCTGCCGGCCCGATGTACTCTTTGGGTACAGTGCCGCCGACAATTTTGGAGACAAATTCAAAGCCAGTTCCGACTTCGGTGGGTTCTAGTTCGATCACGACGTGACCGTACTGACCTTTACCGCCACTTTGGCGGATAAATTTACCTTCGGCGCGGACGGCTTTGCGAATGGTTTCGCGGTAGGCTACTTGTGGCTGACCCACGTTGGCTTCTACTTTGAATTCCCGCAGCATTCTGTCTACCAGGATTTCCAGGTGCAGTTCGCCCATGCCGGCGATGACTGTCTGGTTGGTTTCTGGGTCAACGTTGACTCGGAAGGTGGGGTCTTCTTCCGAGAGCGACTGGAGGGCTTTGGAGAGCTTCTCCATGTCTTGTTTGGTTTTGGGTTCGACAGCCACGGAGATGACTGGCTCTGGAATAAACAGGGATTCCAGAATCACTGCCGATCCTTCTTCGCAGAGGGTATCGCCGGTGAAGGTGTCTTTCAAACCCAAGGCTGCTCCCAAGTCTCCGGCCCGGAGTTCCTCAACTTCTATCCGATCGTCGGCTTTAAGGACAATTAAGCGAGAAACCCGCTCTTTTTTGTCTTTGGTGGAGTTGAGGACGTAGGTTCCTTTTTTCAGGATACCGGAGTATACCCGAACAAAGGTCAGGCGGCCGTAAGGGTCTGCCATGATTTTGAATGCCAGGGCTGACAGGGGCGCGTTGTCGTCTGCTGCTCGCTCTGCGGTGTCGCCGTTGGGCAGTAGTCCTTGAATTGGGGGAACTTCCAAGGGCGACGGCAGATAGTCTATCACTCCATCCAACAAAAGCTGAACGCCTTTGTTTTTGAAGGCAGAACCGCACAGTACGGGGACTATTGCCCCGGATATTGTCCCTCGACGCAGGGCATGGCGGATTTCGGCTTCCGTTAGTTCTTCGCCTTCGAGGTATTTTGCCGTGAGGGCGTCGCTAGTTTCTGCTACGGATTCGATCAGCTTGGTGCGATATTCTGCTGCGAGTTCTTTTACCTCATCGGGGATTTCTATTTCCTCGATGTCGGTGCCGGTGTTGTTGTTGTAGATGTAGGCTTTCATTTGCACTAGATCTACAATTCCCCGGAAGTTTTCTTCGCTGCCGATCGGGATTTGGACGGGTACGGCATTCGCTCTCATCCGATCGCAAATTTGGGCGTGGACTTTATAAAAGTTTGCACCCATTCGATCCATTTTGTTGACGAACACAATCCGGGGTACATGATACCTATCGGCTTGTCGCCAAACTGTTTCCGATTGTGGCTGCACTCCGCCTACCGAGCAGAAAACGGCTATCACTCCGTCGAGCACTCGCATCGATCGTTCGACTTCGATCGTGAAGTCTACGTGTCCTGGAGTGTCGATGATGTTGATTTTGTAATCTTTCCAACTGGTGGTGATAGCGGCGGCAGTAATCGTAATTCCCCGCTCCCGCTCTTGCTCCATCCAGTCAGTGACTGCTGTCCCCTCGTGCACTTCACCCATTTTGTGAACCATGCCAGAATAGAACAGAATCCTTTCTGTTGTCGTTGTTTTGCCCGCATCTATGTGGGCTGCGATGCCGATGTTGCGAGTTTTTTCTAGCGGGACGATACGTGCCACAGCTATCTCCTTTGATTTTGTGTTGCTGTTATAATACTATTATACTACACAGAACCTTATTTTGCACTCCCAATCGACTTACAAGATAAGTATATTGAGTTTATTGTTACATTTTAATACTTTTTGCAACATTTGTTTGCAAAAATATTAACTATGCGACATGGAGGATTCAGAGAATGTGTGAATTTTTACTTTGGGAGTTTTGAGTTTGCTTCACTAATGGCCGGCAGCATTGCCCCAGGGAAAGCAATCTCAATAACTCAAAATTGACACTTTTCGATTGATCGCCCGATGCTTTTATGCCGCACGATCGACCTCTGATCCATGCCCGATTTGGCAATTAGTACCGGTAGTGAGCAAAAGCCTTGTTAGCTTCGGCCATACGGTGTGTTTCTTCGCGCTTGCGAATAGCACTGCCGGTTTCGTTAGCTGCATCCATCAGTTCGTTAGCCAGCTTGGCTGCCATCGAGCGGCCTGTGCGGGCACGGGCAAATCTGATCAGCCAGCGGAGGGCGAGGGTGGTTCCGCGATCGGAACGTACTTCCATCGGCACTTGGTAGGTGGCGCCACCTACCCGGCGGGCTTTGACTTCTACCAGGGGTGTAGCGTTTTTGACTGCTTTTTCAAACAAGTCTAACGGCTCAGCTCCTGTGCGTTCTTGGATGGTTTTTAGGGCGTCGTAGACGATGCTGGAGGCAACGGATTTTTTGCCGTGCTGCATGATCCGTCTCACCATCATGCTTACCAACCGGCTGTTGTAAGTTGGATCTGGCGGAACTGGACGTTTTTGAATAACTGTGCGGCGAGACATAGTTCTATTTGGGATTTTTGATTTTGATTGATTGAATTTGGGGTTTTCGGCTCAAATCTCGATCGACAGATCAGACTTAATTTTTGCTTTTTCACCCCGGCGGGCGATAGCCGTGTTATTTTTTCGCTTTGGGACGCTTAGCACCATACTTGGAACGACCTTGTTTGCGGTCTTTCACCCCGGCGGTGTCTAATGTACCGCGAATGATGTGATATCTAACTCCGGGTAAATCTTTTACCCGACCGCCGCGGATCATTACTACTGAGTGTTCTTGCAAGTTGTGACCGATACCGGGGATGTAGGCTGTCACTTCAAAACCAGATGTCAGCCGTACCCGAGCCACTTTCCGCAGCGCCGAGTTAGGTTTTTTCGGGGTGGTCGTGTAGACTCTGGTGCAAACTCCGCGGCGCTGGGGGCAACTCTTGAGAGCTGGCGATTTGGTTTTTTTCTGCGTTTGTTCCCGTGCTGAACGGATGAGTTGCTGAATAGTGGGCATGAGTTACGGCATTTCTAGCTTTTTGCTGAATATAGTGATTTGGCGGCATCCGCACTGAAAGTCCCTTCCCCTCTAGGGGGATGGGATAAATGAAAATAATTATGGGTAAGTGAGGATACCAGACTCTATATATTACACGACTAGAGTTTTTTTGGCAAGAAATTTGCCGCAGCAGGCGATCGAACTTCCTTCCTGGCTGCAAGGAAAGGAGCAGGCGACCACAACAGACGAATGGTCTGTGACATAATATAATTTAGGCGCAACTGTCATACAGGCCACAGCCGTCAGTAAAATTTGTGGCGATCGAAATATCGATCGAATCACCATTTTCCGAAGATGCCCATCAACTGAGTGCGTGCGATCGCATCACAGCCTCAGAGAGATCGACATCACATAAAGTTATATAAAATTAGCTGACAATAAGCAATATACATTCAATTGACCGCAGATGAAAACCCAAGCTTATATTCCTGAAAGCATAATTTCCGAACTTTACTTGAACATTTGGAAATCCGGTAAGATCGATAGGACTGTGTTCCACCAAATTCAATACGAAATTAATTCTCAGAGTTTAAGAAGCTCAGACGATGGAAAAATTGTCAGTAGGCTGCTCTATGCAGTGCGGCGGGGATGGCTTTCAGTCATGGACTGAGTTGCTTGGGAGTGTTGAGATTCCCCCAAAGGCAAGCGCGAACAATGCACGCGAGTGAATTAATTTTGAGTTCCGAGTTACAATCTCATCCATAATATTAGAGAGACTCAAAATAGATTCACCGCTCTTGAAAGGCAATATTAAAGTAAAAGGACAGGGTATGTTTAATTATACAGAACTGCTGATCGAGGCTTTCATAAAACAACTGGAGAACGGATACAGTCGCACTTACGGAGGCTACAAATCAGACTATGCCGACATTATTGCCTGGGTGGGGGCAATGGCACTAGAAAACATCGCCAGCAGCGATGCTCTTTATCACAATGTAGAACACGCGATTTGCATTACATTAGTCGGCCAAGAAATCTTGCGTGGGAAACACATTCGCAAGGGCGGAGTATCCTGCGAAAACTGGCTGCACTACATCATTTCTTTGCTGTGCCAAGATATCGGATATGTCAAAGGAGTTTGTCGGCAAGACCAAACATCAGAAGGATTGTATGCTACCGGAAAAGATGGCATGAGAATTGCACTTGCTCCCGGTGCAACAGCCGCCAGCTTAGCTCCTTACCGAGTTGACAGAGCCAAACTTTTCATTGACGAACGCTTCGGCAACCACAAGCTAATTAATGCTGAGATAATTAAGCAGAACATAGAACAGACTCGTTTCTCGGTGCTTGACGGAAACATTGACGAAGATGCAGTTAATTATTCTAATTTAGTTCGCGGTGCTGACTTGATAGGTCAGCTCAGCAACCCGCAATATTTGCAGAAAATTGGCGCGCTGTTTTACGAGTTGGAAGAAAGCGGTGCTACTAAAATTTTGGGATACCGGCATCCGGGCGACTTGCTACAAAGCTACTCTAAGTTTTACTGGAGCGGCATTTATCCTCACATCAGCGAATCTCTCGGTTACTTGCAATTGACCCAAGAAGGCAAACAGATTGTTGCTAGTTTGTACGCTAACGTATTTCGGATGGAACACCAACGTTCCGATTCTGAAGTTGCTTGAGTACAAGTGAAGTCAGTTGTCAGTTGACAGTTGTCAGTTGTCAGTTGTCAGTTGACAGTTGTCAGTTGTCAGTTGACAGTTGTCAGTTGACAGTTGTCATTGGTCAGTTGTCATTGGTCATTAGTTGTTTGTTAGTAGTGGGTTATAATAACTAACAGAAAATTCCCAATTCCCAATTCCCAATTCCCAATTCCCAATTCCCAATTCCCAATTCCCAATTCCCAATTCCCGAAGAGTCTTTCATTCAACTCAACTCATTTCCTCCTCAAGTTCCGAATGATATCTCGGACATAACCAATTGCTCGGCACCAAAGAAGGCCATCCCTCCCGCAGCGCTTCCAAACAAACAGCACGCACAGTTAATTGACAGTCAAGGAGTTCTACACCAGCTTTATCAACTTGCTTTTTGCCTATTTTTAAAATCGATTCATCACTAAATTCAAAGGTTTTGTGACACTGAATGCAAACTAGGTGATGGTGGTGGTGCAATTCCGGCAAATTTAGTTCGTAATGCTTGTGTCCTTCTGCTAATTCTAATTCACGCAAAATTCCAATTCTTGCTAATAAATGCAGCGTTCTGTAGACAGTAGATAAGCCAATTCGTTCTCCTTGACCTTGCAAAGTATTGTATAATTCTTCCGCACTCAAATGATTACCTTGTCGCAGAGTTTGAAAGACGCTCAAAATAGTTTCTCGCTGAGGAGTCAGGCGGCAGCCTCTCTGGTTTAGTTCTACTTTGAGTGAGTTAGCGCTGTATAAATTCATCGCGAATTTCTCCAAATAATTGTGATACATCCCCCTGAATCAGGGGGAATTTACTAGCTTCTCATTCCGGTTGCTAAAGGTGGAACAGAAGAATTGGTCGGCATTTCTGCATAATCTTTGTGAACCCTAGAGCAATGTTGCTGGCAAGAATTGGCAAAACAAGTCTTCGGTTCAAAGTCAGTACAGCCGATCGCATCCTCAGTACAAGCAACGCACGGCCGCACCGTACATTTGAGACGGTAATCATTAGTAAAAAATTCGCAATTGGAACAAGGAATTTGATGCAGACGCCGGAGTTGCTGGAATCCCTCTCGCAATGCTAGCGAAGCACTCCACAAAAACACGAGCGTCAAAATACTGATACAGAAGCAGTAAATAACAACAGTCATAGGGTAATTTCTCAAAAAACACACTAATTGGAAACAGATTTAAGTCAGCAATAAAGTAAAAATAAACTTGGTTTCTGACTTTAATCGAATTCAGCTTCTATTCAAACGGGCGCGAGAAGCGTGCCAGATGTGACCGGCAAGGGCTAATATACCCAAGAAAAATTGTGCGTTTGTCAATCTCAGGCGATCGCTCCCGTAGAATTCAACAGGATAAATAATCGTGTTATATCCCGCAAACGTACAGGAAACAAAAGCCATAAAAGCCAAGCCAGCTAAACTAAATGTGACCACCAAATCTTCCAAATTGTCAACACTGGCCAAATGAGTTTGATAGGCGTAGATAACTAACGGATCGAGAGTAGGACTCAAAACAGTGCGTACTTCCTGAATAGTCGAGTCGTACAAACCGACGAAAACTATCGCTTTAGCTACCAAAAACAGCGCGCCTAATCCCAAAAAAATCAAGTGATATCCCAGGATAAAACCAAGTTTTTTCTAGTCTTCCCATTCAAAGTGGAACTTGGCAGCAATACCTAGAGTAAATACTCCTGTCCAAAAAGTAATTAAAGCTGCTTGACCGACGTGAGCGGAAATGAAATATCCCGAAAGATTGGCGAACCGGGCATTGCCTGCCCACCAGTCATATTTAACTTTGGGATTGTCGTAGGTTTGCATTGTTTTTTGTTTCCTTGTTGTAGTTATTTGGCTTGAAATAAATTGAACTTGAGATGAGATTAGTTCGTTAGTAGTGCGGACTGAAGTCCGCACGCTCGGAGCGGACTTAAGTCCGCACTACTAACCGTTTTTATTTCAGTTGATAACACCCCGGAAAATTGCATCAATGCCAGCAAAGTTGTCTAGCAGCAAATAGGCGAGGAAAGCTCCGCTAGTACCGCCCATCACAAAACCGCCCCGGAACAAACTCCAATCTTCCGACGTTTTATGCCAGTACAAAACTTTACCTGCTTCAACGTTCCGGTTCTCGTAAACCGAGAGGGCGATCGCCAAAATCAACACCAATGCCAGAGTTGCCAGCAACCCGGCCAGCGGTGCTAAACCTTTTTCTTGCAAAGGCAGCAATACCGCAAAAGCTCCTACCAGGAAATAGCCGTGAGCCAAGCTAACTTCTAATCCCCTGACTATGGGAGACAATCCCTTGCGGTAAATCGGCAAATTCCGCAAAAAAGTTACAGTCACATCGGACAAACTAACTGCTGTTGCCGTCGCAGGTTGAGCTTGCATCTGAGGGAATTTTTCAACCTTGCTAGCAGTTGCAGTTACAAATTCACCCGATCGAAAATCAAATCCCGCTGCTTTCGAGCGAACGCGCAAAGCGTGCCAAATATGACCGGAAAGCGCCAAAATCGATAACACAAAGTGGCTTGTTGCCAGCCAAGTCCGCGAAGAAACAACCACTGCATCCGGGCCACTCAAACCCACCGGGCCGTAGAAAACCTCTGGATAAACAGTGTCATTTACAGTCACAAAGTAGGCGGCCAAAAAGCCCATATAAGCCAGAGCGCCCAAACTGTAAGAAAGGTAAGCTTCTCCCGACCAAAATAGCACTCGCTGCGCCCACGCAAAAGGCTTGGTGAAGATATGCCAGAAACCGCCAAGAATGCAGAGCAAGCCAACATAAATGTGACCGCCGACAACATCTTCTAAGTTGTCAACTGCTGCCATTCCTTCAGGGCCGTGCACTGGTAAAAGGTAGCTGAAAATGCGGGCGGGATTGAGGGTTGGTTCGCTAATTATCCGCACGTCGGCAACGTGGGGATCGTAAAGACCGCCCCAAAATAAGGCTTTTGCGACAAACAACCAAGCACCTGCACCTAAGAGTAATAGGTGAATGCCGATGATGGTTGTCATTTTGTCTTTGTCTTCCCAGTCGTAGCCGAAGGAACCAAAAAATGTTTTGTTTTGCGGCAATACTTTCGGGCCGAGCAAGGAATGGTAAAGACCGCCGGCACCGAGAACTGCGGAACTAATTAGATGCACAACTCCGATCGCAAAATAGGGATAGGTATCAACAATTTGACCGCCTGCTCCTACTCCCAAACCCAAACTTGCCAAATGCGGCAGCAGGATTAAACCTTGGTTGTACATCGGCAACTCTGGGTTAAAGTTTGAAAGTTCAAACAGAGTCATCGCTCCGGCCCAGAATACAATCAAGCCCGCGTGAGCGACGTGAGCCCCCAAAATTCGTCCTGAAAAATTGATGAAACGGGCGTTGCCTGCCCACCAACCGTACTCGTTTTCTGACTTTTCCGGCTCTGGAATTAAATTCTGATCTGCTATTGCTTGCATTTTTGCTTTCCTCCTGATGCGGTTAATTTGCTGGACTGGCTGCAACTTTATTCCCTCCAGGCTGGATATCTTCGCGCATTGCTTGCACGACTTTGCCTTTGCGGAAATCAAATCCTGCCGATCGCAAAGCGTGCCAGAAATGTCCTTGCAGAACGAAGAAGGCGAGCCAGAAGTGAGTGTTAGCCAACCAGACGCGGGAGGTCAGCATTCCTTCGCTGTGAAAGTAGGGGAACTGCTCGAAGCCAATTTTTAAGGTTGGCCCGTAGAATTCCTCTGGGTAAGCGATGGTATTGACTGAAACAAAGTAGGCTGCGATGAAACCCATTAAGGCTAAGGCACCGAGACTGTAGGAGAGGTAAGCTTCTCCCGACCAGATGAAGAGGCGTTTTGCCCAAGCAAAAGGTTGAGTGCGAATGTGCCAGAGGCCGCCGGCTATGCAGAGGAGTCCTACCCACATATGTCCGCCGACAACATCTTCGAGATTGTCAACAGAGGCGAGCCAGTGCGTGCCACCTGCACCGAACAGGTAGCCGAAAATCACGGCGGGATTGAAAGTGGGATCCGAAATTACCCGCACTTGCCCGATCGTGGTATCATACAAACCACCGAAATACATAGCTTTGGCCACCAACAAGAAAGCACCAACACCAAGCAAAACTAGGTGGATGCCCAAGATGGTGGTCATTTTGTCTGCGTCTTCCCATCTGTAGCCGAAGAAAGGAGTTTTTTCTTCGAGGGTGGCGGGCCCTTTGAGGGAATGAAAGATGCCGCCGAAGCCGAGAAAGGCTGAGCTAATTAGGTGAATTACACCAATCTGAAAGTACGGATAAGTATCGACAATTTTGCCTCCCGCACCGACACCAAAGCCTAGTCGGGCTAGGTTGGGCAACAGGATTAAGCCTTGTTCGTACATGGGCAATTCTGGGTTGAAACGGGAAAGCTCAAATAGGGTATAAGCTCCCGCCCAGAAGACGATGAGGCCGGCCTGGGCGACGTGGGCGCCGAGCAAACGACCGGAAAGGTTGATTAAGCGAGCGTTGCCTGCCCACCAGGGAAAGATTTCTGCTTCGGCTGGGAAGGATTTTTTGGCCATGCTTGTCACGGCGATTTACCTCTTGTGAAGGATGTCAGTTGAGTTTTAAGCACTTGCAGCTTATTGATATAAATAATCAACAATTTTAGAAGTTTCGTCAAGGGCTATTTGATAAAGTTTTCACTTATTTTAGTTAAGATATGTAACAAAGCAGCCTAAAATATCGTAAAACTCAGTCTATGACTGCTTTTTGGGCTTAATCGGAAGTTTGCTTGGCGTTATAAGAAAGAGCATTTAGATTAAAATTTAAAATTTTATTGACAAATAGTCTTAGTAAGGCTAGAGTATTGTTTAAGTAGCTATCTAATCCTCTCGGAAAAGACAAGGTGGCACAAGAAATCCGGTACTTTCTTCTGGGCAAGCTTTGAGTAAAGTGGGGCTAGAAGGGGTGCGGGATTATTTTTTTCTGAATCAAGAGAGTTAATGGCTACTTGTTGGCATATTCATCTCAAACTCGAAATAACAAAGCCTGAGAGCAAACGCTCTCAGGCTTTTCTAGTTAAATTGTTAACTGCTTATGGCATCGAATACGCTAGTTCAAGCAGATGATTTGCTTTCCGATGCTCTGCTTTCCTCGGCTACTTGCTCGTTGTTGGGCAACTCCAGGCAATAGCCCGCCCCGTATACAGTTTTGATGTACCGAGGATGGCGGGGATCGGGTTCCATCTTGGTTCTCAAGTGTCGGATGTGTACGCGAATGGTTTCGATGTCGTCGTCGGGGTCGTAACCCCACACTTCTTTGAGAATTTCGCTGGGAGAGACTGTCTGACCGTGGCGCTGGAGTAAGCAGTGTAGCAACTCGAACTCTAGGTGAGTCAGTTTGACGGTGCGAACGTACCAAACAGCTTCAAATCTTTCGGGGACAAGGGTCAGCGGGCCGTAATTCAGGATTTCGGAGTGTTTGGCTGCTTGGGGGATGCGGTCTGTGCGCCGAAGCAAGGCTCGCACTCGCGCCAGCATCTCTTCTAGTTCAAAGGGTTTGGTCAGGTAATCGTCGGCACCGGAGTTGAATCCTTCTACTTTATCTTGGGTTTGACTTAAGGCTGTCAACATCAATACGGGTATGTCGGATGTGCGATCGTCGCGCCGCAACCGCTGACATACTGTGAATCCGTCTACTCTAGGCAGCATCAGGTCTAGCATGATCAGGTCGGGTAGCATTTGTATTGCTAGTGCCTGACCTTTGATGCCGTCTTCTGCCTGGGTGACTTCGTAGCCAGCCATTTCTAGGTTAACGGCTACGATTTCGGCGATCGCCGCGTCATCATCAATAACAAGTATACGGGGCATCATTATTTATCTCACCGCTAACCAGATTGCAGAGGCTACAGCCTTCTGGGGGTTCCAGGTAACTTTAACCAACATTTTTTTAATCTTAAGCTTCATTAAAGATTATTAGGTTCATTAAGAACTTCCGCTTTCTGTAAATATTCTTGTAGTAATTATAAGCCCTAGGGGGCACTTATCATAAAACTGTTCGCCATAAATTTTGCTGGAACCAGATTTTTGCCGATCGCCAGCCTTAGCTTTCTTCTGGGTGCTCTTACTTCACAGACTTGCCCTAACATTAGTCCGCTTCTTGAAGACTCATGTTAATCTTTAACTTTTATTTCTTAAAATTTGTTAAGTTTAGTGGAAAAAAAAAATTCTAGGCCTAGGGCTTGCTTTTGAGGTCTATTGAATGTATAATTTAATAGTGGGAGTGTGACTTATTATGACAAAAATAAATTACATTCCCATTATCAGATGGTATCATAAAAAAGTCTAGTAGTCAATCCCCCAACCTGGAAAAATTAAGCCGATTTTTTGGAAGTGGGGCTATCTTTTTAATCGCCCTCATCATTAGTTAAACAACGGATAAAAACCGCGTAACTACCGATAACTAGCTAGTTGGCTCTTGCGGAGACGGAGTATTTTTGCTCGGAACCGTCGGCTTAGAGTCTAATTTTTGGAAGTAAAGACTGCCGATCGCTACTAAGAATATTGTATAACCAACAGCTTGCAAAAGATAGATGAGGTCTCTGTATCCAAATAGTGCTTTGAGAATGACTCCGGGAAATTGCCGATCGGACAAAACTCCTGCTGCATTCCACACCATCGGGCCTAAAATACAAGAGTGAAGTGCTGCGGTGCGATCGTAAAAAACACAAATCGCTGCATACTTGCTATCCATCTGCGACAAAATAGCAGCAGCTTGGTCAAAATGCTTGAGTGCAGATACCGCCAAACCCGCGACAATTAACAGCAACAAAATCCCCATAAACTTGAAAAACAGGCGGATATCAATCTTGACTCCCCACTTGAACAGCAGCGCCCCAATGATTGTCGCCCCAGTCAAACCGCCCAAAGCGCCTAAAGCCGGACTCAAACCCTGTTGAAATTGAGCGCTGACAAACAAAACTGTTTCAAAACCTTCGCGCAGTACCGCAATGAAAATTAAGCCAAATACACCCCAACCAGCATTGGTATTTTCTGTCAAAGCTACTGTAACCGCCCCTTCAACTTCAGCTTTGAGAAAGCGCGCTTGCTGAGTCATCCAAATTAGCATCCAGCTTAGCATGGCGATCGCCACAATTCCCAACACACCCTCTAATAGCTGTTTAATTACTGGTGCGTAAGGCTGATTAGATGTTGATAGGGCTGCTAGCAATCCATTAAACAATACTCCAACGAAAGCGCTGGCAGCAATTCCCGCTCCGACACCTGCATAAACCCAAGAATTAAGGTGACTTTGCTCGGCTTTTTTGAGGCAAGCTAGGACAATTCCCACGACTAAGGCAGCTTCAACGCCTTCGCGGAGGGTAATTACAAAAGTCGGTACGGCTTCACTAAAATTCATTTTTAAATAATTGCTAATTTGTCCTTAGTCTTTAGTCCTTAGTATTTTTTGTTTTGCCACGGACATAATTTAAGATTATTGAACCGCCAAGACGCTTTAGGCGAAGCCGCGCGTGAGCGCTCTTGTCGCGAAGGAAGGGAAAAAAAGAAGGAGGTTCTCTTCAGACGGTTGTGGAGTAACTAAGGACTAATAACTAAGGACTAAGGACTAAGGACTGCGGACTATTGCCTTGCTTAACTAAAATCGCGCAGCATTTTCTTCAGTTCTACTTGGTGCAATTCTTCTTGACCGATTAGGGTACGGGCGTATTCTTCCAGATAAACGCTGGAGTCTGTCACTACTTCAAGTAAAGACTTATATTTTTTGAGCGCTTTTTTCTCGTGATTTAAACTTTCTTCCAAAAGGTCTTTTACCGAGTGTTTGTAGGTTTCTTCAATCGGAGCGATTTTCTGGCTGGGATGCCCTTCTAAACCTGTCAGAATTTCTCCGGCTTGTTGCGCGTGGAGCAAGGATTCAGTTGCTTGTGCTTTAAAAAACTGCACGATGGGGATGCGGTTGGGGCCTGTCACCATGAGTGAATAGTGGGTGTAGCGTACAACCCCTGCTAGTTCCCATTCCATGATGGTGACTAGCAGTTCTTGGGTTTTTTTATCGTCAAGTTCTTTCATTTGTCGGTTTTGATGTAGATTGCAATAAAGCGCAATGTTTAGGATATCATATTTTTTGATTGAGTGGAATTTAGGCTCTTAGTGGTTTTTTTCAATATCTAAAGGGGTAACGCATATCAGCCCAGTTGCCCGTATGGCAAAAAAACTCAAAAGAGTTAATCAAGGCTAAAGTACGCATTTGTGGCAAGATTTTACCGGCACCTCGTAGCAAGGGAAATGCGAGATGTCCCGTATAAACCATCACGATTAATGCTGACATTGCACCCCTGCCGTGAATTGCTCCCATCCACCGCTGCCAAGAGCTCGGATGCAATAGGTTAACTATAAGGTAAAAACAGGAATAAACCAGCGGATAAAAAGCTAAGTCCGTAGACAGAAACTTGAGCAATATCTAACTGTCTGGGAAATTCAGATGGAACTAAATCGGTAGTTGAGTCTGGCGTTGAGTGTTGCACCACTGGCAAACCTCCTGTAGGTTGTTTGGGAAATTATTTGAGAATAATTGCATTAGTTTTTTGATGTTCTTGAGAATACACCCGTGTGAAAAAAGCCGTGAAGCGTAGCTATCCCGTAGGAAATCGCACTTTCACGCGACATCCGCAAAAACACTGCTTCCGACAGATTTACAGCAATAATATCTAGATTTTTAGTTTTGACAACACTAAAAACTCTTGCCTTTACTAACTTACAGCCAATTTTGCTACTTTTATTTTTAAGCGACTAATACTACTAATTCTCAAAAAGATTAGGATAAAACTAAATATTGACCTTTGTTGAGAATTTTATAATTTTTTAAGATTTTTGTCATAGCGTGAGATTCCGCAGTTGAAATTTACAAAATTATTGATATTTTTTATCAAAAAGCTGGAAAGTGCGGGCTGTAGGCACAAAATTCGATTAATTTTTAACAATTATTTAATCTCCGATCGCCAAGGAGTGAAGATTCTGACTTCACAGCCGGAATCCTTGTCACATAAGCGATCGCCCGCCACGAATTGCCCCCATAGGCGATCGCAAATCCCTCCACGGGCGATCGCAAATCCCCCCAGAGGGCATTGTAAAGTTTTGTAAAAAATAGTTGGCTAAAGGGCTGGGAGTTCTCTTGTTTGGGATAGATCGATGCACATACCTGATGGTTTTCTGTCACCGCCCGTAGCCATAGCCACCGGCATAGCAAGTGCAGCAGTAATTGCAGTTGCCCTAAATCGAACCCGCACCAGTCTGGGATCGCGGCAAGCCCCAATCATGGGCTTAACTACAGCTTTCATATTTGCAGCCCAGATGATCAACTTTCCCGTAGCCGGCGGTACCAGCGGACACTTGTTGGGAGGGGCGCTGGCATCCGTGGTTTTGGGGAGCCCTTGGGCGGCAACTTTGGCGATGAGCACGGTTTTTATCATTCAAAGCGTCTTGTTTGCCGACGGGGGCATCACCGCCTTGGGTGCGAATATTTTTAACATGGGGCTCGTTGGCATTTGGGTTGGCTGGTGGCTGTTGCAGCCGTTGCAGCAACTCTTGGGAGGTTCCAGAAATCGCTTGCCGATAGCTGCGGGTATTGCCGCCGCCCTCAGCGTCGTTGCTGCTTCTATTTGTGTGGCGATCGAACTGGCAATTTCTGGTACAGTACCGCTGAATATCGCATTACCCGCAATGGTAGGCGTACATATTTTAATTGGCATTGGCGAAGGGATAATTACAGGCGGAGTTTTAACTTATCTCGTCAAAGTTCGGCCGGATTTATTACCAGGAGAACAGCCACAATTGCAGAAATGGGTAGCGCCAGTAGTAGGGGTTTTATTGATTTCCGGCTTGCTTTCGCTGTTCGCTTCAAGTTGGCCCGATGGGTTAGAGGCTGTAGCCGAAAAATACGGTTTTAAAGATAAAGAAGCTGTGGCGATCGAAAATCCTACTCCTTTAGCAGGTTACACAGTTAAAGGATTAGAAGAACAGCCGATCGCTACTAGCATTGCTGGAGTTGTGGGATCTGCCCTCTGCTTCGGTGCAGCCTTTGGTATTGCTCAATTGGTAAAACCGAAAGATGCTTAAACTCTCGATACCTTTTCGATTGCGGTTATCTCTGATAATTGTAATCGGCATTGGTTTTATGAAGACTGGCGCTTGGCTGTGGCTGGGGATCTATGGGGCGATCGCACTTTTGTGGTCATTTTCGCTCAGAGCACCGCTGCGAACCCTAGTACAACTGTTGGGAGCAGAATTAATTTTTCTGTCATTGTTAGTATTGCCGCAAGGTTGGGAACGTGCCAGTTTTCTGTTGCTGCGTTCCCTAATTTGCCTGCTAATTATGAACAGTTTTCTGCTAACTTTGCCGCCCCACAGTTTCGGAATCGCCCTCAAAGGATTACCCCTACCAGCAGGTTTGCAAGAGATCGTTCTTTTAGCGGGACAATACTTAGAAATCTTGCTGTCCGAAGTCAACCGCATGAAAAGATCCGCGCAACTCCGAGGCTTATCCGGTACAGCAGGATGGTTGCGCTACGCCAGTGCTTCCATGATCGGAGCGCTTTATTTGCGAAGTCTCGATCGCGCAGAAAGAGTACACGCAGCCATGATGATTCGCGGCTATCAAGGAAGTTTGCCCACCGAATCACAATCAACACCAAAACAGCGACTGTGGCTGACACTCGCAATTTTAACCGCAGCGGGATTAACAATAGCTTCTTACAGTAATTGGGCATAGGGCATAGGAAATTGATTAATTCATCCCTCTATCTTTTTCCTTATCCCCTCCCCTCTCTGCGTTCTCTGCGCCCTCTGCGGTTAAAAACTCTTAATCCTAAAATCGAGGCAAATAAAAATTGACTAACCTCAAATCACCGCCAACAATCGAAGTGCAAAACCTAGTATTTAGCTATCCCCAGCAAAAACCAGTATTGCGGGGAATATCCTTTAATTTGCAACCCGGAGAAAGAGTCGGCTTAATGGGTTTAACAGGGGCTGGGAAAAGCACCTTACTCGAAAATTTAATCGGCTTAAAAATGCCTCAATCCGGCGAGATTAGAGTGCAGGGAACAAAGCTGGAACAGGCGACTTTATCGCAAGCGCGGAAGCAAATAGGATTTTGTTTTCAAGATGCTAACGACCAGCTATTTATGCCGACTATTTTAGAGGATGTGACGTTTGGGCCGCGCAATTATGGAGTGTCGCTTGGGGAAGCGCGCGATGGAGCTTTAGATTTATTAGACGAATTCGGTTTAGTCGAATTTGCCAACCGTTCGGCCCACGAACTTTCCGGCGGTCAAAGAAGGTTAGCAGCCTTGGCAGCAATTTTAGCATTAAAGCCTGCAATTTTAATCTTAGACGAGCCGACGAACGGACTAGACCCCTCGTGGCGCAGGCGTTTGGCTAAAGTTTTGTCGCAATTGCCGGTCGAGGTAATTTTAATCGCATCCCACGATTTGAATTGGATCGGAAAAACAACCCAAAGGGCGTTAATTTTGGCGGATGGTGAGATTAAAATTGACAGAGACACTGAAGATTTGATGAAAGATAAATCAACTCTTGAAAGTTATAATTTGCCGCCAGATTGGTAATCGGTGATTTGTTTGTAGAGTGCTACAACATCAGACTGTAAGTTGCGAGATCAAAGGAGGCTGAGCCTCCGAATCTGCATTACCAGGCAGAGCGAAAGTAACGAGCAATTGCTTAAGTTATTAAAATTTCATTCGTAATGCCAAAAATTAGCTTTTTTTATAGAGCAATACGGTTTACTTAAGACTATCCAGGCGGTAAAAAATTATGAAAAATAAATACTGCGATTGCTTTCCTTCGGATCGCTTCGCTAACGTTCCTCGCAATGACAATCTTAAGTGAACCGTATTGTTTTATAGAGGCTTTCGTTGGGAAAACCCGAATTTTTCCGGGAAATTGTTTTTTGGGGTTAGGGAGTTTTGGTGGGGAAAGAGAGTTAATCTGGAAAGAATTGCTAACTATTACTGAATTTGCAGGCAAAAATCATGAAGGTAGCTGTATTCAGCACGAAATCCTACGATCGCACTTTTTTAGAAGCAGCCAACGCTGGCCAACACGAGTTGGTTTTTTTTGAACCGCGCCTGAACCTGGAAACGAGCGTGTTAACTGCGGGATTTCCGGCGGTCTGCGCGTTCGTTAACGACACTTTGGACGCAAAAACGCTGCGGGCGATCGCCCAAAATGGTGTGCGCTTGCTGGCGCTGCGATCGGCCGGATTCAATCACGTCGATTTAGCAGTAGCCCGCGATTTAGACTTAACTCTGCTGCGAGTTCCCGCTTATTCTCCCTACGCCGTCGCCGAACACGCAGTCGCGATGATTTTGTCCCTCAACCGCAAAATCCACCGCGCCTACAACCGCGTCCGCGAAGGCAATTTTGCCCTAGATGGCTTGTTGGGTTTTGACCTCCACGGGAAAACGGTGGGAATTGTCGGAACAGGGAGAATTGGCGCAATTACTGCCCAAATTCTGCACGGATTCGGGTGTCGCCTGCTGGGATACGATGTTTACCAAAACCCAGATTCCCTAGCCCTGGGGATGGAATACGTCGCACTCCCAGAACTATTCGCCAACTCTGATATTGTCAGCCTCCACTGTCCGCTGCTACCGGAAACTTACCATTTGATCAATGCAGGGGCGATCGGGCAAATGAAACCGGGGATGATGTTGATCAATACCAGCCGCGGTCAGTTGATTGACACTAAAGCTGTTACCAAAGGACTGAAGTCTGGTAAAATTGGCTACCTAGGCTTAGATGTTTATGAACAAGAGACGGATCTGTTTTTTGAGGATTTGTCAAATCACGTTATTCAAGACGACGTATTTCAGCGCTTGCTGACTTTCCCCAACGTCCTGATTACCGGACATCAAGCTTTTTTCACTCAGGAGGCTTTGCAAAATATCGCCGAAACCACGATCAAAAATATCACCGATTTTGAACAAGGGCGTACTTCTCCCAATCAAATCGACCTCAGTGAATTAAAAAAATGAGTCAAAAGAGCGATTTTGCAGCGAGGGTAATTGTTTAAAATCAATTGATATGTTTGTTTTGCTTGCAATTTGTGAAAGTCTGGCTTAATCTCATCAATTAGTCCCGGCTGCCAGAATGCTGTGCTAAATGCCGGATAATTACACTGGCAGCAACTCAAAGCCTGCAATTTTACTTGACACCGGAGGAAGTATCAAATGACACAAGCTAACTTTTCTGACGACACACAAACGATGACTGAAGTGGTCACAGTAGACCTAGTGCCCGATGAAGCGGGGGTCATGACTACAGTGACAACTACAGAAACACCGACGGGCCAGTTCCAAGATATTAAAGACCAAGTTCTCACAATTTTGTCGGAACTTCCAGCCTATGCCTCCAGTTTTTTTGCTGAATACCAAAAGCCCCTGGTAACTGTTGGTTTAATCCTGGCAGGCGGTGTTAGTATTAAGGTAATGCTGGGAGTTTTAGCGGCTCTTAATGATGTCCCTTTGGTAGCTCCCGTTTTTGAGTTGATTGGTATGGGATATACGGGTTGGTTTGTTTACCGCTATCTCCTCAAGGCTTCTACTCGCCAAGAGTTATTAACGGAAGTTGATTCTTTAAAAGAACAAGTTGTAGGCAAAGATTCTTAATTGGTCAGTTGACAGTTGACAGTTGACAGTTGACAGTTATCAGTTGACAGAAGGAAGAGGGAATATTGGGAGCATCTCAGTTTTGCATTTTTTTAAAAGATGAGATGCTCTCGGCAATATTTGCCAAATCTTCCCCTCTCCCTCACTCTCCCGCTCTCAATTTGACTGGCAAATTTGTTGCAAAGTGGCGGTAAAATCGGGGTAGGAAATGGCAGCGGCTTCGGCCCGATGAATGTTAGTAATACCTGTGGCGTTCAGGGCTGCGATCGCCAAACTCATCGCTATTCTGTGATCAGTATAGCTGTCAACATCCGCGCCAGTTAACGGAGTTCCCCCGGTAATTTCTAAACCGTCGGGTAACTCGGTAATTTTGGCTCCCATACGGTTGAGTTCCGCCGCAGTCACGGCTAGCCGATCGCTCTCTTTGACTCGCAACTCTGCCGCATCTCGAATTATTGTAGTACCCGACGCAAAAGCTGCCGCTACTGCCAAAATCGGGATTTCGTCAATTAGTCGGGGAATTAAGTCGCCAGCAATGGTGCATCCCCGCAACTCACTGGAATAGCGAACCAAGATATCCGCTACCGGTTCGCCAGCCGCCTCTCGCTGATTTTGCAGTTCAATGTCAGCCCCCATCATCTCCAAAGCTTCCAAAATACCTGTACGAGTTGGGTTGACTCCGACATTTTCGACTACGAGCTCGGAACCTGGGACGATCGCCCCAGCCACTAGCCAAAAGGCCGCCGAACTAATATCTCCCGGTACAATTACCTTCTGTCCTTGCAGTTGTGATCCGCCAGTGACTGTCACGCTACAAGTTTCTGGATCGACGGTTAATTTGGCTCCAAACGCCCGCAACATCCGCTCGCTGTGATCCCGTGAGAGCGCGGGTTCTGTGACTGTAGTTTCTCCCTCAGCCATCAAACCGGCCAGTAAAATGCAGGATTTAACTTGAGCTGAGGCGATCGGCGAATGGTAATGAATCCCTTTTAACTGCTGTCCAAGTATCGCTAAAGGAGCTAAAGAATTGCCCTTTCTACCCCAAATTTGTGCTCCCATTTGTTGTAGCGGTTTAATGACGCGCGACATGGGGCGCGATCGCAAAGAACTATCACCCGTTACCGCATAAAAAAGCCCCGGATGAGACGCTAAAATTCCCAACATCAACCGCATCGTCGTGCCGGAATTACCCGCGTCCAAGACTTCCACAGGCTCCTGTAACTCGCCAATTCCGACACCCTTGACTGTCACCAGTTCCGCGTTGAGTTCAGAAACGGAGGCTCCCAGGAGCGAGAAACATTTAGCAGTGCTGCGGGGGTCTTCTCCTAGCAGCAGTCCCTCAATTGTAGTTTCACCGTGGGCGATCGCACCCAACATCAAAGCTCGGTGAGAAATCGACTTATCGCCCGGAACTCGAATCCTGCCTCGCAGCGACAAGCCCGCAGCAGGTTTTTGAATGCTTAAAGTTTGATTTTCGCCCTGAAGCGAAGTAGTTATAATGGCAGCTTGCATGAGATAGACTAGGATGGGACGGCGTTAGCTATCCTACCCTTTTCCCAGTCCTAAGTCATACCATTTTAGATTTGATATTTGAGATTTTAGATTGGAGAATGACAGACGGCATAAGGGTTTGGAGCAGGTGCATACAGTTCCATTATTTGCTGAAACTGATATCAGCGACAGGGGAGAGCAGATCCAACTGCACGGATTTTACCTGAATTTCATAATTACTGTCCGTATATCTGCTGAGATTTCATGTCTAGATCTCAGTTATCGATCGAATAATTGACTTTGGATTGAACAATTTTTTTATATGTCTGACTGCGAGTTGTAGATTTTGCATTGTTTTTAACCAAAAGCTCCGGAATTTGGAGCCCAGATCATCTAAAATCTAAAATCAAAACTCTAAAATCTCAAATCCCAAACCGCCCGATCCACAATAACTCCTAAACTTTTATTTATGCTGACGCATCACCGCAAGCCTGTAAGTTTATCGCTGGTATCCACAGATTTACCTTTGTGGTCAGTTGTTGAAACCGCTGGTACGCTATATCAAAAAGACCGCGATCGCTTTCACTTGTTGTTGCACGAACCAGCAATACTCGATCGCCAATTTGTAGACGAATATGACGAATCTGCCGAGCAAATTTCTATCTTACCAACAACCACAAAACCCCGGTTGCTGTGGCTAGAAGTGTCGCCCTATCGAGTCGTTATGACCATGCAAGGAAATGGCAAATACAGTTACCGTCACTGCTGGGAACGCGGAATGTACGGCCTGAGCCGTTATTGGCTTCAGGGCGAATCGCTGGCGACTCCCGAACAGTTGCGCCTGCGGAACTTCACCCGCAACTTGACGCTGACAGGCAAGCCGGAACCGGAACACCTGCGGTTAGAATATGAGTTGTGGTCGGAAAAAGTACAACTCGGTTGCTATATTTTGAATCTAGAAATTCATCATTAAATTTGAAAATGGGTAATTGGTCATTAGTCATTAGTCATTAGTCCTCAGTCCTCAGTCATTAGTCATTAGTCCTCAGTCATTAGTGATTAAGTAGGCGATCGCCAAAAACAATCACATCTTGCAGGGTATTATAATTGATGTTCTGGTTTTTTTGGCAATGACCTACTTACCGATCGCTCTTACAATAATTAATTAGTTTGCTAGTCAAATCGTCTTGCTCCACGGCTGCTTGATTTGCCCGCTGTCCGGCTCGGATAATATCCGATTGAGCTCTTTTGATTTGCTCTCGACCTTCTACGCTTGTAGAAGCCCGATTTCCTGCCTCAAGAGCTTTACCTATGTCGCCGATTCCTTGACCCATTTCCCGGAAAGATTTAACCGACGGCCCCTGAAATTCTTTGAGGGTTGCATCTGTGATTCGCAAACCCTCAATTTCTTTAGCTGTCTGGTTCAAATCTTTAGCTAAGTTCTTGCTCGTTGCAGCATCGTAGGTGCCTTTTTTAAGATCGATGAGAGCGTTGCCTTTGGTGACAATTGCTATCAATTTGGTACATTGGACAGTTCGGTTCTCGCCGCTGCAACTAATCGTCAGCGTACAGCAAGCAACAACTATGAACAGGATGGCAATCTGTTTGCGAAAAAAGTACATGAATCCTCGGTTGCAAAAAAAGTATATTCTGGGATTTTGTAGTAGAGTGCCTCAGCGATTAGCCGATCGATATATCGACTGTCGAAACACTCCTGCGGCTTTCAGACACGCTCTGCTAAGCTAAACTACGTAACTGTTTTAGGAACTATGGTCAAAAACAGCAATAACCTACAGAAGGGCAGCATTTGGGGATATCTTACCCTGCTTTTGCCTATTTGCTTGACGGCGGTTGCCAGTTTCGAGTCGGGAACGATGTTTTGGGCGATCGCCACCACAGCGGGCATTGCTTGGGCTTACAAGCTCTATCAGCAGCAGCAAAAACACAGACTCGCTCATTTAGACTCGGTTTTCTACAAGTTGATCAAGGAAAATCAAGGGCGAGTTACGGCGTTGGATTTGGCGATGAATGCGAAACTCCCCGGATCAAAGGTTCAAGAATATCTCGACGAACGAGCTCTGGAGTTTGCCGCCGATTTTCAAGTAACGGAAGAAGGCGGAATTTTGTATTATTTTCAAATTGCTCCAACTGCCACTCAAAGCGAAACACCTAATGTCGCAATAGCTGTTCAAGAGCCTCCCACAAATCGGGAAAAAACACAAGAGAAAAAACCAAATTTATTTCCCATTGCTCCAACCAAGACTCCAGAAAATCCCAAAATCTCTTTTACTCAGACAGAACTTTCCCGCAGGTTCAAAGTTCACGCAACTACGATCGGCAAATGGAAAGTTAAGCCAGAATTTGCTCAGTGGAGTCGCGAAAAAGACCCGGAGGCGATCGCCTGGGAATATTCTACAGACAAAAAGCGATTTTATCCCAAAGATTGAGCGGAACAGTTGACAGTTGACAGTTGACAGTTGACAGTTGGAAGAGGGAAGTTCGGCAACGGATTCGCTCGACGGATTTAACGGATGGGAGGAAGAAGGAGGGGGGAAGAGGGAAGAAGGTAGAATATAGCAAGAAACCCGGTTTTTACGACTTTCTGCGGTTGGTAACGAAAAATCTGGAAAGAAACCGGGTTTCAGAGAATTGAGCGCGTCCTGGAAAGATTATGCTGGCTGTTGACCGATCGACCTCTTTGAGTTATTTTTAGTAAAATCGTGTTTTGTTGAGTTTGCCCGATAAAAATCGGTAAAGTCGATCGCCATATCTATTAATTTTTTCTCCTATGTCCACACCAACCTTGCGAGTAGTCGCGCGCCTCACAGCCTTTCCAGACAAAGTAGCAGAACTTAAATCTCTGCTGCTGAGCATTATCGAACCAACTCGCCAAGAACAAGGCTGCATCAAATACGAACTCCTGCAAAATCAAGCCGATCCCACAGATTTTACCTTTGTTGAAGAGTGGGAAAGTGCAGCTTTACTCGAAGTACATCTGGCTTCAACTCACCTTCAAGCTGCTGTGCAGAAATTAGACGGTTTAGCAGTTGCAGATCCAGATATTCGCCGCTATGAATTGCTAGCTTAATCGGAAATTTTTATGGCATTAGCAACAATCAAACAATTATTTACTTATCCAGTTAAAGGGCTGACACCGCAAGCAATGTCGGAGTTTGCTTTAACAGCAGGACATGGCATTAAGGGCGATCGCGCTTTTGCGCTAATGTTTGCAGATAATATGGAAGCGGCACAGATTCCCGCCGAAAACGCACCTTGGATGAGCAAAAAATATTTTGCCGTTCAAAACGATTGGCCTCTGTTAGCAGCTTTGGAATGCCATTATCAACCGGAAACGACCGTTTTAACAGTACAGCGTCAAGGAGTTGCAGTATTATCGGCAGAAACAAATACAGCAGCGGGGCGCGATCGCATCAGCACCTTTTTTACCGAATATCTGGCCGCCATTGAACCCACAAAAGAAGCGAGACACCCGCAGCTTACACCTTTGCGGTTAGTTGGTGACAGCAGTGGCGAAACTCGTTATCCCGATCGACAACCGGTACATATTTCTCTCCTGAGTCAAGCCACACTAGACCAATTAACCGACATCGCCCACCAAAACATAGACGTGCGCCGATTTCGCCCGAATATATTGCTAGAGGGCGTTTCAGCTTGGTCGGAATTTGAGTTAATCGGACAACAGTTTCAATTAGGTACGGCGCGGATCGAAGTGACAGCACGAATTGGTCGCTGTGTCAACGTAGAAGTAAATCCACAAACGGGCGATCGAGATATTCCCCTACTCAGTTTACTACAACAAGAATTCGGTCACGCACAAACAGGAGTTTTAGCCAAAATCATCAACAGCGGCACAGTTAAAATCGGCGATGTTTTAAATCCGTAGAAAACTGTGCGGTTGAAGAAAACCCGGCGGTTGAAACCGCGTCTATACAAACAAAACCTGCCTCCGCAGGTTGAAGAAAACCGGGCGGTTTCAACCGCCGTCTTGTCTTATCTTCTCTTCATTCCGCGGAGGCGGAATTCGTTTGTGTAGGCGCGGTTTCAACCGCCGTCTTATCTTGTGGGGTGGGCTTCTAGCCCGCCCCGAATATGCTGATTATCCTTCCTCCGAAATCCGCACCTTATTACCAATCAACTTTAGAAAACTCACTCCAAAATGTTGAATTTCCAAAAAATTAGCATAAGCAGAAGTTGACTTATAAACCCTAAAAGTCCGCATAATTCCCAAAGTCGCCGCACTTTCCAGCGGGCCAACAAAGCTAGTATCCCTGTCCAAAAAATGAGACTGCTTAGCCCAGTGAGCCATCTGTTCCGCATTCAAAAAATAGCAGCCAGAATGAGGATTCAAAGTCCGATCAAAAGAGATTGGCTGTTCCATAATTTTCCCCACTAACTGCGGCTGCTGCTCCACATTTTGAAAATTAGCAGTAGCTCCTGCTACTAAATCACCATCAATATATGCTTTAAAAACAGCCCCTTGAGGTGATACTTCATAGCGATTCGGTTGCAACAAATTTCCATTTCCCCCGTGATGCGTAAACCAATTTAATTTACTAAAAAACGACGGATCGTGTAGAATTAAATCATCTTCCAAGTAACAAAAATAATCATATTTGTCAAGACATGAGCGCAAAACAGCTTGACACTCAAATCCTAACAGCAGTGGTTCGCATTTGGTAGCGTGGTGCATAAAAGACCTCGGCTGCACCGGCAATTGAGGCAACAGGTGATAACCTTGAGTAGTGCAAACAACAATGTCAATTTCGTGCTTGTGACTTTGATTGACTGGCACAGTTGCACATTCAGCAATGTCAATCATGCACTGAGATTTGCCATACAAAGCTTGCAGCGATGTCACGCAAGCAGTTAAAGCATTTAGTCGCGGTTGCGGATCATTCCGCTGGGAAGCGTGTTTTCCGTCGCCACTGGGATTGTAGAAGTGAGCAATAGTGAATAGGATTCGCATTTGTGTCGAGAAGAGGGGGAGAGGGGGAGAGGGGGAAATTGGAGG
>NZ_JAIGNI010000058.1 GCF_026130175.1 Lyngbya sp. CCAP 1446/10 | reverse complement strand
GTAAACTAAAGTAAATTATTTGATACTGAAGGTGGTTAGATCGCATTCGGTGTGGTAGCGATCTGCTATTGTCGCTACAATCGAGTGGGTTCAGAAACCGGGTTTTTTCCGAGATACTTCATTGTTACCCGCAGACTTGGTAAAAAACCCGGTTTCTTTGTCGGGGTGCGTGGGGCCGAGAAACCGGGTTTTTGATGACTGAAAGATTGCACAATTACCCTCTTGGCTACGCACCTTACCAATAATTAAGCCGAGACTTGCGATCCTTGGGTATCAGGGGAAATAGCCCTTACATCAGCCTTCACCCCAAATTCCATCCAAGCAGCAGCCATTGCTTCGGCAACAGCCCGCGCAGATGCTGAATTTGTCAAAGCCAAAATCGTCGGCCCGGCACCGCTAATTACCGTACCGTAAGCGCCAGCAGCCACAGCAGCTTGTTGCACAGATTCATATCCCCGAATCAGAGATTGGCGGTAAGGCTGGTGAATTTTATCTTGTAGGGCGCAGCGCAACCAGTTTTCATTACCCGTTTCCAAAGCCCGCACCAACAAACCGAGGTGTGCTGCATTGAAAATCGCATCAGCCCTGCTGTAATCTGCGGGCAAAACTTGGCGCGCTTCGGCGGTAGAAAGTTCAAAATCGGGAATGGCTACCACTGGCACGATATTAGAATGCCAGGGAATATCGCAAATCTCCCAGGAACCCCCCCCCGGCCCCCCCTTGCTAAGGGGGGGTGATGGTAGAATTTCCGGATCTAAGGGTGATTCTTCTCTTAGCCCAGCTTCACGGAGGGGAATTTCTTCTCTTAGCCCCACCTTACTAAGGGGGGGTTGGGGGGGTGGATTGCTAGCTGCGAGGCGACAACCTCCCAATAAAGCGGGGACAACGTTGTCGGGATGTCCTTCAAGTTCGATCGCCAACTGCATCACTTCCACCTGACTCAAAGGCTTACCGGCTAAACAATTCGCCGCGACTAACCCGCCGACAATAGCGGTAGCGGAACTTCCTAAACCCCTAGCCAATGGCACTTGCATATCTATATGGATTGTGACTGGCGGTGGCGATTGTTGGAGGTGTTGGTATAACTTGACAAAGGCTTGGTAAGCGAGATTGCTGTCGTCTGTCTTGACTTTGGCTGCTTCTGTACCTGTAACGGTAATTTTTAGTTTCTCTGTTGTGGAGGGTTCTAGTAGGGAGAATTGGAAGTGGTTGTAGAGGCTTAAGGCTGCGCCGATGCAGTCGAATCCGGGGCCGAGGTTGGCGGTGGTGGCGGGTACAGTGACGGTGACGGTGGAGATTACGGACATTTTTTGAATAGTTAATTTGGAGTGTTCAACCGCAGATGAACGCAAATGAACGCAGATGATTTTTTGGGTATTTATTTTATACCATGTTTTCACAAAGCTATTTATTGCCCCAGGCTTTGCAGGTGTTTCATGGCATCTTGATAATCTTCTGTCTTGCCGTCTTTTTGATAAATTTCGGCGGCTTTTTGATAGTCGGCAATTGCGCCCGGTTTATCTTTTAAGAAATAGCGGACTTTGGCGCGGTTGTAGTAAGCGTCGCCGTAGTTGGAGTTAATTTCAATGGCGCGATCGAAGTCGGCTTTGGCTGCTGGATAGTCTTTGAGGTTGCGGCCGTGAATGATGCCGCGTTTGTTGTAGGCTTGGGCGTAGTTGGGATTGAGGCGAATCGCTTCTGTGTAATCGGCGATCGCCCCTGGGATGTCTCCAGCCTCTGATTTGGCTAAACCGCTGTTAAATAAGTCTTCAGCCGAATTTTGAACGATTAGTATTGGTGAGGGTTTTGTAGAAATGGCAGGGGATATGCCGCCCAAAATTGTCACAAATCCCCAAAGGGCGATCGCCCTGTAAAAGAGTTTCATAAATAATCTAAGCAAAAATCTGAGCGACAGAGCAACTAAAACCAGGTAACAAAGGCGAAGTAAGTTGATCGTTTCTCAACAGTGTAGCAACTAGCCTTAAACTTGCTTGTTCCCTGCGATAAACCTCAATTTGCTGCAACCGCCAATTCACGATCCAGTATTCCTGTACTCCCCGCACTGAATAGAGTCTGAGTTTCAAATCTCTATCCCGTCTTTCATTGTCTGTACCAGCAGATAATACTTCAACAACTAACTCAGGGGCGGCGGTTAAATGGCCGGCTTCGTCTAGCAAGAGGGCCAAGCGTTCATTGCTGGCCCAAACTACATCAGGAATGACGTTATCGGCATCTGTGAAAATCAGCCCTGGATTGATTGCAGCTCGTCCTAAACCAGAAGACATCGACCAAGTATCAAGCACAGAGAAAAATCTGCCACAAGTCTGTTGATGACCCCAATGCGGTGATCTAGTCACAAATAACTCTCCATCAATAAGTTCATAACGATCGCCGTTATCGGGCAATAGTTCCAAATCGGCGGTAGTCCAGCGTACTTTATCAGATATTGTCTGGCTCATACAAGGGCTCTTGATAGGTGATACACACATTATAAACCGGTTCGTAGTAAGGACTTCAGTCCTCTCTGTGACTTTTAGTCAATTAGGATTAAAGTCTTTACTACGAACAATGCTGCCGATCGCAATTAACCGCACATTACACTACTTAAGAATAGTTTTAGAAGCAATCCGAGTTTTCTTGCGATCGGCTTCACTCAATTGTTCACCAGACTGCAAACGAGTAGCAGAGGTTTGCAGCACAGTTGCGGCACTTTTATCACCCATTTGCAGAGCAGTTTTAGCGGCCGTTTGCAGCATCGTGGCCGCACCCGCGCGATCGCCCTGTTGTAACCTAGTTTCTGCGAGTTGAGTTTGACGGTACTTAGCCAAAGCTAAAATGTGCTGCTGCACCATCGGGTTAAGTGCCGGCTGATAAACTTTCAGGACATTAGCAGAAAGTGCCACAGGATCGGAAAGCAAACCTTCACCGACACTCGGATCGTCATAGCGAATTTGCAATTGCCCGATCGCCTGCGTACCTTCCGGTAACTGTCCAATATAAATATTAGCCAAAACTACTCGCTCTACATCCTTCATTAAATCTCCCAGGCGCACCATAAAACGATCGCCCTCTTGCTGTACCGGTAATTCGATCGTATCTGGGGCAACTTGCGCGATCGGTTTAAGTTCGGCTAACCGCACTTTTGGCATTAGCGAAAATAGCAAATAAGCATTAGTCAAACCTACACCTTGGATGCGAGTAAACAGCTTGCCAAACTCATCAACCGCATCTTCGGGACGCTGAATGTGAGCCAGAGCACCGCCGCCCGCATCAGCAATCTTTTCCAAAATATCCTGGTTCCAGTTATCGCCAAATCCCAGAGAATTCAAAGTCATGTTATACTCGGCGGCTAGTTTCGCCAACTTCAAACAGCGGCTGTCGTCGCCGTGTTCGTTTTCGCCGTCAGTCAGCAGAAACGCCTGAGATATAGCTTCTTTTTTGCCTTTCCCCAACTCTTCAATACCTAACTTAATGCCCTCATCAATTGCTGTACCGCCGGCGGGGCGCAATTGCTCAATTTGGCGTTTAATGCTGGCGGGATCTCCCACAACTTGATTGGGGACGAGGACTTTGGCTTTGTGATCGAAAGCCACCGCGCAAAAGCGATCCCCAGGCTTCAACCTGTCCAGCAACCGTCCGGCGGCTTGTTTGACAGTTTCCAAGGGCCGTCCGCCCATCGAGCCGCTGTGGTCGAGAATCAGGCACAGGTTTAAGGGTACGCTGGAGTCGATCGCGCTTGCCGTCGCAGACACCGAAATGGCTAGCTGGCGCTGGGTTGAGGGCGCAGTAGCATCAAGGTTGGGGTCGTTTAACACCGGGAGCAAACTAACTTTCATGCGGGATACCTAAAGATTGCGTTACTATTTCTTATAAGAATAGCTCCATCAGTTCAGGCAACATTTCGGTTTATGAACACACCAATAAAAGCTGTGCAATCGCAATACTACGGGGAAGGCAACTCTCGGACGCCGCCTCCCGATTTGCCATCCCTGTTGCTGAAGGAGCGGATCGTTTATCTGGGTATGCCTCTGGTACCTGCGGTAACAGAACTGATTATCGCTGAACTGTTGTTCTTGCAGTACGAAGACCCGGATAAGCCCATCAAAATCTATATCAACTCGACAGGCACTTCTGGTTATAGTGGCGAACCCGTTGGCTTTGAAACGGAAGCCTTCGCTATTTGCGACACGATTCGGTACATTAAGCCGCCCGTGCACACTATTTGCCTCGGTTCGGCAATGGGCATGGCTGCGATGCTGCTAGCGGCGGGTACAAAGGGCTTTCGGGCGAGTTTACCCCACGCTTCGATCGTGTTGCACCAACCCAAGGCTTACACGCGGGGTCAAGCCAGCGACATTCAAATTCGGGCGAAGGAAGTGCTGGCAAATAAGGCGACGATGCTTGAGATTTTTGCAAGTTGTACTGGCCAACCGATCGAAAAAATTACTAAAGATATGGATCGGTTGCTGTACATGACACCCCAGGAAGCTAAAGAATACGGTTTGATCGATCGCGTTCTTGAAAGTTCGGAAGAATTGGCGAAACCGCTGGCTGCTGGAGTCATCTAACTGGGAATAGGGCATGGGGAATGGGGCATCGGGCATCGGGCATCGGGCATCGGGCATGAGTAATAATTAAGGGTTAATGGCTAGTAGTTTCTACCCTGATTAGTTATTCAATAGTCTTTTTATGACTAACAATTCCCAATTACCGATTCCTAACAATTACCGATTCCCAATTACCAATGCCCAATGCCCAATTACCAATTACCAATTACCAATTAAAAGGAGTTCCGAATTATGCCTATAGGTGTGCCAAAAGTTCCCTACAAAATGCCGGGGGGTTATGATACTCAGTGGATTAATATCTACGATCGCCTTTACCGGGAACGGATTATTTTCTTGGGTAAGGACATTGACGATGAAATTGCCAATCAAATCATCGCCGTGATGCTGTATCTGGATTCGGAAGATTCGGGTAAGGATATCATTTTGTACATCAATTCCCCAGGTGGGATGGTGTCGGCAGGCATGGCTATTTTTGATACCATGCAGCACATTAAATCGGACGTGGTGACGATTTGTGTGGGCTTGGCTGCTTCGATGGGTTCTTTCCTGCTGGCTGCCGGTACGAAGGGGAAACGGTTGGCTTTGCCTCACTCGCGGATTATGATTCACCAACCTTCTGGGGGTACGCGGGGACAAGCAACGGATATTCAGATTGAGGCGAAGGAGATTCTGCGGTTGCGCCACCAACTCAACGGTATCTATGCTAAAAATACCGGACAGCCGATCGAGAAAATCGAGAAAGACATGGATCGCGACTATTTCATGTCCGCCGAGGAAGCCAAAGAATACGGCTTGATCGACAAAGTAGTCGAAGATCGTCCTTAACAGTTGACAGTTGACAGTTGACAGTTGACAGTGAAGTTTTTAGGCAGGGGATTTAAGCCCCAGCCTAAAAACAATCCACCTACAACGTGGGGGCTTAAATCCCCTGTGATGCAGGTAAGTGATTTTTATAGGGAAGTAGTGCGGGGAAACCTCGCACTACGACCTAGTTCACAGTAAATTTTGGCAGAATCTTTACATTTAAGGATTCTGCCATATTTAATGGTATTATCCACGCTCATTCATGCTAAATGGATATTGCAGATTATTACCGACAGTTAGGACTCAGGTCTGGTGCGAGTTTATCGCAAGTTAAGGCTTCTTATCGAAAGTTAGCCAGACAGTATCACCCCGATGTGAATCCGGGAAACGAACAGGCTAAGAATAAGTTTATTGCTATTACTGAGGCTTATAAGTTCCTGGTGAATATTGCGCCCGCCGATGTTGCGGAGTCGAAAGTTGCCAATTCAACTGTGCCACCGACTGCGACAGCACCAGCGGAGGCGGTGAAAGCTCAACCGCAGGCTGTTAAGGTGACTCGGAAACAGCAACCGAATCCAGATAGCCAGGATCTGTCGGGGGCGGAAAAAAAGTTAAAGCAAGATGCTTATTTTGAACTGCAACAGTTGTTGAAATATCAAAGGTTTCCACGGGCGATCGCTCTAATTGAGGGTTTGGCTCAGCGGGTGCCCGAAGATTTGGAGGTGCGTCAGTGGCAGGCGATCGCCTATCAGCGCTGGGGACGGCATTTAATTAGCGAAAAGCAGGTTGATAAGGCGAGAATTTATTTGAAAAAAGCTGTAAAAACTGACCCTCACAATCGGGCTTTGTGGGCGGAAGTTGAGCGGGATTTTCGCAGGTTGGAAGAGATTTATTGATTGGGCATTGGGCATTGGGCATTGGGCATAGAGGATTGGAAATTATTAGTTCGATTCTGTGGAGGTAATCAAAAGGTCTATATTTTTGAGTTTTTCTAAAATGACTTGGGTGTTTTTCGGTCGGTTTTCGGGTAGGGGTTCCATCAATTCGTCGATCGACTCTACCAATGACTGGTCAACATCTAAAGCCTGGTTCCTCCAGTTAATCTTACCAGTTGTGAGATTTACAGGAAAGTCGATCGGCGATATGCCTGTCAATAAATGTACAAAAGTACGCCCCAGGGCAAAAAAGTCCGATCGCACTTCTGGTTTTCCTACAATTTGTTCCGGCGCGGAGTATCCAGCAGAACCTATCGGTGTGGTATCCGTGTCTGCTTCTACGGCGCAGCCGAAGTCAATTAATCGCAATGTTCCATCGGCTGCAAGCATCAGGTTGGATGGCTTAATATCCCGATGTACTAAATGATATTTGTGAATTGCCGGCAAAATATTGAGCATTTGTTGCAGCCAATCAACAGCTAGTGTTTGACAAACGTACTGGTTTTTCGTTAAGAATTCTGCCAAGTTTTCGCCGCTAATTTTTTCCATCACCAAACAAGACAATTTCTGGGAGTTATGGGGGAGTTTAATTGAGAAATAACCATCTGGTTCGACTTGGGGAACTTTCGCCTTTCCCACTAGCCAAATTAACACTCGCGCTTCTTGCTTGAACAAACGAAGTAAATCGGGATTGTGGCTGTGTTTCAAGAGTTTTAAAACTTTGACAGTTCCCCATTCGTTGTCCCCTGTTCCGAAATCTTCGACTTCAAAGATGTCTGTGGGGTGTGCGGGGTTGGGCGATCGCACTGGTTTAAGGATACGATAGCGATCGGCAATTAACAAAGCCGTGCCGCAAGCCTGACAATTTTGAGCAGCAGCAAGGTTTTCGCGTTGTTCGCATTGAGGATTTATGCAGTAACTCATCTGTCTTGATGCGTCCTGGACTGACGAATTTAACGGATTGATTCAATTATTAAAGCAGATTACGGGTTGATCCAGTACATCTCAGAAACCCGAAATCTGGGCCGCCACTCTTGACACCACCCCTACTAGCCCAGCAATTTATCCCTCAAAAACTCGGCAAAATCTCTAGCATCGCTGCGGATCAAGTGGATGCCGTCATTGGTACGCCATTCTCGCGGGGGCGGGGGTGGTAGCCACTCAAAGCGATCGGGCGGAAACAGCTTTTTCGCCAATTCTCGGACTTGTTTTATTCTGAGTGTAGCATTAACTCGCGACTCAAGCGGTATGTCAAATAAAACTACTTTTGCCCCGCTATCCTTTGTGATTTCAGCGATTTGATTTTTCATCAAATCAGCTTCTTGTTTCATATTTTTTGCATCTTGGTTTGACAAAGGTTTGCTTTGAATATCAACAGTCGTTTGGATAGCTTTTTGCGATAATTCGGGAGTAAGATTGCGACCTTCTAAGCTATCTAGTGCTTCTCGCTTCATCAGTTTTAGATTCTGCTTCGAGCGACTTTTAAAAGAATCAACAAAAACGCTAATCGGACGGTATTCCTCTCTCATCATCGGCAGATACTGGCGCAGCCAATAAAAAATAGGGTGATACAAAGAATCAACTAAGTCGGCATCTATTTTGCGGATAATAGTATCGTTAATTTCTACCAAAACTATCGGAGGCTTACTTTTACTTCTTTTAACTATTTCTAAACCTGTTTGGCTCGCTCCTCCCCCCAAAGCTATGCTCTTTACACCCTCTCCAATGTCTTTAACATTAAGGTTGGCAGCTAAGGAACTACCCACTATTACCATTTTTAGATCCGAATCATCCTGATATACATACCTTTGAGCTTTGACAATATTATTTTGAATCAGGCTAACTCCCTCAGAAGCTGGCACAACTCCGCCGCTGACAAGCACTTGATAAAAACTCATTAGAAACAGAAAAATTAGTACCGGGCGCAAAATAGAACGCAACTGGGGTTTGACAAACATAGAACACCTTCTAGAATTGGAAATAAATAAATTGTTTCGAGCTGCCGCTGTTGAGGAAGATCATTGCTAGCATAATTCCTAAAGCTAAATCTTGATAAAGACTCCAGACTTTTTGACCTTTTTTCATTGAATCTTGTTTCATCAGATTTTGCCAAGTGGGAAAATGAGGAATATGATAAATTACTACGGGTATGGAAAAAATTAGCGTCGGAATAATGTGAGTCCAACCGGGTTTAACTTTATAGTTGCGAAATAAAGTAACTGCGAAGTCAACCGCTTCTTCAAATCGCGGCAGTTTGAAAAGCAGCCATCCGAAGGAAACAAAAGAGAAAATTCCTATAACGCTAAGGCTGTCAAATAATAATTGCTGCCAGATTGGTTTGGTTTCTGTTTGATTTATTTCTGGCGATTGGTTTTTGGATTTATCGAACCCAAAAAAGCGTTCGACGGCTAAACCAAATCCGTGATAAATTCCCCAAACTGCATAACTCCAAGCAGCCCCATGCCATAATCCTCCTAAAGTCATTACTGTCATTAAGTTAACATAAGTTCGGATTTTTCCTTTGCGGTTTCCGCCGAGGGGAAAGTATAGATAATCTCTCAGCCAAGTTGATAGGGAAATGTGCCACCTTCTCCAGAATTCGGAGAGGGAACGGGAGATGTAGGGAAAGTCGAAGTTGTCGGGAATTTTGTAACCCAAAGCAGCAGCAAAACCGATCGCAATTAAGGAGTAACCGGCAAAATCGGCAAAGATTTGGATTGAGTAGCCGAACAGCAGGGTTAGGTTGGTAATAGTTCCAAACCCTTGGTAGTAGGGAAAGCTGATCCAGAAGGTGTAGTCTTTTAGGTTGTCGGCGATGACCATTTTTAGGAAGTAGCCGACAACGAGCGAGCGAAAAATGAAATTTGCAGGAATGTCTTTGAAATATTTAACGCCAAGTTGGGGATAAAATGTCTTGGATTTTAAAATTGGGCCTGACAGTAAATTCGGGAAAAAGCTAATGAAAAATGAAGTGTTGAGCAGGTGTTGGCTGAAGTTGGGAGAGACATAAGCGTGTGATTCGGTTTCGTTTTTGTCTTTTTGAGTCAGTACGTCAACTATTAAACTAATGCCTTCAAATGTGTAGAAAGAAATGCCGATCGGCAGAGGCAATTTTAAAAATAAATAAGCAATACTGCCTTCGGTTCTGGCAATATTAAAAACATCCGCCACAAAGGTGGTCAGCAAACCAGCGTATTTAAACAAACTCAAAATTAATACATTGAGAAATACTCCCGATAATGCCCAAATAAATCGCTGTTTCTTGTCGGGAATTTTGGCAACTTGAAAGCTGACAGTAGCGTTGATAATAATTGATAGCAGCAGGATTAGTAGCAGTGCGGGCGCGCTCCAACTGTAAAATATAAAGCTGGCAATTATGAGGATGGGAACTTGCAGTTTTTGCAAGGGAGGGAAATAATATATGGCGAAAACAATCGCAAAAAATACTAAAAATTCAATACTGTTAAATAACATATAGCCTTTCTTGTTTAGGTGAGGTATGTCCGGTAATGGGTAATAGGTAATAGGTACTTGCTAATTTGCCCTTGCTCACGCACGGGGGCAAACTCACTTGAGAAGCGCTATAGTTTTTGATTTCGCTTTTTTACCAGAAAGAATTGGTTTAAAGCCTCTCCCTTTGAGGGAGAAATTAAAATCCGACTATTCATTGCTTCAATCCTCTTCCTGCCAGGTAGAGGTAGCTGTCAACTGTCAACTGTCAACTGTCAACTGAATGAACCAGCCTGTGACTAACTATACCAAGCGCCTGCGACTAATGGCAAGAGCGGACTCATGGTGGGAGATCGATCGCCCTTCCTGACAAAGTGTAGCAAAGTTTACTGATTTTTGACGTTGTGACTACCTCTTGAGATAGATGCGCAAATACCTCCAGGGCAAGTTGCAATATTGGGAAACATTTCTTAACATATAGAGAACAAAGGGAATCCGAGGAGACACCAAAAATCCTTAAGCCCTTGGGGTGCGCGGTTAATCAGATTCTTCGCAAACAAGGGCTAAATCAATGAATAATCAGCAAAACTCCGAAGTTTCAGCATTTTTGTCAATGCTCCAAAAAGGCATTTGGCTGTTTGGGATTCTCTCTTGGATATTCGGGCTGACAGATAGAAGCATTGCACTATTGTCTGACGGATATTTGTCGGCGATCGATATTGTCCAGCTATTTACAGCTTCATTCTTTTTCGTTAGTTGGTTGTTTTTAAGCCCGTTTCTGAGTTTTAAGTCCCAGAGTTAGCCGAAGGGAGAAAGCATTCGGCGGAAACTAGAAGCATCTCCCTAGTTTTTAAGTTGTAATGTTAGTTTCTGGGGCGCGGTTGGTTTCTTCTGGGGCAAAATGGGCGGGCCAAATGCGATCGCAAAAAAACAAAGTCCCCGCCGTCACGCACAGCGGAATCGCCAACAGATTCAACAGCGGAATACTCACCAAACCCAAACAAACTAAGCCAAAACTCCCGCTGGCCGGCAAACTCGCCCGAATTAGCTCAAACTTCTCCTGAAAAGGCAGCTTCCGCCGCTCCAAAGGTGCATTTAAAAAGTCCAAACCGACAATAATCGCGCCTAAAGCAACGCCGCCCAAAGTGCTAAGAATAGAGCCGAAGCCAGGGATAAAATTCAGCAGCAGCAGGGGTATGCCGATGCTCAACAAAATTTGTAGTTTTCGCAGTTCAAAGCCGATCGCCAATTGAATATCCCGAAAAATATTCGCCAAATTCATCGGTGCTTCTGCGGGCAATTGACCGTTCCGCAGCAGTTCCAATTGTTCGGAAAGTTGGCCATACCAGGGCGAACCTAAAATCACGCCGAACTGTACTAATAAAAACCCGATTATTACCAAAAGTCCTGACACTAGGAGTACGCGCAGCAGCCAGCCGAAAGCAACTGTTAACACGCCGAGAAAGCTCAGCCAAGCTGGCAAACTCGCAATTAAAGTATTAAATTGGACGGATAAATCGGCAACTAAAACGTCTATGCCTGCCAAACTGGGAAATAGCAAGCTTAAATAAAGACCGATACCAATTAGAAAATTTAGCACGACGGGAACTAATACATAAGTCCACAGCTTGGGAGTTTGCCAAATCAGCGTGAAAGCTCGCAAAGGATAGGTGAAACCTGCGAGGAATCCAATTGGTGTGCTAATGGCTGCGGGGGCGGGATTTGAATTGAGCTGTTTTGACATATGCAGAAGGAAGAAGGAAGAAGTCAGTAGTCAGTAGTCATTAGTCAGTAGTCAGTAGTCAGTAGTCAGTAGTCATCAGGAAGAAGGAAGAAGGAAGAAGGAAGAGGGATTTAGTTGTCTGACGCGATCGAATTCAGAAGCAATAAAATCAAGGATTTCAGGAATTAAGAACATCCTTACCGTCTTGGTGGTTGAGAGATTAGGCGTGAGAGTGTCATTTTCTATTATTATTGCGTATGAGGATTTATTGCAGGTAGCCCCAAAAGTGAAGCTTTTTATTTACCATACCCCGGAACTTACGCCAGCGGACAAAATGCCGGCTTGCGCGATCGCAGTTGATGTACTGCGGGCGACTACGACAATGGCAACGGCCCTGAATAATGGGGCGGAAGCTGTCCAAGTTTTCAGCGACTTAGATAAGCTGATGGCAGAGAGTGAAAAATGGCCTGCAGACAAGCGGATTCGGGCGGGAGAGCGCGGCGGAGGAACAGTTGACGGTTTTGACATGGGGAATTCTCCGCTGGACTGCCCGCGAGAAAAGGTGAGTGGGAAGCGAATTTTTATCAGCACAACTAACGGTACTCGGGCTTTGCAACGAGTGCAAGCTGCTGCAACTGTGTTGACGGCGGCTTTGATTAACCGCAAATCTGTGGTGCAGTTTCTGTTAAGTAAAAAGCCGGAAAGTATTTGGATTGTGAGTTCTGGTTGGGAAGGGAGTTATTCGTTGGAGGATACGGTGTGTGCTGGTGCGATCGCCCAAAGTCTCTTGGCAGAAAGTGGTATTCCGGCGATCGATTTTGCTGGTAACGATGAAGTATTTGGGGCGATCGCTCTTTATCTGCATTGGCAAGATCGGCTGCATGAATTGTTGGAAAAAGCCAGTCACGGCCAGCGCCTCCTCGGTTTGGGTGTGATTGAAGATTTAAAATATTGCGCGCAATTGGATACTTTAGATGTGCTCCCTATGCAGCGAGAACCGGGTGTTTTGGTGAAGTCGGATTTTAAAATTTCTTAGGCTGATTTCTGGGTTCCATATTCGGAAAAAACGGCGAATTAATTTTTTTCACGAGTTTGTAGCAATGCGTACCGATTGAGTTTGTATGGTGCGCATTGCGCACCGGTTCATTACGAGAATTAGGAATGTGCGCATTGCGCACCCTACGAGAATTAGGAATGTGCGCATTGCGCACCCTACGAGAGTTAGTAGTTAGCGAGCAATATTTTTTTTAAAGAAAGTAGAATTAAAGATATTCGGTAGGGACACAACATTGTTGTGTCCTTAATGTATTTTAGGCCATTGAGAATTGTTGGATTCACCACCGAACCGTTGAATTAAACACTCGGCAATTCGGGCTGATGCGCCGCTTTCTCCCATGCGGCGCCAGCCATTTTCAGCGATTAGCTGCAACCTGTCGGGATCGCGGAATAAAGACTGCACTGCGCCGGCAACTTCGACGGGATGTTTGACTAAAATTAATGATGGGCCTAAGAGGCGACTTTGAGCTTCTGCAAAAGCGGAAGTAAATTGCGGGCCGTTTCCGGGAATGGCGATCGCAGGTTTTCCTAAACCTACAAATTGTTCTGTAGCGGTTCCGGCCATTGCGATTGCTAAATCGGCTTCGGACAAACAATCGTTAAAACTTTGCTGAGTCAAGATCATCGTGGCATTTCTCTGCACAAATGTCAATGGCAAGAGCAAATTAGGAGATTCTTTATGAATTTCTTGAGCGCTAGAAACAGGAGGTCGCAAAATACTTCCTTCTCGCCGCTGCGTTCTAGTTTCGCCCTCTTGGCGCCAGCCGAAAAATTCTAAACTAGGTCGCAAAGCTTCTAAGTTTAATTCTGGAGAAATGGCTCCGAAAAATAACAATTTGCGATCGGCAAATAGCGACAAAATTCCGGCTACAGCCTCTACTATTAGCAGCCAATTCGCATAGGCTTCCGGCGCTCTAGAACCGGGCAGTAAGGTGATGACGAGCGATCGCGATCTTTCCCGAAACTCTGCATCAGGGCCGTAAAAACTGGCTGGGTTTTCCGGTTCGAGTCCGTCCATCATCGGATTTCCGAGATTGTAGACGGGAATTCCCAGCTTTTCTAAAGTCTCGGCGGTTAGCGCATCCCTGACAAAAACGGCGCGACAGCGGTTTCTCGTCATCAACCAGCGCTCCCAAGAGAAATAAACCGATCGCGGCGACGAAATCCAAGCAAAAAAACGGGATTTGCGAGCCAGAGGCCCGTTCTCGTCCCGCAAATAATAGTCGGACTTGGCGGTACCGACAAAGGCATAGGGCGCGCCGCTGAGCCAAGCAAACAGCAGTGGTACAATATCCCCGCAGGCTAAGATAACCGCGTCTTGATTCCCAGATTGTGTTTGCGATCGCACCCAAGCCCGGATCGCTTTAAACTGAGCTAGGGTCAACTGAAGTAGGCCGCCTTTGACATCGCGCAAAAATTCCCTTCCGTCCATGTAAATAAAGCCACCCGAAGGCATCCGCTGCACCGGGCCGATGATGGGGGCGTTTTCTAGTTGAGCGAAAGCTTGCCCTTCGCCCACTAGCGGAAACACGGCTAATTCTGGCGGGTGCGGGTGCTGTTGCAGTTCCCGCAAGATGCGAAGGGCGATCGCATCTTCTCCGTGGCCGTTACTGAGGCAAAGTAATTTCAATCCCAACTCTCTCAAAAACTCTCTTGTCAAAAAATAGCCTGAAAACCCTTTGACTTCAGTCTAGCATGAAAGGCAACTTTACAGTTTAGTTTACCAGAAATTTCAAGTTTAAAATAGTACAAAACACCTTCATTCAATTGACAGTTGACAGTTGACAGTTAACATCTACCTCTACCTGGAAGGAAAAAGATTGGAGTAATGAATCGTCGAATTTTAATTTCTCCCCGATCAGAGTTCCGGCTTTAAACCAATTATTTCTGGTAACATCGAGCCACATCCGGCGCCGCTCAAAATCTCTGCTGTCCCCAAAGATATCTGGCATTTTACAGCCGTTGCATTGTGGCTGACAGTTGGAGATTTATTTGGTTTTTAGATACAATTAACATTGTATAAGTGGGGTTTAAACCGCCCGCTCTGCTCCCGGATCAATTCCCAATTCCCAATTCCCAATTCCCAATTCCCAATTCCCAATTCCCAATTCCCAATTCCCAATTCCCAATTACTTCCCCTCAATATACTGCTGTAAAATCTGCCGAATTTGTTTAAGCTGAAATCCCTTAGCAAGTTGGCGCAGCTTCGTGGCAAACGGCACTAATTTTTGCTCCAAACTTTCCAGCTTAGCGCTCTCCTCAAAAATTTCTTCAATGTCGCCCATAGCTGCGAGTTTCAAAAGTTTTGCTACCGACTCAGAAGCAGCAGGTAACAGAGAAGCATAAGCAGGAAAATTAGATACTGGTGGCAAACTGGGAGTTGTCCGCTTTTTGCTTGCCGAAGATTCCTCGTAAATCCATTCTAGTTTCAAATGCACTCGCAACTGTTCCAAAAACTGATTGACTTCGATCGGCTTCGGAAGAAAATCATCGCACCCTGCAAGGATGCTCTCTTGTTGCGTAGCCTCGAAAACGCTAGCTGACAGAGCGATTAACACCACATTTTTAAATTCCGGCAACTTCCGCAGTCTCCTGGCAGTTTCTAAGCCATCCATTACAGGCATCCGCAAGTCCATTAAAATCACATCTGGTTGAAACATAACTGCTTTCCAGAGGCATTCTTCACCATTTTTAGCCTCGGCAATTTCAAATCCCAAACGTTGTAGCATCCTGCATAACAAATCACGATTTAGTTGATCGTCCTCCACGATTAGCACTTTCCGCTTTTTGCCAACAAAACCGATAAGCCAGCGTTTTCTCCGCAAAGGAGAAACTTTTAAGTCCAGTTTGGCTGCGGGCAATTCTAAATCAAGCCAGAAAGTGCTGCCTTTGCCAAAAGTGCTATTGACGCAAATTTGGCTGCCCATTAGTTTCGCTAATTTCTGGCTAATCGAGAGTCCGAGACCCGTACCTTCAATAAATGTATTGCCTGCTGCTTGGTGGAAAGGCAAAAATATTTCTTCTAACTTATTTTCATCTATTCCCGTCCCAGTATCCTCGACTTGAAAACGGATTTTTAAAGCGTGTTTCGCTGCGTTCGCATTGTGAAAGAATCGCAGATAGTTTTCTTTCAGTTCCGAACTCAAAAGCGACAATTGATATTTTTCTCCTTGGCTTAGACTCCAGGCCTCTGTGCCGACATACCCGACTTTGAAAGTTACTCCGCCGCTGTTAGTAAATTTAACAGCATTACTGAGTAAATTTATCAGAACTTGGCGCAATCTTTTTGGATCGACATGGACGCAGCTAGGCAAGGGAGATACTTGTTCGTAATTGAAACGAATTCCTTTTTGAGCAGCCCGCATCTGAAACAGGTCGGCAATATTTTTTGTGAAATTTAGAAAATTTAACTCCTCTGGGTAGAGTTCCATTTTTCTAGCTTCGATTTTGGAAAGGTCTAAAATATCGTCGATTAACATCAGCAAGTGTTCGCCGCACTGTTGAATGTTGGTGAGACTTTCTTGCTGATCTGAGCTTAAGTCTTTGTCGGTTTTGAGGATTTGAGCGTAGCCTAAAACGCCGTTTAAAGGCGTGCGCAGTTCGTGGCTCATGTTGGCGAGAAATTCACTTTTGGCACGGTTGGCGGTTTCTGCTGCTAATACGGCTTGTTGGAGGGCGGATTCTGCTTGTTTGCGATCGGCAATTTCGGTTTGTGCTTGTTCAAATAGCGTCGATTGCTGGATCGCGATCGCCAATTGCACGCACAATTGCCGGAGGGATTCTATTTCTGAGGAATCCCAGGGACGGGGGCCTCTGCAATCCTGGGCGATCAGCAGTCCCCAGAGCTGATTTTCTGCGGTCGGTTGGGTCTGGGAAATAGTTTCTCGTGCTTTTAAAATCGGCACTATTAAGTTAGCTTTTACTTCAAATCCTTCCAGCATTTTAATGTGGCATTCAGTCAAATTTTCCAGATAAATATCTTCCATAGCTCGAATATAGCCTTGCTGGTAAATCTCAACAAATCTCTCTTTAAAACAGTAGTCAAGATTGTCAAAGTCTCGCAGCGAAATTCTATCTTGTGCTACGGATTCCACAACTACAATGCCGCTCCAGTCGGGATTGAAGCGGTAAATGACTGTGCGGTCTGTTTGCAAAAATTGCCGCACTTGTTCGACAGCAGCGGTGAGGACTTCTTCTAAATTGAGGGAGGAGCGAATGCGATCGAGCATGGCAACTACCAGCCGTTCTCGCCTTAGTTGGTGTAGCAGCGCCATCTCGGCTTGTTTGCGATCGGTGATGTCGGTAATTACTCCCACTAACCCGATTAAATTGCCAGTTTCATCTTTAATACAGTCGGCGCGAAATAAAGTTGTTACCAGTTCGTTGCTTTTAGTTTGGATTTTGAGTTCGCCTTGCCAAGATTTGCCTTTACGGATCGTTTTAAACATTTCTACCAGCACTGGAGTTTGGGGGTAAATTGCCGTTGCTCCGCCTGCTGTGTTTAGTTCTTCTGCTGTGTAGCCGTACCGCTGAATAAACGCCTGATTGTGGTAGATCGATCGCCCTGTCAAGTCAGCAATGCCGATCGCATCACTCGTACTTTCCACCGCTTGAGTCACCCGCAGTAGGTCTAATTCGGCTTTTTTGCGATCGCTAATATCAGTAATACTGCCAATATAGCCTTTAACTTCCTGCTGGTCTCCGATTTCGGCGATCGCCTGACCGATCGCCCAAATTACACGACCATCTGGACGCTGAAAGCGGTATTCTGATTTAAAAGGAATTTTTTCAATAATTGCCCGATACCATTCATGTTTTACCCGCTCCGCATCATCGGGATGAATGCCATACATCCAGCCAGTTTCTGCTGCTAATTCTGCATTTAATCCCGTGATTTCGCTCCACCGCTGATTCACATAAAAGCAATTGCCAAACGCATCGCTGTGAAATATACAAACTGGCGATGCTTCTGCCAAAGTTTGATAGCGGCGCTGACTCAATTGCAGTGCTGATTCTGCTTGTTTTCTTTGAGTGATATCGCGAACGATCGAAATCATCTCGCCGCCTGCAAGCATAGTTAGCGATAATTCTTGAGGGAACTGACTACCGTCGCGGCGCTGGCCAGTTCCTTCTATACTGCAATAACCTTTTTCCTGGACAAGTGGCATTACTTCTCGTTCAAGATATTGAATTTCTGCGGGGCTATAGAGCATTTGCCATTTTTTTCCTTGCAGTTCGCTATGGTCAGCCCAGCCGTACATTCTGAGATAAGCATCATTTGAATAAATACATTCTTTACGCTCGTTAAAAATGGCGATTCCGTCATGGGCAGAGGCCATTGCTACTGCTTGCCGCTGAAGTTTCGACTCAGCTTGTTTGCGAGAAGTAATATCGCGGCCAACCGCATAAATTAAACCTTCTTCGCTAAAGGGCGAGGCCGTCCACAGCAACCATTTGTAAGAACCATTTTTGCAGAGACAGCGGTTTTCAAAGTAAATACTGGGCGCACCAGTTATTAGTTTTTCCGCTTCGACTAGAGTGGCTTCTCGATCATCTGGATGAATACATTCGATTGCTGGCTTGGCGAGCAGTTCGGCACTACTGTAGCCCAGGGCCGTTGACCAAGCAGGATTTAAACGTTTAAAATTGCCGTCGAAACCGACAATGCAAAGCAAGTCTAAAGAAATGGTGAAAAAGCGATCGCGCTCTGTTTGGGCCTGCTTTAATTCAGTGATATCCATCACTAAACCGTCCCAGAGAATATCGCTTTCGCTCCCAGAGTTTGTCTCATTATTGAGCCTTTCCGGTCTTGCCGCTCCTTGTAGCCACTTAACTTTTCCCGATCGCATAATATGTCGCCACTGCTGCTGCCAAGGTTCCAGAGTAGCCGCTGAAATTGCGATCGATGCTTCCAAATCTAAGCGATCGTCTGCGTGAATTGTGCTGAAAATTAGTTCCGCATTTTGCTCTATTGCTTCTGCCTCTAATTCGTACAGTTGGCGACTGCCTGAAGAGACGTAAGGAAAAGACTTTTTTCCAGTTGCTGATATTCGGAATTGATAAATTGCCCCCGGTAAATTAGCTACCATTTTTTGAAATCTAGCTTCGCTTTGTTCCAGGGCTTTCTGCTGGCGTCTGTATTCGGTAAAATCTCTAATTGTGCCAACTATTACTTTACTGCCGTCTGCTATTTTAAAGACGCTTTTTTTGGTAGAGATGATACGTTCTTTCCCTGCGGCGTCTGTGAATTTTTCTTCGATTTCCAAACAGATACCCGTTGTCAAGACTTCTTCATCTTTTGCCCAAAAAACATCAGCTTCAGATTTTGGAAAAAAGTCATAATCTGATTTGCCGATCAGTTCTTGCCGCGATTTGCCGAGCAACTGACAAAAAGCATCATTTAATATCATCCAGCGATGCTGCTCGTCTTTGACAAAAATTGGGTCGGGCGTAGCATTTATGGTGTGGTTTAAAAATTCTTCTGACGCTTTCAGTTTGGCTTCGTAGCGGTAGCGATCGCTCACATCTAACACTACTTCAATTATTCGGTCAATCGACCCATCTTGGCGGCGGATACAGCGCAGCGAAACTCGTGTGTAAACTATTTCGCCGTCTTTTCTAAGCCACCTTTTATCTAAGATGTAGGCATCGAGCGTACCTGCTAACATCTGAGACAATTTTTCAAAATTGGCATCAAAATCCTCTGGATGAGTCAACTCCAGCCAATTCTTTTGTACGAGTTCGTCGCGCTCGTAGCCAAGCAAATTGCACAACGCATCGTTAGTTTCTATCCACTTGCAATTTTCAGGAATTGGGGGTTCAATAGTTGGCGTAATTATGGCAATTCCGATCAGGGAATTTTCCACCACCGAGCGATATTTTTCTTCGCTTTTTCGCAAAGCATCTTGGCTGTTCTGGCGTTCTATGGCGTAACGGAGCGATCGAATTAACAGTTCGCCATCGATTTTTCTTTTGACTAAATAGTCCTGTACGCCCACCGAAATCAACCGCAGGGCAAGCTCTTCGTCGTTTTGGGCGGTCAAAACTACGATCGGCACATTTACCCCGTACTCTTGTACGCGAGCCACCGTCTCGATGCCCAGACTATCTGGCAGTGAAAGGTCTAATAAAATTATGTCAAAAGTTTCTTGATTCAATCGCTGCTGCGCTTCACTGAGGCGCTCTACTTTCGTCAGCAATATACGCTGCCGCCCGCCAATTCCTGACAGCAAATCTTCAATAAGCTCAGCTTCTTGAGGGTTATCTTCTACTAACAAAACTTTCAAGCAGGTAGGAGGCACAGCTAAGTTAAAAACTGCTTTCATAATATTCATTTATCAAAAATTGTGTCAAGCTAACTTGGATTTTATCTTTGATTGCCGGGGCAGTTATTGAATTGTACCTACACATAGATCGGCGGTCAGATTGCGGTGTGAGCGAGCGCTACAAAAATTGTGTTTAATAGTTAAAATCATATCACGAACTGACTCGACTGTCAACGCAAAATATTTTTCATTCTAACTGGCAATTTAACTTCTACCTCCCAGGTTTTGCCTGAAAATATAAGATTTAATTCAGATCCCCCTGCCTTCTAGCTTCTACATATAGCAACCGCCATATCGGTGAGGATATAAATAACTTCATGAATAGAGCTGATACCGTCAAGCATCAATGGTTTGATTCCCGTTATGCAACTGTCAACTGTCAACTGTCAACTGTCAACTGCTATAAGTGCCTGCATGATGTCTCGATTAAGCGAGAGTAAAGTGAAAAGTTGAACCTTGACCCGGTTCCGACTCCACCCAAATAGATCCGCCGTGACGTTCCACAATCTTTTGACAAATTGCTAAACCAATACCTGTCCCAGAGTATTCTCTTTGAGTGTGCAAGCGCTGAAAAATTTGAAAGATGCGTTCTTGATGCTGCGGAGCAATCCCAATTCCATTATCCGAGACAGAAAATAACCAGTTTTCCTCCTGTTTACCAGCGGTAATATGAACCTGCGGCGGTGCATCTTGGCGATATTTAATCGCATTGCCGAGTAAATTTTGAAAGAGCTGTACGAGTTGAGAAGAATCCCCCATTACCGCTGGCAATTCGCTGTAAGTAACAACTGCTTGAGTGTCGCGGATCGCCCCTTGCAGGTTGGCAATTGCTTGCTCGATTGCCTGATTGCAATCTGTCATTTGAAAAGGTTTCCGACTCCGGCCAACTCGCGAATATTCGAGCAAATCGTCAATTAAAGTTTGCATTCTCGTGCAGCCATGAACGATATTGCCGATAAACTTACTACCTTGGCTGTCGAGTTGGTCTTTATAGCGTTTTTCTAAAAGTTGAGCGTAGCTGGCGATGGTTGCTAAAGGCGCTTGCAAGTCGTGAGAAGCCACATAAGCAAATTGCTCTAGTTCCGCATTTGAACGCGCCAATTCTTGGTTAGATTTTAAGAGAGCCGATTCGGCGTACTGGCGCTGCGATATCTCTTGTTGGAGGAGCAAATTTTGCTCTTGCAAAGCTTTTTCAACGGCGAGGCGGTTGCTGATTTCTTGTTGTAGGATTTGGTTTTTTTCGTGAAGGTTTTTTTCAACGGCTAAGCGGCTGGTGATTTCTTCTTGAAGCAGCACATTTTGTTCTTTTAGCTGCTTTTGTAAATTCCGCAGGGTAAGGTGACTTTCGATGCGTGCGAGCACTTCTTCAAACTGAAATGGCTTGCTGATGTAGTCAACTGCTCCCACAGCAAAGGCGTTTACTTTGTCGAATAATTCATCTTTAGCACTGATAAAAATTACCGGAATTTCGCGAGTTTTTGCTTCAGATTTTAGGTGCTGGCAGACTTCATAACCGTTCATTTCTGGCATCATTATGTCGAGCAAAATCAAATCCGGCGGATTAGAATTGCAGGCTCTGAGAGCCATTTGTCCGTTGATAACGCAGCGGGGTGCGTACCCCCGATGAGTCAACATCGTAGACAACAGGCGCAGGTTTTCTGGCGTATCGTCTACTATTAAAATGTTTCCTAATGTCGTCTCTGATTGCTGATTGTTCATTGATTGTTTTCCAAAATATAAAGGAAGTTCGGCAACGGATTGTGTAACGGATGTAACGGATGTAACGGATGCAATAAGGCTTAGTTATCCTCCACTGATAAGTCGGAAACAATCAAGATTTTCGGTAATTAAGCAATTCCTAACCGTCTGATACGGTTGCTATCTTTTATTTTTGAATTACACAAAAGAGGTGGTTCATAGTAAAAATATTGGGGAGATAGAACTATAAATATGCTCAAAAACAGGGTTTATAACCATTGGTTTGTCCACAATTTTTGTTATTGTTCGTTTACTTGAAAGAATTGGTTTAAAGCCTCCACACTTGTAGGGAGAAATTAAAATCAGACTATTCATTACTCCAATCCTCGGAGTTCTTTTGTCAACTGTCAACTGTCAACTGTCAACTGAATGAACAATCCTTAAACCCCCAGCAGTAGAGTCAGAGCGTTATTGTACCAAGTCAATCCTTTATCTAAAACCTTAAATCCAGCTACTTTGCACATAGATTCTAAAGCAGAAGCTGTAGGCAGCCACCACCACGGCCCAAAGTCGTTGATATCAAAAACGGCTTTTTCAATTACTCCGAGAATTGGTGTGCCGTAGGTATACTGCTGCCAGTAAGCTGCTAAGATAGCTCGTTCTGCTTCGCCTAAAGCGGGAATGAAGATTACTCCAGAAGCTGGAATTTCGTAGCGTCCTCGTTCGTTTTCTATAAGTTCTTGGGTAATTGCTGAAGTTAAGATTAAATACTGCCCTGTTATTTGACGCAAGCCGGTTAAAATTTGCAAAGGATGGGGGTGATGGTAGAAAACTCCTGCACAATGAACTACATCGTAAGGCTCGCCAATTTCTGCAAGCTGAATGTGAGTTATATCTTGACTGATACAATTATAATTAGCAATATTTAAACTTGCCATGCGATCGCGAAAATCATCCCAAATCTTTATGGATGCGGGCGCGGCATCAATCATTGTCAGAGAAACTGCACCGTATTTGCTAGCTACAGATACTTTTTCGTTGACGGTGCCCCACAATCCGCCGACTTCTGCAAAAGTCTGATTTTTGACGACTCGGGCAATGTAGCGATCGCGAATATCGTCATTCTCCAACTCTGATAATATAGTGCGATCGCCCGCCGAGTCCTTTTTCTGCAAAATTTCCGCTAATTTCCCGGATATTGCGGCATCTTGCGGCCGAATTTCTAACGCCATCAAGTACAAGACTGTAGCTTCATCTAGGCGATCGCTCTCGGCAAACTTTTGGGCGATTTCGCAGTAAAATTCAGGAGCGTGCAGTGGTGGCAATTCGTGGTGATAGTAACTGGTTGCGGCGTCTAAATCTGCCGGAACTCTTTTGATGAGAGCATCGCCTAACTTGGTGTAAATCTTCGGGAGATCTGGCTCGATTTGTAGCGCACAAAGGTAAGCAGAAACAGCCTCATTCCAGTTGTGGATCTCAGTCAAAGCATCGCCTAAATTGTAATAAGACCAAGAAAAATTGGGGTTGAGTTCAATAGCACGCTGATAAGCGGTAGCTGCTGCTTTCCACTGCTGGGTTTTTAACAGCGGTTCTCCTAAATTGTGGTAAGTCCAAGAAAAATCTGGATTGAGTTCGATCGCCCGCTGGTAGGCAAAGATTGCTGCCAACCAATCCTGGAGTTTAGCTAAAGTTAATGCTAAGTTATAATGAGACCAAAAAAAATCGGAATTAAGGGCGATCGCCCGCTGGTAGGCTGCGGCAGCTTCCGACCATTTTTCTAATTGAAAAAGCGCATCTCCCAACTTGTGACAAGAACCCGAAAAATTTGGGTCTAAGTCAACAGCGCGCTGGTATGCTGCGGCGGACTCCGACCATTTTTCTAATTTGCTCCAAGCTTCGCCGATGCTATAGTAAGACCAAGAAAAATCTGGGTTAATTTCCACAGCCGTGCGGTAGATAATGACAGCTTCTTGCCATTGCTCTAACTTCATTAGAACTTCGCCTAAATTGTTGTAAGACCAAAAAGAATTTGGATTCAATTCAATACTTTCGCGGTAGGCAGCATCGGCTTCGTTCCATAGTCCCTTGGCTTGCAAAACATTGCCTAATTTGTAATAAAAATCGGAAATATCCGGTTGAAGCTTAATAGCTTTGCGGTAGTTAACAATAGCTTCGTCCCACTGTTTCAGCGCGCTAGCAGCTTCTGCCAATTTGCAGTAAGCCTCACAACAACTAGAGTTTAAATAAATAGTGCGGTGGTAACAAACTAGGGCTTTTTCTGGCTTGTTTTGTGCCAACAAAGTATTGCCCAAATCTAGATATTCTTCCGGTATTTCGATCGGTTCCACGCTGAGTGCTTGATACCAACAGTCGGCTGCTTGCTCAGCTTGACCGACTTCGGTAAATATTCGGCTCAAATTGCGGTAAAATCCTGCAAAGTCTGGTTGCAGGGCGATCGCTTTTTGGTAACAGTCGATCGCCTCTTGCCACTGTTGCAAACTAGCGCAGACTGTGCCGAGGTTAGCAAAAGCTTCGGCAAAATCGGGTTTTTGGGCGATCGCAACTTTATACCAATACCGCGCGTCTTCTAGCTTACCCTGAGCTTGCAGCGCCTTTCCTAGGGTTTTGCAAGTCTCGGCGGAATCGGGGTGGGATGCGAGAATTTGGTGGCAAAGTGCGATCGCCCGATCCAACTGCCCTAAAGCTAAATATATTTCTGCCTGTTGTTGAGAATCTAGTGCTACTATTTCTGAATTCACTTTTTGCGTTCCTGTTTAGTAATAATTCCATGTATGATTGTAGAGCAAAACTTGTCTAAGTTTTAACTCATGCACAGACATCTGCTTAGCTGTAAATACCGTATCGCCTGCATGACCATTTGTGCGATCGAACTTTAAGTTAATTTGCATAAAAGTTAAGGAAAAACCAATTTCGATTAAACTAAGATAGCAACAGGTTAAGTAAATCCACGCATAAAACGCAAAATACGACTCGCGCTCAAGCTTGCTGTATATGTCTTCTTCCCTCTTCCTTCTTCCTTCTTCCTTCTTCCTTCTACTTAACAGCGAGGTAAATAATGTCAGCAGCGACTCAGACACCGCAAGTCAGCGTAATTATACCAGCATACAATGGCGATCGCTACATCGTGCAAGCCGTAGAAAGCGGCCTAAGCCAAACCTTTACAGATTGGGAAATTATTGTTGTAGACGACGGTTCGACAGATGAGACACATCAGGTATTGCAGCCTTATTTTGACAGAATTCGCTACATTTATCAGGAAAATCAAGGAGTAGCAGCCGCCCGCAACCGAGGAATTCAGGAAGCAAAAGGCGAATTCATAGCATTTTTAGATCAAGATGACTTCTTTTTGCCAGATAAATTAGCAGCACAAATAGCGCTGTTTCGCCAGCAACCATCATTAGGAATTGTCAACAGCGGCTGGCGTTTAGTTAACAAACAAGGCGAGAGAATTTCAGATATCAAACCTTGGGAGTATTTCCCCAAATTAGACTTAGAAACTTGGATAGTAGAAATGCCCGTACTTCCCAGCGCCATGATGTTTTCGCGCCAGTGGCTAGAAATTGCAAGCGGGTTTAATTCAGAATTTGATTCAGTAGACGATTCAGATTTAGTCCTACGTTTAGCACTGTTGGGTTGTGCAGCAGCTTGGCTGCCTCAAGTGACAGTATCCTACCGCCAGCACGACCAAAATGTATCAATAAAAAAAGCCCTCAAACAAGCAAATCTTTTTATTACCTTAAAACAGCAATTTTTCGCTCGTCCTGATTTGCCGCAGCACATCCGCGATTTAGAAAATCCGGCTTTCTACGAAGCATTGACTTGGATGGCGTGGCAATTGTACTATAGTGGCTATCCAGTAGAAGCAGTTGAATTTTACCAAAAATCTTTTAGCTACAGTCCTTATTCTCCCGCAGAAACTGTAATAAATTGGATCAAACGTCTGGATTCTATCTCTAAAGCTTACGGGCTTACTCTCGATTCCCAATCTTTAAGAAACTTACCACAATGGCAACAGTTAATGACTAGCATACTTCCAAAAAAAACAACGCGGGTCAGCGTCATTATCCCGACCTACAACAGCGAGCGCTACATTGTTAGAGCGGTCGAAAGCGTTTTAGATCAAACTTACAAAAACTGGGAAATTATTGTCATAGACGATGGTTCTACAGACAACACTCGCCAAGTTTTAGACCCTTACGGCGATTTGATTCAGTATGTCTATCAGGAAAATCAAGGAGCTGCAATAGCTCGAAATCGCGCTTGCGAACTGGCTAAAGGCGAATTTTTAGCTTTTCTAGATGCCGACGACTTTTTTCTGCCGGAAAAACTCGCCAAACAAATTGCTTGTTTTGAAGCTAACCCCTCTTTAGGGATGGTACAAAACGGCTGGTTAATGGTCGATGAAACCGGAAAAGATATCTACCCAGCCATGCCTTGGGAAGATTCGCCAAACTTAAATTTAGAAACCTTTGTCTTGTACAAAAGTGTGCGTCCCAGCGCGATAATGCTGCGACGCGAGTGGTGGGAACGTCTGGGCGGTTTTGACCCTCGCTTTCCGCCAACAGAAGATTTAGATTTTGCTTTGCGTTTGACTTTAAAAGGCTGCAAATGTGTTTGGTTGAAAGAGATATTAACCTGCTATCGCCAGCATGATCAAAATCTGATGTCCGGTGGGCAAAAAGTTATGAAAAGTATGGAAATTGTGATGGATAACTTCTTCGCCAGACCAGACTTGCCCGATCGCATACGCCAATTAAAAAATGCAGAACGTTACAAGTGTTTAGTGTGGATAGCGTGGCGAATGTATCGCGACGGATATTTGGCAGAGATGGTCGAGTGCTTGAGAAAATCTCTGTACTATACTCCTTATAGTGGATCTGAAACTGTTTTTAAATGGTTGGAAACTTTTAGAGTTTCTTCGCAAGAATACAGCAACAATTTTGATGCCTATGCCTTAACCAATTTACAAGAATGGCAAGACATAGTAGCGGAGGCTGTCAACAATATCTATCAATTTAAATCAGCGCCTAGTTCAATTGGCCGCAAACTTGCACCGCACGTACTGCTGTACGCAGAAGACCACGGAATCGGTGGTTTGGCGCAGTTCAACCACTCGCTGCTTTGCAAATTAGCAGCGGACGGCTACCGAGTTACTAGCGTGCAAACTAAAGCTTCTAATCCTTTAATTACCGAACAGCAGCAGCTAGGTATCGAGCATATTTGGCTGGAGTTCGATACAATGAGGGAGTTTTTGCGAATTGCCTACAATTGTACGGATGCTGAAAGAATTTATGCGGAAGCTCAACCGGATTTAATTATATTTAGCGATGGCTGGCCGATGGCAAATTTTGCGGCGAAACAAGTTGCGATCAAGCAAAACATACCTTATGTAATTACTCTCGGTTATATCGATCGCACTTATCAACATTTCAACCGCGGAGATCAAGTTCCCTATTTCGATGCAGTGGCCTATCAGTACAATTTAGCCAAAGCCGCAATCGCTGTTTCCCACGAAAATTTAAACTTGTTCAAGAGTTTGTTCAAAATGCCTCTGGAACAGGGAAAAGTCATTTATTACGGCAGGCCGAACAATTACTTTGAACCGCCCAATCTCTCAACTCGCCAACGCCTGCGCCAAGAACAAGGCATCCCCGAAGAGGCTGTGGTTTGTTTCACGGCGGCGAGACTGACTCCAATTAAAGGATATCAGTATCAATTGCAGGCGATCGCCAAACTAAAAAATCTGCCAATTTGGCCCCAGCTATATTTCGTTTGGGCCGGCCCAGGTTCCACCACTCACGATAATATGGAGCCGGAATTGAGAGCAACTGTCAGCGAATTAGGAGTCACCGAACAAGTTAAATTCATCGGCCAGCGGTGGGATATTGCCGATTGGTTAGATGCCAGCGACATCTTTATTTTATCATCCAAAGCAGAGGGAATGCCGCTAGCAGTGATGGAAGCAATGGCGAAAGGATTGCCCGTAATTGCTACAGCAGTCAGCGGCATTCCTGAAGAGTTGGGAGATACCGGAAAGTTAATCGCCGATCCGACAATTGATTCGCAACAGACAGCACAAGAGTTAGCCACAACGGTAGAACTCTGGGCCCAAAATCCTGAATTGCGGAGACTAGCAGGACAAGCTTGTAAACTGCGGGCAGAAGAGCTTTTTAAGGAAGAACGGATGGTTTTGGAATACGCAGAAGTTGTCGCCCAAGTCTTGTCTGCTAGCGGCAATCAAGATGAATTTGCGTTAGCGAACCCCTCGAAGAGGATCGCCCCCAAAGTCCAAAAGCAGATCGAAAAAGTTGACAGTATGCTCTATTACTATTATCTAGTATGGCAGGCATGGCAAGCTTGGGATCGCGGAGATCAGTCTGGGATGCTTGACAAGTTGCAGTCAGCTTGGAAATGCACGCCATTGTTGACAAGCGAAACTATCTTGAGTTGGATCACAAATTTTGTTGCCTTATCTTCAGAAAAGGGTGGTCAACTTGATACTTGTTCGTTAATTAATTCCGAAGCTTGGCAAGAATTAATGGAATTAGTACAGGGTTTTGAAGTTGCTTTGTCTGTTCGTTAGAACTTTTTGAGTTTGATTCCTAAAAATTTGAGGTACGTTGTTTCGCTTGGGCGTTCTTTCATATAGAAAAAAGCGCCCAAGCGCAACTACATACCTTTATTGCATTGAAGTCTTTTTCTATTCGCCACCACATACAATATGCAATTCACCTTCAAGTTCAAACCTATTAATAAACTGCTGCCAATTTGCTTAGCTGTGGTAACTGTCCTGTTAATCGCGTATTTTGGACAGCCAAATGCGATCGCCCAAATGCGATCGAACGTCACAGTCGATTTTGGACAACCAGCCACCGGCATCACGTCCATGAGCGGCATCCTGCACGGAATCGACCCCAGCAACCCCCCGGACAGCTTGGTCAAGCCCTTGCAGCCGAAGCTGTGGCGCGCCGGAAGACTCGATATTTACGATCGCGTAATCGCCAGCGGAGCCGAATTTCAACTATTAGTCAGTGACTTGTGGGGCTATGGTAGCAATCCCAAAGGCTGGCCCTATCAAAATTATCCCGCGTGGGAAGCCTTCATCCGACAGTTAGCCCAGCAAAATAAGGGCAAAAAAATTATTTGGGATATCTGGAACGAACCGGACTTAGTAAATCCGTTTTGGAAGGGAAGCAGAGAACAATTCTTTGAAACTTACAAAAGAGCTTACAAAATCTTGCGGGAAGAATTGGGGCCGTCAGCCATGATTGGCGGGCCGAGCATCAGCACTTACAACAAAGAATATCTCGCGGCTTTTTTGGATTACTGTAAAGCGAACAAACTAGAAGTAAATTTTCTAGCTTGGCACGAACTAAACGATACCATAATTTTATTTGTGGACGACCACGTATTCGATGCCAAGCGCAATTTTCAACAAAGTCCTTCTTACAAGGAACTGAAGTTGCAAAAGATTTATGTCAACGAAATTGTTGGAGAATTAGCGCAGTATCAACCGGGGGAAATTTTAGGTTATTTGTCTAATTTGGAGTATGCAAAAGCTGATGGTGCTTGCAGAGCTTGTTGGGATACAACAGTCGGTAAAAAAGTTAGCAATTGCTTCAATAATACGCTGAGTGGGATGGTTACGCCTAATACTTTTGAGCCGAGGGCTGCTTGGTGGACTTACAAAGCTTATGCTGATGGAGTTAATTCGCGGGTGCTAAGTAAGTCAGATCATGATCGCCTTGTAGCTTTAGCCAGTAAGTCAAATTCTGAAGGTAAAGCACAGGTGCTTTTGGGTTATTTCGATCGCAATTATTCGTCAGCAACAACCGTTACGTTGAATCTGATGAATTTGCAGCAGCTAGGTATTCAAAAGGGTCAAAAAGTTAGTCTAAAATTAGAGAAGATTCCCAACAATCTAGAAGGGGCTGTGAAAAAGCTGGTCACGGTTAAAGAAGTAAGTGTTTCGGTTGATAGAAACAGCTTGACTTATGTTATTCCTAACTTCAATGTTCATGAAGGTTACTTGTTGACTATCAAGCCTTAGATCCCCCCTAACCCCCTTAAAAAAGGGGGGAAAAGAGCCTTTCTTCTCAAAGTCCCCCTTCTTAAGGGGGATTTAGGGGGATCTGGCTTCGGCGAAAAGTGAATTTTTTCCAGTACCTAAAAACCTATAGAGTTTAGCTGAGATTATTCAAATATTTTTGCACAGATTCCAACCATTCTCTGGCTGTTTGATTCTCTGAGTTTGGGTCATAATAACAGCCTAATTCATCGAGCATGAATGTTTCTAAATCTGGTTCTGAAATCGGCATTTCTAGCAATTTGCTAAGTTCTTCTGATGTAGCTTCAATACTTTCGGGCGGTTCGCTGCTTAGGTAGTTTTTCACTACATCGCTGGGAGTTTCAGCTTCTAGTGGCCAGTCTTGGTGAAAGTAGGAACTGAAAAATTGGGTTAAATTAGGAAATTGATCGATCATTGGGGATAAGCTGTGAGAATAAAGTATCCGGGAGGTAATTTGGCGCTGCGCTGGAGGACAATTCTCAGGCGAGATGTTGAAGTTGCTTTGGATGCGCGGCGGCGTAAAGTAATACCAATTATTCTGTTGCCGTTATAGTCGATCGTATAACGATTACCTCGACTTTTCATCCAGGAGTCGATCGCACTTTGATTTCTGTTCATTGCTTCCGCAATGGCCGCTTCCGCGACGGAACGGTCAGTAAAGGAAGATGCGGCAGAAATTTTCGTTTCGCTTGCGAGTCGCTGTCCTAGTTGTGCTTCTGTTTTGCCAACGTGTCGCTCTAAAGTATGTCCTCCTGCGGCTTCGTGAACATCCAATCCGCCGCCCGGTATGCTAGGCACAAAAGCTACCGTGGTTTGTGGTATGGTGGAGATTTCCGACTCAATAACCGTGGCGTAAACACCAGGTATTGCCGATTGGAATACGATAATTATTGAGACGATCGCGCATATCATACCTAAAAACTGTTTTAGGCGATCGAGTTGAGTTTTCATTGCGGTTTCTGATCTTCAGTATAGTAGTCTACTGTTTTTTATCTATTTCCTACTTTAGCATTAGTGAGTTATGAATTGCGCGCAGCATTTAAGTAGGCGGTGCGCATTGCGCACCCTACGATAATTGAGAATAGTTCGTGATGTTTGTGGTTGACAAAGCTTCACCATGAAAAAATGTTAATAATTCTTTGAAAAAATCAGTGAGGATTGATGATAGATTAATTGATTATCTTTAAAAATTTGAAAAAATGCAAGTAGTCATCCTGGCTGGCGGTCTTGGTACTCGTCTCAGAGAAGAAACAGAATTTCGCCCCAAACCTCTAGTTGATGTCGGCGGGCGCCCGATTATTTGGCACATCATGAAAATCTATGCCCACTACGGCTTCCAAAACTTTATTGTGTGCTTAGGCTATCGCGGGAACATGATTAAGGAATATTTCTTGAATTATGAAGCCATGAACAATGACTTTACGATATGTCTGGGACGCAAAAATAGCATCACTTATCAGCAGGAACATCGCGAACAAGATTTTCATGTAACGCTGGCTGACACTGGCGCAGAAAGCTTGACGGGAGGGCGGGTAAAACGGATAGAAAAATATATCGATGACGAGAATTTCATGGTGACATATGGTGATGGAGTTGCTGATGTCAATATTGAGAAATTGATGGAGTTTCACAAGTCTCATGGTAAGCTGGCAACTGTGACTACATTTCGCCCGATTTCGCGTTTTGGAATTTTGGATGTTGATAGTGAAGGTCAAGTACGAGAATTTGCTGAAAAACCTCAAATAGACGGATGGATTAGTGTTGGATATATTATATTTAACCGCCGGGTATTTGAGTATTTGGGTGGGGATGATTGTGTTTTAGAACAGGAGCCGATGCAGCGTTTGGCGGCAGAGGGACAGTTGATGGCTTACCGTCATGATGGCTTCTTTTTTGCGATGGATACTTATCGGGAATATAAGTATTTAAATGAGCTTTGGGATGAAGGGAAGGCTCCTTGGAAAGTTTGGGAATAAGTTGGTTTTGGGACGGGCATCTTGCCCGTCCCACAATCATTATAAGTCAATAATTATAATCAAAAATAAAAATAAGTTGGTTGTGAGGCGGGCAAAATGCCGTCCCAGAATGATTGTAAGCCAATAATTGTCATCAAAAATAAGTTATAAAAAATGGATTTTCAAGATACTCTCAACTGCACAGAAACTTACCTGCAAGAGTGCATATCACCCCACGCAGAAGTTATCGATAAGGACTCGGAAGCACTAAAAAAAGCACTTTCTGGATTGGAAAATCGATCGCTCTTAGCGTTACGTGTTCCCCAAAAATGGGGCGGCGCGGACATTCCACCGGAGCTTTTTTACCAATATCAGGAATTGATGGCTCGATATTCCGGCGCTTTGTCTTTCCTGCAAACTCAGCACCACAGCGCAACTGCGATGATTGCCAGCAGCGACAATGAAATGCTAAAAAGTAGATACTTGGGCCCGATCGCCCAAAAAGAGTTACGCTTGGGTGTTGGGTTTTCGCATTTAAGGCGATCGGGCAAACCGGCAGTCACCGCAACTCCCGCATCAAATGGCTATTTACTATCGGGGAATGTTCCTTGGATTACAGGTTTTGGCTTATTTCAAAAATTTATTGTGGCTGCGGTACTTCCAGACAATCGCGCGGTTTTTGGTGTGCTACCTTTTGCCAATATCGATCGTGAATATGGTAAAATAGCTGTCAGCGAAATCATGCAGTTAATCGCCATGAACTCGACTAATACTGTGACAGCAACTCTCGATAATTGGTTGCTGCATGAATCGGAAATAATTGCGGTTAAACCTGTTGGGTGGATTGCGGAAAACGACAGCAAAAATATCCTGAATTTTGTTCCGGCTACTTTTGGCTGTATTCGAGCGGGATTGGATGTAATTTCAGCGGCGGCGACTTCTAAAGATTCACCTGTAATAGCGGCGGCTTGCCAAAAATTAGAGCAGAAGCTCGATCGGCTAAAACAGCATTTCCTACAATCTCAACATAGCTCAAAAGCAGAACAATTAGCGCTTCGAGCGGAAGCCATTGATTTAGCGGTGCGGTGCGGGCACGCTGCGGTGGTGGTTTCTAGTGGTGCTGCTAACGGTGCGTTGCATCCGGCTGGGAGAGTTTATCGTGAGGCTTTGGTGTATACTGTTTCCGGGCAAACAAAGGATGTGATGGTCGCGGAGCTCGATCGTATTGTCGGGTGATTCTGAAGAAGACCGGGCGGTTGAAACCGCGTCTACACAAACAAAACCCGCCTCCGCGGGTTGAAGAAAGACCGGGCGGTAAAAATTATGTTATTTTCTTAAGTCCGCGGAGGCGGACATCGTTTGTGTAGTAGCGGTTTCAACCGCCGTCTTATCTTAAACCGCCGACTCCTTTCTACTTCCTTTTTTGCCGATGACAAACAACTTTAATTCAAACAATTTAAAAACGATCGCCTACCGCGACATTATAGACTTAAGCCATGCAATTCATCCAAATATTCCGATCTGGACTGGAGATCCAGCGACAGAATTTGAAACTGTATCTGAAATAGACAAAAACGGCTATTTCCTGCGAAAATTCTCAATGGGAGAACACAGCGGCACTCACATCAACGCACCCAATACCTTCGATCCAGCAGGCGCGAGTGTTGATAGTTATGCGCCACAGTCGCTAGTTTTGTCGGGAATTGCGATCGACATTCGCGAGCAAAGTCTTGCCAATCCAGACTACACTTTAACGATAGATGATGTATTGAGTTGGGAACAGCAGCACAAACTTATAGAACCGGAAAATCTAGTTTTATTGTATACTGGATGGCAAGCAAAATGGGATGACGAGCCAGCATTTTTCAATCCTGACGAGCGGGGAATTTGCCACTTTCCCGGATTTGGTCAAGCTGCAACTCAATTTTTGCTAGAAGAGCGCTTAATTGCCGGAATTGGTATTGACACTCACGGAGTCGATCCCGGACAAGATGAAAGTTTTGCAGTTAACAAACTGGTATTGCAAAAACAGCGAATTGTGCTGGAAAATCTGGCAAATCTTGACTTGTTACCTGCGGCTGACTTCACTTTGGCGATCGGAAGATTACGCCTTTTGGGAGGTTCCGGTTCGCCTGTGTCGGTGTTAGCTTTTGTCGCTTAAACTGTTGCATATTTGAATTGCATATTCTGGGTGCTGCTCAAAGCCACCCACAAGATTTTGATTATTTGTTAATATTAAGATTTCCACGCTCAGCGTTCTTAATGCGGTAAAATTGGATTAAGAAAAGTCGAGTACAAATAATAAGATTAATGACAGAACTGCCCAATGATCTCAATGATGCGATCGCCCAATCGCGCATAGCAACCGCCGCCGCCCTCTCGGATGGCAAAAATCTCCTGCAAGTCGAATTAGTCTTTCCCGAAATCGCCCTGCAAGCACAGTCTATCACGGAACAATTCTTACCAGAATTTGAGGAGAGTCATTCCGGGGTGAAAGTCTTTTTTCCCGATGCTGGTGCGGCAGCCCTCGCCCGCCGCGATTGGGGAGAAGTACCTTTTAAAATAAGTGATTTGGGCAGCAGCCGCACTCCTGTTGAAGATAACATCGCACCGGAAGATGAAATGTTTTTGCTGGTGAATCCGGCGGCGGTAGAGGTGTCGCAAGTCGAAAAACTTTACATAGCTGCGGCGGGCCGCCCTGTGATCTTGCTCAACCCGCGCCTCGAAGATGTTGCTACTATAGGTATAGGCTATGCAGGCCGTCAGTTGCGCGATCGATTCCTGAGCAAAATCGAATCTTGCTACTACATTAGACCCCTAGACACAGCGGCTTTATTCCGCTGTTACCCGCAACCCTGGCAAGTCTGGCTGGAAATCAACGACGAATACGAATTAATTTCGGAAACAGCCCAAAAGCCCGTGGGAGACGATTTAGAAAGGATTTTAGCGAAAGGGATGGGAGTCGCCGATCCCAATTCCACCGCACCTGCAAAACCGCTAAAAAAGAAAGGTTTGTTAGCAGAAATGCAGACTTTCCTCAAAGCTTTGACTCAATAGGTGGGTACAAATAAAGCTCTGATGGGGAGGGCGGGTTTTGCCTTGATCAACTGGCTTGTATAGGAGTGATTCTTAGCTAAACCCACCGCTACAAGATACTATTGTTTTTTCGCAATCACTTAATTAACAGTATTGTAGGGTGCGTCAGCCATTAGCTGACGCACCCTACAGCTTTGACTCAGTAACAGGAGTTGCAAAAACGCAATTAAGAGCTTTCGAGTGTTGGGATCCGTAACTACGCAAACGGAATTGGAAGAACTTTACTAAATCTTTATAAAAGCAGTATAATGGGTGACACCCCTCCTCAGCCAAAGATCGGAGGAAATAGCAGCTAAATCAGATGCTATAAGCTAGTAATTAAGGTTTCGAGTCAGAAAAGCGGATAAACACAGTGGAGCACCGGCGCATTGTTATTGGGGACGTACACGGGCATTACGATGGCTTAATGCTTTTGCTAGAGGCACTCGCCCCGAGCTCGGAGGATCGCGTATATTTTTTGGGAGATTTAATCGATCGCGGGCCGAAAAGCGCTCAGGTATTAGATTTTGTGGAGCAAAGCCCCTACCAAACTTTGCTGGGAAACCACGAACAACTGATGTTAGATGCTTTGTCGGGGCCGTCAGTGGATCTGCGGGCGTGGCAATCTTGGCTATACAGCGGTGGCGATGCGACTGTCGCCAGCTACAAGGATACAGGGATGATGCCGTACAAACACTTAGAATGGTTGCGATCGCTCCCAACGCATTTAGACTTAGGCGATATCTGGCTGGTGCACGCGGGTGTGCATCCGACTATGCCAATTCACAAACAGTCGAGCGAACAATTGTGCTGGATTCGCAAAGAATTTCACACCATACCGAAACCGTATTTCCCAGATAAATTAATTATTACCGGTCACACGATCACTTTTACCTTTGAGGGTGTGAGGCCTGGTGAATTAGTCAGGGGCCAAGGGTGGCTGGATATTGACACGGGCGCTTATCATCCCAAAAGTGGCTGGCTGACTGGATTTGACCTGAATTACCGCAGAGTTTACCAGGTAAATGTGTTTAACAATCAAGTCCGAATTTTGCCGTTTGATGAAGTTGTTAGACAATTGAAGCCGCAGATTCCACTTCCGAAAGCTCAGTCGAAAGCTCAGTTGATTTCTGTTGTTCAAGAGGCTTAAATTAAGTTGTAGGTTGAGTTGCGTTGAAGTCCGATCGCAATTCAACACAACTCACCCACCGCTAACACACCCTACCAAAAACTACGAAGCTCGCAACAACCGACGTATTTCCAGCTTATAATCCGCATTATTCAAACCCTCACCGCTAGCCAGATTCGGATCAATAGCCTGGGAGATTGCAGCAATCCGATCGCTAGTAGCCGGGTGAGTGCTCAAAATGCTCGGCGGAGAAGGTTGGTTGAGCAACTTTTTCATAAAATCAACCATCCCAGATTGAGCGTAGCCCGATCGCCCCATAGTTTGCAAACCCAACTGATCCGCCTCATACTCAGCTTGGCGGCTGTGAGGGCGGCGCAAAGCCAACTCCACCCCAATCTGCACCGCCTTAGAACCATCCAGCCCAGCCGCGGAAGCGACACCAGATGCGATCGCCATTTGACGCATTTGTTTAATCGAGTGGCGAGCACTAATATGCCCGATTTCGTGGGCGATCACACTTGCTAATTCCGCCTCATTATCCGCCGCCGCCATCAAACCCTTATTTACATAAACAAAACCGCCCATCGTCGCAAAAGCATTAATATTGTTGTCGTCAATCACCTGAAAAGTATAAGGAATATTCGGGCGTGTGCTTTGCTCTGCCAGCCGTTGACCGATGCGGTTGATATATGCTGTAGTAGCCCGATCGCGATCGAGCTTAAACTCGCTGTTCGTCAACTGCTGATTGATTTGTTGGCCAACAGTCAACTCCTGGCGATCGGACATATTCGACAATTGAATAACTTGAATCCCCCGAAAAATCAGTTCCGGCAAAGAAAATGCTTGAGTCGGTTGTGGGGAAATCACGCAGATACCCGCAGCCACAATCACCGACAGAAACAGATAAATCCCCCGGCCACAAGTACGCCGGCAAGTCAACCACAAACTTTTTAACATGATTGATAAGTGCTAAAAGAAGGAAGAAGGAAGAAGGAAGAAGGAAGAAGGAAGAAGGAAGAAGGAAGAAGGAAGAAGGAAGAAGGAAGAAGGAAGAAGGAAGAAGGTAAGAAGGTAAGAAGGAAGAAGGAAGAAGGAAGAAGGTAAGAAGGCGGTTGAAAACACAGGTACAAAAACAAAGTCTGTCTAAGGGCTTCGCCCACGCGGTGTCAAGAAAATAATCTAATTTCAACCGTACGTTCTTCAACCTGCGGAGGCAGGTTTTGTTTGTATAGACGCGGTTTCAACCGCCCGGTCTTCTTTATTTTAGGAAAAACTCGAAAAATCACTAAATAGGCAGACGAAATTTAACGCTGCTTAGTTGCTATTTTAACTTGTTCCTAAATTTTAACCACTCTCCCCATCTCCCCATCTCCCCCTCTCCCCCTCTCCCCATC
>NZ_JAIGNI010000057.1 GCF_026130175.1 Lyngbya sp. CCAP 1446/10 | reverse complement strand
CATCTCCCCCTCTCCCCATCTCCCCATCTCTCTTTTGTATCCGATGCGTCTTGTTTAAAAAAAGAGCAGATGCTTTAATTTAAGTTATATTCATAAAAATACTATTTCCTGAAAATTCTTGTAATATAGAGAGTTGCGCCGAAAACTGCACCGGAAATCGCAAAAGTAAAGTATGCAAAAATATTTGAGTGAGTTAAACTAATTTCAGGAAAATAGTAAAGTTTAACTTGCAAGCGATCAAAAAATACCCATGCAGGAAGTTATCAACTCGTTACAGTCTTTTTTCTCTAACTCTGTTGATGCTTTCCTAGAGTGCGATCGACAGCAAAAATACCTATCTGTTAATCCTGTAGCTGCTGGCTGGATGGGATTGGAGTCTGCGGAAATAGTCAACAAAACTAATCAGGAATTATTAAAATTATATCCCAATAATACTGCTCTCAAAAATATAATCTCGCAGATTGATTCCTGCCTGCAACAAGTATTTATCACAGGCGAAACAAAGCTGGCAATTCACGAGGTGACAGCAGCAGACGGCGGGATTAAAATCTACGAAACGGCTTACACGCCAGCGATGGATGCCTCTAGCAACCAGATGCGGGTTTTGGGCGTTGGTAGAGATATCACCAGGCACTACCGCTGGCAGCAGCAGAAAGCTCAACAGTTGCGCCGATCGAATCATTTACTGTGGTTGAATGCAGCTAACAGTCCCCTGGCAATGGTAGGCTGGGATGAAGATTTTCGGATCATTCAGTGGTCAAAACGTGCTGAAGAAATTTTTGGCTGGACATCTGATGATATGCTGGGCAAGCATTTCGGCGATTTGGATTTGGTTTGCGAGGAAGATAAAGAGGCCGTAAGTGCGATCGAACTCGAACTAACCTCCGGCAGCGGCAATACTTCAATTAACCGCAACTATACCAAATGCGGACAGGTAATTTGGTGTCGCTGGTTCAACTCGATTATTCGCAGCGGCGACACTTTTACCGTACTTTCCTTAGTGGAAGACATCACAGATCGCAAACGGTTGGAAGCCGAAAAAGCCCAAGCTTCTCGCCTCACAGCAATGGTAGCAGATGTCGGTATTGCCCTGACTAAACACCCTCAAGATATCCTGCTTCCCTGTTGCGAGGCAATGGTGCGAAATCTCGATGTCGCCTCCGCTGAAATTTGGACTTTAAACTCTCAATCTAATATTTGGGAGTTGCAAGCAGCCTCGGAAATCTACAGCCACACAGACGATCGGGTGAGCTTTATTGCAAGTAAGGTTAACTCGATCGCCCAACAGCAAAAACCGCAATTTGACTGCGGATTTGAACTGAAGAATTTTGGACTTCCAGAGGAAGAATCCGAAGCAACAGGGTTATACAGTTCCGAATTAGCAATTATCAACAACCGCCAAAATCCGGCAAATTGCCAAATTCCCCAGCAAATTCTTACCTTCGCCGGCTACCCCTTAATAGTCGAAGAAAGGCTGGTGGGAGTCATGGTAATTATCAGCCTCAAGCCGCTGACAGCACCTTTTCAGGAAACTTTGGCATCGGTTGCCGATGTCATCGCTTTAGGCATCGAACGCAAGCGCGCAGAAGCCGAATTAAAATCAGCGAGAAGCTTCCTCAATTCTGTAGTAGAAAATCTGCCTGTGGGAGTTTTTGCTAAAGATGCTTCTTCGCTGAAATTTGTGCTGTGGAATAAGGCGGGAGAAACGATCGCAGGTGTGACATCTCAAGAGGCGATCGGCAAAAATGACTACGATATTTACCCCAAAGAACAAGCTGATGTTTTCACTGCTCAAGACAGGGAAATATTGACCGCTCCTCACAACCAATCTACTGTTAAAGACATCGCCGAAGAGCCGATCCAAACTCGCCACAAAGGTATGAGAATTCTGCACACCCGCAAAGTGCCAATTCTCGATGCTCAGGGCTATCCTCAGTACGTTTTGGGCATTACAGAAGATATTACCGAACGCAGGCAGGTAGACGAAAGCGTGCGCCTCTACGACCAAATTGTTGAGAATATGCAAATTGGTTTGTATGTCTACCATTTGGAAGATATAGACGATGATAGTACGTTAAGGATGATCGCCTCGAATCCGGCTGCTACGCGGTTTACCGGGCTAGAAATGGCCGACGTTTTGGGCATGACAATTGACGAGATTTTTCCCGATTGGCGATCGAAAAATATTCCCCAAGCCTTTGCTTCAGTAATTCGCAGCCAAAAAGCCCTAGAAGTTGAAGATATTGACTGTGACGAATCCGGCAAAATAACTCGCGCTTTTTCTATTAAAGCTTTTCCCTTACCTAACAACTCCGTCGGCGTTGCTTTTGAAAACATTACCAAGCGCAAATGCCTGGAAGTAGAATTGCAAGTAGCTTTGGCACAAACTGAAAGTTCCGAACAACTGCTTCGCACGGTAATTGACAAAACTAGCGACTGGATTTTTGCCAAAAATACAGATTTTCGCTTTATTTTGGCAAACAAGAGTTTTGCTCAAGCGATCGGCAAAACAGTCGAAGAAATCCTTGGCAAAACAGATGTAGAATTAGGATTTTCAGAAGATCTCATATTTGGTAATTCCGCCAAGAATATCCGAGGATTCCGCAACGACGACTCTGCTGTACTTGCCGGAGCAATTATCCACAATCCCTGCGATGCGGCAACAGTTGCTGACGGTTCAGTACATATTTTAGACACCCAAAAACTTCCCCTGCGCGATGCTGAAGGCAATATATTTGCAGTGCTAGCTTTCACTCACGATATTACAGAACGCCATGAATCGGAAGCAGCTTTACGCAGGAGTGAAGCCAGATTTCGGTCTTTGGTAGCTAATATTCCCGGAGTAGTTTATCGCTGTCGGTGCGATTTTTCGACAAGTTTTATTAGCGAGGCTATTTACTTACTAGCTGGCTACCCTGCTGCGGATTTTGTTTCGCGTTTGGACAGGGGAGGACGGACTTTTGCTAGCATTATTTACGCGGAAGATTTGGCAAAAGTAGAAGCAACAATTCGGCAAGGAATAGAAAAGAAACAGTCTTATCACTTGGAATACCGCTTGCTAGCAGCAGACGGCACGGTTAAATGGGTGTGGGATAAAGGTTCTCCCGTGTTAGACGCAGATGGGAGTGTTTCCTGTTTGGATGGGGCAATTTTTGATATTAGCGATCGCTACTACGCCCAAGAAGCATTGCGCCAAAAAACTTCTGAGTTGGAAGCTGTTTTTCTGGCATTGCCAGATTTGTATTTCCGCGTCGATGCTGACGGCATTATTTTGGATTACTTGTCAGGAAATTCAGCGGATTTGCACCTAAACTCCGACTATTTTCTTGGCAAACGAATGACAGATATATTGCCACCAACCGCCGCCAGTCAGCTCGATCAGGCTCTTCTTGAAGTTGCCGAAAACAGAACTCCAGTTAATCTAGAGTATTCGCTACCCCTGGAGTCAGGAGAAGAAACTTATGAAGCGAGATTGCTGCCTTTTAACTCGAATCAAGCGATCGCCATCGCCCGCAATATTACCAAGCGCAAACAAGCCGAATCTGAATTAAAACATAAAAATCACGAGTTAGAGCAAACATTGAAACAATTAGGCAGAACTCAAGCTCAACTAATTCAAGCGGAAAAAATGTCGAGTTTGGGACAGCTAGTGGCGGGAATTGCTCACGAAATTAATAATCCTGTCAGTTTTATATACGGCAATATAATTTACGCTAGCAACTACGCCAAAAACTTACTGCAACTGTGCAGTTTATATCAAGAATATTACCCGGAACCTGTTTCTGCGATCGCGGAGTTTGCTGAGGAAATAGAAGTAGAATTCATGAAAGAGGATTTCCCGCACCTGCTGAAATCAATTGAAACTGGAGCCGATCGCATTCGCGAAATTGTTCTGTCTTTGCGCAACTTTTCTCGCCTGGAAGAATCAGCTCTTAAGCGTGTTGATATTCACGAAGGAATTGACAGCGCCATATTAATTTTGCAACATAAAATTAAAGAAAATGGTAAAAATCGCCAGATCGAAATAGTTAAAAAATATGGAAAACTGCCGCCAGTACAGTGCTACGTCGGACAGTTAAATCAAGTGTTTATGAATATATTAAGTAATGCCATTGATGCTTTAACCGATGTCAGAAATAGAAGGTTAGAATTGACGATTGCAACGGATGCGGAAGGGCAAAATTCTCCGAGTTTACCTTTGGCTTGCGACGTATTACCTTCGATTTGGATTCGCACGGAGGTTTTGGAGAACAATCGGGTGGCGATCGCAATTTCGGATAACGGGCTGGGAATAGCAGAGTCTGTTAAATCTCGGATATTTGACCCGTTTTTCACTACTAAACCAGTCGGTAAAGGTACTGGTTTGGGACTGTCTATCTCTTATCAGATTGTGGTGGAAAGACACGGGGGCACGCTGCGGTGCATTTCCGCGCCTGGTGGGGGAACTGAATTTGCGATCGAGATTCCAATTCGGCAAAGGTAATTGGTCATTAGTCATTGGTCATTGGTCATTAGTCATTGGTCATTTAGTATAATTTAGGCAAGAAAAAGATTTCTTATAAAACATTTATTTGGCTGCGATAATTCTACAAAAAAAAACAGGTGAACCCTCCCTGGCAAGTCATAGTTAAGCTTATTCATCCAGGCTTAATTGGTAATTGTGCCAAAAAAGTGATAACCTAATTAAATGTTCTAAATGTCAGGAATATCAACATGGTATACAAAAGCATACATACTTCTAGTGCAGTTGCAAAACCAATTAATGATGATGATGATTCCTACGTTGACTATTTTTATGACGATCCGGGAGCGCTACCGGGAACTCTCGACTTAGAACCCGATGCGCCGCCTCCCGAGATTATATTAATTGACTATTGTGAGACAGGAGCTACTCGCGCCCAATTGGCAAATCCTAGAGAAGCTGCTACCTATTTAGATACAGAATCTGTTTCTTGGGTTGATATGTTGGGATTGGGAAACAAAGAGACTTGGCGACAAATGGCCGAAGTGTTTAATTTACACGTCATGGCTCAGGAAGATGTAGTTAATGTTCCTCAAAGACCGAAAGTTGTAGACTATGAAGAACACCTTTTAATCATTGCTTGGATGGTTATGGTTAAGCCTAATTCAGATAATTTTCATAAAGAACAAGTAAGTTTTATTTTGGGCAAGCATTACCTGCTAACTGTTCAGGAAGAACCGGACTATGATTGTTTTGACCCCGTGCGCGATCGCATTCGCAAAGGACAAGGAACTATTCGCAAGCACGGAGCAGATTATCTTGCCTATACTCTCCTAGATTCGATTATAGATGGATTTTTCCCTGTATTAGAACTTTACGGAGAGCGGATTGAAGAGTTAGAGGATGAAGTGGTGGTGCGCCCCACCCGTAGAACCCTGGAAAAAATCTATAAAATCCGGCGAGAATTGCTGACGCTGCGTCGCGCAATTTGGCCACAGCGGGATGCAATTAACACGTTAATTCGCGATAGCAGCGATTTGATTAGTCCAGAGGTGCGAATTTACCTGCGCGACTGTTACGATCACACGGTGCAGGTGATGGATATGGTGGAAACTTACCGGGAACTGTCTTCGGGTTTGATGGATGTTTATTTGTCTTCGGTTGGCAATAAGATGAATGAAATCATGAAATTGCTAACGGTGATTTCGAGTATTTTTATTCCGTTAACTTTTGTGGCGGGAGTATACGGAATGAATTTCAATGCAGAGAAATCGCCTTTGAATATGCCGGAACTGAACTGGTATTTTGGCTATCCGCTTTGTTGGGCGTTGATGGTGGCGATCGCTTCTAGCTTAGTTTACTTCTTCTGGCGGCGTGGCTGGTTTGAAAATTTTTCTACTATTAAAGATGACTGAGTTTAGGAATTATAAATGCGATCGCCCCACACGACATTTTTTGCGACAAGGCGTTAATAGGTTTGTGATGCCAGTTAAAAAATCCAAATGTAGGACTTACGCCCGCTAACCTCAGAAACCCGGTTTCTACGAGATTTTGTGTTTAGTAACCAGAAATATAGGAATAAACCGGGTTTCTAGCCCTTGGTTGCAGCCTTGTCATAAATCCTGGTATTATCAGCCAAAAATCCTTAAGCTCCCAGATTGATCTGTGGAGTAAATCTAAAATTGAAAATCTAAAATCTAAAATCTAAAATCCCTCGATTCCTGTACAATAAATCTGGGGAAAAAGTAGGCGCAGGCGGTTGCGGATTAGCGAAAGCTTGTCTGAGGAAAGTCCGGGCTCCCGAAAAACCAAACTTGCTGGGTAACGCCCAGTGCGAGCGATCGTGAGGATAGTGCCACAGAAAAATACCGCCCCCCAATTTGAGATTGGAGATTGGAGATTTAAGATTACATCAAAAATCGAAGATCGAAAATCGCAAAGTGTTAGGGGTAAGGGTGCAAAGGTGCGGTAAGAGCGCACCAGCAGCATCGAGAGGTGCTGGCTCGGTAAACCCCAGTTGGGAGCAAGGTCGGAGGGACTATGGTTGGTTTTTTACCAGTTCCGTTCTTTGGTACCGCTTGAGGCGTTTGGTAACAAGCGTCCCAGATAGATAACTGCCCTCGAAAATTGCTTGCAGTTGAGAGAACAGAACCCGGCTTATGTCCGACTTTTTCCCCTCCAATTTTTCGGGTAAAGTGCTGATGGCCAGGCGCACAAAGCAGGAATATTTAGCGCCGTGAGCACCGGAAAATTATTTAGTTGAGTTTGTAGGGTGCGCAATGCGCACCGGTTGACCAAGTTTCAGTGTTTTGATTCTGAACTGAAGCCCCCAAGCAATTTTCCTTGGTTTAAGCCTGAAAAATCGGAACTTAAAATAACGGTCTTCTGCTTTTGATCCGGTTCAAATTTACCACGCTTGGGCAAGGATAAGGTGCGCCATAAGCACCCTACGGAATATTTAGTTTTTTAAGGAAAAGCTTTTTTATTAGTATGCATCAGATTTATCCGGGTCGCCAAAAGCAACTTGAAACATTAATTGAAAAATTGGGAGTGTCAAAGGATGCTGCGATTAAATGGCATTTAGTCGATTTAGCTTTGACTCATGCAAGTGCGTCTGCTAAGGCAAATTATGAGCAATTAGAGTTTGTGGGCGATGCTGTGGTGCGGCTGGCTGCGTCGGAATTGTTGTTTGAGATTTATCCCGATTGTACGGTGGGGGAATTTGCTGCTATTCGATCGATCTTGGTGAGCGATCGCATTCTTGCTAAAATCGCTGACAGTTACGGGTTCGATCGCTATTTAATCGTTTCCAACAGCGCCGCAGCCGACAAAACAGGCGCCGTACCCCGGCTGGCAGATTCTTTGGAAGCCTTGCTGGCAGCGCTTTATTTGAGTGTCCAGACATTAGAATTGGTTCGCCCTTGGCTCGATCCTCACTTTCAACGCCTAGCGGCGGAAATTCGCAGCGATCCGGCCCGCCAAAACTACAAAGCTGCTCTCCAGGAGTTGACTCAAGGCAAATACAAAACTTTGCCCAAATATAGCGTGAAAGAAACGGGGACAGTGCAGGGCGGTGAGGATCGTTTTACGGCAGAAGTTCTGATTCAGGGAGAGTTGGTAGCTGAGGGAAAAGGTCGATCGATCAAAGCGGCCGAACAAGCAGCGGCTCAGGCAGCTTTTAGGCAGTTGACAGTTGACAGTTGATAGTTGGCAGTTGGCAGTTGACAGTTGACAGTTGACAGTTGACAGTTGACAGTTGATAGTTGGCAGTTGATAGTTGATAGTTGATAGTTGGCAGTTGACAGTAGTTATTAGTCATTGGTCATTGGAATTCGCAGTTTTTAGGATGAAAAAGCATACCCAAAAATTAGCAAATATGCTATGATTGCCGTGCGATTTTTGAAATTATTATCAATGAAAATCGGAATAGCTGTATTGGGTGCCGGCCGCTGGGGAGTTAACCTAATTCGCAACTTTCTCGAACATCCCAACAGCGAAGTTTTAGCGGTTGTAGACCAAAATCGAGGTTCATTGGTGGCTGTCCAAAAACAGTTTAATCTGCATCCCTCGGTGATTCTAGCTACCGATTGGTCACAAGTGCAAGGATTGCCCGGACTGGATGCTGTGGCGATCGCCACTCCAGCTTCCACACACTACACCCTCGCAACCGCCGCGCTGCAACAAGGCTACCACGTCTTAGTAGAAAAACCCCTCGCCCTCAACCTCTGTGAAGCAATAGAACTCTGCGAATTAGCCAAAAAACAGCAGCGGCAACTCTTCGTTGACCATACTTATCTGTTTCATCCAGCAGTCGATCGCGGCAAAACGATCATTCAGCAGCATCAACTCGGAACCTTGCGCTACGGTTACGCCCAGCGCACTCATTTTGAACCGGTGCGACACGACGTTGATGCCCTTTGGGACTTGGCCGTTCACGATATCGCTATTTTCAACACTTGGCTAGAACAAAGCCCAATTCAAGTCAGCGCTACGGGGACTGTATTTCCCAAGTCAGAAGTCACAAGTCAGAGTGAAGAAGGAATAAATCAAGAACCAGGATTAGCAGATTTAGTTTGGGTAACGCTGACTTATCCCGACGGATTTCAAGCATTCATTCACCTATGTTGGCTAAATCCCGACAAACAAAGGCGTTTAACAGTTGTTGGCAGTTTGGGAACTTTGATTTTTGATGAAATGTCGCCGGAAACTCCGCTGATTTTGCAGCGTGGTGGTTCAAATCGGGGAGGTGATGAGGATAATTTTGGCGAAAGTGCGATTCCCTACGGGATAGCTTCGCTGCACGGGCTACAGCCAACTACTAGCATTAAACGTCGCGAAATATTAAGTTTAGAACAAGTAGAGCCACTGCGGCGAGTGTGCGATCGTTTCCTCAACTGCGTGCAAACAAATACCCCTTGTCCTAGCTCTTCCGGTGCCACTTCCGTCGAATTAATCCGCATTCTCAGCACTTTGAGCAAATCTCTCGAACTTGGCGGAGAGCCCCTGATATAGCAGTTGAAAGTTGAAAGTTGACAGTTGACAGTTACATAGTACGAGAATCAAACCGTTTATGCTCAAGGGTTATAGGATCTATTCATGACATTATTTATGTCCTAACCTATGTGGCGGTTGCTATACCATTTGAGATTTTAGATTAAGAAAATCAGATCGTGTCCGTTGGAGCGATCGCCATAAAATTGGTTGGTAGTGAGTAATTTATTCCTCATAAAAATCTCCCAACTAAAATCATCACTGCGAACCTTTTATTAAGGATAATTGACCAGACATATAGCAGTTGTAATCGGGAAAAAATCAATCGGTAATCAGAAACAAGCTGGCGGTTCACAAGTTGCTCCCGTGGCAATTACCAATTACCAATTATCAATTATCAATTACCCATCTATTTGAGAAAAGCCCTAATATAGCGGTTCTCAAGTGTGGTGAGGTATGCCATATGCCCCATGCCCTATGCCCCATGCCCCATGCCCTATGCCCCATGCCCTATGCCCCATGCCCTATGCCCTATGCCGTTCGCGTACCTGATCTTTCTGAGAAAGGCTATATCAGTCATAACTTTTAAAAGTTCCATTTTCCTTTACCAAGTCCGGGCTGTGAAAATAAAAACTTGACTGCTGATTGACAGGCAAAGAAATCATCACCGCAGTACCTTGATCCACCCCCGCGCTGTGCAGAGTAATGCTTCCGATCATAGATTCCATGATCCTGCGGGAGATAGCCAAGCCCAAACCGTTACCCCCAAACTTGCGAGTTGTAGAACCATCAGCCATCACAAAAGGTTGAAACAATTTCTGCTGTTGCTCAGGATCTATACCAATTCCGGTATCTTTAATTGTCACCACCACCCAATCGCTTTGAGTGTTGTTGCCGATCGCATTTTCCGACCCACTCCCGTTAAAACTACCAGAATTAGTCCTCGCTTCGACGCGCACAGATATACTAATGCTGCCCGACTCTGTAAACTTAACGGCATTGCTCAACACGTTTAAAAATACCTGTTTTAGCTTCTCCGGATCTGCCTGAACAATAATCGGAGCGTGAGGAGCTGGCAAGTTTAATTTCAAACGTTTTTCCTCAATTTTAGCGGCTTGCAAATCAATCGCGTCTTCAAGTACCTGAGTAATATCAACTACTTCTAACATCAGGGAAAAAGTGCCGGATTCAATTTTAGCAATGTCCAAAATATCATTAATAATATTCAGCAATTGCATTGACGAGTCGTGGGCGCGTTGCAAGAACTCCATCTCTTCATCTCGGTCATCGCAGTAGCCGTCACGCACAATTTGAATAAAACCAATAATTCCGTTGAGTGGCGTTCTCAATTCGTGAGAAATATTTCCCAAAAATTCATTTTTTAACTGATTGGCAACTTGCGCTTCCTTGGTGGCGATTTCCAATTCTTCTGCCCAGGATCTGAGGCGCTGCACCATGCTGTTGAGTGCTTCTGATAGTTGATTGAATTCTCGAATTTGGAAATTTTCCGGCACTGCTAGGGGCGCTTCTGCTGTATCCACTTTCTGTGCGTAGTCCCTCAGTTTTTCCAAAGGACGCGCTAAGTCGCGAGACAGATATAAAGTCGCGATGATACTAGCAGCAACCAAACCCACAATTAAATTAAATAAAACTTGCTGAATTTCTTCCAAACCTGATAGAGCATAATCTAAACGAGAGACAGCTAAAATAATCCACTTGCTGTTCTCCTTTCTAGTTGAAGGACTAGGGATAGCAGCGTATCCTGCTAGCAACTCTACGCCATTTCTTTCAAAGGAAAATAGGTGGAGAAAAGCCTGTCCGCCAGCCATCGCCCTTCTGAGAATACTTTTTAGTCGATCGGCATCTGCCTCTTGGGCGATATTGCGGCCCACGCGCTTGATATTCGGGTGCGCCAAAATCGTCCCATCTTGGTCGATCGCCACCGTATAGCCAGCTAGAGAACCCTTGGGAGCACTGGTTTGCACCGGCAGGGCCGACTGCAAACTCAAAGCATAACTCAACTGCCGGCTGTTGCCCCGACGAGTGTAAACTGGAGCGCTCAACACCAAACTCACTTGGCTGTCGCGGCCTTCTTTACTCGCATCTGGAAAATCCTCAGCACTCACAGCCACCTTCTTGCTGTTGGCTTTTCCCTGTCGCTGGAGAGGCCACGACAGACTGATGTAAACGCTCTTCTCATCCAGCAGAGTTTGCTGCTGCTGCACTGGCGGCCACAACTTGGCAGGTAGCGACTGAATCGGCTGCTGCCCGCAAGTGCTCGCTATCACTTGATTTGTCTGTATATTAGTCAATTGCAAGCAATCAACCTGGGCTGGCAACCGCTGCCCTAATTGCGCGATAAACTTTTGATAATCCTTCGGCTCTACAGACTGCAACATTGAGTTTTCCGAAGCGCCAATCAGATTGGACTTCAGCGATTTCGACCACTGTTCAATAGTTTCTGCTTTTCTGACAGCACTTTCTGTCAAATTTTGACGAGCAGTTTCCAGAAGCGTCGATCGTGCCTTGCGATAGGTAACATACTCCCCCACCAGTAGAACAGGCACGCTGAGCAACAAAATCCGCGACAGTAAAATACGGCGAAAGGAGGATTGACCTAACTTAACCATAGGACATATCAAAATTAAGGTGCAACACCAACAGCGACCATAGTGCAATCAACCAGACGGAAAGCGCGAATCGGTCTAGGGTGCTCCGCTGACGAGACAACACAGCTTCAGAACAACATTTAAACACAATTATAGAAGCCACTGTAGTAATCTCGATTCTAAGTGTCTTAACTTAAGGATGCTCAGCAATTTGTTTGGTCAAGGCCTGTGATTTCGGTCACACTTCCATCCTCAATGGGAGGCTCAAGTTGCACCCGTGAGCCCTGGGGCAAAATCTTTCAGGCTGCAAAACAGGCTGGGGTTGACAGACCGCTGTTGGTTAAAGGTAGAATCTTCTGGATGCACTAGCAGTCGAAAGTAAGAGGCAAAAATTTCTGTCTCCCCCTCGTGTACGGAGAGAATGCTGGCTCGATCGCACTTTTGTTTCCGAATACCTGCGAGCTCTGCCCCATCGGATGGGCGATTCGAGATGCTGCACCCCGCAAGTGGCGAACATTGGCCCAAACAGTGCACCCACGCTCCCTAATTTTGCGGTCTCGGCAATAGTTGACCTAGCTGAATCGATGAAAAAAAACTCCAGCAATTATACGTATTATTACACAAACAAGCGTCCCAGATATCATCACGCTTATTTGGTATCTCCCCTAGAAATGGTGGCGACACTTGACTGAGGCCAGCCAGACAAAACTCGGAGTTTTCGATCTCGGCTGTGGCAATGGCAGCCTCAGTCACCTCATCGCAGAGCACGGCTGCGAAGTTGTCGGCGTTGACACTTCTGCACCCGGAATTGCCATCTCCCGTCAAAGTTTCCCAAGTGTCAGTTTATCCAAGCAGATATTTACGAACTCCCCGATACCGATATGCCGCACTGATTTGATGTTGTCTTATACCAATTTAATGTGAGGCTGCATAGAATCCGATCCCCCTCGCATCCCCCGAAAGCAAGGGGGACTTTGATCGGAATCTTGTCCCCCCCTTATTAAGGGGGGCGCCAGGGAGATCGGATTCTATACAGCCTCATAAAAAATTGGTATTAGCCATTGAAGTAATCGAACACTGACTTGATCCGAAAGGACTGAAAAAATCTGCAAAATTATGTCTCAAACCGGGAGAATGTCTAATTGTTTTTACCCGGTTGCGGCTATTTTAAAAACATGGCTTTAGCTATTTATGGAAAATTAAAAAATATTTAATCGTTGGGGATAGCACCACATTATTTTTCGATTATATGCTGATTAAACTATTAACATATGAATAAGCTGTTGAGCATTTAAATTGCATATTCGGGATGGGCTTGTAGCCCGTCCCACAAAAATTTTATTGATTTTTGACATACAATTTAAATGTAGAACAGCTTAGTACGCCGACATTAAATTTATTTTATTGGGTAGGTGCTCCTATATTTAGGAATCAATGTTATGCTCTAGTAAGTTACCGGGAAAACCTAAAAATTTATGAATTTTTATTTGTGACTAATCGGGAAAATCTGTTTGCTAAATAGATAATCAGGCTTCAAGAACAGTGAAAAATAAGTTTCAGGGTAAAACATAAAATGACTGTTGGCGTTTGGATATTAGGCGATCAACTTTGGCACAACCAAGCTGCTCTCAACCGCACAGATGATGAATCTGCCCTACCCGTAATTTTAATTGAATCTTGGCAACAGGTTCAACAGCGCCCCTACCACCAACAAAAATTAGTCTTAATTTGGTCGGCAATGCGCCACTTTGCCGAAGAATTGCGCGGCGCAGGCTGCCAAGTCACTTACACAACATCTGCCGACTTTGAAACACCTCTGAAAGCTTGGATTCAAGCTCACGCCATTACGGAATTGCGGGTGATGGCACCGAACGATCGCCCTTTTTTACGGCTCATCCAAAACTTGCAACTTCCCTGCAAAATAAGCTTAATTCCCAACAATCAATTCCTGTGGAAAGAAACAGAGTTCAGAGATTGGGCATCCAGCCGCAAACGTTTGTTAATGGAAGAGTTTTATCGAGCCAGCCGCCAGCGCTTCCAAGTTTTAATGGATGGCAATAAACCAGTCGGAGGCCAGTGGAATTTTGATAAAGAAAATCGCCAGCCGCCAAAAGGTAAACTGAATACACCGAAAGCTCTTTGGTTTGAACCGGATGCTATAACTCAAGAGGTTATCGAACAAGTTAAATCTCTATCTTTCCCAACTTACGGCAATCTTGAACCTTTTCGCTGGGCGGTGACGCGAGAGCAAGCTTTGCAAGTATTAAATAATTTCATCGAACAGCGTCTCCCCACTTTTGGCCCTTATCAAGACGCGATGGTAACGGGGGAGGAAACTATGTGGCATTCCCTAATTTCTCCGTATCTCAATATTGGCTTGCTGCATCCTTTAGAGGTTATTCAAGCAGCCGAAGCAGCTTACCTCGAAAAAAAATTAAATTTAAACAGCGTGGAGGGTTTTATCCGCCAAATTATCGGGTGGCGAGAATACATTCGTGGTGTTTATTTTTACGTGGATGCTGATTATTTTCAGAAGAATTGGTTCAACCACACTCAGCCGCTGCCGGAGTTTTTTTGGGACGCTAGCAAAACTGATATGAACTGTTTGCACCAAGTTTTAACTCAAGTCGAAGGCAGCGGTTACGCGCACCACATCCAGCGGTTGATGATTTTGAGCAATTTTGGTCTAATTGCGGGAATCTCGCCCCAGGAGTTAGAAAACTGGTTCCACAGCGCGTTTGTTGATGCTTACGACTGGGTGATGCAGACGAATGTGCTGGGCATGGGTTTGTTTGCTGACGGCGGTGTGTTGGCGTCGAAACCCTACGCTGCTTCTGCTAATTACATCAATAAGATGAGCGATTATTGTGGTGGGTGTAAGTTCGATCGCACAGTGCGATCGGGCGAAAATGCCTGTCCGTTCAATTTTTTCTATTGGGACTTCCTGGCGCGCCACCGCGAGAAGCTTCAGTCGATCGGGCGAATGAGCTTTATCTTAGCCAATCTCGACAAAATGTCGCCGGAAGAATTGGCAACCATCCGCCAAAAAGCCGCCGACTGGCACTTAAGAAGTCAGTAGTCAGTAGTCAGTAGTCATTAGTCAGTAGTCATTAGCCATTAGTCATTAGTTATTTGCTACCGATGCCCCATGCCCCATGCCCCATGCCCCATGCCCTTTGCAATTCTTATTTTTTCCCTGACTTTTCCCTAAACATTCCACAGCGTTTCCACAGGCAAGTCTGAGGTTTTCCACAGATTTCAAAAAGTTTTCCACAGAAATTAACGGCACGGTCGGATCTTGCTGCGGAATTGGGGATTTAGTTAACCTCTTGCCAAATCCCTCAGACAAACCTCAAAGATATAAATTTATGTAACAAAAAATACGCCAAAAGGCTGATTATTGCGTAAATATTTTTTTTACATAAAGGACTTTGTAATATTTTGCAACATTGACAAACCCACCTCCTGATACGCACAATGATGCGACCGACCTAAAAAAAAGCGCTCTGATTTCGGCTGTGTCTGCACCTGTATCCGGCCGAAAAGGGGGTTCTGTTTTCAATTTATTAGCGAGACTAAAAAAATGATGAACCCAACAGTCAGTATTTTTGCCGAAATTCCCGAAACGCTGCACGATTCTCTCAAAACTTACCTGGAAACTCATCCCGAATGGGATCTAGACCGAGTATTTTCCGCGTCCCTGTCGCTGTTTTTGTTGCAGAATGCTGATAGCGGTACGCCGGAAGCTTCGCGCAGCTACCGCCAAGCTGCGAGAGTTTATCTCGAAACTCTGTTTCAATCGCCTCAAGACTTGCACAGCAATAATGTAAGTCCTTCATCGTGAAGAAGATGGGAAGATCGGGGGATGCCTGCTGGCGGGGGCGCTGCTTTCTGCTAGGGCGTGGGGAGGATAGGTTTACAAATATCCTGGATTGTGAATCAAAGATCTTGGTGAACCCACCCCCTACAGCCTGGTGCTTAAAGATCCGGCTGCCGAATCCCGAATCCTACTAGGCTTTTGGCTCAAACTTGTAACCCACTCCCCGGACGGTTTGAATCATCGCAATTTGGTTGGTATCTGGTTCAATTTTGCGGCGAATTTGACCTATATGGACATCCACCACGCGATCGGCTCCCACATACTCGTAGTCCCAGACTTCATGCAGCAATTCCGATCGCCTCCACACGCGACCGGGTTTGCTGGCCAAACAGTACAGCAAGTCGAATTCCAAAGCAGTCAAAGCCACTATCTGATTGTTGAGAATCACTTCGCGGCGGACGGGATCTATTAGTAGCTGTCCAAAGGTAAGACTTTGTTGTTGAGTGGGAGTAACAATGCGTTTACGCTTCAAAATTGCTGCAACGCGAGCTCCAATTTCTACAAGACTAAAAGGTTTAGTAATGTAGTCGTCAGCACCTTCGGCAAACCCTTTCATTTTGTCAGCTTCATCGGTTCGGCAGGTCAGCATCAACACAAACACGCCCGTGCGTCTTTGCATTTCTTGACACAGTTTGTAGCCAGTAGTATCGGGTAAATTTACATCTAGAACTACTAAGTCAGGATTGAGTTGCTCAAATAATTCCAGACCGGTCTGACCGTCTTCGGCAGACTCTAGTTGATAACCTTGCTGGCTCAAAAAACGGTGAATTAAATTTCGGATTGCCGGGTCGTCATCAACCACAAGGATTTTTACAGGGGCCATGACCACAACTTTGCTTGAAGAATTAGGCAAGAATATTCAGCCTTGACACTCCCCGCGCTAAAGCGACGGGGATTCTTAAGACTTTCCAGCCTTAATATCCCTATTGTCAGGGTTTCCGGGCGCAATCCTTTTGCCAAAAATGGCGGTCTGCTATCCTAGTCTTACAACTAGCTCCTCGGTCGTAACTTTCCTCCAGTCCGGGGGTAGGTTTTAACGTCTTTTACTGACGATTTAGACGATTTAATCGGTTCAGAACCAAAGTAATTGGTTGTGATTAATTATTTTGAGCATCCGTACTGTTGTTAAGCTAGATACTTGATTTCTCAAAATTCGCAAGTTTCGACTCTTTTGACGATAGCACACTAGCCAGACATTTGTGCAATTGGTAGATCTGATAGGCAGGATAAATCTTGCCATGCCCTTTCATCCCTGGACTAAAGTCACAGGGTTTTCAGGGTATTTTTTATAATAATAGAAAACTGGGTACAAATCTTGAAAAAATTGAGTTTTTAACAGTTATAGCCATATTTATAGCCATAGTTATAGCCATAGTTATAGCCTACGCAAGATTTCAGGCAATAAATCTCCGGGAATTTTGGATAAGGCTAAATTTTGACCTGGCAGCCCACATTCACTATAGAAAGCTCTAATCGTTTTCACAATATAACTCAATGCTGTTTGCCGGGAATCGGCAGCTTGGGAGTTGGCGGGGGCTTGCAGGTTAAGTTTATCTCCATATATTAACCCTTTGTCGTTGAGATGTTGTCCCCAGGCAGTGCACACTTGCAACTGGTGGTGCAGTGCTGCTTCTAGATGGCTGGTTTGGGCGGCTTTGTTGGTGGCGAAATCTGGATCTGTGGCTAGTTGATAGTGGGCTAGTCCGAGATTGTTGCGGGCGGCAAGAGTGTCAAAAGTGAGTTGGGTTCGATCGAGCTTTCCGGCGATATCCAGCGCAGCTTCGTAGGCGGTAATCGCCTGCTGTAAAGATTCCGTCCGCGCCTGTTGCTGCTGGAACTGGTTCGCCAAATGCCAATAAGCGGTACCGAGATTGTTGTAGGTGGCTGCTGCTGCTGCTGGTACTAATTCTCGGGTGCGATATTTCAAGGCTTCGCGGTAGGCATCAATCGCCCTGACTAGCAGGAGTTCTGAGGGTTCGTGCTGGGCGAGGTTCCAGCAAGCAGTACCAAGGTTGTTTTGGACTCCGGCATAGTTGAGCGGTTCTCGATCGGGACTGTAACAGCAGAGGGCTTGAGTGTAAGCGGCGATCGCGCTTTTGAGATAGACGATCGGCTGACCATCTTGAGCTAAATTCCAGTATGCTGTCGCCAAATTATTCTGAGCCGCCGCGTACTGCTGGGGTTCGGCTGCGGGGTCTAGATCTAGTAGCGCTTGTTGGTAAGCTGCAACTGCTTGCTGCAAGTTCTCTGTCTTGTCTTGATAGCGGGCTAAATCTGCCGCAGCGATTCCCAAATTTTTGTTTAATCTCACGCGGGTTTGAGGTTCACTGTCGGCATCTGTGCGGTTCAAACCTTCAAGGTAGAGGGCGATGCTGCGTTCGAGACAGGATACCGGATCTGCGGAGTTGAGCCCATTCGTGCGATCGCGCGACAGCATCCAGTAGAAAGTGCCGAGATCGTTGATTAGATCGGAAATTGGCGGTAGGCTGTTGGACTCGTACTGAGTTAAATTTTGTGTCAATTGGGCAATTAGCCGCGCGCATTCGTCGGTTAGTGGTTGATGTTGCTGCGAGTTGTCGTCGAGTTCCAGGTATGCAATCACTTGCTCGATCGCGCGAATAGCAATTGTCAGGTTTTGCGGGGAAGCGTCTCCGCCCAAAATGCGATCGCGGTAGTAATTTCCCAAACTGTAATAAGCCAAAGCCAATGCTTCGGAACAGCACTGATGTTCTTGCAACAGTTCGATGTATTGCAGGGTTTGCAGCGGCAGTAAATTGTCCTCCGATGCGGGATTATCTGCTGCTTCCAACTCCTCGGAGGCCGATGCTAGCACCAAATCTGCCAGTTCTACGGATTTAGAATCTGTTGTGGTCGAGGGAGAATCGGGAATTGGGGATGGGGAATCGGGAATTGGGGATGGGGAATCGGGAATTGGGGATTCTTGAGACTTTGAATATTTTAAAAGTTTGTCGCCATAGTCTCCGTTGTCCCGCAAGTTTCCGAAGTTTTCCGAGTGCCCGAAGTCTTCCGAGTGCCCGAAGTCTCCCTTAGCTGGAGTTGGTTCGCCTTCAAACTCAAATACTCCGGTGCGCCATTGCCAAAATTCCGGGGCAGATTGCTCGATCGAACTTAGCCAAGGGCGCGAAACCCACAGCAACAGAGTAGACTCGCACATTTGCAGGTTTGCTTCGATGTCTCTCAAATGGCTCAGGAACGACCACTGCACGGCTGGTGAGTGCCTGGTCAGGTGTTCGGCTCCGAGAATTTGAAATCCCGGCAAACGGCCTCCGCTGCCACCGTTTCGGGGCGGTGGGTATTGGGTCAGCCACCGGGCGATCGAGTCCCAAGGATTTGGATCGCTCACGTCGAGTTCCAAACTGACAAATCGGGGATAGTCGATCGAGGAGGGACGAGAAATCGAGTCAGCACTGTCGGTGGCTAATTCTGCCTGCAAGCGGGCTGCCAGACAGTCGCGCAAACACAAGTCGTCACAGGCGGCGATAAAAATTTGACGGCGTAAGTTGAGGTCGATCGCCTGTTTCAAGCGTTGATAGATCTGCTTGTTCGAGCTAGAAACTTTTTGGGAAGGAGTAGACATCACAGTCTGGCGATTTTAGATTTTAGATTTTAGATTTTAGATTTTGGATTGTAGATTATAGAGTTGAGAGTTGAAATCGCCGATAGCTGATCGCAACACCGACCCATTCGGCAGTCAATCGCACCGTTAACCACCACAGGATTGTAGATTTTCAATTAGCAATTTTATATTTTTGACGCTGCCGTCTGATTAATTGCCGCCAAGTCCCTGAACCTCATCGCCCCAAGCAAACCACCAAATTTCTGCTGGTCTTATTTAGTTTTTCAGCTCGCTCGGCACTGTTCAGGATTATCGCAACTACCTGCTTTTCATTGAAACACAAAAACCATGTTGACCTTGGTAGGGAAACATGGTTTGTTGAATGATTATTTAAAATTCTGATTTGAAGCAGGTTGGAATGTCAGCTCAGCTTTTAGACTGAAGCCGCCACATACACCAAACCGGCCACCAACAGGAATGCTGCAACACCTAGGATGATGTAGTTCCGCTGCTGGTTTTTGTCGGGAGGTTCGGCGCCGTAGACTTTCGGCTCTTTGGCAAAGTTGTTCAAGCGTCCGTCTTCTTCGGTAGTATAAGGCATTGGCAACAATCCTCAATATTTTTGATTGCCATCACTTTACCAAAAAACGCTATCAAAGCGCCGCCCTTAAGTTCAGGAATTTATTTTGAGTTGACAGTGCCTGTTTCGGGGGAAGAGGCGATCGCATAATCTTTGACAGGCATTCTTCCTGCTAAGTACGCTAAACGCCCTGCTTCTGCTGCCATTCCCATTGCTTTTGCCATCGCCGGGGAATTTTGGGCATTGGCGATCGCCGAATTAATCAACAGTGCATCAGCGCCCATTTCCATTGCTTGGGCCGCTTCGCTGGGAGTGCCGATTCCCGCATCGACTACCACAGGAATTTTCACCGTGTCAATAATGATTTGAATATTGGCAGCATTATTGATCCCTTGCCCCGAACCGATGGGCGAACCTAAAGGCATGACAGTTGCACAACCGACTTCTTCGAGGCGTTTTGCTAGCAGCGGATCGGCATTGATGTAAGGCAAAACGGCAAAACCTTCTTTGACTAATTGCTCTGCGGCTTCCAAAGTGCCGATCGGATCTGGCAGCAAATATTTAGCATCAGGAATCACTTCTAACTTGACAAAATTATTATCTTCCTGCCCCAAAAGCTTCGCCATTTCCCGGCCCAAACGAGCAACTCTAATCGCTTCATCAGCAGTTTTACAGCCAGCAGTATTGGGCAGCATCCAAATTTTAGTCCAATCAAGAGCCTCTGCCAATCCTTCATGACCGGGAGCATTTGTCTGCACCCGCCGCACAGCCACAGTCACAATTTCGCACCTGCTAGCATTGACACTTTGCTGCATTTCTGCAATGCTGCGATATTTTCCCGTCCCCGTCATCAAGCGAGAATGAAAAGTTTTGCCAGCAATCACCAGAGGTTTATCTAAAGATGGCGTTGCTGTATCTACTGGATAGCCAAAAATGCTGTACTCAAGTGCCTCTTCCCATAGTTGTCTGCCACCCATCATTTCTTCAAGCTGCCAAGCTTCTTCAATAGTTAGATCGTCGTGGGTAACAGCAGATAAAATTTGCCCTAAAGTAATTAATTTAGCATCTCGCGGCATATTGTTCTGCAATCCCCGCCCTACAGTCTCTTTAAATTCGCTGAAATGATCTTCCATTTTTCCACTCTTCCCTTGTAATGATTTGAATCTGTTCGCTGTTAACAACAAAAAATATTTTTTGAATTTGCTTTTCGGTATCCCAAAACAGAGCTTGTTTGATGCCAGCGTTGATTTTCCAGACATCGTAATTTTCTCGGTTGATGTGAAAAATAACGGTTGCTGCACCTTGCTTTTTTGCTCTACTGATGCCTTCTTGCACTCTGTCTCTGATGTTTTGGGTCTGTTCTGTCAACTCCTTAAATTCGCAAATCTGACCGTCTATCTCAGCATCTGGCGTTCTCACACCCTCTGCTGCTTGTTCGCTCAACAATCTAACTCTCTTCCCTATTTTAGCCAAAACTTCAGCAACAAAGATTTCCGAATTATTAAGATTGTGTTGTTGGTGGATGAGGACAAATCCGCCAGCTATTTCATCAAAATAATATCGCTGATATTCGGGTTCGGCATTTTCGTAGATGGCTTTGCTTGTCTGGATATATTCTGAATTCACCGCTATTATACTCTGAATGGACTCCGATCGCCTAAAGTTAAATGTATGAAAGCAACTGTGGAGCAACTGGCCGAAATTGGGATATTTGCCAGCTTAAACCGAACTGAATTGGAGCAATTGCAAGAACATACAGCAATTCGGACTTACCAACAGGGAGAAGTTGTGATGTATGAGGGCGATCGCATCCCCGAAAAATTATACACGCTTTTGAGCGGTTCTCTGCGGGTGGCAAAAACAGCGGCGGCGGGCAAAGAAACAATTCTCCGCACCCTATTTCAGGGAGATATGTTTGCCGCGCCTGCTTTATTGGGTGACGGGATTGCGCCGGCAACGGTGACGGCAGAAACTGATGTACAAGTTCTTACCACAGAACGGGAATTTTTGCTAGCAGCAATTCGAGAAAATCCTGAGATTGCTTTGCGAATATTGGCGGTTTTTAACCAGCGGTTGCAGCAACTACATGAGACTGTACACGGTTTGGTGTCGGAAAGGGCGATCGTGCGGCTGGCCCGATTCATTCATTACTTTGGCATCGAGCAAGGCACGAAGATTGTAAATAATAGTGTATGTTTAGAAAAACGTTTGCCATACTATCAAATTGCTCGCAGTATTGGCATTACCTATGAAGAATGCGTGCGCTTATTTAAGAAACTTAAGCCGTTTGTATCCTACAGTCGAGGCGGTAAAATTACTGTGTTGGATTGGCATAAATTGGAGGATATTGCCTCTGGAGATGAAATAGATTAATCAAGCGAAGAAGTACATTGATTCGGTAGGTTTATCGCTAAGTTTTGATCCCCCTAAATCCCCCTTAAGAAGGGGGACTTTGAAGAAGATTTCGGTTCCCCGAATCCTTGCGGGGACTTTGATGCTCTTGTCCCCCCCTTTTTAAGGGGGGCTAGGGGGGATCGAGAGGTTGATTTTCAAGTAAAATACTAATGCTATTTTCTTGAAATCACTCAGAATTTACAGTATTACTTGGTTTCGGAAAATGTCAAAACAAACGCTAGATTTTCTTCAGCTTTCAAAGCGTGAGGCGCTCGTGCGGGCATGAATACAAATACTCCCGGTTCCAAAACTATATCCTTACCTTCTAGCGTCAAAATTCCTTTTCCTGCAACTACATTAATTGTGGCATTCCGCGCTGAATGGTGTTCTGAAATGTCCGAACCTGCTGCCAAACAAAGTAAAGTATGCTGACAATTATTGTCTTTGACTAAAATTTTAGTCAGCACTCCGGTGGCGGGATATTCGATTGTGTCTCTGAGTTGGATTGATGAAGATTGTAGCGGTAAAATAGTAGCAGTCATAACTTTTTACTCCGTTAAGATTGTTTTTGAGCACAGATGATGATATAGCCTAAATCCTGTTGGTACTTCTGGAAAACTCGACGCATTGCTAAGATACGATCGCGAATTGGCGATCGGCTTAAAACATTCCACACAATCCGCGCAGTACCCACAAACCCTTCATCATCAAGCATTCGCCGCAAGTTGAGAAGTCCCATCGCCCCGGTTTGACACTTTTCTACTTGCAAACCCGCGTTTTGACAAAGAGCAATCCAGCCCGACTCAGACAAAGGTGTTGAATTAACTCGAATCACTTCCGATAAAGCTTTGTGAATTTCTGCTTCTCGGTTTTTGGCTAAAAGTTCGTGAGAGAGAAACTTGCCACCCGGTTTTAGCCGATCGCCAATTCCTGATAAAATCTTTGCTTTCCCCGACGGCGACTGCATCGTCAGAATAGCTTCAGCCAACACCCAATCAAACTCTTGGGTAATCCGATCCAAGTGCAAAATATCTCCTTCGATAATTTCCACGCGATCGCTCAAACCCGCTGCTGCAACGTTAGCACGGGCGCGCGCCACACTGTCGGGATTTTTCTCAACTCCCACTACTTTTACACCAAAACGTTCTGCAAGGGCGATCGAACTATATCCAAAACTCGCCGCCAACTCCAAAACAGTATCCCCAGACTTAAAATCCGCCAATTCTAATAACATTTCTGTAGCAGCTTTTCCCCCCGGCCTCAGCATTGTCTTGCCAGCGGCTGCTAGGACTTCATGGCCCGGCGCAGTCTTAAAATTGAGAGTAGTATTGGTCATAGATTTGACCTCCTATTTAACCTTACTCTCAGTTTGCCAGATTCTCCCAAATCTGTCTATGAGCTAACTCATATTCAAATAAGATAGGACGTACGGTTGAAACCGCGTCTATATAAACGAATATGGCGGTTGAAACCGCGTCTATATAAACGAATACGGCGGTTGAAACCGCGTCTATATAAACGAAGTCGGCGGTTGAAACCGCGTCTATATAAACGAAGTCGGCGGTTGAAACCGCATCTACACAAACGAAGTCGGCGGTTGAAACCGCGTCTACACAAACGAAGTCCGCCTCCGCGGACTGAAGAGAATAACGTAATTTTAATTGCAATATCTTCAACCCGCGCAGGCGGGTTTTGCCTGTCTAGACGCGGTTTCAACCGCCAGTCTTCTTAATTTTAATTGCAATGTCTTCAACCCGCGGAGGCGGGTTTTGCCTGTCTAGACGCGGTTTCAACCGCCAGACTTCTCTCTATCGAATTTGCTCGGATTGCGCGGAACATTCCAAAGCGACAAAGCCCCGCACCAAATGCTAACCGCATTAGTAAAAGAGTCGGTACTTCTCGCAGAGACTTGATGAAACCCGATACACCAAAACGCACTAATCCGGCCGGTCTAACTATACCTTGCCAGATAGAATCTATCCATGAAGGAAGGGTTTCTTTCGTCCAATCTGCGGTAGTCACAACGCCCTCCACCAACCCCGTTGCTTCTAAAAGTTCTGAAAAGCCTTCGATGCTTGAAAAAGCCGGATGTGACCATTGATCCAGCAGTTGCTGCATTACAGGTTTCTCCCAGAAATTGAGCGGGATTTTGCGATCGTCTCTTTGATTCCAATCCGCCACAACTAGCACGCCACCGGGCTTTACGACTCTCATCAACTCTTTCGCAAACACGGATTTATCTGGCATATGGGGCCCAGCTTCGATCGACCAAACCACATCAAAACTCCCATCTGGAAACGACAGCGCCATAGCATCATCCACCCGAAACTGCAAATCAAGTTCTGGGGGAGTTAATTCTTGAGCACGTTGAACTTGCTGCGGGCTGATAGTAATCCCGGTGACAGCAAACTTATAATCCTGCGCCAGAATCCGGCTGCTACCACCAATTCCACAGCCCACATCTAAGACGGTAATACCAGCAGGTAATTGATCCAAGCCGCCCCAGCGCACCATTTCATGCACAAAATCCGATTTAGCTGCGAGGAAATCTTTCCGTTGTGGCGGCGCACCGTAATGCCCCAAGTGGATATGTTCGCCCCAATAAAATTCCAAAATGCCGTCTTCCGTCCATTCATCGTAGGAATTGGCCACAGAATCGGATGATTGATAAGGGCGAGCCGTGATTAAATAGATCGTAAGGGCGATCGCCAGTAGTGCAAACACCACTCCAACTACAACAAATAAATTCATTTTTCACCTTCTCTCAAGAGCAGAATGTATAGAAGTGGACAGTTGACAGTGGACAGTTGACAGTTCCATAGTAGGGGAATCAAACCATTTATGCTTGACGGGTATCGGCTCTATTTTACTCGTTACCAGGATCCTGCCTGGTAACGAATATCTGGAGGCTCTGCCTCCTTAATTGGCTACACTGCTGAATTTAATTTCTGCTTGTTCTTGAAATGATGCAATCGATTGCAGACTATCTGAATCAGCATCCCAAAGAATGAACTTGAAACAATCAGGAATATCGCGAAGTGTCAGTATTTTTGAATTAGTCAACAGGTGAATATTAGCATTGTGACACGCCCGAAGATTGTAGTTAGGTATTCGCTCAGAAAGATGATGAATATTGTGGTAAGCAATATCAGCCGAAAACCAATTAAGAATAGTTGGTAATTTGAGATAACTACTGCCTTCAATTGCGCCAAGAAGATAGTCCCAACCCTCTGTTTTATGAGCGTAGGAACCCTCAAAATTATGCTGAACAAAGAAGATACAGATAAATATCGCCGCTGAACAAGTCATCACAATTGAGTAAACACTCCAGAAAAACCCCACCCCAAGTAAGTTACCCAGATAAATCCAGCTACCAACAACACAAATATTATTGAATAGTAAATCCCAAAATTCAGCCGTGGTATACCAATGTTTGGATTTATAAGACGCAATGATTGCAGATAAACCCATGCCAGAATCTTGATTTAGACAAGTGAAAATATGTTGAATAAAACCAACACTCCCCAAAATCAGCGCGAGTCGGGGCTTGATTATCAGGTAGAAAAAACCACCGGGAAACAGCATCAATGGATGTCTGAGGAACTGATATATCTTTTGATTAAATGGACTTAGCGCCGCAAACTTTTCTGTAGAAATCAACGCCGAAGGGCCTCGGTACATATCCCAATTACCATTATGTTTGTGGTGATAAGCGTGTCCCCTAGACCAGGGATACTGAGGAATCGCATTGATGATACCTAGCAGAAAACCCACGGTGCGATTGACTTTTTTGGAGCTAAACAGAGAATAGTGTCCGCAGTCGTGCATCAACGAGAAACAACGGCCAGAAAAAAGTGTCATTAACACGATTATTGGTGGCAGAAGCCATACAGAAATGGCAGCAGCTTTAAATGCTAAAAACCCTAAAAATGTATAGGGAATCACTGTATTCAGAATTTGGCAAGTAGCTGTGAAATTGTTGCTCTTCATGTAAGGAGATAGCACAAAATCCGACTTTTTGATCGCGCTTTTCATTGAGTATGTTTGTAGTGTGGATAAGTGCTGAGCCGAGAATTAGAATGTTGGTATTTTGCCATTGTGAAAATAAGTTAATGGCAGTTTGCTTTTAACCCATGCTTCATAAACCTGCTGATAATATTGAGTTCATTGTCTTCTCATTTGGCTTGTATCGTAGAGTTGAAATTCACCCCAGCGCTGACGTACTTGGTCATAACAATCAACCGGAGGAATCGCCAACCGTTGCAGTAAATCGATTTCAATTTGACCGTCACCTGTTAGCAGAATAATAATTTCTTGGGTGGGATTGTATGTTGCAATAATTTGAAGCAAATTTGAAATGGCGCATGGCTCTAATTCGAGTCGTCGTAAATAATCTGTTACTGATAATTCAGTGATGAATTGCAAGTAATGCGGAATTGTATCAGTCTGCCAATTTACAGGTGCATTGACAGGTAGATCGACATCACAAACCGTCATACCTCGACCAAGGGTTAAAAATCCATTCCAAGCTGTGTATCCAATTGTCAGCATATTTTGGTGGATGAACTTATTCTGCCAATAGCTAAAGCTACCTTGCCGCTTGTTATTTTCAACTTGCATTGGCTTGATCCCCCAGCACTTTAGCATATTTCACCATATTTTTCAGCGATGGAACAGTCTGAAATAAAGCATCTGTCTCTGATTTCCCACTCGCAAATGCTTCCAGGGCTTTCTTAACTTCTAGGTTTTTACCAATCCGAGGATATCTCAATGTCTCAGCTAGAATCGTCATAACTCAACTTATTTCAATGATTAAATTTGTGAAAATTGACAGCAAAAATATACTGAGGCTGAGTTCAAACAGTTACAAAGTATGATGATTTTACTGTAGAGTAGCGACAGACTACACGGAAATAGTTAGCGATTGGTAGACATCGCCTTTTATTCACATTTACGCAGAAACTATTACCGACTAAAATCTATCAGGAATCAGTGAAGTCCAATCAATATCGTTCTAAGTCAATAGATCGATCGCCAAAACACATAAATTTTGAGAAAGCTGAATTAACCATCATCTATGCCTCGTAGACGAAAAAGAACAGGTTTGCGATATCGGCGGGCCTTCTGACTAAGAGACTGTATCATCTCATCACAGTTGCGGGACAGCGCCGGACTTACACCGGACTTTCCCCGTTTCTTCCAACGGTTGCTTTTCGTTGAAACCGATTTTTGCACATCTATGAGCTTATCACAATTTTGGCTTGTTTGCATAAAAAACTGTGAAATCTGTCACCAGCGCCACAAATCGCTGCACCGGAACGCATTAATACGACTGGTTGGTGGCAAAGGCGATCGGCGTTGGGTGAGGTATGGCACTCTTGTGGCTTGCATCGTCTGTGGCACACTTTACCCTTCCACAAGGGTTCAACTCTGAACTCGATCGCACGTTCAAAACTTGGGCGACTCCCGAAAACTTTTTATTTGCGGGCTATATGGGCGATCGACAAAATTGCAAAAGTCATCAACTATCTTGAAATACATCTGCGTCGATATGTGTTGCATCTGCCCTGAATCAGCAGTCAATTTATCGATCGAAAATTCATGCAAAAGGTCTGATAATCCAGAACTATAAATCATACTATACGGCAAGTCGCAGACACATAAAAATCTTGATAATTTGCTTGATGAGAATGTGACAAGACACAAAATAGGCGATAGTTTTGGGTTAGATCGGGTATTCCTGCATTTGCAAGTTAACGCTCAGTTATACCGCTGCTTAGTCGGTGAAGGCGCAAGCAAAAGGTTATTGGTCAGTGTTGAGTACCAAATCAGATAGAGACTGTTTTACACTTGGCAAATGGTGTTTCGTAGCAGAAAGTTGTGCAACCATCTGTGCGCGAGATGAAACCTCAAGCTTGCGGAACATTCGCTTCAGAGCTTGCTTCACAGAATTCTCAGTAATCCAAAGTTCAGTCCCAATTTCTGCGTTGGTTCGTCCCAAAGCAACCAACTCGGCAATTTGCAATTCACGAGACGTTAAGCGATCGGTTTTGAAAGGTTGGTATTGCGATCGCACTGTTGCAGTCCAAACAGACAAGTGCAAACAGATGGCACTCAAATCAGCTAGATTTTGTGCATCAAAGGCAGGCATTGACTGTTCGCGAGTGCAGCCCAATACACCCACTAATTGACCGCAGCTTACAATCGGCCCCGCCATCACGTGCCAATGATCGGGTCGAGGACAAATCATAGTCCAAACCTTGGGTGATGCTACTAATGCTTCGTGGACGGGAGCATGACGCTCTACTAAATAACGTACAACAGGATTATGTTCGATTGATAGTCCATTTTGCAGTGTTTTCTGAAGATTGCTATTTACCAAGGGCAGTCGATCGAAGAAAAAGACTCCCGATCGCTTAGCTGCAAAATACTCACCGATTTTCGGCACGACTTGCGATCGCAGATCTTGTTCATTCTTGACCTGATTAATTACTTCAAATATATGCTTTAAGGAATTTGTCATGGTCATGCTGGCAAAAAGTGTACCCGATCGGGGTCTATGATTGCTGAGTTACTCAGCTTATATTATCAAAAGTATCAAAAATAACTGCACATGACCATCAATTCCGAAATTGAGCGCCCTCCCATCCGTTCGATGCAGATCGGCTTTTATGCAACTTCAGTCGTCTTTAACCTCTGCTTGATTGCTCAATTGTTAACGGTTGGAGTAGCTTACTTTGTTAATCCTGCATGGTGGGATATTCATGTTTGGCTAGTCCGAGGATATAGTGGGCTGTCATTATTATTGCTGGGATGGTCGCTCATCACTCGATTCTCACCCCAAATACAACGTCTCACCGCAAGTCTACCGGTGATGCTGGGACTACAATTTTTGACCATTCATCTCAAGAGTCCTTTTCACTTAGAGGTACTGCATCCTCTGATTGGATTTACATTACTCTTTGTTTCTTCAAGCCTTGTACATAGCCTAGGGCGGATTTTATCGCCCGCCAATCTTCAGAACGATTTAGTTTGAGAGATATAAATGATGCAAAATGCAATTTTCAGCCCCTTCTTTGCAATGGTGTTTCTGACACTTTTAGTCTGGGTGTATATGTACATCCGCCGTATCACTTTCATCACAAATACAAAGCTCGACCCGAAGGATCTGGCTGTACCTGGTACACTGGCGCAGATATCGCCACCAAACGTATCCAATCCATCAGATAACCTCAAGAACCTGTTCGAGATTCCCGTCCTCTTTTATGCGCTGGTGTTATACCTCTTCATCACGAAACAGGTAGATGCAGTTTATGTGAATGCCGCTTGGATCTTCGTTGTCTTTCGCGCATTGCATAGCATCGTTCATTGTACATTCAATCTGATCATGCTTCGGTTCTACCTGTACCTATTTTCAACTCTCATGGTGTGGTTCATCGCAATTCGTGCAGCCCTTAGCCACTTTGCTACATAGGTAAGCTAATCAGCATTTAAATTGCATGGTAAAATAAATTTTCACTCTTGTGGGGTGGGCATCCTGCCCGCCCTCAACATACAATTTAAATGCACAACAGCTTATGCGCTTCATTTCGTTTTAATAAATGACCGTTCTACAAGGGGCCAAGCTGTAACTCGATCGCACTCTCAAACATTCGGCGACTCCAAAATCTTTTTATCCGCCGGGAGGGTGATACGGGCGATCGACTTTCCAGCCAGTATCACACCGCCTGCGTAGGTGACAAACCGCCCCGGAAAGCCAAAATTGAGACAACATCCACCAGAGAGGATTTTGCCTCAACTCCTGGAAACGGGAACACAAAGAGCGATCGCAAGTGCGATCGTTCTTTGTGTTCGGAGCTCTAACTTGCTACAATTTAATCGCACACGCAACTAAAAGAGATTATGAGCGAACTATTAGATGAGACGCTTTCTATTGAAATCGCCACTCGCATTAAAAGCAACCGGAAAAACTGCTTTGATAACGCTTCCAAAGCAGCATTAACCACCGAAGGCGCAATCTACATCCAAGGATTTTTAGCTGCACCCGGAGCACCGTACAAACCCATCGAGTATAGCTGGATTGAACTCAACGAGCGGATTGTTGACCCAACTTTCCCACATCTCGGCTTCAGCGCTCAAGACATTCATTACTTTCCCGCCCAGCGATTGAGCATCAAGAAACTCAAAGCAATTCTAGATGAGTCAAAAGAAGATTATCCAGAAGATGACCCGCTACCGGTTTACGGCAATCAACCTTATGAATATTACGGCGATGTGATGTTAGGCGGCAAAGATTACCAAAATGCTTACGATTTGGCTTCCGCTAAATGCAGGGAATTGAACCAACCCAAAAAACAGGAATCTGACGAATCATGATTTACTGAAAAATGATTTTACGCGCTACATAAACGCGGTAAGGTGCGCACTGCGCACCTACAAATAGAGCTTTAAGTAAGTTTTGAAGATGCAAACCTCGCATAATTAAAACCAGCCAATAACGGATCTATTTTTTGATTCCAAATCGAATCAGCCAACAATTTAGCCGTCACCGGAGCCAACAAAATGCCATTGCGATAATGCCCCGTCGCCAGCGTCAAATTCTCCCAAGCACTTGCACCCAAAATCGGCAACTCATCGGTCGTTGCTGGGCGAAATCCCCACCAAAACTCTAGAATCGGATAATTTTGTAATTCGGGATATAACTGCATAGCTCCTGCTAGCAAGCTGTGGATTCCCGCCGCAGTATTTCCCGGAGTGAAATCTACATTTTCGCTAGTTGCACCAATAATAATTCTCCCATCTTGACGCGGCACAATATAAATACCGGTGCCGAATAAAACTGTTTGTAGCGGCTGAGTTATTCCACAATTTTCTGGGACGAATACTGACATCATTTGCCCCTTTCTGGGAAAAATAGGAACATTCAATAACTGCTCAGACCAAGCTCCAGTCGCCAAAACATAATGGTCAGCTTGCAATTTTCCTACCGTTGTTTCAACACCCAAAACTCGGTTTTGCTGCCGAATAATTTCCGCTGCACTGCCTTGAATAATCTCAATTTGCAATTCTTTAGTTGCTGTCTGAAGTGTCCGAAATAAAGCGCGGTTGTCAACTTGAGCGTCGTCAGGATACCACCAACCACCGATTACTTCTTCACCCAATCCAAACTGGTGCTGGCGAATCGCATCTCTGTCCAACCAATGAGAATTAAGGTTTAACAAATGTGGCTGTTCTTGAGGCTGATTTTGACAGACTGGTGCGAGAATGCCCGATCGCCAATACCCCGTTTTCAACCCCGTAATCTCTTCCAGCCGTTCCACCCAGGCAGCATACAGGGAGCGACTTTGCAAGCACAAATCCAGCATCGGACTAGGAGGAATTCGTTCAGCTTGGGGGGCAAGCATTCCGGCTGCCGCCCGCGCCGTCGGTTGTTTAGAATCAGCGGTGAGAACGGCGACAGAAGCCCCTCGCAACTTCAGTTCAACTGCTAGGGAAAGGCCGATAATTCCGCCGCCAATAATCAGAATATCTTGAGATGAATTCATTGACTTTTCTATGGACTTTCTGGCTTTTTTTACCTCTGGGCATTCTTGAGAGTAAGGTGCTGGTGTTCGCACCTTACAGTTAGAATTTTTGCACAATTTTTACATACTCTCGGTGGGGCGATGCTCCTAGCCCGCCCGAAATATGCAATCTAAATGCAGTACAGCTTATCAGCCTTCATCCGCAAAAAATCTATGCTTGCGGTTTCCACACAGTCTCCGAGCCCTGGCCCCAAAAACCGTCATATTTTGTCACCTTAATATCGCCTAAAACCTTAGTTTGGCAGGACAAACGGCGGTTCGATGCCGAAGAATGGGGAGGAAGGGAAAGTCTGGCTTTTTCGCGCCACTCCGGCTCGGAAACTTCACCCTCGATGCTGACGGCGCAGGTGCCGCAAGTGCCTAGCCCGTGACAGTTGATGACTTTGGCGTTACCGTTGTAGAGATCGATGCCGTTTTTGAGTAAAACTTCACGGAGATTCGATTCGCGATCGCACTCAAATGTTTTTCCTTGCGCTTGTACCTTAACCACAGCAATTCACCCCAATTAGATTTATGTTAATTTTCCTATATATTATCGCATTTATTTCCAATAAATTCATCTAATATAATAAGTCATATATTACCAATTTTTCTCTCCCAACTCCCCATGACAAATCGGCTCTGGATCTACGATACCACGCTGCGAGACGGCGCTCAGTGCGAAGGACTGTCTCTATCTCTCGAAGACAAACTGCGAATTGCCCGTCAGTTAGACAGTTTAGGAATTCCCTTTATAGAAGGCGGCTGGCCGGGAGCTAATCCTAAAGACGTACAGTTTTTTTGGCGGCTCAAAGAACAGCCACTAACTCAAGCAGAAGTTGTAGCTTTTTGTTCCACTAGGCGGCCGGGAAAAACCGCAGCCAATGATGAAATGTTGCAGCCTATTTTGTCGGCCGGTACTCGTTGGGTAACACTGTTTGGTAAGTCGTGGGATTTGCACGTTATTGAAGGTTTGAAAACGACCCTAGATGAAAATTTGGCGATGATTCAAGATACCATTGAATATTTGCGGAGCCAGGGAAGGCGCGTTATTTACGATGCTGAACACTGGTTTGATGGCTACAAATACAATCCCGATTATGCTCTTCAAACTTTAGCAGCGGCGGCGGAGGCCGGTGCAGAATGGCTGGTGCTTTGCGATACTAACGGCGGCACTTTACCCCACGAAGTAACTCAAGTAGTTCGCGATGTTTTAGCATTTTTAGCAACAAAAAGTACAACATTTTTACACTTAGGAATTCACACTCATAACGACTCTGGAGTTGCGGTTGCTAATGCTTTGGCTGCTGTGCAAGAAGGCGTGAAAATGGTACAGGGAACTATTAACGGTTACGGCGAACGCTGCGGCAATGCTAATTTGTGTTCATTGATTCCTAATTTTCAGCTAAAGTTAGGTTATGATTGTATTCAAAATGAACAGTTAGCAAAATTAACTCAAGTCAGTCGATCTGTCAGCGAAATTGTCAATCTCGCTCCCGATGATCATGCTCCTTTTGTTGGTCTTTCGGCCTTTGCTCACAAGGGCGGAATTCACGTATCGGCGGTTGAAAAAAATCCCTTAACTTACGAACATTTGGAACCTGAAAAAATCGGCAATATCCGGCGAATTGTGATTTCGGATCAAGCTGGTTTGAGTAATGTTTTGGCGAAGGCTAAGACTTTTGGGATTGAGCTCGATCGCAAAAACCCTGCTTGCCGCCAAATTCTGGAAAAATTAAAAGCTTTGGAAAGTCAAGGATATCAATTTGAAGGCGCTGAGGCGAGTTTTGAATTGTTGATGCGGGAGGCTTTGGAACAGCGCCAGCGGTGGTTTGAAATTAAGGGATTTCAAGTACACTGCGATAAGGTTGGCGAAGATTGTACGGCTTTAGCAACTGTCAAATTGTCAGTCAACGGTACAAATATTCTGGAATGTGCGGAAGGAAACGGCCCGGTTTCCGCTTTGGATTCGGCTTTGCGGAAAGCTTTGGTGAATTTTTATCCGGCGATTGCACATTTTTATCTAACAGACTACAAAGTGCGAATTCTCGACTCTGGTGCGGGTACTTCTGCTAAAACTCGCGTTTTATTGGAATCGAGCAACCGCCAGCAGCGGTGGACAACTGTAGGGGTTTCTACTAATATTTTGGATGCTTCTTGTCAGGCGGTTGTTGAAGGTTTGGAGTATGGTTTGGTGCTGGACAATCAAGAGGCGATTCCTTTGGTTTGTCGGGTTCATTAATTAAGAATACCGGGCGGTTAGAAACCGCGTCGATACAAACAAAACCCGCCTCCGCGGGTTGAAGATGATAAAAATACCGGGCGGTTAGAAACCGCGTCGATACAAACAAAACCCGCCTCCGCGGGTTGAAGATGAAGAGTATGCGGTTAAAATTACCTTATTCTCTTCAGTCCGCGGAGGCGGACTTTGTTTGTGTAGGCGCGGTTTCAACCGCCGTCTTATCTTATTGAACCGTATTGATTGTCAACTAACTATAACTTGTTTAAGGATGCAAAAACTCTAAATGATCTCCGGGAACGGATCGCAATTTAGCCGCAGATCCTTGCAGTTTCAACCTGCCGCGTTCTAACATGATAATCCAATCGGCGCGATCGATCACTCGCGGCCTGTGACTGATAAAAATCGTGGTTTTCCCGTGCCGGTACATCAGCAAATTTTCCAAAACTTCCGCCTCGCTGGCGGGGTCTAGCCCTGCGGTAGATTCATCTAAAATCAATACTGGCGGGTTGTTGAGAATGGCGCGGGCGATCGCCAATCTCTGTCTTTGTCCCCCAGAAATATTCGCTCCAAACTCCCCTAAAACAGTTTGATACTTATCAGGTAATTGACTGATAAATTCGTCAGCCCCCGCAATTTTACACACTTTCACAATCTGTTCAAAGCTGGCATCAGGACTGCCCAAATGAAAATTATCTAGAATCGATCTGCTCCAGAAATGCGCTTCTTGGGGAACAAGAACCACCTGCTGTCTGAGACAGTCGAGAGACAAATCCTGCAAGTTGTAACCGCCAATTCTCACATTACCAGATTGCAGCGGATACAGACCAGCAATTACCTTAGCTAGCGTACTTTTTCCGCAACCAGAATAACCGATTAAAGCAATTGCTTGACCGCCGGGAAACGTCACAGAGAAATTTTCCAGTAAGTCAAGTCTGCCTGGGTAGTGAAAATTAACACTCTTGCAAACAATCTCGTCGCGGTCTTGAAGCGTTACCACAGGTTTATTAATATCGCTTTTACTTTCCGGCTCAGCGTCTATAACTTCCGAAAGCCGTTGAGTTGCTGTCTGGACGCGAGCCATTTCATCAGTACATTCGACCAAGGAAGTCACCCAAGTAGTAACGTTTTGATTCATGCTAATAAAGGCTAGCAACTGACCAATACTCAATACCTTGTCAATCACCAAACCGCTGCCCAACCACAGCAGGGTAATGCTGCCCGCTGAAGCAATAAAACCAGAAAAAATATTGTTGAGAATGCCAATTTGTGTAGTCCGAAAAGTAAGACTCGCTAAGCGACCGAAGCGGCTTTGAAATTCTTCCCAAAGTTGCTGGGCGCTGCTAGTAGTTTTGACAGTCAGCGCGCCTTTAAAGGTTTCTACTAAAACGCCTTGAGTTTCTGCTTCTAGTACAAATAAATTCCGCGTCTTTTGCTGCAATACGGGCAGAAAAACTACTGTAGAGGCAGTCATGAACACAGCGATAACTGTAGCTGCCAGCGTCAGTTCCTTGCTGTAAAATAACATGAAAACAAAAGAAACTACAGCTATAAAAAATTGACTGGGCAAGCTGATAGCAAATTGAGAAACTAATTTATTGATTTCTTGGATATCTTGTAATCTACTGACAATTTCGCCGCTGCGTCTGGTTTCGTAAAAGCTCAAAGGCAATCGCAGGAATTTACGCCCGAATTCCATCACCAATCCCAACTCTAAACGCTGGGAAAATTGAGCAATCAAGTTTGATTGTACTAATCCCAAACTGCTGCTAAATAGGTTCATAACTATAACTGCGATCGCCACACTTGCCAAAAGTTGCGTGTCGCCCCGTACCAAAATGTCGTCGGTGAGCAGTTGTACGAGAAAAGGCGAAGAAATTGACAGCAAACCCAACACCATATTCAGCAACAGTGCTTCCATTAAAAGCTGGCGGTAAATCCAAACCCGGCGCATCCATTTTTGTACTGAATTGGCGGGCGGTTGACCGTCTGCTTCGGCAAAAAATCGATCGGGATCTGGGTCTACTAGCAAGCACAGCCAATCTGTCCAACCTGCCGCTAATTCTTCTTTGGAAATATAGCGCATACCGACAGCCGGATCGCCGATCGCATATTTGTCGCCCTGCTTTCCGTACAAAACAACCCAATGATAACCGCTCCAGTGAATAATTGCCGGCAAAGGTGCTTCGTCAATTTTGTCTAAAATAGCAGCGGCTGCTCGCACCGATCGAGCATTAAAGCCCACCGCCTCAGCGCCTTGCTTCAAGCCCAGCAGAGTCGTCCCCTTTTGACCAGTGCCGGCACATTCTCGCAAACGACTAATAGTAAAATTCTGTCCGTAAAATTTGGCGATCGAAGCCAAACAAGCCGCCCCGCAGTCTTCTTCACTCTGCTGGATTACAACCTGGTATTTTTTAAATCTGTTTACTTGTCCGAATAATGGCATTTTGCCGATCAAAGGGATGTTCTTTAACATTTTGCAAATTGAATAATGAGTAGAGCATAATGAACACTACTCCTCACCAACTACCCAATCAGCAAAAAGCACCCATAAAGTTATGGGTGCTTCTCGATCGACAGTTAGAGAGCTGAATTCACAGCCCTAAACTTTAGGAGTAGCCGTAGCGGACTACTCTTCTGAAGGAACCGTCGCAATTCCGGCGGTACACTACCCAACTGCGGCGGCGCCCACGGTTACAGTTGTAGCGATTATTGGCATAATAGTAACCGCCGTTGACGCTAGCTGATTCTTCAGGGGTGAGTTCAGCAAACAGTGAATTTTCCTTATTTTCTTGCATGATTTGACTCCTTTCAAGGTTAAAAGTTTTTAACAGAAACTAGAAATTATCTAAAATTTCTACAGCCTTGCTTAAATAAAGCACCATGAAATTATGGGTGCTTTCTCGATCGACAGTTAGAGATCTGAATTCACAGCCCTAAACTTTAGGAGTAGCCGTAGCGGACTACTCTTCTGAAGGAACCGTCGCAATTCCGGCGGTACACGACCCAACTGCGGCGGCGCCCACGGTTACAGTTGTAGCGATTATTGGCATAATAGTAACCGCCGTTGACACTAGCTGATTCTTCAGGGGTGAGTTCAGCAAACAGTGAATTTTCCTTATTTTCTTGCATGATTTGACTCCTTTCAAGGTTAAAAGTTTTTAACAGAAACTAGAAATTATCTAAAATTTCTACAGCCTCGCTTAAATAAAGCACCATGAAATTATGGGTGCTTTCTCGATCAACAGTTAGAGAGCTGAATTCACAGCCCTAAACTTTAGGAGTAGCCGTAGCGGACTACTCTTCTGAAGGAACCGTCGCAATTCCGGCGGTACACTACCCAACTGCGCCGTTGATCGCAGTCGTTGTTGTAGCGATTATTGGCATAATAGTAACCGCCGTTGACGCTAGCTGATTCTTCAGGGGTGAGTTCAGCAAACAGTGAATTTTCCTTAGTTTCTTTCATGATTTGACTCCATTTAATTTGACAAGATGGAACGAGAATTAGAAATTTTATAAATCTCTATAGCCTCGTGTAATTACTAACTAATAGTTCTTGAAGGGGTGTGCGAGTTCCGGAATATTACCGAGATATTTTCTAAATTCATTTCGATCGCGCTACCTGACTCAGCTATCTAGACTATTAGGGTTTTGTAAGGGCGATCGCGAATCGGATCGTAAAGGAAAATCTGGCTGGGCTGTGGCAGGAAAAACAGCGTATTGACGCCATTGCTACTGCTGTTATTGGTGTCGCTGTTGCTGTTAGAACTGCTGAAACCCTTGGTAATGCTGCCACCGCTGACAGTACCCGATTCTCGATCCGTTAGTTCGGTGAAGAGTGAATTGTGTTGATTATCCGACATAAGGAACTCCTATTAATACATATCTACTTACTTACGTACAGATCCCAGAAAAACCGGGTAACAGCGCCAGAAATCATTGCTGAAATTCTCTAATTTCCTGACTTTTGCCCGCTGGCTCCACCATTCTTGATGTTTGGGGAGATTTCCGGGTGGAGACTGCAAAGCTGTGCGGATTTTGACCTTGACCCTATGAATTTTGATTGATATTTCTAAACCTATGCTTGGTGTCCGGAAAGCAGAAAATAAATGTGACGAAAGAAATAGGCGATCGCTCTCTCCCTTTCCCCAACTCAAAAATCAAAACTCAACATTCTTCCCCTCGAACCCTCACCCCCAGTAGCCGCCATGCCTCGCACTCCCGAACCCACACCCGCAGAAACCTTTGATAACGACCAGTTTTTGCCCCCTGTCAGCCGCTGGACAACTTTGGGGGGAATTTTGATGGTGGCCACGTTTGGCGGGGCGATCGCCCTTGCAAGCGTCACCAAATACAGTGCTACAGTCAAAGCAGACGCGATCGTCCGTCCAGCCGGAGAAGTGCGCGTTGTGCAAGCAGCAACCGAAGGAACCATCGAAAGCATTGCTGTCAGCGAGAATCAGACAGTAAAAGCCGGAGATGCGATCGCAGTTGTAGACGCTTCGCGTTTGGACACCCAAAAAAAGCAGTTCCAAGAAATCATTAATCAGTCTCAAACAGCAGCACAGCAAATCAACCAGCAACTGCGGGACTTGGAAAATCAAATTTTAGCCAGCGGCCAATTTCAAAGCATCAAAACTGCAAGTCCAGCCGCCCAGGAAGTAGTCGAGTCCGCTCTAGTGAAAATCGCCACATCGCAGCCGGATGTCGCCGAGAGACTGGGCCGAAGTCGGCGGGTTTTGCTCGTCAAGCGATCGTCCATTCAACAACAATTAATTCAAGCTAAAAAAGAACTCAATCAAATTCAGTCACAACTAGAAAATAGCGTGATCCGCGCGCCCGCTGATGGTACAATTCTGAAATTGGAAGTACAAAACACTGGTCAAACTATACAAGCCGGCAGTGCGATCGCCCAAATCGTCCCCAGCGACGTACCCCTAATAGTCAAAGCCAAAGTCACATCCCAAGACATCGCCCGCATCCAAATCGGCCAACCCGTACAGATCAGGATTTCCGCCTTACCCTTCCCCGATTACGGGACATTGAAAGGAACCGTCAGCGCGATCGCCCCAGACGCGATCGCCCCTCAAAATGCCGGTAACAATTTAGGTACAGCCTATTACGAAGTAGCAATTAAGCCCGAACAAACCTATTTAACCAAACTCCAATCCACCAGCGGTCAATTCTTCGGAACACCCCAGGCAAACGCCCCCCGCCAGTATTCAATTCAATCAGGAATGGAGGGCAGAGCCGATATTATCACCGGCCAAGAAACAGTTCTCACATTTATTTTACGAAAAGCCCGGTTGCTGACAGATTTGTAACTTTTTGCAAGATTAGACGGCGGTTTCAACCGCGTCTACACAAACGATGTCCGGATGGTGCGCGGACTGAAGAAATTAAAGGGATTTTAATGCCCATTCTTCAACCCGCGGAGGCGGGTTTTGTTTGTATAGACGCGGTTTCAACCGCCCGGTCTTCTTCTAGCCCCTTGCTGACAATGGTGCAAAATGTAAATTTCAACCAAAAGTATCTTAAATCAAAATAACGTGTCAAAATAGAAATGTGAAATAAATTCTATTCTTTCCTCATGGGTAAACAGCGCGTTCTTTCAGGAGTTCAGCCAACAGGCAATCTTCACCTCGGCAATTATCTCGGTGCCATTCGCAACTGGGTAGAAAATCAAAGCCAGTACGAAAACTACTTTTGCGTAGTCGATTTGCACGCAATTACCGCACCGCACAATCCAGCAACCCTAGCCTCCGACACTTACGCCATCGCCGCCCTCTATTTAGCTTGCGGCATCGATTTAGAACATTCTACTATTTTCGTGCAATCCCACGTCTCGGCCCATACAGAACTAGCATGGCTGCTAAACTGCATTACCCCGATTAACTGGCTCGAAGATATGATTCAGTTTAAAGAAAAAGCAATTAAACAAGGCGAAAATGTCAACGCAGGCTTGCTAAATTATCCCGTATTGATGGCAGCAGACATCTTGCTTTACGATGCCGATAAAGTGCCAGTGGGAGAAGACCAAAAACAGCATTTGGAACTCACCCGCGATATAGTCATCAGATTAAATCACCAATTCGGCACACCCGAAAAACCCGTATTAAAACTTCCTGAACCGCTAATTAGGGCAGACGGCGCGAGAGTAATGAGTTTGACAGACGGTACGCGCAAAATGTCAAAATCCGACCCTTCCGAACAAAGTCGAATTAACTTATTAGATTCGCCAGAAAACATTACTAAAAAAATCAAGCGCTGCAAAACAGATGCCGTCCGGGGCTTGACTTTCGACGACCCAGAACGCCCCGAAGCTAGAAATTTACTAACACTTTATCTCCTGCTTTCCGGCAAATCGAAGGAAGAAGTTGCAGCGGAATGTGAAAACATGGGTTGGGGAGATTTCAAACCCTTGTTGACAGAGACAACAATTAATGCCCTCAAACCAATTCAGGATAAATACAAGGACATAATGGACGAACCGGGATATTTAGAATCTGTACTGCGTCGCGGAAAAGAACAGGCAGAAACCATTGCCAACCAAACTCTGACTAAAGTTAAAACCGCCTTCGGTTATTCTCTACCTCTTTAATCATTAGTCAGTAGTCATTAGTCAGTAGTCAGTAGTCATTAGTCATTAGTCATTAGTCATTAGTAGTAACTACCAACTGTCAACTGCCAACTGTCAACTTCCAACTGCCAACTGTCAACTGTCAACTGCCAACTGTCAACTGTCAACTGTCAACTGTCAACTATCAACTAACTATGAACCGTTTTCGTACAGCCTGCACCACCCCCGGAGAATTTATAATTACCGCCGAAGTTGCTCCGCCAAAAGGGGGCGACATCACCCATACAATTCAAATGGCAGAACTTCTAAAAAATAGAGTTCACGCTATTAATATCACAGACGGCAGCCGCGCAGTGCTGCGAATGTGCCCGCTAGCAGTTTCCGTGATTCTATTGCAGCACGGCATTGAGCCGATTTGTCAAGTTGCTTGTCGCGATCGCAATCAAATAGGTTTGCAAGCCGATCTCATGGGAGCCCACGCTTTAGGCATCCATAATATCTTGGCACTCACCGGCGATCCAGTCAAAGCCGGCGACCATCCAAAAGCCAAAAGTGTATTCGATTTAGAATCAGTGCGACTGCTGCAAGTAATTCAAAAAATGAACGGCGGCAAAGACTGGAACGACAAAGCTTTAACAGACGGAGTTACCGATTTATTTGTCGGTGCCGCTGTCGATCCGCAATCCCCCAGTTGGTCTGGTTTACAAAGTCGATTTGAGAAAAAAGTAGAAGCCGGATCACAGTTTTTTCAGAGCCAATTAATTACAGATTTTGACGTTTTTGATAAGTTTATGCAGCAAATTGCTGCTGGCTGCAACAAACCAATTTTAGCAGGAATATTTTTGTTTAAATCAGCTAAAAATGCTGAATTTATTAAAAAATACGTGCCGGGAGTTCACATCCCGCAAGAGACGATCGATCGTTTGGCAAAATCCCCAGCACCTTTGCAGGAAGGCATAAAAATTGCGGCAGAACAAGTCAAGCTAGCGCGGCAATTATGTCAAGGAGTTCACATGATGGCAATCAAGCGAGAAGATTTGATTCCTCAAATTTTGGATTTGGCGGGAATCGAGCCGCTGAGTTAACATTGAGTTACTGCTACGATTTTAAATCAACAGGACAGTCATGGTTCAAACTATAGACAATCCCACAATTTCTCCCGCAGCCGAACAGCATTTTATCTTGCACGGCTTAACCTGGCATCAATTCAAAGCAATTCAAGCTAGCTTTGAGGACGTGCGGAATGTCCGTTTATTTTACTGTGAAGGAGTGTTAGAAATTGTGGCTACTGGAAAGTTGCATGAAGAAATTCGGTGTCTGATTGGCTTGCTAATAGGACAGTATTTTATACAAAGAAGAATTGTATTTTTCCCCAGCGGTGCTTACAGTCAGATAGTTGAGGGTAAAGTCGAGTATCAGTCAGATTTATCTTATTGTATAGGGAATAGAAAAGATGTTCCCGATCTGTGTATTGAGGTAGTTGTTACTAGCGGTAGTCCGATTAAACTTCAGAAGTATCGGCTGATGGGTGTAGCGGAAGTCTGGTTTTGGGAAGATGGAATGCTAGAGCTTTACCATTTGCGAGAACAGGGTTATGAGCAAATTACCAACAGCGAATTATTGCCTGAGTTAGACTTGTCTTTGCTCAAACGCTGCATTTTGTTTGCTTCGCCTTTGGATGCGCTTGAGGAGTTTGGTAGAGGAATGGGCGATCGCGAAACTTGACAAATTTTGGATTTGGCGGGAATCGAGCCGCTGAGTTAACATTGAGTTACTGCTACGATTTTAAATCAACAGGACAGTCATGGTTCAAACTATAGACAATCCCACAGTTTCTCCCACAGCCGAGCAGCATTTCACTTGCCGCGGCTTAACATGGCATCAATTCAAAGCAATTCAAGCTAGTTTTGATGATGTGCCTGGAGTGCGGTTATTTTATGGTCAAGGAGTGTTACAAATTGTGGGCATTAGTAAACCTCATGAAGTGGTTAAATCCATGATTGCAGGATTGCTTGGGATCTACTTTGAAGTTAAGGAAATTGAATTTTTTCCGAGCGGTGCTTACAGTCAGATTGTTGAAAATCAAGTCGAGTATCAGGCAGATTTGTCTTATTGTTTTGGGACAGATAAGGATGTTCCTGACTTATGCGTTGAGGTGGTGATTACTAGCGGGAGTCCGATTAAACTTCAGAAATATCGGCTAATGGGTGTGCCGGAAGTTTGGTTTTGGGAAGACGGAACGCTGCAAATTTACCGCTTGCAAGAACAGGGTTACGAGCGAATTACTAGCAGCGAATTGCTGCCTGAGTTAGACTTATCTTTGTTGAAGCGCTGCATTTTGTTTGCTTCGCCTTTGGAAGCATTAAAGGAGTTTCGTAAAGGGATTAGTGGCAATGACTGATTCAAATTTACTCGATCGCGATAATATCAAAATAGTAGAGTCGCAAATTTCCGAAGTTACCGCGTACACCGATCGCGCCCTGATCACCCGCCGCGGCACAGTAGCCCTGACGGGAAACGAGCGCGAATTGACGATCGCCTCCCTCCCCACAACCCTCGAAACAGAGTCAGTCAGGGCCACCGGCGCGGGTACAGTCGCCGTGCGATTGCTGGGAGTGCGTAGCGAAACAGTGTTTAGCAGCGAACCTACGGGCGATCGCATCGCCGAATTAACCCACCAAATCCAAGAATTAGAAACCCAAAAACGCGCCATAAAAGACCAAATCGCCGCGCGAATAATTCAACTCAACTTTGTCGAGAATTTGAGCGCAAAAAGCGTCGGTTCCTTTGCCAGTGGCATCGCCAAACAGCAAATTGGTTTGAACGAAACCGGAGAATTGCTCAATTTTTTAGGCAGCAATTATAAAAAGTACGTAAGTGCGATCGGGCAACACGAAAGACAGCAGCGCGAATTAGACAAGCAAATAGAAGCTTTGCGCCAGCAGTTGCGCCAACTACAAACTCCCCATTCCCAGAAAAGTTTTAACATCATTGTGGCGATCGAACCAAGCGGCAGCGGCAATTTTGAACTCGAAATTTCCTATGTAGTAACCCAAGCCCGTTGGACTCCCCTTTACGACTTGCGAATAGATACTACCAACAACCAAATCAATCTCAATTACCTAGCCGAAGTAAATCAAAATACAGGCGAAGATTGGACGGGAGTAGCGCTAACTTTATCAACAGCAAAACCCGGAATGGGAACTTTGCCGCCCAAACTCCAACCCTGGTTTATCGATATTGTTCGCCCAAAATCTGCTCAAAGCCAAGGCTTTCCCAGAGCGCGGATGGAACGAAGTGCGAAACCAGAAACGTCAGCAGTGTATGACAATTTCATGGAATCTGAGATGGAAGACGAGGAGCAATTAGACATGATGGCTGTTGGTGGCAGCGCTCCCGCACCCGAACCCATAGCAGCTCAAACCGCCACAGCAACAGTATCTAAAGCAGGCGGCACAGTCACCTTTCAAGTAGGAGGAAATACCAATATTCCCAGCGACGGCACGCCGCACAAAGTCACTATTTTCAGCGAAAATTATCCCTCCCAACTTCAATACATAGCCGTTCCGCGTTTAGTCAGCTTTGCTTATTTGCAAGCAATTGTCACCAATCCAATGACAGGTGCAACTCTCCTGCCCGGTCAAGCAAATATCTTTCGCGACAACACTTTCGTAGGTACTTTACAGCTAGCAAATATTTCCCCTGGCCAAGAATTCAAGCTGAATTTAGGAATAGATGAAGGACTAAAAATCGAGCGAGAATTAGTGGAAAGACAAGTAGATAAAAAACTGATCGGGAATCAGCGGCGCACGAGTTACGCTTATCGGTTAATTGTGACCAACTTGCAGCAACTGCCTGTAAACTTGACATTGAAAGAGCAACTACCAGTCAGCCGCAATGAACAAGTTAAAGTGCGGTTGACTCAAACTAATCCGAAGATAGTAGCAGGTGAAATGGGAATGTTGGAATGGATAATGTCTCTGCCCCCGCAAGCCAAACAAGAGTTAGATTACCAGTTTGTTGTCGAACATCCTCCCGACTTGACAGTCATTGGTTTAGATATTTAGTTAGGATTTACATTCTTAATGTGTAGCCCTAGCTACAGCTTATTTCTCTTTCAGCCAACCCTATTTCCATCCTGTGAGAAAGGCAGGATCTCCACCCTCTGCGGAAGCGTCAGGGGACGGAAAATATCAAACTTTCATGATCAAAAGTTTGACCATCTGACCATGAAAAAGAACAAACCAGGATTAATTACAACTGGCGAAAAGTCCTGTCTAACGGCATAATTCCCCCTTCCTCAAAAAAACGCCCCGATTTTTCAACAATTTGTACTCCAGCGATCGCGCCCCTGTTGTTTCGCATCGTACAAAGCTTTGTCTGCAAAGGCTACCAGTGTATCTGGTTGAACTTCCAAGGTGGGTATGACTGAGGAAATACCCAAACTAACTGTGACGATTTCCTTCACGTCAGACTCTGCATGAGGAATCGCCAGATTGTGAATTTCTTCTTGAATGTTTTGTGCCACCTTAATCCCTCCTTCTAAATCCGTATTCGGGAGGAGTATCACAAATTCTTCGCCACCGTAACGCGCTGCTAAATCGGTGGGACGACGGACTACTTTTTGTAATGTTTGACCTATTCTAATTAAGCAATCATCGCCAGCCAAATGACCATAGTAGTCGTTGTAGGATTTGAATTTATCAACGTCCAATAAAATTAGAGAAAGTGGCTGATTTTCTCGCGCTAGGCGTTGCCATTCACTTTGAAGGCGATTGTTGAAACAGCGACGGTTAGCCACCTGAGTCAAACCATCGATATTTACCAGTTCTTCTAATTTTTGATTGGCATCTTGGAGAGCCAATTCTATTTGTTTGCGGGCGGTAATATCACGAATAGTAACAGAAAAACCATCTCCTAACTTAACTGCTACGAAGTGAAACCAGCAAGATTTTTCCGATTCATAGTAAAAATTCTGTTCTAAAGATTCCCCCGTCTCAACAATATTAACGAAGCGATTAAATAATTCTAGATCAATATTGTTCAAAAAGTTTTTTAGTACCAATTTGCCAATCATCTCTTCACTACTGCATTTAAAAGCTCTAGCAATCACGGGGTTGACAACTAAACACCGAAAATCTTCAATCTCCCCTGTTTGGGGGTTAAGAACAGCCTGCATTGCCGCAATACCATCAAGGGAACTATTCAAAACACTAGCCAGTAAAGCCCTCGATTGATAAAGTACCTCTTCTGCTTCCCGGCGCTTAATGTTTTCTTGTTCCAGAAGCTGTTGCTGGCGTTGAATCGTTAACTGATTTTCCAGACGCGCCACTACTTCTTCGATTTGAAATGGTTTGGTGATGTAGTCTATAGCCCCTGAATCAAAGGCGGTTACTTTGTCGAAGACATCATCTAAAGCACTAATGAAAATCACTGGAATGTGGCTAAAATCTGCATCGGCTTTGAGAGTTCTACAGACTTGATAACCATCCATTTCTGGCATCTTAACATCTAAAAGTATCACATCTGGTCGCTTTACCTTCACCGTTTTCATTGCCATTCGCCCACTGGTGACGCTGCGAACAGTGTAGCCGAGTTTGAGGAGCGCATCGCTTAGTAATTGTAGATTTTCTAGAAGATCGTCTACAATTAGAATATTACCTTTCTTTTCGATTTCCGAATTAAGATTCATTGCTTATTAGGGGTTCAACTAAATCAAGAATCTGCTCAAACTTAAATTCACTGGCAAGTTTTGTTAGGGATTTTATCAAACGAGTTTCTGTTTGAGGAATTTCTCCTACGACTTGTAACACGAGGTTAGTATTTGCCTCAAGTGCAGCTTCGTATAGTTGACTAATCCATTCTTGATTCATACAGCTTAAATCTTCCGATGTCAATGGGCTTTTTTCTGTATCATCCAAGACAGGAGATATTGTTTCTGCATAGATATATTTGACTCCCAAATGCTTAGCTAGTGCATCAAAAATACTGTGTTCAACGAAGGGTTTGCGAAGGAAGTCATCACAACCGGCTGAAAGCCCGATCGCCTTTTCTTCTTCCAACACACTCGCGGTTAAAGCAATTATAGCTGTAGCATTGCCTTTGGTGATATATTTGACGTATTTTGTGGCTTCGCCGCCATCCATCACAGACATCCTGATGTTCATCCCATCTTTCGGCAGCTAAATAGATCCACTTTAAAAAATGTAAAGTATAGTCCTAGACGCAGAAACTTGGTTTTTCATCGGCAGTCAGCGCCACAGGATTTACGTCGGTTAAGTGCGACCAACTTGCAGTAAGTGCGGGTAAACTTGAGACTAAAAGAGTCATGAATTTAGATATTTAAAATCAATTTCGATTAGATATTGCTACACAATTAAATTTTTTACCAATTATTGAAATTCGCCGATCGGGATCGGGAAAGGGCAATACCGTTTGCTTACAGACGATCGCGTAAAATATATGTGTGGCACTACTTTTCAGAGTTGGTATTAGTTAATGAGCAAGCAGCTAATTTTTTCTCAGTACACAACTGCTGAAAGACTAAATCTGCGATTGATTCATAGGCTGGGGCTGTGGGGTGTACGCCATCCCGAAAATAACTTTCTACCGTGGTTTTCGGCAATTTTGACCAGGCTACGTGAATGTCTATGACTGGAATTTTCAAAGCTTTTAGCCGATCGACAAACTCAGATTTAAACCTTGGCTGATTCGGTATCGGCAGTAAATCCGCTCGATCGCAAGTATACAACACAAACAACGGAATATTCTTAGCTCGCACCAAAGCAACTATTTGCTCAAATCGCTGCATATTTTCCCTAAACCGTTGTGATTCCGACACCGGCACTCCCGCCGCAGGAGAATTCGATACAAAAATACTTGACAATTTGGGGCTAACGTGTCTTTGAAACGCTTCTTGAATTGCCAATAACGGTTTGCGATTCGGCATCAGCGGGTCATTTCCCACCCCCGCGCTGCTGCTTGGAGGTTGTAGCAAATCGTGAGTACCAATTTGCAAAATCACAGCATCGCTTTCAAAAGTGCCAAACTTGCGAATATATCCCAATTGATTGCCAATTCCCCAAGAACCTGCAGAAGCATTCAGCACCTCAACTTGGTTTTTTATGCCCAACAAACGCGCTTCAAACAATTCTGGAATAGTTTCTTGCTGATCGGTGGTATTATTACCGTTGAGAACCGAATCTCCTATCATCAAAATTCTGAGAGTACCTTCAGGCTTTGCTGAATCGATTTGTTCAGAACGCTGAGAAAATTGATTGTACTCAAGTCTATTGCCAAAGCGATATACAAGTTGATTTGGTGCAAATATATAGCCAGCATTCGCATCAGCTTGCAGCAAGGCAGGATTTCCGAATCCGAGCAAGCGCAAGGCAAGTTCTATAGCACTCAAAGATGCGATCGCACAACTGACAATCCAATACTTAGCTTTCACCAATTTACCGGTAATTGTTAAACTGCAAAGCCACGGGATAATCTTCTTGCTTCAATCGTTGAATCACCAACTGCAAATCATCCTTATCTTTAGCAGAAACCCGCACTGAATCGCCTTGAATCGAACCTTGAATTTTTTTGAACTCATCGCGGATTAACTTAGTAATCTGTTTGGCGATTTCTTGAGTTAGTCCTTTTTTTAGTTTAATTTCTTGACGGACGCGGCTGCCGCTAGCAGGATCAATTTTGCCGTAATCAAAAATTTTCAAAGATAAATTCCGCTTGGCGGCTTTAGTTTGCAAAACAGTGTGAACCGCATCGAGAGTAAATTCGCTGTCGGTATTAACAGTGATTGATTCTTCGCCCAATTCTACGGTTGTTTTGGTATCTTTTAAATCGTAGCGGCTTTGAATTTCTCGCACTGTTTGGTCAACAGCGTTAACTAATTCTTGTCGATCGAACTCGCTGACAATATCGAATGAATAATTAGCAGCCATAAATTAGTAATTGGGAATTGGGAATTGGGAATTGGGAATTGGGAATTGGGAATTGGGAATTGGGAATTGGGAATTGGGAATTGGGAATTGGGAATTGGGAATTGGGAATTGGGAATTTAAAATATTCTTCCTTCTTCCCTCTTCCCTCTTCCTTCTTCCTTCTTCCTTCTTCCTTCTTCTTTCTGACAACTGACAATTAGCCATTCACAGCCATCAAACTGATATAGAATAAAGAAACAGCGCAAGAAGAACTAATCGCAAACATGAGCGATCGCCCCAGAGGCACATTCAGAATATAGAAAACCGAAAACAACAACCGGGCTAGAGGAAAAGCGATCGCAGCCCAGCCCGCCGCCTCCGAATCTACTCCTGTCACAAAAGCCATCAAAGCCGCCGCTGAAAACAGCATAAACGTCTCAAACGAATTTTGGTGAGCCCAAGTTGCCCGCTGAGCGTAAGCAGGCAAGCTCTCAAACATAGCGCGAGGTGCTGCTTGATCGTAACCTAGCTGCAAGCGAGCGAGGGCAACCACCAAAAACGGTGCATAAACCAGCGCAGCAGCAGCAGCAATACAATCAAGCAGAATAACCGACACAGGCAATCCCAACAGCATCATCCGCCTCGCATTTCAATCAAAATAGAACAGAGTCACCACTTTGCGCTGTTCCTCCGCATCCTGGCAAGTTTTCAGCAAAGTGTGGCTTTCGTGAAAAGCAAAACAGATCAGTTGCTGACAGCGAGAAATAATCTCCTGGTTGCACATGGCGCTGGATTCCGGGAGAGACAAGCTGTCATTTTTGGGATTTTCTACCAAATGTATGACTTGTTCGAGCTGCTCGCGGGACTCCCGCGGCTGGCGGCTCATACTTTGTGGCAAAATCACTGTCAGCAGATTAGGATCTGCTCGCATTGCGCCCCGAATTGCGGCTGAATTGGTGCCTGTAGCCCCCGATGTGATGAGCTGGTTGCCTCCCAGAACTATGGCGTAGCTCAGCATCTCAATTAGCTGCTGGTGGGTAATAGGAACGTGGCGAGAACCCAAAAGAGCAATCCGCTTGGAGCTGGTTTGCTGGATTGCCGCAAGTTCTTGTAAAAAATCATCAACTCTGGGTAGCTCAATTGATTGACTCAAAGAATTTATTAAATTAAATAAAACTACGTTGTGGATTCTAGCAGACTCACTAGCCATTGCCGCCAAAAAGAAGTTAAGAATTCCTGATTTACGATATCTGACCAGAAATGGGGAGATTTGAGGAAGCCAGAAGGCAGAATGTCTGAAGGTAGAATTCAAGAAAAATTGAGAATTTAAGAACTTTTTATTTTATTTTTCCAATAAAAAACTCTCTTGGCCTTCTTCGCTCTGCCGAATAGCTTCTTCGCTCAGTTCGGGCTGCGTGCTTAATGGACTTGATCGCCCAAACCCAAGGATGCCATCATGCTCTTGAGGTCAAAGTGTTCTGCCATTAGCTGACTAACGCATTCCACCTTGATCGGTTCGTGCAGGCGCACGCTGCCAAAGGTGCTGTCGATAATTTCCACCGTGGTTAAGGTATCCAAATCAACAGACAAAACTGGAATTTCCATTTCTTCTGCCCTGCCAATCACGAGGGGAGAAGGAGGCAAGTGGCCGGTGAGAATTAAGCACTGAGTCGAGCTTTCCAAAGCTGCTAGCTGAATGTCGGTGCGATCGCCCCCGGTGACTACCGCCATATTTCTTGCTTTGCGGAAATACTTCATAGCTGAGCTAACATTCATCGCACCAATTGTCAAGGTTTCCACCATCAAGTCCAAACGGTCTCGACGGCAGAGGACATCAGCTTTCAATTGGTGCACCAATTCTTTGACGCTGACACTGCGCAGCAAAGCGCTTCTCGGTAGCATTCCCAAAACCGGAATGCCGCGACGCTCCAGAAAAGGCCGCACAGTCGCCGTGATGGATTCGAGTTTGTCCGAGGGAACGTCGTTGAGTACAACACCAGCCAAGCGGGAACCCAAACGCCGTTTAGCCGACAGCAAATCGTCTACATAAAGATCGATCGGGCGGACTACCAGAAGCACAGAGGCATCAACTACCTCAGCAATTTGAGCCAAAGACAAGTCAAACAGACTGCCTTCCTCCAAATTAGCCGGGCCTTCCAACAGCACCAAGTCTCCGCTGGGATCTTGCAAATATTGCGCCAGAGACTGGCGGTAATCTATCTTGTCTTCTCCGCGCAAACGCTTGTGAACCGTCTCTTCGTCCAAAGACAGCAGAGTTGACGGTATCTGACTTTCTGAGAGCTTCAGCGTCTCTACCGCAAACCGCACGTCTTCCTCCTCGGCTCCAGCTCCCTCCGAGCTGAAACAGGTTCCCAGAGGTTTGCCGTAGGCGATCGCCAGTCCTTGTTCCCGAAGTGCGAGGGCCATCCCCAGGGCGATCGCAGACTTGCCGCTGTAAGCTTTTGTCGAACCGATCAGCAAATATTTAGTCAATTTTGGTACGCCTTCTCTCCTCAATTTGCACCTGTCTATTTAAATAAATTTAGTTTATTCAACAGTATTTCAGCACGGCGAGTCAATTTCGCTATCCGATTATACTCGATTTTGTCGCGTTTGCGTAGATTGATTTTTTTGTGGAAACTTTTATTCACTTGTTCGCCACCCTTTTGTTCGCATTTTTTTTACATTTTTTTTCATATTTTTTTTGAGCATCGGTTTTCAATAACTATTTAAAATTGAACGAAATGCGAAGGTGCGATCGCACTTTAAAGCATCGCCCAAGGGATGCTTGATAACAATAAAATAACTCAGTTAGTCTTCCGGCTTTTGAAATACAAGGCTTACGCATGGGAGGCGAAAGACCAGGCTTATTCGTATATTTCTCATTACTAAACGCTAAATCTCGTAGAAACCAGGTTTCATCAGTCAGCGCGCGTAAATCCTAAAATAGAAATAGCGCACCAATAATATAATCTCGCCGTCCCGATGGCATTACATTATTAGTGCGCATTTTATGTAGCAATTAATTACAAACTTTGGAAAGCGCGGGTGCGGTGAAAATCACTCATCCATGCGCATGAGCTTCCGGTAAAACGTTTTAGAAAAATCGACGGTACGAGTCCGCTGAAAAGTCAAAAGTACCTCAATTAAGCAACTGACAAACTCCGAGCTTTGCAGAGTCACTTCGTAGCTGAGTTCAGCATTGCCGTCAAACAACACCCGACAGCGGGTCAAATCCATCGGCAGCGACGAGATATTCCAACTAGCTACAAAGGGTACATCTTCGCCGCCGTCAATTTTTCTTGCCCCCTCCAAGCTTTTGAGCTTGTAGAGGCCAATAGCGTGCGGCAAGAACTTGCGCTTGGGCTCTTGATAGAAAGGCGCGTAGACTTTCACTTCTTTGTCGTCGGCTGGTTTCAGTTGAGGAAGAGACATATTTCCGCATCCTGACAGTGGGTTGAGATCATCTGAAAAAACTAGCAGATATTCCTAGTCGATCGCAAGCAAAACTCAGTCGATTTGAGATTTTAGATTTTAGATCCTAGATTTACTTGCAGCGTAGTAAATCTGCGGGCTTGAATTTGGCTATAAAATTTGGATCGGATCACGATAATTATCGGGGGCTTGTATCCGTTTTTGGATGGGTAATCCCAAAGACTCTATAGCGGTTCTCAAGCGTGGTGAGGATAGCCCAATGCCCAATCCCTCCGCTTCGCTTCGCCCAATGACCTGTTTGCCCAATCCCTCCGCTTCGCTTCGCCCAATGCCCTGTTTGGCCAATGCCCAATGCCCTGTTTGGCCAATGCCCTGTTTGGCCAATGCCCTGTTTGCCCAATGCGGTTCGCGTACCTAATCTTTCTGAGAAAGACTCTATGCAATGCCAGTTTCCCTGGGCCGTACTCTTGGGCGAGTCCCCACAAACCTGCTCCCATTGGCTTTCGACAAAAGCCCAGAAACTGGTACAGTAGATACTTATCTCTAAAATCAAAAACTATTGGTGGTTAAATCAAGTAACCTATGCAGGAGAGTTCTTGGCCAGAAAACGACGATCGCAGCGAGCTTAACTTGGACATCCCTGATTTAGCGAAAGAAGAGCTCAAGAGTTTGACCTCGAACTCGAAGGTAAGCAAAATATTTGCCCTACCAGACATGGGCGACAGGGTGTTTGACGCAGAAACTTCATCAGAGCTCCCAGTTGCGGTGTCTGTGCCGGGATCTCCATCTTTTCCTCAGAATCTGTACCGGGGACGGCGGGGAAAAGCTGCCGCGGTGCTGACTGCGATTTGGGGAGGGACGATCGCCCTACACTTGATTTCTTGGGGTGCGTGGGTAGTGTGGGGGTTGACGGGACTGCTGTGGATGCAAGCATTGCGAGTTTTGTTTGCCCAGCCCAAGCCCGCACTGCCTCCTCTTGCCGATGAAAGTCGAGAGGATTGGCCATTTGTGTCGCTGCTGGTGGCGGCGAAAAATGAGGAAGCGGTGATTGCCCGATTCGTACAATCAATCTGCAATGTAGATTACCCGATCGACCGTTACGAAGTTTGGGCGATCGACGATCACAGCAGCGACAGCACAGCGCTGGTTTTGGAACAGCTAACCAAACAGTACCCGCAGCTCAAAGTATTTAGCAGAGGAGCAAATGCCAGCGGCGGTAAGTCAGGAGCCCTGAATCAAGTTTTGCCGCTGACTCGCGGTGAATTTGTGGGCATATTTGACGCCGACGCCACGGTAACACCGGATTTGCTGCGCCGGGTGCTGCCGATGTTCAATGCAGAACAGGTAGGCGCGGTGCAAGTCAGAAAAGCCATCGCCAATGCTGCGGTAAATGTGTGGACTCGCGGCCAAGAAGCAGAAATGGCTCTCGATAGTTTTTTCCAGCAGCAACGGATTGCGATCGGCGGCATAGGAGAATTGCGCGGTAACGGCCAATTCATGCGCCGTACAGCCTTAGAACGCTGCGGCGGCTGGAACGAGGAAACGATTACCGACGACCTAGATTTGACCGTGAGGCTGCACCTAGACCAGTGGGACATTGAATTTTTGGCTTCCCCAGCCGTGTCAGAAGAAGGAGTCACCAATGCTCGCGCCCTGTGGCACCAGCGCAATCGGTGGGCAGAAGGCGGCTATCAGCGTTATCTTGACTATTGGCGGCTAATTTTTCGCAACCGGATGGGAACGGGGAAAACTTGGGATTTATTTGGATTTTGGGTATCTCAATATTTCTTGCCCACAGTAGCGCTGCCTGACTTTTTGATGTCAATTGCGCTGCGCCGGATGCCTCTAGCCAGTCCGATAACTGTGATGACTCTTACCTTGTCGCTGGTCGGAATGTTTGTCGGTTTGCGTCGCACTCGCAAAGAGACGAAATTTGACATTAAAAGAGTTTTTGTCACCTTGCTGCAAACGCTGCGGGGTACTGTGTATATGTTGCACTGGCTGCTGGTAGGGATTGTGACGGCTCGGATTTCGGTGCGTCCCAAGCGACTGAAATGGGTTAAAACCGTCCATCAAGGCACTGCTAATTAGAAGGAAGAAGGAAGAAGGAAGAAGGAAGAAGGAAGAAGACATACACGGCAAGCTTGAGCGCGAGCCGTATTTGACGTTTAATTAGGTGGATTTACTTAGCATCAATTGATAATTAGCTGGCAGAAATATCTCGGATCAGTATTGCCCAAAGTACGAAGATATAGCGGTTCTCAAAAAAGTGAGGATAGCCCAATGCCCAATCCCTCCGCTTCGCTTCGCCCAATGCCCTGTTTGGCCAATGCCCAATGCCCAATGCCGTTCGCGTACCTGATCTTTCTGAGAAAGGCTATAAAACAACTACCAACCATCTCCCTACCCTGTCCCCGCGCGAGTCAACAGTAAAATTTTGCAATTAGTCGATCGCAAAACAAAAACTACAAAACAGCTTAATCGATAGGTGATCTTCTAGCAATACCGAATAAGTAATCGGCAACATAAAAATTTAAGATTAAAATTAAAAGCTCAAAGCCCTAACTTTTAAATTTTAACTTGACAAAAAGCTAATTGGTATCTATTAATTATGAATTGCCAAGAACGACGAATTGCTTGTTGCAAAATACCCATCACTCGTTATTAAAAATGGATTTGTTAGAGTACCAAGCTAAATCTTTATTTCGCCAGATGGCAATTCCGATTTTGCCGTCGCAGCGGATTGACAAACCCGCCGACCTCAAAGGGCTGAAAATTCCCTACCCAGTTGTACTTAAGTCGCAAGTGCGGGCTGGGGGACGAGGCCGGGCGGGTGGCATTAAATTTGTGGAAAATACGATCGATGCAGTCGCTGCGGCTCAAACAATTTTTAATTTGCCGATCGAGAATGAATATCCGCAAGTCCTGTTAGCAGAAGCCAAGTACAACGCTGACCAAGAATTGTACTTGGCTGTACTCCTAGACCCCATAGCCCGCCGCCCGGTACTTCTGGGTTCGAGACAAGGAGGTATGGATGTCGAACGGTCGATCGACCAAATGCAGCAAGTTGCCGTAGACCAGGAATTTTCGCCATTCTACGCGAGGCGTCTGATGCTGAAAATGGGATTGCAGGGAGATTTGATTCAATCGGTGAGTACCATTGTCGAGAAAATGTACCGGTTGTTTGTCGAAAAAGATTTAGATTTAGTAGAAATCAATCCTCTCGGCATCAGTCCAACGGGAGAGTTAATGGCTTTAGATGGTAAAGTCAGCGCCAACGACGATGCCTTGGGACGGCATCCAGACTTGGCCGCACTTTCGGGTGAAAGCCAAAGCAGCGGGTTGGTAGGGGACAGGAGAAATCCCTATGTGGGCGATGATCGCCGGAATTCTAACTCAAAGGCGCAGCAGTCGCCGTCGCAGTTTGACTCCAAATCTCAATCCCCAATCTCGAATTCCGAATCCCTGCAATTAATCGAACTAGATGGGAATATCGGGATTTTGTGCAACGGAGTCGGCTTGACAATGGCAACTCTGGATGCTGTAGCCCACCAAGGAGGAAAACCAGCTAATTTTCTGAATATGGGTTCCCTAGACCGCTACGATGCAGTAAATGCTTTGCGCGATCGCACGGATTTGGGTCTGGAGTTAGTCGCTCAGGATAAAAGCGTTAAGGTGATACTTGTAAATATTTTGGGCAGCGCTTCCAAGAGCGAGGAAATCATCGCGGCCGTAGTGGGCTATTTGGAACGGAAAGCTCGCGCCAACCGGCACATTCAAGTTGTGCTTCGCCTGGTAGCGATCGATGCTGATGCAGTGAAAAAGCGTTTGGGACAGTTGCCGGTGCAGCTAGCTAGAACTTTAGATGAAGCTGTGGCTCAAGCTGTATCATCTGCCAAGTAGCGAGAGTCGATCGGCAAAACGAGAACTCTGGACAAATCAAAGCCTTCTACTTTTTAAAGATCGAGTGTTAACTAGGAAAACATGAATTTAACTCCTGAAAGCAAAGTCCTAGTACAGGGCATTACAGAATCTCCCGCCTCAACCCGCGCCGCCCTGATGATGAAAGCATACGGCACTAATGTAGTCGCCGGTGTCAGTCCCGGTCGGGGAGGGCTGGATTTGGAGGGAATTCCGATTTTTGATTTGGTAGAAGAAGCCGTGGCGGCAGTAGGTCATATTGATACTACGGTAATTTTGGTAGACGCTTACTGGGTGCTGGATGCGGCTCTAGAAGCGATCGCGGCGGGAATTCGGCAAATCGCGATCGTCACGGAGGGAGTGCCTCCTCTGGATCTGGTGCACTTAGTCAGAAAAGCAGAGGCCACGGAAACTTTGGTGATCGGGCCCAACAGTCCAGGGATTATTGTCCCCGATCAACTGCTGCTGGGAACTCACCCCAAGGAATTTTACACTCCCGGCTCGATCGGCGTAATCAGCCGCAGCAGCACTTTGACTTACGAAGTTGCCCTAGAACTGACTGAGGCGGGTTTGGGACAGTCGATGGCGGTTTGTATTGGCTGCGACGCGATTGTTGGTTCTTCTTTTATGCAGTGGCTGCAACTTTTGGACGAAGATGACAGTACGGAGGCGATGGTTTTGATCGGGGAAGTTGGGGGTTGGAGTGAACAAGCTGCTGCTTCTTACATCGCTTCGGCGATCGACAAACCTGTGGTTGCTTATCTGGCCGGCCGCTACGCTCCCAAAGGCCCGTCTTTGGGCCACGCAGGCATCCTGATCAGTTCTCGCGCTGCTGCCCAGAAAGCCTTTGGTGTGAAGGCCCAAAACAAAATGGCTGCCTTTGAAGAGGCGGAAATACCGGTGGCTGCTAGGCCTTCGGAGGTTCCTAAGCTGCTCAAAAAGTTGCTCAAGAAAAAATGATTGCTTCGGAAGTTACAGGCGAAGGAATAAGGAAGTTCGGCAACGGATTCGCTCCACGGATGTCACGGATGTCACGGATTTCACGGATTTCAGGAATAAGGAAGAATGCCATAAAAGTAGGCCTAGGCCTAGGGCGGGGGTGGGTTTTGTATCAAAATTGGGAAGCATCTCGTTTTTCTAAAAAGCATTTTTAGGAGTGCGAGCGGGACGATCGCTTGCTCCGTGTAAATGCAAAACTGAGATGCTCCCCAAAATTGTCTGCCGGAGGCCTCAACTACTGGCTCAACCATTCCCTAGGACACATTGTTGACATCCTCCCCGGCGTGAACGCACGGGGATTCCGAAACCTCACGATTTGAATTTCTGCTTCTTCGCAACTGCCTCCACCCTCAAAGAGATTTGGTCTTATGTTCGCTCCACAGACTAACCCCGCAAGCCCTGCGGTTTTTACGTGTCGAATACCAAACGGAATTCTTCTACGTTTTGATTCTAGGGATGTTTACCATTGCCCTATCCTCTTTTCCCGGTCTACCGATTTTGCTTCGCCGTCAGCACAAGGCTGAACTTCGCTCGTATAGGCTGTTTGGTCCATCGTCTCGGGTGGGTCGTTGACCAATTATATTGTAATATAAAGCCATCCTAAAAGGACGGGGTTTCTACCCAATTTTCTGATGAATGCCGATCGCGATCGACGACGGCTCCCAGAAGAGCGGTCATCTCCTGCGTGTCTTTGGGCGGGCCATCAGAAAAGCTCATTCCCATGCAGCCAAGCCCGATCGCCGAAACTTCTAAGTTGCTGTTTCCAAGTTTGCGCGTTTGCATTGTTTTGCTTCTTGATCTGGAATGATATGGAACTGATATTTTTCGCCATCGATCGCTCCCGCCGTTGTCACTCGTCTTCGCTGCGATCGCTGTTCATAGCGGAGTCGCCGGTGTGGGATAGGGTACTCCTGTGACCCCAGCGAGGCCAGAGATAGAAGAGGTTGAGAAAGATGAAGAGCAGCACCGCCAGCCAGGGCGCGACCAGCGCAACTACAGTGGCGATCGCGTAAACGATCGGCCCGATCAGGAACTGCCGTCCGATCTGCCGTGCCTTTTTCGCCGTGAGACGGGGGTCGAGCAGCCTATGCCCGTGAGCCGCGTACCGCCACATAGCGGTGACGAAGATACCAATGACGGTCAAGATCCCACTGTAGAACGCAGCGGCAATTGGCTCGTCCGTTGCCCGGTGAAATGCTTCGGCGAGTACCGCGGTTGGAAACGGCAGAAATGCGATCAGCATCAGATGGAGGACGTTCAGCAGCAACAGCGTCCCATCCACGCGGACGATGTGTTGGAACATAGCGTGGTGGTTGATCCAGATTGCGCCGATCACCAGAAAGCTGACCACGTAGGCGAGATAGGATGGCCAGAGTTGGAGAAGTTCTGCTCCAAGTGCCGTATTGGGTGGCGGCACTTTGATTTCGAGGACCAGGAGGGTGATGGCGATCGCGAATACGCCGTCGCTAAATGCCTCCAAGCGGGTGGTATCCACACTTACCTCCTCTGCGAACACTGGTTACTGTTGTCAAGTTTGCGCTTCTGCATAATTACTCCTTCGAGATGCGATCGCACTCAATCTAACTGCCAACACAATCCTTACCAAGGCTGCGCGGTTGGGCCAATCGTAAATTCGTTCACATTTGTGTCTTCTGGCTGGTCAATCGCAAACGCCACAACATTGGCTACTCGATCTGGTGAGATGCCATATTTCTTATACAAAGCTGTCATTTTTTCAGCCGCATCTTGGTCGGTAATCTGATCTAACAACTCAGTATTAATTGCAGCAGGGTAAATTGTCGCAGTCCGAATGTTAGTCCCCTCTTGAGCAGACTCCATGCGTAGAACTTCCATGAAATCGCGTACAAACCATTTCGTTCCACCATAGATCGCACCACCTGGATAGGCTTTTAATCCAGCAACCGATGAAGTTGCGATAATATGCCCAGACTTTTGGCTAACAAATGTTGGCAACACAGCAGCGATACCATTGAGTACACCCTTGATATTGATATCAACCGTTTGATTCCATTCATCAGTTTTCAATGCAGAAAGTGGAGAAGTTGGCATGATGCCAGCGTTCAAGAAAATAACATCGAGGCTTCCAAATGTTTCCTTGGCAAGGTTGACGATCGCAGCGTTATCAGATGGGTTAACTACATCCATCACTTGATAGACTGCTTGTCCGCCAGCTTTCCGAATTTCATCAACCAGTTGTCTTAGTTTGTCCTCGCGTCGCGCGCCTAGTAAGACTTTAGCGCCTCTGCTTGCAAGCAATTTCGCACTTGCTTCACCAATCCCTGATGATGCGCCGGTAATAATCACAACTTTGTCTTTAATCATCTTAATTCCTCTTTTTGTTGAGTCACTACTGAGTTCCGCCTAACAGACTTGCCAATCAGCCGAGGTTTCACCGCAGTTATTCAGATTTAAGGGATGCCATATCGATACAGAAGCGGTACTTCACATCGGACTTGAGCAGTCGCTCGTAGGCTTCGTTGACCTTCTGGATGGGGATGACTTCGACATCCGCAGTGATGTTGTGCTTGCCACAAAAGTCGAGCATCTCCTGGGTTTCCTCGATGCCGCCGATGTTAGAGCCGGAGAGACTGCGGCGGCCCATAATGAGGCTGAATGCCGAGACATCTAGGGGGTTCTCAGGTGCGCCGACAAGGGTGATGTTGCCGTCGCGGGTGAGCAGGTTGAGATAGGCGTTGATATCGTGGTTGGCGGATACGGTATCGAGGATGAAATCGAAGCTGCCAGCGTGCTTCTGCATTTCGTCGGTGTTGCGGGAGACGACGACTTCATCGGCACCGAGGCGGAGTGCGTCTTCCTTCTTGTTGGGCGAAGTAGTGAAGACGACGACATGGGCTCCGAACGCATGAGCGAACTTCACACCCATGTGGCCCAGCCCGCCGAGACCGACCACGCCCACCTTCTTGCCCTTCGTTACGCCCCAGTGGCGCAGGGGAGAATAGGTTGTAATCCCGGCGCAGAGAAGCGGTGCAACTCCGGCGAGATCGAGGTGGTCGGGGACGCGCAGAACGAAGCTTTCATCGACGACGATGCTGTTGGAATAGCCGCCGTAGGTGACAGGAGCGGTCTTGTGCTTGTCCGGGGAGTTGTAGGTGAGGGTCAGGGAAGGGCAGAACTGCTCAAAGCCAGCTTTACACTGGGGGCAGGTTCCATCCGAATCGACCATACAGCCGACCGCTGCGAGATCGCCGGGTTTATACTTGCTAACTGCCGAGCCGACTTTGGTGACGCGACCGACCATCTCGTGACCAGGGACGATCGGATAGACCGTGGGCATGATGCTGCTCCACTCGTTGCGGACGGAATGGACATCGGAGTGGCAGACGCCGCAGAAGAGGATTTCAATCTGCACGTCGTGTTCGGTTGGATCGCGCCGCGCGATCGTGGTAGAGGACAGCGGTGATGTTGCACTGGCTGCGGAATAAGCTTTTGTGTTGTACATGAATTGATGCTCCTAATTTGTTTACTTCTGGAACTGTACTAAGGCAGGGGAATTTTACAGCACTTGGCGCGTGGGTCGGAACAGAATCTCGTTCACGTCCATCTCCTCCGGCTGGCTCATAGACGATCGCCCCGAACATCACTGCACCGTTTGGCCGCCGTCGATGACCATAGCGTGTCCAATGACGAAGGCAGCTCCATCCGAACACAGCCAGAGAACGGCCGCGGCGATCTCCTCCGGCTTGCCCATCCGTCCGATCGGCTCCTCCGCAATCACCTTCGCGCGCCCTTCGGCAGTGCCGCCGGTGAAGCGACCCATCATCGGGGTGTCTATGTAGCCAGGACAGACGGCGTTGACGCGGATGTTCTGCGCGGCGTAGTCGAGGGCCGCCGCCTTGGTCAGTCCGATCACGCCGTGCTTCGCGGCGGTGTACGCGGGGCTGCCCTTGATGCCGATGATTCCTGCGCCCGATGAGGTGTTGACGATCGCGCCACCTCCCTGCTTGAGGATCAGCGGAATCTCGTGCTTCATGCACAGGAAAACACCCCGGAGGTTGGTGTCTACGATCCGGTTCCACTCCTCCTCCTCGTACTCCGCAGTCGGAGCTGGCTTCCTCGGCTCGATGCCTGCGTTGTTGAAGGCGAAGTCCAGCCGCCCAAAAGCCTCAACGGTCTTGGCTAGGGCCGCCTTCACGTCCTCGGCCTGCGTCACGTCGCACCTAACGGCGATCGCCTGCCCGCCGAGTTCCTCAATCATGTGGGCCGTTTCTTGATTGCCTGGTTCTGCAATGTCAGCGACCACTACATGAGCGCCTTCACGAGCAAACGCCAGCGCCGTAGCTCGACCGATGCCGTTGGCTCCTCCGGTCACAAACGCAACTTTTCCTGTGTACTTTCCCTTCTCGTTCGTCGTCATTATTTTTCTCCTTCAATTCTGTTCTGAGTTTCATGACCCATCGCAATAAAGAGGGTGATCTGCCGATCGCCCTTTTTATGGCGATTGAACAAGCTCGATTGTCACTTCTACAGAGCTAGGCACATTAAATGCCTCGATGCCACCATCTATTTTTCCGAGGATAACGAGTCCGTTTGCGTATCCAGAATCGCTGTAATACATCGCCAAATTTCCCCAGGGAGCGTAATAAGCAATATCTCCAACAGCAGGATCGCTGCCTGCGGGTGCATCTTCTGTAGATAATCTTTTTGGCAAATCGCTGATTTTTTCGGTTCTCGCGTAATCTTCTAAAGTCAGCGTTAATGGCAGCAGGGAAATAAAATCATGAGTGGTTTTGCTGTCGATCAAAGTGGCTGTAACAACTTTGTCTTTGACCTTGATGTTTAGCTTCATAGGAAAACTCGGTAAGTGGGAAACTCAGCGACTTTAGTCCTGAGAGGGAAGCGGCTCGGCGATTTCAATCGCATTGAATCTAGCTTAATTTGAGTAAGCATAACCATCCTTTTTATGAATTGCTGAACAATATTTGTGACTAATACCTTGGACTAATGTTGACGCAGAAATATTGAAACTGCCAGTAGAGCGAACAGCGACTCGCCCGACATAGGTTCCGATTTTCTTTCCACTGGTTACAATCGCTTTCACGATGTCGCCAGTTTGGAAGCCTTTGACAAATTTGAACCGGCAGACATATCGGGACGGGAAACCAAATTTATCAGTTCTGCACAGTTGCCTGGAGCCATGACCAGTTGCCTTGATGAGCAAAGGTTTTTTGGTTAGGACTTTTAATGTTTCTACTTCGCCGACACAAGCAGCGTCTAGCCAATGAGTCTTAGGAAGATTGAGGCGAGTTCGATTGAATTTGGTTCTACCTCCTGAACCAGTAGTAACGGTCAGCCCAGTAGTTTTAAGAGCATTGAACAATGCCCAACGAGTAGAATTGACCGCTGCTGCGTCTTTTAATGAACGCTTTGCTTGGGCAAGTACCTTTTTCAAAACATCAGGTTTCTTAGCTAAGAAAACATTGATATCTTGAGCACCTTTCTTGAGGTTGCAATGTTCACAGGCTAGGCATAGATTGGAGATACGATTAGAGCCACCTTTTGATTGAGGATGAATATGTTCTATCTGCAAGGAAATATTTTCCACCGGGCAGTAAGCGCACTTCCTGTCCCATTTCTCAAGTAAATACTCACGCACTTCGTAGCCAGAAAGAGTGCCTTGCTGGTACTCAATGCCTGATATTTCAGGATTCTCTATTTGCTGCAAGTCAAATCTCACAAGCTCCTGAGAAATCGAACTGACTGGAGCTAGCCGAATAAACTTATTTACCCAAGTCAGTGTCGTCAGTACCCGATGTGTTAGTGATGGAGCCAACCAACCCTTTGGTTTAGTCCGATTTAGGAACCTAGCCCTGCGGTAGCGAGTATGGCGATTTCTTCTGCCTCGACGCAACGCTCTACGAGACTCAAGACTTGCTTTAATAGCTTGACCACGATGAGTTAGTTCAGCACCAAAGATAACTTTGTTCCCTTGAACTAAGGCTATCCCAGTTGTTTTAGAGCCTGGGTCTATTTTGATTTCAATGGGTTGGGGTGTGGTGATTATCTCCTTTTTTAGAATGATCGTAAATGGATACCTGCGGAATACCGCAGCAAGACCCGACGCTAGTAATTTCCTTGCTACCGAGGGATGGCATGGACTTAACGGCTGTTTGCTTGAATCAATGACGAATGTGTAATTTGACATTTCTGCCTTCTCTAATTGCTTAGGTTATGTGAGCTTCGCCAATGTTTTAAGAGCTTTTTAGACCTGCAACACTGTTTCAGTGACTTTAAAACTGTTTAATTGCAGATGACAGAGCAAGGAACTAGCTTCGCATTCCGGGGTGTCGTGACTCGAAAAACGTAGTCAGTGAAGACTTAGGCTGGTCAGCATAGCTTGCTGGATTACTCTTGCAAGCTCAGTGTCTTTAGACCTGAGTTACTGACACTGTATGCCTGCTTGATTGATATTTCAGTCGGCATCTTCGACGAGGCACTGCTCGGCACACTTTTGTCGGCACGGCAGGCTGAGTAACTCAGGGACATCGCTAGGGCGAAAACCAAAATCAGCATTCTCTTCTGACAGTTTTTCCCCTTGATAGGAAACCATCTCAAAAGCCTCAAGATTTTCCTTGATACTGCTCGTCGCTGACCTGTTCCATCCAGTCCACAGGCTTGCCGTCGAGCCATTCCTGAATAGCAATGTGCGTCATAGCTGTGGTTGCTGTGGCACCGTGCCAATGTTTCTCACCGGGCAAAATCTGGACAACATCACCGGGTCTGATGTCCTGAATTGGCTCACCCCAGAGCTGTACGAAACCGCAGCCAGCCGTCACAATTAGCGTCTGGCCCAACGGGTGGGTGTGCCATGCTGTTCGAGCGCCGGGTTCGAAGGTGACACTGGCGCCAGACGTGCGTGCCGGATCGTGTGCCTCGAATAGGGGGTCAATGCGGACAGTGCCGGTAAAATAATCGGCCGGCCCTTTGGCAGAAGGCTGTGAGCCACTTCTTTGGATGTTCATTTGGTTAATTCCTTCAATTGATGCCATTTTGGTTGCAGCCCAATCTTAGAGATTGAGCACTTAACACCTGCTCTATCGGTAGGGATGGATTTTTTAAGCAGCAGGGTTAGCCTTGATGTCCTTTTGGTTGTCAGTAGGCGAATCTCTGGCCCAATCAAGACTGAGTTTTCTCTTGTATAAAAGTCCAGACGCTTGCAAGAAGCCGGAATCGTTTTTTATTGCTTTAGCTTCATTCTAGGAACTCTCAGGGGCAAGCCATAGAACGATCGTCTAAGATTGTTGTACAATCCTGCAAACTTAGAAATGAACCCTGCTAAAATACTTGAAACGTCCGATCGGGATTTAAGGAACGACCCGCAGGCAAAGCGTGAGGCAGACAGAGCGCAAGCCAATAGAGACGAACTGACTGAGCGGATTGCACAAGCAATTCGTCAGGATGGGACGATTGAGCCGCTGAAAGGATTGCACTTCAATCGCTCCTCTTCGCCTTCGGAGTGCATTTATAGTGTCTCTATTCCTGCCTTTTGTGCGATCGCTCAGGGCAGCAAAGAAGTGCTTCTGGGTAACGATCGCTATCAGTACGACCCGATGCACTATCTGCTGGCGACGGTTGAACTGCCGATTGTGAGTCAAATTCTTGAAGCGTCCAAGGCGCAACCGTACCTTAGCCTTCGCCTCGATCTCGACCCTACCTTTGTCGGTTCAGTCATGGTCGAGGCAGGGCATCCCTCAGCACAAAGAGGTGCCAATGTCAAAGCGATCGATGTCAGTCCGTTGGATGCAAATCTGTTGGACTCTGTAGTGCGGCTCGTCAGGCTTCTCGATTCCCCTGCTGAAGCTCATGTTCTCGCACCATTGATTAAGCGGGAAATCATTTATCGACTGCTGATGGGAGAGCAAGGTGGTCGGCTTCGTCAGATTGCAGTTCTGGGAGGCTCAACCCATCACATCGCTCTTGCAGTCGATCGACTTCGTAAAGATTTTAAGGAGCCGCTTCGGATTGAAAGCATCGCACGAGAGCTTGGAATGAGTGTCTCGGGCTTTCACCATCACTTCAAGTCTGTCACTGCAATGAGTCCCTTGCAGTTCCAGAAACAACTGCGGCTCCAGGAGGCTCGCCGTCTGATGCTGGGGGAAAACCTCGATGCTAGCAGTGCTGCCTACCGTGTGGGTTATGACGATGCCTCCCACTTCAACCGGGAGTACAAGCGGCTCTTTGGTGCACCGCCGATGCGCGATGTGGAGAGGCTGCGAGAAGCTGTTAGGGAGACGGTTAGTTTAATATAATCTCCTTACCAGAGTCCTCTGACAGGGCTCGCAGGCTGCGGTGCTGGTGCTGGTAGGGGTGCGGGTGCGGGGCGACGCGCTGGAGGGGGGGTTGTTGGCGCAACGCTGCGGCGAGGTGCGATCGGACTTTCGGTGCGATTAGTTTCAGTTGTCCTCGTTGTCTCGCGCATCGAATCTTGAAGCAGGCTGCTCAGATTGCCGGCTAAACCCTGAATTTTTCCAACCGTGGCGGCAATGCTGGCAACATCTACGTAAACCTCCGGCAGAGGATACTTTTTCAGGATTTCTAGCAGCGACAGTTTACCGTCGTCGCCGGATGCCAGAATCACCGCAGCCCGCAGGGCTTTGCCGCTTTCTGTGCGGCGGTGAGTCCGAATTGCTTGACCGATTTCGTCTGTAATTTTTTCGCCTGGGGTGCTGTAAATTACCCGGGCCAGAATAGCTGGCTTTAAACCGATTTCTAGACTCATCAATCCCTGCAGCACTTGTGGGTCCATTTTGGAGAACCCGATAATTTGTTTGATGGTTGGTGTCGTCGTGCCGTTTTTTGCAAAGTCTTCTAAGTCGCTGATATTGATGGTTTGTGCGATCGGGCCAAATGTCAGGACAACTTTTTCTGCCCCGAATGCTCTACTGCTGCTGCTAGATAATATGCTCGCGCTTGCTCCTACAACTAGGGCAATGCCGATCGATACCAATTTTGTTAACTTCATATTCACTTTCAGCGATCGATTAAAATTATTTTTTCGAGATTTGTACATTATAGATGCAGCAGTTATATTCTACAAGGTCGCGAGTATAAGTTATGCCCGCCTCGCACCCACAATCTTGACCCAGATTTTTTCGAGTTCTGGACTTGAAGAATAAGTAACCACATCTACCGCAATATTTTTTCTTCTATTCATTCTACATTCTACCTCCTACATCAGATAGTCTGGTACACAAAAGTGCCTTCAGCCTTCTACATAAGTGCCTTCTAGAAGTTATGTTGAAAAACAAGCGCAAATCCAAGAAATCCCAACAAAAGCTCAGCGAAAAAACAACATCGCTCAGCAAAAAAGAAGTAACCGCACAAAAACGTAAAACTTCACAAAAGTGCAATGAATTAGCGCAGGCGATCGTCATAAGCTGCTTAATCAGTGCTATTGTCAGCATCCCCCTATTGTTCGTTACCCGCCCTAAGATTGCTATTGCTGGAGGCGCAGCCGTAGCCATTTTGCTGCTTTCCTACAAATACCCCCGTCAAGCTTTGTGGGCTTTTCTAATTTACCTGCCTTTCAGCGGTACAATTACTTACGCAATTGGCGGCGGGAATGCTGCATTTCAAGTAGCCAAAGATGCTTTCTACATACCAGCTCTCATCGCCCTAATTCAAAGCTGCAAAAAGAAACAGTTGCCCCTGTTCATTCCCAAACAAATGCTTTCTACCTTCAGCATCCTGTTGATGATGGCAATGCTGACTTTAATTTTTGTCAACGGGGAGATGCAGCTCCACCCTATGAAAGGCGACAAACCCATTCTGCAAGGAATTCTCGGCTTAAAAGTATTGATAGGTTACATACCGCTGATTGCTTGTACCTATTATCTGATCCGCACTAAGAAGGATTTGGTGTTTTTTGGTCGAATGCACGTAGTTTTGGCGATCGTTTGCTGCGTTCTTGGTTTGATTCAGTACCTGTTGTTGCAAAGTGGAAAATGCGCGGGAACCCGAGGCATGAGCGGAGAAGAATTATATAAAGCAACGCTGCAAGCTAGATGTTTTGTCGGCGGTTCTCTGGTATTCAGTCCAGAAGTCAAATTTATCCGCTTGCCAGGAACATTTGTGGCGCCTTGGCAGTGGGCGTGGTTTTTAATTGCTAATGCTTTTTTGACCTTTGCCTCTGCATTTTGTGACCCTTCATTCTGGTGGCGAGTTATTGGTTTATTTGGCATGGCATTAGTATTTGCCAATGCAGTTATTTCCGGTCAAAGAGCTGCTTTAGTTTTAGTTCCAGTTGCCACTGGCATCCTGCTAATTCTCACAGGTCAATTAGTTAATTTCAAACGATTTATTCCCATCGGTGCAGGACTGGCAATTCTGCTGTTTGTCGGTGCAGCAATTAACCCAGGAATTATCGAGCAGCGGTGGGAGAGTTTTGTTAACCGCTGGAATGCTGCACCACCCCAGCAGTTTTTCTTAAATCAGTTGGAGCAGAGCAACAATTTTATCATTGACAGACCTCTCGGTAGAGGTGTGGGACGAGCGACTAATTCCACGCGAATCTTTGGTTTCACGCAGCTAATTGAAACTTTCCATCCTAAGTTGATCTACGAACTCGGTTATCCGGGAATGATTGCTTTTCAAATCATGCTTTTACACTTAGCTTTTCTAACTTTTCGAGCTTACCGCACTGTGAAGGACAAAAATTTGCGGAGTTACGGAGCTAGTTTTTGGGTGTTTGTGGGATTTATTACGATCAATCCTCAATACTATCCGCTGGATGTAGATCCAGTATCGGTGTATTACTGGGTTTTGGCTGGGGCGATTTTAAAGTTGCCCAAAATTGACAAACAGGTGCAGGATGAAAAACACTTAGAACTTGAGGGACATGAATTGGAAGTTCACCAGCAATTTAAGGAGAAAAAGATTATTGCATCTGCTCCAATTTGAGTAAAGTTCTATCGAAAACGCTCTAATATCATCTCCAGTCGAACAAATACAATAATTAAGCCAGGTTGGTAGTGCGGGCTGTAGCCCGCAGCATAAAAGCGGACACCAAGACGCACTACGAGCCGTTTTTATTGTGTATGCGATTCCAGATCCCAGCTAGAAATGCAAATTAAAACCCATTTTTTCGATTCAGATACTAATTTTTAAAGCGTTTGTCGATCGATATGTCGCGACAGCATCAAACTCTGCTTAATTCTACCAATAATTAGCTCAAACATTTTTTTGCGGGACGGATTCTTGCTGCTCGGAGGCATCCCTAACTCGCAACACATCAAATTCAAGTCAGTTGCACTCATAGCCGACAATTTTTGCCTCACCTCTAGTTCATGACCCTTCTTAGCTTGCAAACGCAGTTCTTCATAAACTTCTAAAACATTTTCTGCCGATAAATTAGCAGGCTTATTCACATCAGCAACCGTAGATAATTGCGAATTTTTAGACCCAGCAGAAAGCACTCCCCGCTTAACTTGAGCCTCAATCCTGGTTAATTTTTTAGAAACCTCGCGCAAGATTTCCTTAAGTTCGCCAATTTCATCAACTAACCCCCCACTTTCTGAATCGCCAGCAGGCAAAATATCTTTTTTAATCATTTCAGATACTCCTCACACTCGCGCCACAGTTGCTCAAACTCTCTAACTAATTCTCGTGGCAGTTCTCCCTCATTAATCGCCCGCTTCAACCCAACACTTTCCCGAATCGTCGATTCTAAAAATCTCACTTCTATGTTATTGTCTTTTGAGATTTCAGCGCAAAGTCTCTTGACTTCTCTCATATAAAACTGAACTTCATTTGTCAGCAATCCTCCATAAATTTTAGCTTTATTCATAAACACGGCAATCTTGGGAAACGGGTAAGGCTCAATCCGTTTCTGGAGCGAGTTTAAAACTAAACTCAATCCCCTAGAACCAAAATAATCTGGATTGACGGGAATTAATATTAAGTCGCAACAAGAGAGTACGCTGTAGGTGAGGAGACTGAAGGAAGGCGAACAGTCAAAAAGCATCAAGTCGTATTTGGGGAGATTGGGAGAGTTGGCGATTTTGCCACTGAACTGGCGGATAAAGTCTTTAACACTTTTCCCCTCAAATCCATCCAAATCTAACCAATACAATTCTTCAACTGAAGGGATAAAATGCAACTGTTCGTCAATCTGATAAATCGTGTCGAAACCCACGGGAAATTTAAAGTTTTGTCCGGCTTTTTTAAAGACTTCGAGGGCGTCGTAAATTGTGAGTCTGTGCTTCAGAGATTTTTCGTACCACTTACCAAATTTATCCTCTAAATGACCTGTATTTTCGTTAAGCCCGATCGCTTCTGTGAGGGACATTTGCGGGTCTAGGTCTAACATCAAGACTTCTAAGTCTGTTCCTTGGGATATAATATTTCCCAGACTCCAAGTTACGGTGGTCTTTCCGACTCCGCCTTTGAAGTTGATTACGGCTATGGATTTAGGACTCATGGCTGGGCTTGCTTTAATTTTGCTCAAATATAAATTAAAACATATTGTGGCTGTTAGTCGATCGCGCGATCGAGATCCTAAATTTGCTAAACTACAGTACAAGCATATTGAATTTAAGATCAATAACGTTCATGAATTGATTTACATTCCCAAAAAAATCTAGGCCCAACCGTCAAAACTTGTTCTGTTGGCATGAACAATTCCCAATAGGGAAGTCCAGAATCATCTTGGAAATCTGGCTGTAAAATTAGTTGGTAATCACCCTCAAAAACTAGAGTGATACTAATATTATGAGTATCAATCACAAAATCAATCAATTCTTTATTTTCCAATTGCTGCAAAACTTTTTTGACAGCATCTATTTCTACCTCATCTATTTCTGCATCTATATCTACTGGCAAGGAAGAAGTTAAGATTCGATCGCCTTGCTTGAAAACCCAAGGTGTTGCCCTTGCGCCAAATTGCCAACTACCTTTGCATAGATGTGCTAGTTTTGGGTGAGTATAGGCAGACATCTCACCGAAATCTAGCCGTAATTCATCCCCATAACTAAATATAACCTGATGACAAATTTCTCCGATAATTGGTTTAGTAATGACTGAAATAATTTGCTCGATATTTGGCTTCTGATTAGCAATAGATGTTTGAATAGCCATTTAAATATCCTCTAAAAATTCTTTTGCTTTCTGGCGGAGTTCGACCTAAGTAAAATCGCCTCTACGGTTTAAAGTTCCACCATAACCATTTTTCTTTTCTTCCTCAATGAATAAACCAAAAGCAATCCTTAATTCACCTCCCATCTTAAACTCCCTAGCGATCGCATCAATCTGTTTAATATCGCGTTTTCTACCCATCATTATTATCTGCTAAAAGCTCTTGTAAAATTTCTGGCGTTAAGCCTCGCTGCGTTGCCCTGTCAGAAATTTCTGCCCTAACCTGGGTTAAAGTTTTGTTGTGTAAATTTTGTATAAAAAACAATTGAATAATCGAACTTAACTCTTGCTAAGTCTTAAGACTAGCTTCTTCAAATGCTGTCTTAATATTGTCATCAACTTGAATCGTAATTATTGGTATAGACCTTAAAAATAGTTGATAGTTGACAGTTGATAGTTGACGGTGAGATTTTTAGGATGGGGATTTATACCCCACCCTAAAAATCTTTTTTTTAGCGTTTGACCAACTTCTTGGACAACTTCCGCAAGCGAATTGATTTCGGTGTTACTTCCACCAATTCATCCTGACCGATGTATTCCAAAGCGCGCTCCAAACTCATATCGACTGGTGCTTGCAATTGCGCCAATTCTTCACCGCCAGAGGCGCGGTGGTTTGTTAACTGCTTCGACTTGCAGATATTGAGTTCCATGTCTTCATCTCGGTTGTTTTCTCCGATAATCATCCCTCGGTAAACCTTGGTTCCAGGGGTAATGAAAAATACGCCACGGTCTTCAGCATTTTTCAGTGAATAAGTAGTTGCAGTTCCTTCTTCAAAGGAAATTAATACTCCGTTGCGACGGGCGATAATTTCTCCACCGAGGGGGCGATAGTCGAGGAAGCTGTGGTTCATAATTCCTGCGCCGCGAGTCAAGCGCATAAACTCGCCTCGGAATCCAATCAAACCGCGAGCGGGGACTGAAAATTCGATTTGGGTGCGACCGGTGCTGCTGACGTGCATATCTTGCATTTCTGCTTTCCGCTGACCGAGGCGTTCGATGCAGCCGCCGACTGCTTCTTCGGGTACGTCTAATACCAAACATTCAAAGGGTTCGCAGGGACGACCGCCGACTTCGCGGAAGATTACTTGCGGTTGAGATACTTGGAATTCGTATCCTTCGCGACGCATATTTTCGATCAAAATGCCGAGGTGGAGTTCGCCACGGCCGGATACGAGGAATTTGTCGGGAGATTCGGTTTCTTCGACGCGCAGGGCGACGTTGGTTTGGAGTTCTCGCATTAGTCGATCGCGAATTTGACGCGATGTGACCAAACTACCTTCTTGACCGCAGAACGGCGAATCGTTCACCGAGAAAGTCATCTGCAAAGTCGGTTCGTCTACCTTGATTAAAGGTAGCGCTTGTGGGTCGTTGGGACAGGTAATTGTCTCGCCAATATACGCATCAGCAAAACCGGCAACGGCGACAAGATTACCAGCAGAAGATTCTGGGATATCAATCCGCTTCAGGCCTTCAAAGCCCATCAATTTGGTAATTTTTGACTTGACAATGGCGCCGCTTTCGGTGATTAAGACTGCTTGTTGACCGATTCTAATCGTGCCGTTGTGGATGCGGCCGATGACGATGCGACCGACGTATTCTGAGTAATCTAAGGTGGTTACTTGCAGTTGTAGTGGCTTGTTGGGGTCGCCGATCGGGGGCGGTACGTGGTCTAGGATTTCTTCAAACAGCGGTTTCATGTCCACTGCTTCGTCTTCCAATGTTTTTTTGGCAGTGCCGTTGAGCCCGGAACCGAACAGATAGGGGAAGTCGCACTGATCGTCGTCAGCGCCGAGTTCTAGGAACAGATCCAAAACTTTATCGACTGCTTTGTGGGGATCGGCTCGATCGCGATCGATCTTGTTGACAAAGACGATCGGGCGCAGTCCCTTTTCGAGGGCTTTTTTGAGTACGAACCGGGTTTGCGGCATCGGGCCTTCGTTGGCGTCTACGATCAGCAAACAACCGTCAACCATGCCGAGCACTCGCTCGACTTCGCCGCCGAAGTCCGCGTGTCCGGGGGTATCGACGATGTTGATCAGGGTTTCTTTGTATCGGACAGCGGTGTTTTTGGAAAGGATGGTGATGCCACGTTCGCGCTCGATGTCGTTGGAGTCCATGACGCAATCTGGGACTTCTTCCCCTTCGCGGAAGACCCCGGACTGTCTGAGGAGAGCGTCCACAAGGGTGGTTTTGCCGTGATCGACGTGAGCAATGATGGCGACGTTGCGAATGGGAAGACTCATAATGCGTCCGAGACGTTAAACGGATTTAACTAAAGATTTCTTAATAATTGTAGCGCATGGAGTCAAGGGGCGATCGGGCTCTGCCGAATTGACATTTTGCCTGAGCTACATACGCCAGCATTATTACCGAGCTTAGCTACCATAAACACCACTGTTCGCGATCGCCCATTTGATCGAGCATTTAGGAATTTGCCTAGAAATAAAATCCCAGCCGTGCAGTGTCCGAGGAGTGTGGCTTTGACAGGCTTAATCCAGCGTCTGCACGCCACCGCCATTGACGAATAGCACCTGTCCGCTGACCCACTGAGATACGGGAGCAGCAAAGTAGAGAACCGCTCCGGCGATGTCTTCAGGCTCGCCCAAGCGTTGGAGCGGAGTATGGGCCAGCATTCGCTCTTCGACCTCTGGAGTCAGAACCGAAGCCAAGGCCGCCGTTCTGACAGCTCCCGGCCCCACGGCATTGACCCGAATTTCCGGGCCGTAGTCGAAGGCCAGGTTTGCCGTCATGTGATTGATGGCGGCCTTGGAAGCAGCGTAGGCGCTGATGGCGGGGCTTTTGTTGATGGAACTCATCGAGGACATATTGACGATCGAACCGTAGCCCGCCGCCTTCATGTGCGGCGCGCAGAGTTGCGACAGTCGCCACGCGCTGAAAACATTGATTTGAAAGGGGCGCTCGAATTGCTGCTGCGAAATCTCGAACGGACTTTCTTTGCCGGCGCCGCCGCCGCCAGCGTTATTGACCAGAACGTGAATTGCTCCACACTCAGCGATGGTGCGTTCCACCAGACTAATTAAATCTTCATCACGGAGCACGTTGCACTCCATAGCCAAAGCTTTGCCGCCGCTGGCACCAATCTCATCGGCAACCTTTTGGGCGTCCGCTACTTTCAAATCGGCAATAACAACGGTGGCGCCGAAATCAGCCAGCATCCGGCAACAGGCTGCACCGATGCCGTTACCGCCGCCGGTCACGATGGCGACTTTGCCCCTCAAATCGAAAAGAGTTGTAGGCTGCATAAACTTATTTTCCTTTTATCAAATACTGGGCGACAGCTTCGTAAGCTGGTAATGAAGTCGCATCGTTAGCGCTGTTTCCAGCGATGGGATGGGAGGCGAAACGCACGATGACCATTTCGGCTGCGGGGTCAATATAGATCGTTTGTCCGTGCACACCACGCGCCGCAAAAGCGCCGTGGGCGTTTCCGGTATTCCACCACATATCCCGATAAGACCAGCCTGGTAATTCGGGATGGCCCGATTTGGCGAAAGCCGCTTTGCTGCCGCCGCCGGCGATATCTTCGATCGCGCGGGCGGGCAAAACCTGCGTACCTTTCCAGCGGCCCTGGTTGCGAATCAACTCGCCAAAGCGTGCCATGTCGCGCAAACCGGCGTTGTAGCCGCCGCCTGCGAAGGGAGTACCCAGTTCGTCCACCGAATAGTAGCCATCCTGTTCCATGCCGATTTTGCTCCACACGCGATCGGCCAGAAGTTTGTCTACAGACTTGCCGCTGGCGCGGGCCACCAGCCAGCCCGCCACGTCAGCGTTAGGGGTTTTATAGCCGAAGGATTCGCCGTGGGTGCCGGCCTTTTTCACCGTTTTTAGCGCGGCGTAGTAGCCCACTGGCCCGCTGTAATCTTTGGGTTTGGGCAAGGGGTTGCCGGCGCCGGAATACTCCCAGATTTCGGCTTTGGGGTTAGCGTATTCTTCGCTGAATTGCAGCGCAGTTGTCATGTCCAGCACTTGGCGCACGGTAGCGTCGCCAAAGGCGGAATCTTTGAGTTCGGGAAGGTATTCGGCTACCCGCTTGTTTTCGTCCAGTTTGCCTTCGGCGACCAAAATTGCGCCCAGGGTGCCGGTGAGAGATTTTGTCACCGACATCGCGGCGTGTTTGTTGTCGGCTGCAAGCGCACCAAAGTATTTTTCATACACGATCGAGCCCTGGTGCAGAACCAGAATGCCGTCTGTGTAGTTTTGCCACAGCGATTCTTCCCATGTCATGTCTTGAGTGGCATTCAGGGGGCGGAATGCGATCGAGTCAATTTGTGGATCGAGACGGTAAGGCAGCGGATCGGGGGCGCCTAGTCCGCGTGAAACGTTGACGGCTGGCATAAACTCGTTCATGTGCGCCACGCTCCAGCGCAGGGCGGGAAACTCGAAAAACGAGCCGTCGGCGAATTTCAACTGCTTATTTTTTGGCGGCGGGAAACCTTGCATCCAGCCCATTGCGATCGGATCGCTTTCCCGCGCGGAGAGAAATTTGCTTTCGGTTTGAGCCGAACTCGCGACAGAAAAGACACTCATGCCTAAAAAAACAAATAAACAAACAAATGCAGAAAGAGTAATTCCGTAATAAAAAAGCTTATTTTTACTTCGCATCAGTGAAACCATAAAAAATAATGAGTCGAAGCGAGGCGCATCCTGCTTTCGTCGAAAGAAACGCTACGCCTGCAACAAAGCCGCGCGCGGCAAAGCAACTTTCTATTATAACTCACATTCTGCAATTTTTAACAAACTTAAAATCTACAGTCCCCGCCCTACGGTGTCACACACCCGAATTAAGCTGTTCAGCATCTAAAACGCATATTGTATAGTATACTATGATGATATTTATAAAAAGTCA
>NZ_JAIGNI010000056.1 GCF_026130175.1 Lyngbya sp. CCAP 1446/10 | reverse complement strand
CGCCGCTCTTTCTTTTTCCATATCTTTCTGTGGCATTTGTAAGTTATTCATTTTTTTATTGTCACAATCAATTATTGCATATAATTATATCATAATAAGTGTAGATAATGATTTAGGATTGCTATAGCCGGAAAAATGCAATTGGGTGTATCCTAGAGACAGAGTTCAAACTGTTAAGTGGCAGAATAAAATTAAAATGTCCTCAATTGCCAATCAACTGCGTTACGGTTTTGTCTCGATTGTTGTGGCAAGCGTATTGATAGCAGGGAGTACGTTAGCTTACCTCAGCTTTCGGGGACAAATAGAACAGACAAAACAGCTTCAGTACGAGCGATCGCAAGCTGCTGCCGCCCAAATTAGCGCTTATCTGGATAACTTGCAGCGCCAACTCAATTACTTGTCAGAATTGCGCGGCTTAACAGAATTTAATAGTGAAACTCAGCGCAGCATTCTTGAAGGATTGATCAGCAGCAACAGCGCCTACGAAGTGGTAGGAATTTTTGACAGTAAAGGTCAAATCGTACAGGCGATGTCGCCTTACGAACCCTTCTCTACATCTAGCTTAAATTTAGCAGGTATTTCGGGAGATGCACCTATATTTTGGGAGACGTTTCGACAGGCTCAAAATTATGTGAGTTCAGTAGATGTCGATATGAAGACAACGGTTAATGTTGTCAATTTAGCCGTGCCTATTCGCGACAGTAAAAATCAAATTTCTGGAGTATTATTTGCCAGAGTTAGTCTCAATTTTTTAATTCAAATTGCAGCCAGATCGCAAGTTGGGAAAACTGGATACAGCTATGTTATCGACCATCGATCCGTGCTGATTTCGCAAACAGGAAACAAGATTAATCCATATTTACTCCCAGATTTGAAAGGGCGATCGTTTGTAGGAGAGTTATCCAAATTAGCTTTAGCTTCGGGGAGGGAATCTCCGCTGGTTTATCGAGGTTGGCGCGGGGAGGAAGTCATGGGTACGGGTGCGATCGTCCGTCGGGTACAGTGGATGGTGGTTGTAGAGCTACCGACAGCCGAAGCTTACGCTCCCGTGCGATCGCTCATCTACGTCATGGGTGCAGTTACCACCGCCAGCGCCCTCGCCGCCGTGGGCTTGGGAGTCGCTTTTGCGCGATCGATCACAAATCCTTTGAAATCCCTAACATCCGCAGCTACTGAAATGAGTAGCGGAATCTTGGAAACTCGGGTAAATATTGCCACATCTAACGAACTAGGAAAATTAGCTGATGCTTTCAACAGCATGGCCGGTCAATTGGAAGTATCTTTCACAAAATTAGAGGATCAAAATGCCCAATTGCAGCGACTTGACAAACTCAAAGACGAATTTTTAGCCAATACTTCTCACGAACTCCGCACCCCGCTTAATGGCATTATTGGTTTAACAGAATCTTTGATAGACGGTGCTACAGGACAATTGCCAGCACCGACTATTTCTAATTTAAAAATCATTGCATCTAGTGGCAGAAGACTCTCCAATCTCATCAACGACATTCTTGATTTCTCGAAGCTGAGACACAAAAATATTGAACTGCAAATCAAGCCAGTCGGCATCCGAGAAATTGTCGATATCGTGGTAACTCTTTCTCAACCTCTAATTGGTGCCAAAAACTTGCAGTTGATTAATTCAGTCACTCGCGAAATTCCCCTGGTAGATGCCGATGAAAATCGGGTACAACAAATTCTTTATAACTTAATCGGAAATGCGATTAAATTTACCGACACTGGTACTGTAGAAATTTCGGCAAATGCGATCAGCTTGAATTCGCCCCAGTTGCTTGATCAAGAAATTTCAGTAACCAGCCAAATTCAATCTTTAATTGTCAGGTCAAAACTGCAAATTACGGTATCCGATACCGGGATTGGCATTGCTGAAGATAAATTAGAACGAATTTTTGAATCTTTTGAACAAGCAGACGGTTCTACTGCTAGAGAATACGGAGGAACTGGTTTAGGTTTGGCTGTTACAAAGCAGTTAGTCGAGCTGCATGGCGGCGAAATTCAAGTATTTTCAAAACTCGGTGTTGGTTCGGAGTTTACCTTTAGTTTGCCAATTTCTAAAAATCAGTATGTCGATCATAATCATTTAACACTAACGGCTCGACAATCTTTAGTTTCAAAAATAAATGAGCCCAAATCGCTCGCGACTGAAAGTGCTGTACCAACCTTTGACAATCATAGTTCCAGCATCTTTAAAGAACATCAAGAAAATAATCAGATAAAAATCTTGATTGTAGATGACGAACCTGTAAATGTTCAAGTATTAACTAATAATTTAGTTTTGGAAAATTATACGATCGTCGAAGCTAGCAGTGGTAGAGAAGCTTTAGCTCTTCTAGACGGAGACTACAAGCCAGATCTAATTTTGCTAGATATCATGATGCCACGGATGACTGGTTACGAAGTTTGCCAGACAATTAGGGAAAAATTCACAGCCAGCGAATTACCAATCGTGATGCTAACCGCCAAAAATCAAGTATCTGACTTAGTACAAGGTTTCAATGCAGGAGCCAATGATTTTTTAACTAAACCGTTTCTTAAAAATGAATTGTTAGCCAGAATCAAAACTCACATCCGTCTGACAAAAATTAATGCAGCCTATGGTAGATTTGTTCCTCACGACTTTCTGCGATTTTTGGGACACGAAAGTATCATTGATGTCCAATTAGGCGATCAAATTCAGAAAGAAATGACAGTTTTATTTTCGGATATTCGCTCCTTTACGACTATCTCCGAAGCGATGACTCCTCAAGAAAATTTTAATTTTCTTAACAGCTACCTCCGACGAGTGAGTCCGGTAATTCGCGCTCACCAAGGTTTCATTGATAAATATATTGGGGATGCGATTATGGCACTATTTCCTGAGTCGGCAGATGATGCTGTTCGCGCGGCGGTGGAAATGCAAAAACAAGTTATTCTTTACAACCTGCACCGACAACTAAGCAATTATGCACCGATTACGATTGGCATTGGTTTGCACGCGGGCACTTTAATGTTGGGTACGATTGGCGAGCAAGAACGGATGGAGAGTACAGTGATTGCTGATGCGGTGAATCTCGCTTCTCGTTTGGAAGGATTGACTAAGGTTTATGGATCGGGAATTCTGGTAACAGATTCAATTTTAGAGCGTTTGGGCGATCGATCGCAATATCTGTACCGATTTGTCGATCGAGTCACAGTAAAAGGGAAAACATCTGCCGTGTCTGTGTTTGAAATTTATGATGCAGAAACCGAACAAAGCATTCAGCTAAAACAGGAAACTGCTGCTGCATTTCAAAAAGCTCTAGAGCTTTATGTCGAGCAAAATTTTCCTAAAGCGCAAAAAATATTCAAGAATATTTGCGAAACAAATCCTCAAGATAAGTTGGCAGCAATCTACTATCAGCGCTGTCTGAAGCATCAAATGTATGGAGTACCAGAAGGATGGTCGGGGATAGAATGTTTACAGGAAAAGTAGTAAAACTAGCATCAATCTGAAGTCAGAAATTTTCAGGTATTTATCTAATTTTTCGGCTCTGACATCAGTCATAATATATTCAGACCGAAGCCTGAAAGCCGCAAATTGGGGATTTTCTCGAAAATTTAATGTAGAGTTAGCTGATTTTGACTTCACAATCGAATATAATGGGGGAAGCTATCCGAAAAAGAACCTGGTTTTTCTAAGAAATCTCAGGTTGGACAGCGATTCAGGAAGCAACCGAGAATCAGGCTGTTCTTGTGTAAGTTTTGTTCAAGACAAAAGAGTTTACAATACTTAACAGTAGCTTCGCTCTGAGTATCAACTGTGTTTTTTAATCTAAATTAATATTATGTCAACTTTTTCTCTCAAGCGCTTAGCAGCTAAACTTTCAGGAAAAACGACGCTGCAAACTGTACTCATAGTTCCGTTTGTCTTGCAAGTATTTGCCGCGGTGGGAATTGTGGGATATTTATCATTTAAGAACTCTCAAAGAGCAGTCAACGATCTTGCGGATCAGTTGATGGGAGAAGTGAGCAATCGCATTGAGCAAAATTTGAAAACTTATCTGCAAACTCCGCACCAAATCAATCAAACCAAGCTGGATTCAATCAAACTGGGTTTTGTGAATATAAAAGACTTGTCAGCTTGGGAAAAGTATCTGTGGCGGCAAGTGCAATTATATCCTTATATCAATTTTACCTCGTTCGCCAATCGCAATGGAGAATACCGCACCGGCGAAAAGATGTCGGATGGGACTTTGTTGATTAACGCCTCCGGCCCGTCTACCAAATTTAATTTTTATTCCTACAATACTAATGATACGGGCGATCGCACCAAACTAGCAGCCACCATCAAAAACTTCGATATCAGACAGAACCCTTTATACAAAGATGCGTCTCTAGCAGGCAAACCCACTTGGAGTTCAGTTGATATCTCCTTGCTAGAACCCACACTGATCGTCAGCGCGCTGCAACCAGTTTACAACAACCAGAAACAGCTAGACGGAGTATTAATTACTGCTTTGCGTCTGGATAGTATCGGTCAATTTTTAAACAGCCTTAAAATAGGAAAATCCGGTCAAACTTTTATTATCGAAAGAAAGGGAACGCTGCTGGCAACTTCCACGCGCGAAAAACCTTTCCGCAACAAAAACGGTAAAAAAGAACAATTTCAAGTCAAAGCAAGCAGCGATATCGTAACGCAGAATACAGCTAAATACTTAGAAAGTCACTTTCAAGATTTGCAGCAAATTACCAAATCGCAACTAATCCATTTTGAAATAAACGGCCAGCCGCAATTTTTAAAAATCCTGCCATTTAAAGATGGCAAAGGTTTAGATTGGCTGATTGTCGTCGTCGTTCCCGAAGCCGACTTTATCGAACAAATTAATGCTGGCAATAGAACTACAATCTTGCTATGTCTGGCAGCTTTGGCCATAGCAACTGTGCTAGGAATTCTCACTGCTCGCTGGATTACCAAACCAATTTTACAATTAAAAGATGCAGCAATAGATTTGTCTGAAGGACAATTTGACAGAACTGTCAATCTCGATCGTTCCGACGAGTTGGGCGTACTTGCCGCTGCTTTTAACAGCATGGCAGCACAACTGCAAGCATCTTTTAGTGCCTTAGAAAATAAAAATACCGAATTGCAGCGACTGGACAAACTGAAAGACGAATTCTTAGCCAATACTTCCCACGAACTCCGCACTCCCCTCAACGGTATTATTGGGATTGCAGAATCTTTAATAGACGGTGCTACCGGGAAACTGCCAGAAACAACTAATTTTAACTTAGCTTTGATTTCATCGTCGGGAAAAAGATTGTCTTCTTTAATTAACGATATTCTCGATTTTTCTCAGCTCAAACACAAAACTCTAGAACTGCAAACTAAGTCCGTCAATCTCCGAGAAATAGTCTTTATAATTCTCAAATTATCTCAACCATTGGTAGGTATAAAAAACTTGCAATTGATTAACTCAGTTGCTCCCGAATTGCCGCCAATAGCAGCCGATGAGAATCGCTTGGAGCAAATACTTTACAACTTAATTGGCAACGCGATTAAATTTACTGAAAGTGGCACAGTTGAGATTTCAGCAGCATTGATAACGAGCCATGAAGAATCATCGCCTAATCCCGAATTGGCCATTACGGTATCTGACACGGGAATTGGCATCCCCGAAGATAAATTAGAACGAATTTTTGAATCCTTTGAACAAGCTGACGGTTCCACTGCTAGAGAATATGGTGGCACAGGTTTAGGGTTAGCTGTTGTCAAGCAATTAGTGGAATTACACGGCGGTAAAATCTCGGTATCTTCAGATGTCGGGGTCGGTTCCCAATTCATCTTTACTTTGCCTCTATCTGATAGTCAGCCGGAATTTAGTAGCAAACAGCCGCGTTTGACTGAGGGCGAGGGGATTTTAATTACTCCTGAATTAGATCCCCAATCATCTCTAGTAAATTCTACTCTCTCAGCCCAAAGGAACTTGATAGAAGAAGGTGAAAAAATAAAAGTTTTGGTAGTCGATGATGAACCAATTAATATTCAGGTCATTGCCAACAATCTTGCTGTGGAAAACTATGCGATAACTCAAGCGAGCAACGGCAGAGAAGCTTTAAATTTGATTGAATCGGGATTTAAGCCCGACTTGATTTTACTCGACGTAATGATGCCACAGATGACTGGTTATGAAGTCTGTCGAGAAGTTCGCAAAAAATACTCGCCTTTAGAAATGCCAATTTTAGTGCTGACTGCAAAAAATCAAACTAGCGACTTGGTAGAAGCTTTTAATTCAGAAGCGAATGATTATCTAACTAAACCTTTTATCAAAAAGGAATTGTTGGCGAGAATCAAGACACAAATTACCCTGGCAAAACTGAATGCAGCTTACGGCAAGTTTGTGCCACACGATTTTTTAAATTTGCTTGAAAAACCGAGTATTATTGAAGTCAAATTAGGCGACAATCAGGAAAAGAATATGACTGTACTCTTTGCTGATATTCGTTCTTTTACGGTGCTTTCAGAACAGATGACACCTGCTGAAAATTTTGCATTCATTAATAGTTACTTGGGAAGGGTTAGCCCTGCAATTAGGAAAAATAACGGATTTATTGACAAATATATCGGCGATGCAGTTATGGCTTTGTTTCCTACATCTCCATCAGATGGTGTGCGAGCAGCAATTGATATGCAAAAAGAATTGAATATCTACAATGAGCAGCGAGAACAAAACGGCTTGTTGCCGATCGCGATCGGCATTGGTTTGCACGCGGGAAATTTGATGTTGGGTACAATTGGCGAGCCAGAACGGATGGAAAGTACCGTGATTTCTGATGCGGTGAATCTCGCGTCTCGTTTGGAAGGATTGACTAAGGTTTACGGATCGGGAATTCTCGTTAGCGGTGAAATTATCGATCGCCTGGAAGATTCAGAAACATATAACTACAGATTTGTCGATCGAGTAACGGTGAAAGGAAAGACAACTGCTGTGTCGGTATTTGAAATTTACGATACAGAAACAGAGAAGAGCATTCTCCTCAAGCAGCAAACTGCGGAGAGTTTTCAAGAAGCTCTCAATTTTTACTACCAGAAAAAATTTGTTGCCGCCCAAAAAATATTTGAGAATATTTTAGACATCAATCCTGACGATCTGGTAGCAACGCTGTATTTCAAACGCTCTCGCAAGTATCGAATGTATGGAGTGCCGGAGGGGTGGTCTGGGGTGGAAGATTCGGCCGAAAAATAGGCGGTTTTTTGGCAGGAAAAGGGCTCGCTTCGGCTGCGCTATTCGAGTAAAAAGAGGGAAGAGGGAAGAGGGAAGAAGGCTTTAGTGAGCTAGGAGAGAAGACTTTAGTTCTGGAGGAGAGAAGGAATCGATCGCATTGGTGTCAGCAATTAAAAACGTCCTCAGCATCGGGCCAGGTTGCAATAAAAGATAGGGCGCGCACTGCACGCCCTACTCTGTTTAAGATATGGTAGTACAAACTTTAAAATACAGTTGTACAAACGCCCAATTTATTCCAAGTTTTGGGGCCGACAATGCCATCAGCAGCGATTTGTTTTTGCTGCTGAAAACTGATGAGTGCTTGTTGGGTTTTCGGGCCGAACGATCCATCAGTATTTAGGGAAGCTCCACTGACATTTAAAAGTCGTTGGAGGTAGCGGACATCCTCATTTTGAATGGTGGCATCTTTGCGTTGGAGTAGGGGAAAATAACGGCAGGAAGGTAATTCAATGCGAGTTGCGTTTGTGGTTTGCATGGTTTGATTATCTATTTATTGTTTGCAAGTTGCGATCGACAGAGAAGTGCGGGAAAATGTTGGCAGTGATTTAACAAGGAGGTTCGGTAACGCAAGCGCCTAATTTATTCCAAGTTTGCTGGCCGACAATACCATCAACAGTAATTTTATTTTTCTTTTGAAAGTTGATGACTGCTTGTTCGGTTTTGGCGCCGAAGAATCCATCAGTTGCTACGGGATATCCTTTTTTTAGTAAGGATTGTTGGAGATAGCGCACGTCTTTATTGGAAGCGCTGCTATGATTTCGTTCCAGTGTGGGCAAGGAAGAGCACATAGGTAATTGAGCTTGAATTTCGTTTGTGGTTTGCATGGTTTGATTGGGGATTAGTGGTTTGCGAGTTGTTTGAACTTGCTATTCCCCAGTTGTAGCTGTGGAGGAAAGTGCTTTAACAGTCGCTTTTTTTAGTGACACTTATCTGGGGTAGCTTAAATGAGTGACAGAAGAAAGGAATTTCCACAATGGATTGAACGGATGTAACAGATGGATGTTGAGAGTTGAGGGTTGAGAGTTGACTCAATTAGACATTCTAGGAGGCCGAACTTAATTATGTAAAGCTTCAGGGAATAATTGTGTAGCATAGATTTATAGCATAAGGTATAGCCTTTCTCAGAAAGATCAGGTACGCTTTCGGAATAGGGCATAGGCTTCCGTGGGCATAGGGCATAGGGCATACCTCACCACGCTTGAGAACCGCTATATTAGAGAGCGATGTCGATCGCACCGACGAAGTAGGCCAGCTAGCCAAATCCTTTACCAGCATGGCATCTCAACTACAAACATCCTTCGCCGGATATCAACCGATTCAAGTCGGCGTAGGAGTGCATTTCGGACACATGATGGTGGGCATAGTTGGGGAAGCGGAGAGAATGCAGGGAGATGCTTTTTCGGATAATGTGAATTTAGCTTCTCGTCTGGAAAGTCTCACTAAGTTATAGGTCGTATCTTTGATAATTTCCGAGAAAGTTTTAGATAATGTCAACCATTTGATTGAGAAGGGCGTACCGGAAAATTGGTCTGGGGTTTGGACTTTAACTCAGAAGTGATATCGTAGTATCGGTAGATCGTAGATTTGCGGCTTTCAAACAACTTGAGAATTGAGTCAACGACAATTTCTGTAACTCTTGGGTTAAAGTCGGAAATAAAGTTATCGGCTGCCAAATTTTCCCGAAAAAACTCCTTAGCCCGATCGCACTGATAGCGCATTTCGTCAAAACCCACAATTTTGACGATAAATGTTGTGAGGGGCGAGTTTTCCAAATCGGTATTATAACTGCTTTTCGCCCGCCCATTTTCTAATAAATTCAATACTTCCGTTTCTAAAGCAGTTTGAGGTTGGTGAGGTTTATCTGTTTCTGGAAAAAAGCTTTCCAGACGGATGCCTCCAGCGGCTCTATCTGGAAGTTCTCCCATCATCATCACCAGAGAAACATCGAGTCCCAAACCCGAAGAAAGGGCTTCCAGCAGGGCGATAGCAGCCAGTTTGCATCCCAGATAAAGCTGGGCAATTTGGAGATTGTACTTAGCGGTAGTTTCCCAGCGTTGATATGTGCGATCGTCTGGATATCCCTCAAACTGCCGGAAAATCACCTCTGGCTTGAGATAACTCAGAAAACCCTCCATCTTCTGCAAAGCAATTCGGTAGTCGCGAACCGTGTAAAAACCGCAGCAGGTGAGATTGTGATTAGTTTCCGGCAGTAAATTCCAGGTATTTGCCAAAAAAATGGCTGAACTCTGGTAAGCAAAACTGATCACATCCCGGTTAGCAATTCGCACAGCTTTTTTCACAGTTTCCCGCATTTCCTCGTCAGTCAAACTGAGGTTAAACAGGTTAGTTATTGCTTGCAAGCGGTGATAAAGGCGCTGGCTTGCTGTGATTCCCGACTCGGCGGCGCGAAACGGGATTGTGGCTTCAATGCAGCCTGCAATTTGAAGCAATTGCTCGCGTTTGAGAAATGGTTCGAGAGCTTTTGCCGCCACCACAGCGCTGAGAAATTCGTTTTGTCCGGCGAAGGGATTGAGCACTTCTCCGGGTACAAAACCGAATACCAGCATTACGATCTCGAATGTAGCATCAGCAGACAGTTCAGATCGATCGCGAATCTGTAGCTGTTTGTTAACCTCTTTGGTAACAGGAGTGATGTAGTAGCTGACGTTAAAGTTAATGCTGCGATCGACTTGCACGTAGACGATATCGTGAAATAAAGCTGCCAAAACCTCGATCGCATCTTCATTTCCTCCCACCTCAAAAATATGTTCGGGAGTGTGAAAAAACCGCCAGGGCCCGGTCATCGGCTCAACTATCAGTTCGGCAATCCGAGCGAGTTCAGTTGGTTCGACTTTTACGTTTAGGCAATCCGTCGCCCAAATCAGCTTTTCTAAGCATTCTAAGTATGCTTCTTTGCTATCAATCACAGTCTTTTCCAATAACATTACTGTCACGTCAGCTATCCTCTTGTTAGTTGGATCTTTTCGTAGATGTGCCCCGATTTTTTTGGTTTCTAAGTTTTTTGTTGAAGACTTTCGCTGAAATTTAGGAGGCAAATACTTACTTAAAATCCACTTAATTTCCGGTAGCTGACCTCCCCTGTTTCCCCAATCTAATTACCACAAAGTATGACAAGTAAACCACATAAATTGCTAAACCTGTCAGACCCAACAATCCCAAAAATTGAGGGTTTGCCCTACCGTGAAACATCTCTTTGTACAGCCAAGGTGGATCTAACCAAATGCGGCAGAAAGGTTCGTCAATTACCTGACTTTGGGATTTAAAGGCACAGGTTAAGAAGGGAATTTGAACTAGAGCGCCCAAACCGCTGTAAACAGTAATCGCCCACCGCCAAGCTGTAAAGGCCAGTTTTAAAGACGACTGGGGGCGATCGGCAATTTCCTCGTTTAAATCCTGCCAAAACCATAGACAAGCAGGAATCAAAGCCCTACCCATCACTGACGACACAAAGCTCAGAGGCATCGCAGCCATCATCAGGTAAAGTGTAATTGCCAGCAAACTCGCCACTCGCCAATAAATCATCAACAAACGGGCGATCGCATCAGCCTTTGCAAAAACAGCCCAAATCAGCACTACCAGCGGGATCGAAATTGTTAATAACACTGACAAGCGGTAATCCATCCAGACAAGCGGTTGAAACCAAGGCCCGGTGGCTGCTAATAAAAGACTCAACATATTGGGGAAAATATACTCACTTATTTGTGACAGATTCTACTACAAAAGCGCTCAAGAAGATAAGACGGCGGTTGAAACCGCTTCTTGTCAAACGTAGGCGTTAGCCTTCGGGAAGGGTAGTCCGCCGACGCGGTGTAAAGAAAACAACTTAATTTCAAACATCGGTTCTTCAACCCGCTTGGAGTGGGTTTTGTCTGTGTAGACGCGGTTTCAACCGCCCGGTCTTCTTGACAAGGTAATTTATAAACCGATGAAAGAATCCCGCGCCAAAAGCTAAATTTCGGCGCGGGAGGGAAGACAAGGAGCTAAATTCCTCGCTTATTCGTCGTAGATGCGGCACTCAGCAGCGTCAGGATTGTCGTCGCAATACTTTTCAAAAGAATTTTTAGGTTTGACTTGCTTTTGGTGGGAAGCTTCAGCTTGCAGTTCTTCAACTGCGTCCCACGCCGCAGCGCATTCCCCGGAAGTTGCGCCCTTGATGTCACAGACGGTACGAGCGCTTTCTAGTTCTTCTTCAATTTTTTCTTCGATGTTGCCCGCGGGTGTTGTTGTCATAAACTTATTGACTAAGAAAGGTTTTCTTTTTGGATGTTAGCTTGTGTTTGACTTGCAGTTTCGCTCTGGCGACCTCAACTAATACTAGCTTGAGATGCGCTGCTGTGGCAGCCCAGATAAAAACCATCCATAACTGCGATCGCAGTAGCGGTCTCTACTTCCTGCTTTACTTTAGCCGATCGGCGGATTCTAGTCCACAGGCATCAATGCAGGTCGAGCCGACCTGACTTTTGATAAAAACATTACAGGAAGTTGTGGTGTCAAACTGTATTGAGCTTTATCTTTTAAGATTTCGCTGAAGACAGCATTTAACACTCAACAGATTGATTCGAGACTCATGTTAACTTATGTTAACACAAGAACGGCCAGGGAAGGGAATCGATCGCCCCAGAAAACCGTCCCGCCAGTGGCCAGTTCCGGTTAGCCTAATGTAAGACATAGTTTTATAAAAAAGTTCGCCTTATGGACAAGCAAAACCAAATGCAATGGGTCAGCGCCTTATCAACCCGTCCGTCTTTGGAATCAGCCCTCAAAGAAGTTGTAGAACAAGCCGATCGCGAATTAGAAGGCCCGGCCGATTTAGCGCTGATTTTTATCTCATCTGCCTTTGCCAGCGAGTATTCTCGACTGATGCCTTTACTCGAAGAATTACTGCCAGTGCCTGCGATTCTGGGCTGTGGCGGTGGAGGAGTCATTGGCACGAATCGGGGCGGGCTCACCGAAGAAGTAGAGGGTTCTCCAGCAGTCAGCCTGAGTCTCGCCCGCTTACCGGGAGTAAACGTCAGAACATTTCACATCAGTGCAGAAGAACTACCGGACTTAGACAGTCCGCCGGATACTTGGGTGGATTTGTTGGGCGTGCCAGCCGACGAAGAACCGCAGTTTATCATCTTGGCCGACCCTTTTTCGGCAAAAATTAACGATTTGCTGCAAGGGCTAGATTATGCGTATCCGGGTGCGCCGAAGGTAGGGGGACTCGCCGGCGGGGACGGTGCGGGCAGGGGCGCGGCGCTGTTTTGCGACTATCAGCTTTACCGAGAAGGGACGGTGGGAGTGGCTTTGAGCGGGAATATAGTTTTGGAAACGATCGTTGCACAAGGCTGTAGACCGATCGGGCATCCTTATCGGGTGACGGAAGGAGAGCGCAATATTGTGCTCAAACTCGAAGAACAAACCGACGATATCGGCACCAGGAGTGTCGAGCGATCGCCCTTAGAGGCCCTGCGAGAGTTAGTTCAAACTTTGAGCCAAGCAGACCAAGAATTAGCGCAGCACTCGTTATTTGTCGGCTTAGTCAGCGATGAATTCAAGTTTAAATTAGAGCCGGGAGATTTTTTAATCCGCAATCTGTTGGGAGTAGATCCAAAAGTGGGGGCAATTGCGATCGGCGATCGAGTCCGTCCCGGACAGCGCATCCAATTCCACCTGCGGGACGCGCGCACCTCCGCAGAAGACCTAGAAATGCTGCTCGATCGCCATCAGCGGGCGGCCGAGTACAGCGGTACATCCAGCGCCGGTGCCTTGATGTTCTCTTGTCTGGGGCGCGGCGAAGGGCTTTATGGCCAATCGAATTTTGACTCACGACTGTTCGGCAGATACCTCAAAAACATCCCGTTGAGCGGCTTTTTCTGCAACGGCGAAATCGGCCCCGTCGGCGGCAGCACATTTCTGCACGGCTACACATCCGTATTCGGGATTTGTCGGCAAAATTCCTAATTTTGTTGACAGTTGACTGTTGGCTGATGACCGATCAAATTGGTTTGTAGATCAGACGGCGGTTGAAAACCGCCTCTACAAAAACGAAGATCAGACGTACGGTTGAAACCGCTTCTATACAAACGAAGTCCGCCTCCGCGGACTAAAGAAAATCAAGAATTCCCACGCGCTTGGAGTAGATTTTGTCTCCATAAATGTGGTGTCAAGACTTACTCTTCAACCTGCGGAGGCAGGTTTTGTTTTTATAGACGCGGTTTCAACCGCCGGAGTCTTCTGAACCCAGGCGTCTTGACCCATAACCAAAAACTAAAAGCGGCAGGTGACTGCCGCTTTTAGCTCTAACTAGATGTCTGGAAACCTTAGAAACTAAAGGTTGTCCGCAGGACTCCTACCCAGATATCGTCATTGCGTTTGTTTTGTTCGGGATTCAGAATCACGTAAACGCCCGGTGTCACCGAAATAAAGTCATTCACTTGGAAGCGATAGAAACCCTCTAAGTGATAAGAGGTGTTGCGGTCTCTGGCGACATCGCTCTCAGTAACTTTTGGCGGTACGCCGGCGATCAAACCGAGGAGGTTCCCAGGCTTACCAAAATCTGGCAGCGCCAAGAAAACAGCACCATTCTGAACAGTAGCGTCATTGTGGCCGCCCCGTTCTTGCTGAGCCTTCGTGTAACCGTACCAACCGCCAAGCTGGAAGCGGCGGCTGGGTTTGAAGTTAACTTGCACCCCATAGTTATTGGATGTAGTCGATGCTTGACCGAAGGGGCGGTTAGCCAAGGCACTGCCCGTACCGCCCATGATCCCAACATCGCCTCCCCGATTGTATTTGTGGTTGTAGCTAACACCAATGTCAAATGCTTGGCTCAGATTTAAGTTGAGCTGACCCAAAGCGCTGAAAGAACCGTCGGCAATGCCCCGGCCGTTGGCTGGGTCGGGAGCGTCGCCGTCGGAGGCAAGATAGGCTGCTGTGGCTCTCACGGGACCCAAGTTGTATTTCAGAGCAGCACCTGCTCCTTCGGGGCCGCGGAACACTGCTGGGTTGTAACGTCCAAATCTGGAGAGAGCACCGTTGCCACTACTTTCCAAGGGAGCAGTAAGCTCAGCAACGTCATCGAGCCTCAGTCCTTTCGGGCCGAAGTAGACTGTAGCGTTGCCTACCGGAAAGCGATACCACAATTGATCGAGGGAGAATTGGCTGCCGTCTTCGCCGTCGATGGCGACGCGAGCCATGTTCGTACCAGTGGCAGTTGCTGCACCGTAGTTGGCGATGTTTCTAGCTTGCAAGCGGGTTCTGAGCAAGTCTTTACCCGTGAAGCTGGTGTTGAAGTTCAACCGCACTCGGTAGCCGAGGTTGGTCACAGTTTTGTCGTCCCGCAGCCCAACACCATCTCCGAAGGTGTCGCTGGCGAGAAAAACGGCTTCTCCTGCCAGTTTGGTTGTGGTGGAGAACTGGTTGGCTTCGAGTTCTGCGGTGCGAGCTTCTAGGCCATCTACTCGTCCGCGCAGGGTAGCCAGTTCGGCTGCAAATTCTTCTTGCAGGCGTTGCAGGATTGCTAAGTCGTCTTTGGTGACGAAGGTACCTGTTGATGAGCTAATTAGCTTGGTTACTTGGTCTAAGCAAGCGTTGACGCCGGCTGCAAATTCGTACCGAGTCAGGGCGCGGTTGCCGCGGTAGGTTCCGTCGGGATAGCCTGCGATACAACCGTAGCGTTCGACTAGGGATTGCAGGGCTTGGAATGCCCAGTCTGTCGGCCGCACGTCGGAAAGTTGAGAGACCGATGTCACTTGGGACATGGCTCCAGATGGTTCGGCGGGGAGGGCTTGGGGTGCTGCTGGGACGATCGGGCCACCCATGCCTGCGGGTGCTGTCTGAGCAATTTCTACCTTGGCGGCTGGGGTGCTAGCAATTGCTGGCACTTCAGTTTTGGCGGTTGCTGCCGGGGTGCTTTCCACTGCCAAGTCTGAGGCTTGGGGCGATGGTTCGGCTGTGGTGGCAGCAGCTAGGGGCTCGGTCGCGGCCGCTGTGGTGGCAGCAGCTAGGGGCTCGGTCGCGGCCGCTGTGGTGGCGGGGGCGATGGGGGCTGCTGCATTGATATCAATCGCTGCTGTTTGCAGTGCTGTGGCGCTGGTTTCTGGTGCGATTGCTGCCAGTTTTTGGGCGTCTGCCGAGGCCGGAGCGATGCTGTTTAAAGCCAGCTTTTCTGGGGCAGCAGGGGTTGCTGCAACTGGTTCTGCAATTTTTGACTCAGATGACTGAGCTGTGGCTACTTGGTTGGCTTCAGCGGTTGCGGTCGCTTCGGTGGCGATCGCACTGGCACTGACAACTGATGATAGCCCCAGAATAGCCGGGGATACTAGCAATAAATTCCAAAAAATTCTGTTCATTTTCCTCACACCTTCACACTATAAGTTCAACTTGATCAGCAATTCTCAACTGCTAATTTTTGTGGTTGCTTGCCTGCTGACAATAACAACTGCCAAAATAGAACATATCCATAGCTGCTGATTCACAGTAGGCGTGTTTAGTTCCCGCTTGAACGTAGGGGCTGGCCCCTTCTACGGCCCAGGCATCTATTCAGGTCAAGCCCACATTACCTTACGGTTGATTATATCATCACCTGGTGACGTACCCACACGCTATGCGAAGCATACAGTCTGGGCTTCCCGTTTCAACCGCCGCTGCCTATACCATTTTTGAATGATGTTGGTCTTATGCAGCGTCCGGAGGTTTGACAAGCCATCTTGTCCTCACTCCCATCGCACGGCGTGCGATCCGGGCAGACTCCCTGCGCCCCAAGGAGTTCATTGTTTGATTCGTAGAACACACCAGGGGATTTACTGCAATGGCATACCAGTTAGGCGTATTCTTTCCCCGAGTTCTGGTCTTTCTGTGGCAAGCGTATCACCGCTACTTTAACCTGTCTGTTCGAGAATTCGGGCGGGTGATGAACCGTTTGTACCATACCAGATTCTTTCGCTTTGTTGTTGAAAATTGGCGATTCCTCATCGATGTCAAAGGCAAAAGTATGGTTCAGGCAAAAGCCGACATCCATTCGTCATCGCCCTGGCTTTCATCCCACACCAGCTAAGAGTAAGGTGTGGGGGTTCGCGCGCCCGCTAGCTAAAAAAGCCAAATTTTAGGCTTGACCAATTTGGACTCTCTGACGATCCCAGCATTCGGGACTTGCCAGGGCGATCGTCTTTTTTGAGACAAGCTGTCGCCCAGTTTAATTCCCTGCTACTTTAACACAATTTTTGGGTTTTCTGAGTGTGGCTGCAATGGGTGTTGCTTAATATCCAATCACGCCGGGAATGCTCTGTTGCTTGAGACACCAACTCTACCGAAATTTTCTAGCGATTTGATGGCTGTTTTTGGCGTAGGGCGATCGTAGGAGTTTAATGCTAAGCTGGCAAAAATGCACAACTCAAAAATAGTGCTGTCGGAACAAAAAAACCCAAACGCTGTGGGTGGAAATTTTAGTAAAAGAATGAGGGGTTATGAAAGATTTTGGTATTATTATTGCCTGCTGCGACCAGGATTATTTGTTTGCTAAGGGTTGCTGTGCTAGCATTCGATATTTCCTGGGAGATGTGCCGATTTGTCTGCTGATTGACGGTACTTTTTCTGTGAGTGCTTTGGAAAAGTCTTACGGGGTACGAGTGATCGATCGCACAACGGTATCTGAAGAGGTGCTCAGGAAAAGAAGTTTTGGTTGGGGAAAAACTAAAATGATTGCTTTCTGGGAAAGTCCTTGGTCAAATTTTATGGTTTTGGATGCCGATACCATCGTCTGGGGCGATGTTCTGAAGTTGGCTAATTTTCAAGAATTTGATTTTATTGTAGACAAGCCTTGTTACGATTACTCGGATGCGGATGTTTCAGAATTTTTCTTTGATATTCCGGGCGTTGAGAAGTATTTTCCGAAGTTTCGGTGGTCGGAATCGCGATCGAACTATTTCTGCACGGGTACTTTTTTTGCTAAACGTGGTGTTTTTAGCTTGGAAGAATACGTAGAAATTTTAGATTTTACTGAGGCAAATCCGGGGATATTTAAGTACGGAGAAATGGGGTTTTTGAACTTTATGATTTTTCGGGCGGCGCAAGAAAATCGGCTGCGGGTGGAAAATGTGGATATGCAGTTGTTGGTACCGGATTTTGACCAGGATTTGCTGAAAAAGCGGTTTCCGGTGGCAGAAAGTGGGCCTGCGGCCGATCGCACTTCGCCGACTGTGATTCACTGGTGCGGCCCGAAACCAACTTTATCGACATCTAAAGTTTACTCGGAACCGATGAATTTTTGTCGCCGCAAGTGTCAGGAGGATGTTTGGAACCGCACGGGTTTGGCGGCCCAGATGTCGCTGCAAGTTGAGGATTTACAGCGATCGATCTATGTGTATAAGAATAAGTTTAAGAAGAAGTTTCGGCAGTTAGTGCGATCGACCTAAAAAATTACCTGAATTCAGTTCTTATATCGTTTCCGGTTGCATCGGAATTATATATTTGAATCGTCGAGAGTGCGATCTTAAGAACTCGTGGCCTCTCACTGCCAGCGGGGACAGCACTACATAATTCCGATGTTACAATAGTATTTGTAGGGTGCGTCGCCATTGAAAATATCTCGCATTCAATCGACAATTTAATGGCGACGCACCTTATACCATTTTATAAAAAGTCTTGCTACACAACAATTGTTGGGCGAGAGTGAAACAGAGGGTTGTTTCTTCAACGATTGTGTAAGGTGCGTTGCTGTGAGATTGTTGCCTTTCTCTAGGGATTCTCGATGGCGACGCACCCTACGAATACTACTTTTTAATCAAATTTTGGAACGGGCATCTTGCCCGTTCCACATAAAAAATTATTTTTTTGGAACGGGCATCTTGCCCGTTCCTAGCTATTTTTGCAATAGGTCTACTCATCCAAGGGCAAAAGGGGGCCGGCTGGGGGCAAAACTTGGCGGTGAACGCTGATTTTGTGACTTTCCCGCTGAGTTTGCATTTCCACGGCGATCGCCTCAAATTCAACTTCCATGCAGCCGTAGGGAATCTCTAACTCGATACTTGCTCGCATATTTCCTAATCCGTTAGCTTGAAATTCGGTGATCCAGCGCGGCCCGTCGAGAATGAGATAGGTTTGCCGATCGAATACCCAAACTTTCACATAAATCCGGGGCATCAATTCCGGCAGTTGCACTTTCACTGTTACAGCCTGGCCCGCGAGGATTTGGGTGCGCGGCAATTCTAAGACGGGCATCGGTACTAACTCGTCTTCTGGCAAAACGTAGGGAGTTGGGGGAGTTGATTCTGCTTCGAGTTTTGTGGTTTTTTGAGCAACTTGTTTCGGCTGCGGGGGCTCGTCAAAAACTACAAATTCTCTGGATTCCGGGCCAATATATTTGGGTTCGGAAATTGTTGCCCCGATCGCCCGTTGCTGCTGGGTTGGGCTGATTTCTTCCACGACGGCAATTGCTTCGCTACTATTTACCTCCGGTTTTGGAGTTGGCGACAGGGTGGTTGCTTTGAGCCATTCGGGGGATTCGCCGGTGCTGGCTAGGGAGCTGAGTCGCGACCAAAATCTATTTTCGACGTTTAGCGTTTGAAATGCCTGTTTTGAGGCTGCTGGTGGGGTTTCTGGGGCTGTTTTTTCTGGTTCGGCGGTGTTTTGGGGTTTTTGGTCGATCGCCAGAAATTCAGCCGTTTCTGGGGCTGTTGGGATGTCTGAGGGTTTGGTTTGTGGGTCGATCGCCCCTGCGGATGTCCGAGGGGGATTGGAGATTTCAGAGAGTAATTGCGATCGGCTGCTGTCGGGCAGTTTGTTACCGAATGCGGGCAATTCTAGACCGCCTGCACTTGCGGTTTGGCGGGAATTCAGTTGAGGGGGTAAGGGCTCGTTTGTTGAGACTTCGGCGGGGGATGGAGGCTCTAAGGATTTTTCTACTAGCTTGAGAAAGGATAAATTTGTGGCGCTCCGAGGCGGTTTTGCTGCTGTTGGAGAGGGCTCTGCTTGATGCTTTTCTTCGATGAAATTGTCTTTAATTGCTTCTAGAAGATGCTCTAAACGAGCTGTAATTGTGAATAGTTTGGTGGCTAGGGTGACGCCGCCGCTGCTGAGAATTGCTTCTCCTAAAATTAGGCGGCTTTTGCACTCGGCTGGGATGTAGGTGACGCAGGCGAAGATGCAGGGGGGAGCTTGTTCTGGCATCGGCTGCTCGATTTGGGCGAGTATTTGTGAGGTTTGGGGGTCTCGCAGGTAAATTTGCAGTTGGGCTGAACCGATGAGTTTTTGGAGTTCTTCGGTTTGGGATTCGGGGATGAGAGTTGCTGTTTTTCTGGTTTTTTGGGGTGGTTGGGGAATGTCGATTTTGCCGGAAATGATTAAGGGGCGACCGAGTTGAGTCACGAAGGTTTCTCGATCGAGTACAAGTTCGAGTTCGAGTTTGACTGGGGCTTTGGGCGGAGGCCCAGGGGTTTGGGGATTGGGGAATTGGTAGATTTTGGTCGGCTGCGGTGCTGGTTGGGCTGGTGGGATTTGGGTTGGTGCGCGATCGACCGATGCTGCGATTTTTGGGGCCGCGTGATCCCCTACGGGATAGCTAGGCTTCACGACTGCTGCTGGGTTTTCTGAGGCTGAGGAGGTGGTGGCGGGTTCGGAGGAGTCGATCGCGGGTAGGGGTTCGGAACTGTCCGATTCTGCGGGCAATACTTCTAATTGCACGCCGTACTGCCAAGGTTTTGCTGGTGCTAATTTGGGATCTGGTAAGCAGGAGAGTTCCCACATTCCAGGTTTGAGCCTGGTGTAGGGAATGATCACGACTAATCCTTCGGGGTTGGTGCGGGCCGATCGGCTTTGGACTTTCCGCTGGGGGGCTACTTCGTCGAAGGATGTATGGGTGATGCGAATTTCGATGTCGGTGTTGGGGTGCTGAATGCGCGCAACGACGCGATATTTGCCTTCTAGAATTTCCACGTCGGGGGTTTCTAGGGGCAACCAGGCGCGATCGCCTTCTTTCTGTAGTAAAAATTCTAATTTTTTCATGTTTGTTTCCCCTTGAAGGCTCCCGCTTGATTGGTCACAGGTTGTGGTTGGTTGAGCGACAGCTACAGATATTGAATTACTTTATGTTGTATAGCCTATCATCTGTGTCGGTCAAGAGGCCCCAAAAGCGCGATCGGTAGAGCCCGTATTCACCAAGCAGTCCTGCACCGGATACGGCATTGCCGTTTCCCTACAGCAATTCGGCAGAGTCTGGCGCCGGAAACGGCATTGCCGTTTCCCTAGAGATGCTTGCATGATAGAACAGGCCGAAAAGCCTGTTTCTTCCCCGCAATTACCACGGACTGCCGATCATACTAAAAGCTGCCCAATAATAAGGATGCGATAAATCTTTGCTATCGAGTTTGGGGATAGACGGCGGCAACGGAGTTTCTCCCCTAGAACTTCGCAGTTGACCGTTTTCTATGGTGACTTTACCTTTGATCGCAGCAATTTGTGCTTGCCTGAGAGCTTCAGCTTTAATGATTGGAGGATCTTGAGGTTTGCTGACTTTTAATTGCTGGTAAAACTCTGTCATCAGCGCCAGAGTCCCCGCATCGCTGACATACCACAAGCTGGCGAGGGCAGATTTTGCTCCCGATTGCAGCGCTAAACCGGCAAATCCGAGTTCTGCTTCTTTGTCTCCCAAGGCAGTTCTACAGGCGCTCAATACTAACAGTTCCAGTGGGGGATTGTTCCATTTCAAATCTCTCATTTGAGATAATCTGAGTTGGGTGTCCCAAAATTGAATGTAGGAGTTATCTGGGGTTCCAGGGCGGAATTCGGCGTGAGTCGCGAGGTGGATGATGCCGTATCTTTGTTGCAGTCGCTGTGATTGCAAGTTGACGATGGTAAAATCTTCGTTGATAAAGGATTGACCTGCCCACTGTCGGGCGATCGCACTTAATTCTAACGGCACTGCTGGTAGCGGTTCTTTATTCACGGTTTCCGAGAAAATTGCTGCTCCCATTGCTAAGACGTGGGAGTTTCTGAGATCGGCGTAATTGATGTCTGTAAGCTTGAATGCCGGAATGCGCGCCATGCTGTATTTTTCGATCAGAAATTGCTTGCCATCGTGCATTGCTGCTATGGGTATGGTTCGCAAACCTTCGCCGACGCAGAACAGCAATGTGTCAATTTTTGCTATTTTCAAGTCGGCTTCTAGCGGTGCAATTATCCATTGATAAAGTTGTTGAGCTGATTCTAGATAGCTGGTGGTATTAATTTTGACTGGGTTGGTAATTTCGCTGGTGAATTCTTGGACGACTTGCAGCAGTTTCTCTTGTTTTGCTGAGGGGATGCTGCGGTGAACTGGCGGGCGATCGGGCAATATTAAGATTAGTTCTAGTTGGTCTGTACGCGGGATAGCGTAAATTAAAGCTGGTTTTTTCTTGGTTTTAACTGCTAGGCGGGAGAGAGTTTTTGATATTGATTGGGCGGTTTTTTCACGGGCTGTAAAGTCTTGTTCAAAGTATTTTTGATAGTCTTCTTCCCAGTCTTTTTCGATTCTGGTGACGGCTTCGGTGAGGTTTCCGCGATCGAGCAAATTTCTCATTTCTTGCCCGTTAAGCCCGCCTGGGGCTGTGTTTTGGGCGATTGTAGGGAGGTTCGCGGTGCTCCAGCAGAAAAATATGGTTGTCAAACAGTAAAAAATAGCTCTTTTGATTTTTTTATGAGTCGCGTGTTTTTGGCGGTGCTGCTGGGACTGGTAGTGCATGGTTTTGGGGCGGTTATACCATTTTCGCATTCGAGCATTGAAGATTAAAGAATTGGCAATGAATGATCAAATAAAGGTTTGGATATCTCCTAAAGTTGGATTTTTTTTGAACTATTAATGGCGTATTTCGCTGCTGCATCCCTCTGGAGTGTAAAAACGTTGTTTGAGAGTGCGATCGTCCTGCTCTCTTGCCGTGTTCGCTTGGGGCGGATATTTGATGCTGGCGAGCACGATTATAGCATTCAACACCAACCCCAAGCATCTCCCGCCGAGCCCCCACACACCCCCAACCCCCTGGGCCCATAAATTAGGGGTTTATATGAACTTTGGTAAATTATGTAAAAATTTTGCGTAAAAATCGTAGATCCTGACAGATAGACAAATAGAAGGTTATGCAGGAGGATGCGATCGCTCGAATGGGGCCATCAAGCACCATTGATCAGAGCGTTGGCTGAACTCCGGCGGCCTGCATTAACTGGTTGGAGACAATTTTTCTGAGTAACCTTGGAACAAGAGATGCCTACTAAGGACGAAATTGACGATCGGCTCAAACAGCTAGCCATAGCTGCCAAAAATCACCAGCCTAAAACTTTAGGGCGACAGAAAGCTGTGACCAGATTAATCATGGAGATTGAAAAACATCAAATTATTAAATGTCCTCAAAATCCAAATTTTTCCTATGCAATCTATCGGGAAATTTGTGCGGAAGCAAAACAGGAATTGATGTTTCGCATCTCCAGGGAAATTCACAACTATCCACCGGAAAAAGGAGCATAACACTTATAAAATTAATATTTATACTCATAAATATCAGGTCAATCATTAGTCCATAATTAAATATATTTACCACTCTCGAACAATCATGAATCCAGAGAAACAAAGAAAGCTGCAAGAATATACCAGAGCGGTAGTCCTGCATAACAAGGAAAATGTGTATAATTTTACTCTTTCAACCTACATTAAATTTTAGCTTATGAACTGTCCCAAGTGCAACTTTGAATACATCTTGAAAAATGGTCGCACTCGCTCCGGCAAACAAAATTTTAAATGTCGAGATTGTAGCAGACAATTTGTCATATCTCCCAGACATCAACCGAGTTCAGCACCAACAATCATGGTTGATAGATCGACTTTTATTAGAAAAGATATCTCTGGCTGGGATTGTGAGAGCGACTGGAGTTTCGGAACGGTGGTTACAATACTATGTGAACCAAAAGTTAGGAGCTGTAAAAAGAGAAGTAGAAGTGAAGTCAAAAAAGAAAGAGAAACTAACAATTCAATGCGATGAAATGTGGTGATTTGTAGGCTCTAAGGATAACAAGCAGTGGATCTGGTTGGCAATTGATGTATCAACCTTCATAAATTGTTGAAGTATATATTGGCAAAAGAGATCAAGGTGGTACACAGGGATTATGGGATTCTTTACCACAAGTTTATGGTCAATGTGCCGTGACTTATACAGACTTTTGGAATGCCTAGGTCACAGTTTTTCCTAAAAATAGAGACAAGGCAGTAGGAAAAGAAACTGGTCTGACAAACTATATAGAAAGATTTAATAATACTATGAGACAAAGAATATCTCGATTGGTCAGAAAAACTCTTTCCTTCTCTAAAAAACTCTCCAATCATATAGGAGGAATTTGGTATTTTATTCATGAGTATAACGCGAGTTTACTTATAAATTAAAATCCTTAATTTTCCTTGCTATGCAGGACTACCCAAAATTGTTGCTGGCAATGTCAAGCTCAATCTGCCGAGCCTTGATTTCGGCGGCTTTGCAGTTGATTTGGGTGTAGGGCAAGTTCATGGAGAGCCAATAACGCTTACCTTGCCAACGCCAAGCCAGTCTCAACCGTTCCTGAAAATTTTCAATTCTGACAGTTCCTGCCACTGGTTTCTCCTTTAAAGCAAACCTCATTTTCAGAGGTTAAAAAGCTGTAACCCGCTTCGCTGACTATCATCGCTGTTTCATCGCTAATCTTGTCAGAGCTTGTCACATTTTGTCACTCCTAATTGAGAATGTCTAATGTCGTGGAATTCATAACAATAGCTGTAAAAACAACAAAACCCGCTACCAGAGCGGGCTTTATAAGATGGACGCAACTGGACTCGAACCAGTGACCCCTACGATGTCAACGTAGTGCTCTAACCAACTGAGCTATGTGTCCTCACGAATTAATAACTTAGCACAACATTCGATCGCCTGTCAAGCACAAAAATAAAATTTTTAAAGCAGACACCCACATCCACCGCCCTAATTCCCAACCCGCCAAATCTTCACAGTTCGATCGCCCGAACCGCTAGCCAAACACCCATCAGCACCAAACGCCACCGACAAAACCTCCCCCCCGTGCCCCGTCAGAAGTTCCAGCAAACCCCCCGTCGCCGCATCCCACAAATAAATCGAACCATCCCGACTCCCCGTCGCCAAAACCCCACCATCCGGGCTAAATGCCACACACAAAACATCCCCAGAATTGTCCCTCATACTCCGCAGCAGCGTCCCTCGCCCGTCAACATCCACCCGCCACAGCTTCGCCGTACCATCCCGACTCCCACTAACCAAAATCGATCCTTCTCCAACTCCCCCCCTTACCAAGGGAGGAGTAGATCCTTCTCCAACTCCCCCCCTTACCAAGGGGGGGCTGGGGGGGGTTCCAACAAAGGCGATCGCCCGCACCCAATCCCCGTACTCTGCTAAAGTACAAATCGATCGACCATTGCGCCAATCCCACAACTGCAAAGTCTTATCCCGACTCCCCGTCGCCAAAAACTCCCCACCCGGACTAAAAGCCACCGCCTCCACCCCGCCAGCGTGACCAGTCAAAACCGACATCGGCCTACCCTTATTCAAATTCCACAACTGCACAGTCTTGTCCCGACTACCGCTAGCCAAAACCTGACCGTCGCGACTGAACGCCACAGCATAAACCCGATCCTCATGACCGCGCAAAGCGTACCACCACTTACCCTTATTCAAATCCCAAATTTGAATCGTCTTATCCCGGCCACCGGTAGCCAAAGTCGCACCATCAGGACTAAACGCCACACAAGTCACCCAGTCAGAATGACCCGTCAGAGTGTACCAGCGCTTACCCGCCTCCAACTTCCAAATCTCAATCGTCTTATCCTCACTCCCGCTAGCCAAAGTCGCCCCATCAGGACTGAAAGCTACCGACGTGACAGCATTAGAATGCCCTACCAGAGTATGAACGCACCTCCAAGTGGGCGCGCGGGCCGGCAAAACCCGCTGGTTCCGGGGCACAGGTATAATCGTGCCTGCAACCGTTGGCGGCACCGTATTCTGCACCGCAGGCGCAGTCTGTGGGACTGGAATTGCTCTTGGCGCGGGAGTCGGGGGAATCCGTGGAGGCGACTGCTGCGGCTGCAAATCTTGGAGAATCTCAGCTACAGATTTGTAGCGGCGACTGAGACTAGACTCGATCATTTTGTCCAGAATGCGGCTTAATTTCGGATCGATTTGAACCTTCAAAAAATCTCGCCAAACCCAAACATCTTGATTGATATCGAACAAATCAAACGGAGATATTTGAGTCAGTAAATAAATGCAAGTAACACCCAAACTGTACAAATCGCTAGCATAAACCGCTTGACCTCTAATTTGTTCCGGCGCGACGAATTCCGGCGAACCGATTACTGTACCGGTTTCTTTCAAACCTTCCACAAGTTTGGCCGCGCCAAAATCAACTAAAACTAATTCTCCGGTTAATGTTGGGTAAGTATAAATAATTGGAGTTTGAGAAATGCGGCGGCGGATAATATTGGGCGGTTTAATGTCTCGGTGAATTACACTGCGCGAGTGTACAAATTCTAATACTGGTAATAAATCATTCAGCAAACTCAAAATTTGATTGGCGCTGAAAGGCCCATTCCGCACTAATTCTTGCTGTAAATTCTCACCTTCTATAAATTCTTGCACTAAATACTGATAGCGTTCCTGTTGAAAGTGCGCTAGCAATTCGGGAATTTGCGGGTGTTTCCCCAATTCGTCCAGCCGCACGGCTTCTCGGTTGAATAATTCTGCTGCTTTTTCGCTGCTGCTGGTTCCTTGGGATAGGGGGAAAAACTGTTTGATTGCACAGCGCGGTTTTGAGGGTTTGTCTTGGTCTATTGCTAAAAAAGTGCGACCGAAACCGCCGCGCCCCAGGGGTTTGATGGCGCGGTAACGCTCTCTCAGCAACAGTTTGGAGCCGCAACTCAGGCAGAATTGAGTTCGATCGGCATTTTGCGGGTTTTGACAGGCGGGGTTGAGGCAATAACTCATAACTGAACCGGGAAGCAATCAGCAGCATATCTCTATGATACTGAGGCAATACCAAATCCGACTTAAATATCCCCTTGATTTCTTAGTCCGCGGAGGCGGACATCGTTTGTGTAGTCGCGGTTTCAACCGCCGAGTCTTATCTGAAGTCCTGACTACAAACGAAGATGCGGTTTGTAGTCAGGACTTTAGTCCTCAAAATTCAAGATGTCGCCTTAACTTTCAAAGCATACTCTTTAAACCTTTCCAAGTCAGCCTGAAGAGTCGATTCAACTACTCCCGCTAGAAATGAATTGTCCATCAATTTGGCCAGCCAGCCGGGAATTCCGTAAGCTACCGTTAGTTTGACAATACTGGTGTTTTTGCGATCGTAAAATCGCACCGCACCACGATTTGGCAAACCGTCCACCGATTCCCACTGCATGATCTGATTCGGGACTAATTTGACAATCCGAGAAAGCCAGCTAAATTCTAACCCGCCCGTTGCGAGTTTCCAGCGCGATAATTCTGGATTTTCTTCGAGAATATGAACAGATTCTATCCACTTCATCCAGCGCGGCAATTGCTCTAAATCAGACCAGAGTTCCCACGCTAATTCGATGGGAATTGCCACTTCTACTTGTACACTATGTTCTAACCAATCAGTCATTCTATTTTAGATTTTAGATTTTAGATTGTTTTTTTTCTAATTTTTTTTTCGTTCCCAGTCTCTGGCTGGGAACGAGAGAAAATCATTAGCTTTTAGCATTTTACATTTTTCAGTCTATCGACTAATGACCAATGACTAATGACCAATGACTAATGACCGTAAGCTTCGAGAATTACCTTGGCCGCTTGATGCCCGGAAAGTGTCGCTCCTTCCATACTGTCAATGTAATCTTGCTGAGTGTAACTTCCTGCTAGAAAGAAGTTAGAAACAGGAGTTTTTTGAGCAGGGCGGAAAACATCCATTCCCGGTGCTTCGCGATACAAAGATTGAGCCAACTTAACTACACTGTACCAAGTCATGTTTAATTCCCGTGCTGAGGGAAATAAATCCTGAACTTGCTTGAGTACGTGTTGGGCGATCGCCTCATTGCTTTGTTTGATAAACGGATCGCCCGGTGTCAGAACCAATTGCAACAGAGAACCTTGTCCTTCTTTATAATAATCCTTGGGACTTGTTAGTGCCAAATCGGCAAAACAAGAAAAATCTGCATCTGCTGAATATAGCAAATTATCGATGCCTACAGCGTGGCTCAACTGTTTGCGCTTGGCTTCATCTTCCAGTTCCGTTACCCAACCGTCGAACCGTAATTGTACAGTAGCAACCGGCACCGTATCTAACTTATAAATGTTGTCAAATTCCGACCACTTTCGCCAAGCTGGGGGCAATATTTTCTGAATTCCAGGAACGTCGCAGGCGAAAACGTAAGCGTCTGCGGTGATATTTTCTTCTGTTTCGCCGTTAGCTACTACCAGACCTGTCACGCGCGTTTCTTCGGCTTCTTGAAACTGAATTTCTCGAACTCTGCGTCGCGTGTAAATTTTGGTTCCTTTGCTTTCCAAATATGCCACAATTGGTTTGTGCAAATATTCGTTGGGAGAACCGGCTAGCATCCGCATGACAGAGGCTTCGGTTTTTGTAGCAAAGAATTGGAAGATTGTCAACATACACCGGGCAGAAATATTTTCGGTGTCGATGAAACCTAGTGCGTAGGCGATCGGGTTCCAGAGTCTTTTGAGCGAGTTTTGGTTGCCGCCTTGACCCCGGAACCAGTCAGCAAAGCTAACTTTATCTAAATTGCGGATCGTTTTCATAGCCCCGTCAAAGTCTATCAAACCACGGACGATCGGGCTAGTTCCCAGGGCGATCGAATTTTGGATTTTGTCTTGTACGGTTAGCTGGGATGTAGTAAAAAATGCCTTCAAACCGTGCAAAGGAGCACCCACGGGAAAGCGAAAATCTAAAGAACCGATTTCGCCGCCTCGATTGATAAAAGTGTGGACGTGATCTTTGAGGAGCAAATCGTCAAAAGCTCCCACTTTTTTCATCAGAGCAAATAAGTTATAATAGCAGCCGAAGAAGACGTGCAAACCCATTTCAACGTGATTGCCGTCTGGATCTACCCAACTGCCGACTTTGCCGCCGACAAAGGGGCGGGATTCAAAAATTTCTACTTCGTGGCCAGCATCCACTAAATCGACTGCTGTGGTCATTCCAGCCAGTCCCGCACCTGCGATCGCAACCCGCATTTTACCTATCCTTTCCAGTATTTTTACAGATTGTAACAAATTTTAGAATTTCCGAAACATTCAAAGTGCGTAAATGCCGATCGCCACTTGCACCCCTCTCTGAATTCTCCCTAAAAAATCCGCACTAATTTCACCGTAAGGGCCTTGTTCCAGATAAGTTTGGCGCAAAGCAGAGACATTTTCGCAAACAGCTAAAGAATCAGCTTGTAATCCTCCCTCACCCGCCGGAATTAAGATGCGAGTAGGATTCTCTACGCCCGCAAGGTTACTTGTAAAAGGAACAACAATCACAGAATCGCTAAACTCGTTGCGGATGTCAGGAGAAACCACAACTACAGGTCTTTTTTTTGTATCTCCCAACTGACGCAAAGCCCTTGAAAGATAAATCTCCCCTTGTCTGGGATAAGTTGTAATTATTGAATTAGAGTCCATCGGCGTTCCATGCTTCCTCTATCTGTTCTTCTACAAAATCAAACCACTCTTGTTCATCCTGAATATCTTCTTGGCTGCGGTTTTGATAAAATTTCCGTAACTTATCTTCTATTTGCTTAGCGTACCAGAGACGGAGAGCTTGTTCGATCGCCTCCGTCCAATTATCAGTAAGCTGGTCTATTTTATCAGCGAATTCGGCGTCAATGGCGACCAACACTTCTCGCTTTTGAGTAGAATTTGACATAATCATTCTCCTGAATAATTCAACAAATAGGGTGCGCTGAAGAGAACCTTACATATTACTTTTACATCTTCCGTCTTCCGTCTTCCGTCTGACAACTGTCAACTAACAACTGTCAACTATCAACTGTCAACTGACAACTGACAACTGACAACTGTCAACTCTTCCTTCAAAACATCGGCATCAACTGAAGCGGCCCAATTCCCAAATCTTTAGCCGACACCCAGCGCACCTCCAGCAAAGCGATCATATCCTTAAGCTGAGGCTGACCACGAGAAGCACCCATCAACCCTTTAGCAATAATCAAACCGCACCAACCATTAGTTGATTTGCAACGTCGATCCCACTTCTTGCGAGCTTCCTTATGGACGGGATCATTTTCATTAAACTCCCCAAACAGATACAAATCCCCATTTTTAGTTTGCAAAATACCCAAGTCGTATTCCTCCTCCTGAAAAGGATTTTCGCCCGGATTAAAACCAATTGCCTTCACCCCTCCAGCTTCTTTCAAATCCTGAATCATAGTTTTCGCTTTCGGATGAGAAGTTTGAATCATGATTATTGGCAAACCATCTCCGGCGGCATTAATATCACCTTCTGCACCTTGGTGAAATTGGACATTTTCGCGCAGAAAGTCTATCGTATCCCAAGGTACTGCGCCCAGACTCAAAAATGAATTCGGCGGTACCAAATCGTCCCGCAGCAACGGCGTTTCAAAGTCATCATCATCATCATCATCATCATCGTCCTCATCATCGTCACCAAGCATCTGTAATAATTCGTCAGATACTTCGGGCATAGTCGAAACTTTAACGGAGATTTGTTGAATTTCTCCGTCTGACTGTGGAATTGGGATGCGGTAGCGACTGCTGAGAGTGGGAAATGTATCTGCTCCCAATTTCCGGCGGCCGTTGCGGAAAAAGCGGTGAAATGCTTCGAGAGCAACTAACATCGTCAGGGCTTCTTCTTCGTAAAGAATCGATCGCAATCCTTCTAAAGGATGGAGGTTGCCAAAATTCGGTTCAATTTCCGATGGAGGCAAATCGGCTAAATCAATTTCGTCTTCTTCGTCATCTTCATCAAAATCGCCGGCACTTTCAAAGGTGAGAAACAAACAGTCCTGTCCTAAGAAAGCCTGTTCTAAATCTTCAAAAGAGTCATCATTGACGACTCGCTCTCGAAACCGCTTCAAGGATTCTAGAGAGCGGTACAGCAAAACTCCGTAATCCATTCTGCCTTGGCCCAATACGGACACGTAGAGGCTGGCGACATCCCATTGATTGATTTCAATCGATATAATTTGGTGTTCGCTCAAAGTCCGCCACGGAGCATCGTGCCAAATTTGAGCAGCTTTTTCCATTAGAACTTCGGCGTACTCAGGCGGTAATTCGGGAGGCCGATTGACAGCGACTTCTTCCATGCCCCGAAATATTTCATCAATTAGGGGCAATTCCGGTACGTAGTCAATGGAAATCCCTAAATCTTGAAGTACGCCCCGCAGATAAAATTGAATTTCTCGGTTTTTAACTACGATTTTTTGGGGGCGGACTGCGGGAGCCGGACTTTGGGGATGTTCCATTGCCCGCAGCAGAGCCCGGACGATCGCCTCTGGGCCGGCATCTGGGCCAACCATGTCCATAGCCCTGACGATGCCTTCAGAGCCATCCACCCAGAGAATGCACTCGCCACCGGCTTCTGGATCGTCGTCGTCCTCTAGCATCATGTGGGAGTCAGCATTAGATAACGGTCGGCGATCGCCCTCCCACACGCTGGGAATTTGAGGTAAGTTTTGTAGCCGACGAAAAGTAGAGCGATTCAGCGCTGCCATAGAGTAAGCCCGTTGGGTGAAGCATTGTTGCGGTGCCACAAAGGGTCAACCGCTGCTTCTCAATCATAAACCCTATGGGGGGAGAGGACATCGAGCTGGGAAGGCGCTGCGGGAATTAAAAATTTAAAACTCAAAATTCTGCCTTCAGTGGGCAGTTGAGAGTTGAGAGTTGGCAGTTGGCAGTTGAGAGTTGGCAGTTGAGAGTTGGCAGTTGACTATTTACTGGCTGATGACTGATGACTAATGACTAATGACTTCCTTCTGCCCTGTACAATGGATGAATAAGATTAAACTCTTAGCATTGGACAGTCTCAGGAGTTCGACAAATTATGACTCAAGCAATTTCCCAACAGCGGGGCATTCAAATGACGGACTCTGCTGTTCGTCAAGTTTTAGCTCTTCGAGAAAAACAAGGTAAAGACCTCTGCTTGCGGGTAGGGGTGCGCCAGGGTGGCTGTTCTGGTATGTCTTACGTGATGGATTTCGCAGACCCCAGCACTGTGAAATCTGATGATGAAGTGTTTGACTACGAGGGTTTTCAGGTAGTGTGCGATCGCAAGAGCATTCTTTATCTCTACGGTTTGGTGCTCGACTTCAGCGATTCCATGATCGGCGGCGGCTTTAAGTTCACCAACCCCAACGCCACTCAAACTTGCGGCTGCGGCAGTTCTTTTTCTGCTTAAATGGGAAAATTGCTTGGGACATGGGTCTGGGGCATTGGTAATTGGTCTCAACCGGCGTTGGTGAGAATTCGCTGACAATAGCGCGATCGATCATTAGCCTCGGATTGACTTCCTTTGTCCCCTACCCAATGCTTTCGAGCAATTATTGAATCCAAAATCCAAAATTGCAGAACATCAGATTGACTTCTGGTGTCCCGCACGGATGCTTTCAGTCAATCTAAAATCCAAAATCCAAAATCCAAAATCGAATGACCCCTGAAGAAATGTTTAAAGACGGTTTCGATCGCTATCAAGCTGGCGAAGCCCCTGCTAATCTGATCCCCGTGTTCAAAGAATTGTGCGAGAAATCCCCCAAAAATGGCAATGCCTGGGCTAGCCTCTCCTGGCTTTACCTGCTGGAAAATAAACCCACATCGGCTCAAAAGGCAGCGAAAACCGCCGTTAAATTGAACCCTCACGACCCCCAAGCTCGCATCAACCTAGCAATCGCGATCCTCGATCTCAAAGAAAAAGGGGTGCGCCCCCACGTAGAAGTCGCTCAGCAACTCCTGATGGCTTCCGATGAGTTGTTCGACGAAGTTAAAAAGAATTTTGAAGAAGGACTAAGCCGAAAACCGGACTGGAAGAGCCTCGCCCGCGTTAAACAGTGGCTTATGGAGCCGTAACCGCGTAAAAAAGTCGATTTTGTGTCGGGGATCAACGAAATCGGCTTTGGAATTTATTACAATTTCGTAATAAATCAATAAATAACTTTATGTAAAACTCAGAAAGGCAGTGCTAGTATTTGAAAACTTAGACGATCGACAAACCGGCACAGCGGTTTTCAGACTTGACTACCACAAATACTAGGAGTTGTAACGATATGAGCAACGACAGCCACGTTAACATCAAACCAGCAACCCGCAACCACAAAGGTTTCTTTATTCAGCCCGCTTCTTACAAGTTGATGAGCATAGATAAATCCGGCTGGGCCTTGATTTGCATGGACAAAGCAGTTTGTCATTATGTAGATCCTGATGATTTGCAATTGCCAAATAAATCGGGAATGTCTGAAGGTTAATCCTGAAGTTTTGAGAGACATTAAAATGCTTTACTAAAGTAGCTGCCCTCGATTGAGAGGCAGCATCTTTTTTTTGTCAGTAGTCAGTAGTCAGTAGTCAGTAGTCAGTAGTCAGTAGTCAGTAGTCAGTAGTCAGTAGTCAGTAGTCAGAAGGAAGAAGTTCGGCAACGAATTTTGTAACGGATTTAACGGATGTAATGGATAGAAGTTCGGCAACGGATTTTGTAACGGATTTAACGGATAGAAAAATTACCAATTACCGATTCCCGATTACCGATTCCCAATTACCAATTATTAATTATCAATTACCAATTACCGATCGCCAATTACCAATTCCCGATCGCCTAATTGTGAGATTTTAAGGCAAACAGCATTTCAAGCTGAGCAGTTGTCGGTTCTGTCGAAGTTGTGGCTACGCTGACTCCTCGGAGAGAATTGAGCAAATCAGCGACTGGTGGCGAAACTAAATTGGGCTGTACTGCGAGTAAATAACGGTTAGCCCAAGACATGGCTTTTTCCATATCTATGTAAAAGTAACCTTGGTTGGCTTGCGGTAAAGAAGTGGCGATCGCCTGAAAACTCGCACTGCTGCTTAGCGGTTGCGGTGGCGTTGTCGTGATGACATCGACTAAAGGGCCGCCGAAAGCGACAAACACAGAATTTTCATTCAGCCAACCGTGCCCGAATAAAGTGCCTTGCTGCGGTATTGTCCACTCTGTAACTTCTTTTCCTTGGACTTGTCTGGGGGCGACGCTGACTGTGGGATTGCTTTTGGCGATCGCATCGAGTTTTTTCAGGGTGGCTTCCGCTGCGGGGCGATCGCTCGTTTCAAAAATCATCGCCGCCCCCATCCCCAACTGAGACAAAATACCTTGATCCGAACCGATCGCCCCGATCGCAAATTCCCCATTCATCCACCCAAAAACATCGCGATCCGCATCCAAATCCAACCGTTTAAAACTACTCCTCACCTGCTGAATTCCCCTGTCTACTTCGGGGCTATCTTTTGCCTCTGCCGTCGCCTGCGACCAAAATTGATTAATGCCATTGCCACCTATTACAGCAATGGTTTCACCGGGAAATCTGGGTAACAATTTCGATGCGACTTGCGGCTTTTGCTGCACGAATTTAGGGTCTAACTGAGCGATAGTTTTGATTCTCAATCCCGAACTGTCCGCCCCAATTCCCGCTACCAAAGACTTAACTTGTTTGAACTGGGAAAGCACTGTCGAAGGCAACTGAAAATCATCTGGTAAATTAGCTTTCAATTGCTGCATGGCGGCAGGATAGTTAGCAATGTAAATAGTTGCGATCGGATTCTTGACCCCAGCACTCTCGGAAAAAAACTTAGTTGTACTCTGCTGCGTGGCGAGGGAGGGTGCTCCTTTAAAAGTGTCGATCGCCAATTCCACAGGTTTTCTCAAAGGAGCCATGACTAATTGGTCATTTAGCAAAGCCACACTGTAGCGCTTGCCGGTTGGCTCTGCAATTTCCGAAATTTTCACTCCTTTATACTCAGTTTCTTGAATTGTTGCACCTTGCTGAGATTTTAATTTATTCGCAAAATTCCAAGCGCTAATTTTATTTTTGACGCTGACTACAACCAGCAGCTTAGGAGCCTCGGTTGTTGCCCCAGCATCCGGCGGCAACAAAGCGACCATCACCCCCCCCAGCCAAGGCTTTAAGTCCCTCTCAAAGTCGATTTGAGTGCCTGCCAAGCTTTGTTCTTGAAAGGTCTTCAAACCCTGACCGACCAACTTTTGAGCGCCCTGGGTGCCAAATTGCTGCAACTGGGACAGCGCTTGGGGATTGGGGGAGATGAAGGCGGCCATCGTTGCTTCGTCTGGTATAACTTTGGCGCTTTCTTGGGGGTTGGAGACTTGTTGGCTCAAACCCTGGAAGTAAAAGTAGACCGCAGCGCTACCTGCTGCGACGATGGAGGCAGCAATTAGAAGCTTTGATTTTTTTGCAGGCATGGTTTGTGTTCCTCGCGTCCCATATCAGTTTAACTAGATAGACTTGGCTTGTGGTGAGCCGATCGAGCTTGCTGTTTATTTTTGTAGAATTTAAAACGGGTTTGGGCGATCGTGTAAACTGCTGTTGATATGAAGTGCGGGAAGGAAGATGAAAGTAGCGATCGCGGGAGCAACGGGATTTGTAGGTAGCCGGCTGGTGGAGAAACTGCAAGCTGCGGGACATCAAGTGGTGGTTTTGAGCAGGGATGCGGCGAAGGCTGGGCGAGTTTTTCCGGCTTCAGCTTATCCGAATTTGGAAGTTGTCGCCTACACTCCGGCGGAGTCTGGTGATTGGCAAAACTCGATCGCGGGCTGCGACGCTGTTGTCAATTTAGCTGGGGTGCCGATTGCGGAGGAAAGGTGGACGGAGGCGCGCCAGCAAGCGATTTTGGACAGTCGCAAACTGACGACGGAAAAATTGGTAGAGGCGATCGTCAATGCTAATCCTAAACCATCGGTATTTGTGAGCGCATCGGCGATCGGCTATTACGGCACCAGCGAAACGGCCGAGTTTGATGAAAACAGCCCTGCGGGAAACGATTTTTTAGCAACAGTTTGCAAAGAGTGGGAAGCAGCGGCGCAACCTGCAAAAAATGCGGGCACAAGGCTAGCAATTTTGCGGCTGGGGATAGTTTTGGGAATGGGAGGCGCGTTGGCTAAAATGCTGCCGGCTTTTAAACTATTTGCAGGCGGCCCAATTGGGACAGGAAAACAGTGGTTTTCTTGGGTTCATCGCGAGGATGTGGTCGATTTAATTTTGTACACCTTGCAAAATCCGCAAGTTGAAGGCGTTTTGAATGCGACAGCACCGAATCCAGTGCGGATGAATGAATTGTGCGAAACTTTAGGGGCAGTTTTAAGTCGGCCTTCTTGGTTGCCGGTGCCAAGTTTTGCTTTAGAATTGCTGCTGGGAGATGGTGCTAAAGTTGTTTTGGAAGGGCAGAAAGTTTTGCCTCAACAAACTTTGGCTAGTGGTTTTAAATATCAGTATCCGACGCTGAAATTAGCACTTGAAGAGATTTTGGCTGGTCATTAAATCCTGGGTTTTGAGGGGGCGGGCACGGGGGCACCGCCCCTACGATCGATCGGGGCGGACACGGGGAAAATCTATCCTTTTCTGGCTCTGCGCTCTCTGCGCCCTCTGTGGTTCATAAAAAAATATGAACAAAAAAGAAGTAACAGCAACTTTAAAAATTCCCGCACAACTTCCATTTCTTCAGGCTATCTGCTGGCAAATTGCTGATGTCAAACTTTTGACTCTCCCAGAAATGCTTTGCCGCTACGAATCGGGCTGGGATTATTGGGGAGTTTTGGGAAAACCGAGTTCGGAGGAATTGTTTTTTATTCAACAAATCAGCCAATATTATCAGTCTTGGTTGGTGGCGGAACTTGATAGGATTTGTCCCTCGCCAGAAACTTCAGAAAATAACGTGATTGATCGATCGACCTTTAAACACGAATTTCATCAAAAAATCTTAACTGTACTCAGCCATTTAAACGTCGAATTTCTACAAGAATGTCGGGCTTACTTTGGCGGCGGAACGCTGGTAAGTATGCAGCAAGGGGAATATCGGTTGAGCAAGGATATTGACTTTATGTGTCCGATGGATGGCGGCTACCGTCTCCTGCGCCGCCAAGTTGCTGAAGGCGGCTATGATGCGATTTTTTCTGGGCGCAGCGGCATTTTTTTGCCGCAGGACATTCAAACGAACCAGTACGGGATCAGATTTCCGGTGATTGTGGACGGGACAACGATTAAGTTTGAGATGGTTTGTGAAGGACGAATTGAGTTCGGTGAACCGAGTTATCCCAATTGGTCGCCTGTTCCTTGTTTGAATTTAGTCGATATTTTTGCGGAAAAGTTGTTAGCCAATGCCGATCGATGGCCGAGCGATCGGGTAAATTCGAGAGATTTAATCGATTTGGCAATGCTGAGGTTGGCGAGTGCTCTTCCCCAAGAGGCGATCGACAAAGCTGAAGCTGCTTATCAAGTTATGCAGCCGCTAGGGCGATCGATTCAGTATTTCCAAGAACGTCCTGAATATCGGGAAAAGTGTTATGAGGTTTTGAGTATTGCAGAGCCAAATCAAGTTATTGACGGTATCGATTTACTAGCTCAGGATTTAGGGAAGGAGTTAACAGTCAGGACTTTTAGCGAAGATGTGCAGGATTTTGACTTGATTTAGTTCTGCACGTGGAAAACTGGGTTGATCTGTTTTCACTAATGATTTGCGATCGCCATATCACGATGATAATGATATAATTAAGTGAAAATTCAAAACTCAAAATTTTTTTTATTATACCATGACTAGCCCTACTGCAACTCTTTTAATTTCCTGTCCCGATCGCAAAGGACTTGTCGCCTTACTGGCTAATTTTATCGCCTCCCATAATGGCAATATTATCCACGCCGATCACCATACAGATTTTACCGCCGGATTATTTTTAAGTCGTCTGGAATGGCAATTAGACGGTTTTGACTTAAATATCGAAGAAATCACACCTGCTTTTAGTGAACTTGCCAAGGATTTACAAGCAGATTGGCAATTACATTTTTCCCATAAAGTGCGACGGATTGCGCTCTGGGTAAGTCGTCAAGATCATTGTTTATTAGACTTGATTTGGCGACAACGTTCTCAAGAAATCTGGGGTGAAATTCCGCTGATTATCAGTAATCATGAAAATTTAAAGCCGATTGCTGCACAATATGGTATCGACTTTGAGTATATTCCCATTACTAAAGATAATAAAGCTATTCAAGAAGCACAACAGTTAGAAATTCTTAAAGATTATAATATTGACTTGGTGGTTTTGGCGAAATATATGCAAATTTTGAGTCAAGACTTTATGGTGAAGTTTCCCACTGTGATTAATATTCACCATTCATTTTTGCCAGCTTTTGTCGGGGCAAATCCCTACGAAAGGGCTTATGAAAGAGGAGTGAAAATTATTGGTGCAACTGCCCATTATGTGACACCTGATTTAGATGCAGGGCCGATTATTGAGCAAGATGTTGTGCGTGTGAGTCACCGCGATGAAGTGTCTGATTTAGTTCGTAAAGGTAAAGATTTAGAAAGGGTTGTTTTGGCAAGGGCGGTGCGATATCATTTACAAAATCGTGTTTTAATTTATGGTAATCGGACTGTTGTTTTTGCTTGAATTTTTGACTTTAATTGCTAGTGCGTTGCTCTAATTTTGGGACGGGCAAGATGCCCATCCCACAAGAAAAAATAAATATTTTTTCGGGACAAGCCTCTTGCCTGTCCAGCTATTTTTGTAAGAGGTATAATAAGCAATCCGGGGAATGCGAGGTGCATGAAATAGCTCCTCGCATTTGATTTATCGTAAGGATTCAGGTCTAAGATTGGGGAATTAAAGAAGGCATAAATAAGTCACAAAAATGGGCAG